>NZ_JBWDNM010000023.1:0-66818 GCF_056269185.1 Paenibacillus sp. J31R122
TCGACTTGCATGTATTAGGCACGCCGCCAGCGTTCGTCCTGAGCCAGGATCAAACTCTCCAAATTGGTGTTTGACTTGCTCATTACTTTTTATCGCTTTTTCTAATGATCCATAAGGATCGTTAGGGCAGTTTAATACTCGTTGTTCAGTTTTCAAAGAGCAATCTTTGGTCGCTTGCCAACCGTATGTCTCGTTGGCGACCTAGATAATATATCACGCAGGCCTATATGAATGCAAGCTTTATTTTTAAAAATCATATAATTGTTTTGAAATGCGCTTATGACCACCGTAAAACTCTAGAAACTCGCTTTTATTATATAGAAGAGACATAACTTACTTATGTTAATCAACTCCGTTAAATCGTGTGTTCTACTGCTTTATCCGATGAAATAAAAAAAAACGCCGGGCAGCTACGCCCAGCGGTCCTATATGTCGTTGTCCTTGATACGCTTATTTACTCTGCTGTGCGTTGTTCTCTCATATGCGGGAATAGCAGCACATCTCGGATCGAAGGAGAGTCGGTCAACAGCATAACTAAACGGTCAATCCCTATTCCGAGCCCGCCTGTTGGCGGCATACCGTATTCTAGAGCGCGAATGAAGTCATCATCCATCTCATGCGCCTCGTCATTACCATGCTCGCGTTCTACTAGCTGAGACTCGAAGCGTTCACGCTGATCAATTGGATCATTCAGCTCAGTAAAGGCGTTGGCATGCTCACGCGCAACAATAAACAGCTCGAATCGATCTGTAAACCGAGGATCGGATTCACTTTTCTTGGCAAGCGGTGATATAGCAACAGGATGACCTGTAACGAACGTTGGCTGAATCAAAGTATGCTCTCCAAATTGCTCGAAGAACGCGTTCACGATATGACCAAATGTCATATGCGGATCGACAGCAACCTTATGCTCCTTAGCCAAACGATGTGCTTCCTCGTCACTCATTTCAACGTTGAAATCAACACCTGTTGTTTCTTTAACAAGATCAACCATCGTAACACGACGCCATTGCGGAGTCAGATCGATCTCTTGGCCTTGATACATAATTTTCGTTGAGCCAAGTACTTCTTGTGCAATATGTGCAATGAGATTCTCAGTCAACGCCATAATATCCTTGTAATCCGCATAAGCCTCGTACAGCTCGATCATCGTGAATTCAGGATTGTGACGTGTAGAAATACCTTCATTTCGGTATACGCGCCCAATCTCATAGACCTTCTCCAATCCGCCAACAATTAGACGTTTCAGATGAAGCTCAATTGCGATCCGCATATAAAGCTGCATATCTAGAGCATTATGATGCGTTTCGAATGGTCGAGCCGCCGCGCCTCCAGCAATAGAATGCAATGTAGGCGTTTCAACCTCTAAGTAATCCAGGGAATCCAAATAACGGCGCATGGATTGAATAATTTTCGAACGAGTGATAAAAGTCTGTTGAACATCCGGGTTCACGATCAAATCTACGTAACGTTGACGGTATCGAAGCTCTACATCCTTAAGACCGTGGTATTTATCTGGAAGAGGAAGCAATGACTTAGTCAATACCTCTACATCTAGCGCCTTTACTGATATTTCTCCCGTATTGGTTTTGAACACAACACCATGTACGCCGATAATATCGCCGATATCGAGCAAATTAAATGCTGCGAATTTCTGTTCGTCAACCGCGTCTTTACGAACATAAATTTGAATTCTGCCGCTCAAGTCTTGTATATGAGCAAAGCCTGCTTTGCCCATACCGCGCTTCTGCATAATACGGCCGGCAATACTCACCTTTACCCCTTGCTCTTCCAGTTCCTCTTTGCTTGCCGCTTCATGTGAATCCATAATATTTTTGGCATTATGAGTGCGTTCGAATTTGCGGCCGAACGGATCCACACCTAGCTCACGAAGCTCGTCCAGCTTGTCTCTGCGAATTTGCAAAAGCTCACTTAGCTCTTGTTCATTGTTCACTTGCTCTTTGTTATCATGCTCCACTTCATTCATCTCCTTGACACGTTCGGTAAACGTTCAAAAAGCTTCCCACAAGGAAGCTTTCCGAGCCGCACATAGCAAACTTTATTTTTTTATATCGATAATCTTGTATTGGATGATTCCGACTGGTACGTTTACTTCAACGACTATGCCTTTTTTCTTGCCCAGAATCGCTTTCCCAACCGGACTTTCATTTGAAATCTTGTTTTGTAAAGGATCGGCCTCAGCTGAACCGACAATCGCGTATTCCATCGTATCGCCATACTCCATATCCTCGACTGTAACAATGGACCCAATACTTACGATATCAGTATCAATTTCATCGTTATTTATAATGCGCGCATTGCGCAGCATTTTCTCAAGGGTAATAACACGGCCTTCAATGAATGCTTGCTCATTCTTCGCGTCCTCGTATTCCGAGTTTTCACTGATATCGCCATAGCCAATCGCTACTTTGATCCGTTCAGCAACTTCACGACGTTTGACCGATTTAAGATTCTCTAATTCATCTTCGAGCTTTCGAAGCCCTTCTTGAGTCAGAATGATTTGCTTATCGTTCATCTTTCCGATTCTCCTGTCGTGTGACTAATTTTCATACCGTGTATGAATTCACTGTTACTTAATATATTACGCTTAACAACCTTCATACCTATAGTTGTTGAAGTGCGCTCGTGGTGTGCTCGATAGATTATATTGCACGATTATATTTCAAAGTTACCCTGAATGTCAATCAAAGCCAGCAGAACCATGAAAACCATTTCATTGTCGATCCACCAAGAATAAACGACCTTCATCGTCCATAGAAGACATTAGTGCGTTTCTAGGGGATAGATAAGTAGATTGATATCATTCCATGTCAAAAACTGTCGATGTTCGACTGGCATTCAGGCAAAATGTATTTGTACCCTTTGCAGTACTTAGTAAACAACTTCTCCTGCAACTTGATTATCCTCTGACATTTCGCTTGAAGGCGCCATATCCGCCTGCTCTTCAAGCGATAAAATGTACTTCTCCAATATGGAAACCAATGGATCACGTCCGGTCTCTTCCATTATAACATCCTTCACGCGAGCACCGCCCGGCAGACCCTTCAAGTACCAAGCTAAATGCTTTCGCATCTCACGTACGGCGACGTGCTCATTCTTCAGCGCGACCAAACGATCTAAGTGAAGAATAGCTACCTCCATCTTCTCACGAGGAGTTGGATCGCTTAACAGCTCACCGTTCGTCAAATATTGAATCGTACGGTACAGCATCCATGGGTTTCCAAGCGCGCCTCTACCGATCATGACACCGTCACAGCCCGTATGGTCGAGTAACCGTTTGGCATCTTCAGGAGAACATACATCACCGTTTCCAATTACGGGAATAGATACCGCTTCTTTAACATCCTTTATAATGTCCCAATTAGCCTTGCCCGTATACAGCTGTTCGCGCGTACGACCGTGCACGCTGACAGCGCTACCGCCTGCCCGCTCTACTGCACGTGCATTCTCCACTGCATAAATGTGCTCAGCATCCCAACCAATACGCATTTTCACCGTGACTGGCTTTTTAACAGCATCAACTACTGCCGATACCATTTCGTATATTTTGTTAGGATCGAGCAGCCACCTTGCACCCGCATCACATTTCGTAACTTTTGGAACTGGACAGCCCATATTAATATCGATGATGTCCGCATTTGTTTGCTGGTCAACTACTTTTGCCGCTTCGACAAGTGATTCCCGGTCACCGCCGAAAATTTGAAGGCTTAGGGGCTTTTCCCGTTCATCAACATACAGCATCTCCAGCGTTCGCTTGTTACCGTGCAGGATTGCCTTGTCACTTACCATCTCAGCGCAAACAAGACCCGTTCCAAATTCCTTAGCAATTAATCGAAAAGCTGGGTTGCACACGCCTGCCATCGGCGCCAGCACTACTCTGTTCTTCATCTCGATGTCTCCGATTTTCAGCATGTCGCTCCTTGCTCCTTTACAGCCTTATTTAAAATAGAAATCATTTTGTAAGAGTTGCTACTCTCGGTCATTGGACATTAATTCTTCATAGCTGATATCTAATGTTTTGGCAATATGATTAAGCAGCTTAGGATCTGTCTTTCTTGTTCCCCGCTCCAATGATCCAAGCACCGCCACTGATACGCCAAGCTTCTTGGCCAGCTCCTGCTGTGTGTAGCCCTTCAGCTTCCGAAAGGCTCTGACGCGCTGCGCCAATTGGTTGTTTTCCATAATGAAATGCCTTCCTTTCCATCCAGAAGTGCCACTCTTGAAGACGAACTAACCTGATCCCTTAGCGGGTGTGCTCGTTCGATAACATCATTCAACGGCACTAACACGAATGCTCGCTCCATCATACGCGGATGCGGCAGCGTCAGCTCCTCTTGATCCATTCTGACATTATCATATAGGAGAAGATCAAGGTCAATGGTTCTCGGTCCCCAACGCACCTGTCGAATTCGTCCGAGCTGCTGCTCAATGGCAAGCAGCTGACGCAATAATTGAATTGGCGCTAATACGGTCCGAACGACCACGACCATATTCAGAAATGACGGCTGCTCCGTAAAACCTACAGGGTCGGT
This sequence comes from Paenibacillus sp. J31R122, assembly GCF_056269185.1. Classification (NCBI taxonomy): domain Bacteria; kingdom Bacillati; phylum Bacillota; class Bacilli; order Caryophanales; family Paenibacillaceae; genus Paenibacillus; species Paenibacillus sp. J31R122. The sequence continues at coordinate 4,554 of NZ_JBWDNM010000023.1, forward strand.
CTCGTAAATGGCCGACACTCTGCAAACATCAAGGTCTGTATGACCATTAATCTGCTCTATTGCTTCATAAAGCAGTTGGTCCCGATCACCCATGTTCGAGCCTAAACCAATATATGCTTCAACCACTGCGCCGTTACGCTGGTATTGTTCGTCCATCAGCATCTCGCTTTCTGCGCATCTCTATCGTTACACCGTCAAAATGGATGTCGAACGGCGGATGTGGCTTAGTTACTCGAACTGTCACTTCATTTACCATAGTATAAGCTTCCAAAACACGCGATGCAATGTTGCCGGTTAATGCTTCTATTAGTTTATATGGCGGACCCTCTACAATTTTTTTCGTAAAAGCATGAATATCCGCGTAATTTATCGTAAAGTTTAGATCGTCCGTTTGCGCAGCTTGCTCTAAATCCATTTTCAATTCCAGATCAATAAAGAACTGCTGCCCAAGCTTATTCTCCTCCGCAAAAACGCCATGATAGCCATAGAAGCGCATCCCTCTAATTATCATATTATCCAATTCAGTCACTCCCCTAACAATTTAGCTCCTCTTACATGTTAAAGAGCTTTAGTCGGTGCAATCTGTGTCACATTTTTCTATTGTAAAAAGCTCACCTATTCCCCAATCAGCTTCGATAAAAAATAGCATCTGTCATAAGAGCTGTCCGCTTGATTGCACGGACATCATGCACGCGCACGATTTGACAGCCTTGCGCGATTCCAACTGCGACGGTCGCAGCCGTCCCCTCTACAAGCTCTTCAACTGGCAAATTTAATGCCTGACGGATGAAACGCTTGCGAGAGGTTCCTAACAACACAGGATAACCAAGCTCTGCAAGCTCAGAAAGACGTCTGATCATTTCAATGTTTTCATCATAGCTTTTGGCAAAACCGATACCGGGGTCAAGCCATACCTGATCATCTAAGATACCAGCCGCTCTTGCAATCGTAATGCTGCCCTGAAGATCGGTGAGAACATCCGGAACGAGGTCATTATAGTTCTGGTCATGGCGATTATGATTAATAATAACAGGACAACCATATTCAGCAACGACTGCTGCCATATTGGGATCACTCTTCAATCCCCAAATATCATTAATAATATGCGCACCAGCTTCAAGAGCTTGGCGAGCCGTCTCCGGCTTGTATGTGTCAATCGAGAGCGGGATATGCGGGAGTGCTTCGCGAACCGCCCGAATAACCGGCAAAATACGCCGCAGCTCTTCTTCAAGAGCTACTGGCTCAAAGCCAGGACGAGTGGATTCACCGCCAATATCAAGAATATCAGCTCCCTCGCTTACCATTGCCTCAGCATGCGCAACAGCCGCGTCTACATGGGTATAACGTCCGCCATCCGAGAAAGAATCTGGTGTTGCATTCAATATCCCCATAATTAATGTCCGTTGACCAAGCTCGAGCTTGACGCCGCCGCTAAGATTGTATTCTCGTTTCTGAAAACTAGGTTGACTATTTATTGTCATTACGTTACCTTCATCCTTTCTCTTGCTGCTTATCAACATCCGTACCGCCCGCGCAGTCCGGACCTGCTCTCATAGCCTATTTTTACTATGTACTGTAACCTCTCAATCCAAGGGTTAAGAAAACGTCGTATCGCGATATAACGACAACAGCTGCCTGGTAACCGCCCCCGCCGTACCACTGCTTACCTTAACACTTTGACCGCTCATGTCCGTCAGCTTAGTAATGGGGATAAGCTCTTGTATCGAATTAGTCATCCAAATTTCATCCGCTTGCAGCAGATGTTCCCAGCTGTATAATCCTTCTTCCACTTTATAACCTTTATCGAGTGCCAGCTCCACTACTCGCTCCCGCGTTATTCCAGGTAAAATACCAGTAGTAATAGAGGGAGTATGTACAACGCCATCTGCTACGAAAAATAAATTGCTCGTAATGCCTTCCGCCAACCAGCCCTCATCGCTAAGCATCAATCCTTCTACTCCGATCGCGGCTCCGCAATGAACCAATTCTCGCTTAGCAATAATATTGTTCATATAATGGAGAGATTTAAAGCGAACATCGCCTTCCGGCGTATTCCGCCGCGTCTGCAGAAGCCGCAGTTCCCGTCCGTGCATATGAACCTCATTATTCGCTTTTGGCAGTGATTTTACAAGCAATAGTACGGTCGGGTGCATATAATCACCCGATGGCAATCCAAGCTCAGCTTCACCTGCACTTACTGTAAGCCGCACATAGCCATCCCCGAGTCCGTTTGCATCCAACACCTCACGTGCCCAATTATCAATCAGAGTCAAGTCAGCACGATAAGGTATACCGAGCTGATCACACCCATGCTGCAAACGCTTCAAGTGTCTATCCAACAAATAGGGCTTGCCATTATAGGTTCGAAATGTTTCAAACAAGCCTATCCCGTACAAAAAACCGTGATCATATACTGAGATCACGGCCTTGCTCGCATCCAAAACGGAGCCATTCAGTCCGACTTTCATCGTGCTGCTCCCGTCCGTTTTTGCAAAAAATTACGAAGCATCGTAAGCCCATGCTCCGTTATGATAGATTCAGGATGGAATTGCACCCCTTCGATCGCATGCTCCTTATGTCGCAAGCCCATTATTTCACCTTCGGCCGTTTCCGCAGTAATCTCCAAGCAATCTGGAAGCGTTTCTCTGCGAACAATAAGCGAATGATAGCGGGTAGCGGTGAATGGCGATGGCATTCCCTCGAAAATCGATTTTCCATCATGAAAAATTGCTGAAGTCTTGCCGTGCATCAGTCTCTCCGCGCGTACTACATCCCCTCCGAATGCTTGTCCGATCGATTGATGTCCCAAGCAAACACCGAAAATCGGTATTTTCCCTTTAAAATGCTCGATTAGCGACAAACTAACACCCGCTTCATTCGGCGAACAAGGTCCCGGTGATATCAGTATGTGATCAGGAGCTAAAGCTTCTATGCCGGCTAAATCGATCTCGTCATTCCGCTTAACCGTAATTTCTTCCCCAAGCTCTCCTAGGTACTGAACCAAATTGTACGTAAAAGAATCATAATTATCGATTACAAGTATCATCGCAAGACTCCCCCTTCATCCTATTCACATTCACTCTTGGTTTAACACTTTTAATTGTTCACTGTATTGAATGGCCTTCCATAAAGCCTTCGCCTTATTCAATGATTCTTCATATTCCCGATCCGGATTAGAATCAATAACGATACCCGCACCTGCTTGAATATGAACATGACCGCCTTGCACGACCATAGTTCTAATAATAATATTAAATTCCATATCGCCGTTGTAGTCAATCCACCCAAGAGAACCAGTATACGGGCCTCTGCGAGTGGGTTCCAGCTCTTCGATAATTTCCATGGTGCGTATTTTTGGCGCTCCTGTAATCGTCCCGCCTGGAAACGTGGCTGCTATGACGTCGTAAGCATCTTTTCCACCTGCTAGCTGTCCTTCAACCTGCGAGACGAGATGCATTACATGCGAATACTGTTCAATAACCATCAGCTCTTTCACATGGACCGTACCATAGGCCGATATGCGACCGAGATCATTCCGCTCGAGGTCGACGAGCATAATATGCTCCGCCCGCTCCTTCTCATTCGATCGCAAAGCTTCAGCCAGCCGTTGATCTTCTTCCTCTGTAAGTCCGCGACGTCTGGTTCCTGCGATCGGCCTAGTAATGAGTCGATTCTCATTAAGCTCGACCAGAAGCTCAGGCGATGCCGACACAAGCTGGAAGTCAGGGCAGCGCAGAAAGCCCATATACGGAGAAGGATTGAATATTCTAAGCCATTCATACAGCTCTTCAGGAGACGTATCAACCGCCCTGCTCTGGCGTACTGACAAATTAACCTGAAATACATCTCCTTGCTCAATATAACGTTGAATGCTGCAAACGGCTTCCTTGTACGCTTCCTTTGCGAATGGAGAATGTATACCTTTGAATGTCTCGACATCAATATGCAGAGAATCCTCTTCGGTCAGACGCAGTCGGGCAACGCGCTGCTCTGTAGCTTTCTCCCTTGCTTCTACTTCATCAAACCATTTCAGCCAGTAATCGGCCATTTCTTCAATTTTTGAAAGACCGTGCACATAAACTTCCTTTAAATCATCGTCGCTTGTATCCAATGCAATTTTGTTATGAACGACAGCATATAGCTTCTTATCCACATGATCGATAATCCAAAGCTCATTTATCCGCAGAAACAGATAGTCAGGCAGCTTCAAATCATCTTCAGCCTGCTCAGGCAGCCGCTCAATTGACCGTACAATATCATAGCTCCAATAGCCTATGCAGCCTCCGGTCCATTTAGGGCCATTGTCGACTCTAGGACCCTTGTGACCCTCCATCCACTGTCGAACAACCTCAAGCGGCTTTCCATGCCACAGTTGCTCGCTCTGTCCCTCTTGCGGCTTGAACTCCACGGATTCAGCTGTTAAGCCCTTTCCGCGGATGATACCGTCTGGATGAAGGCCCAAATAAGTGTAACGGCCTTCCTTACCACTCTCGAGTACAAAAGCATAAGGAGAAGCATCCTGCCATACCTCTTCCCACGAAACAACTCCCGCTCTATTGTCGAAATGAAAAGGAATCTGCTTAATTAGCGGTAGTGTCGTATATTTCCGTTCGGCGTGCCACCGAGTCCACTGGTCTAATGCGGTGACCATCACCTTCAACCCCCGATTGCTTAACTTATTTTGCTCAGTATACAGAATAGAACGTCAAGTGTAAACGGCTGACTCCGTCCTTTGGCGGCGTAAGCTTGTTTCGCGGTGAAATGAAACCTACTTTGTCATCTTTACATAATGACAAACGATTTCTCGTAAATATAGGTTGAGTATAAGCGTGAAACTTATACATCCTATATTTTGAGAAGAAACCTACTTTGTCATCCTTACTTAAGGATAAACGGTTTCTCGTAAAAATATAGGCAGAGTATAAGAGTCAAACTTATATTTTCCTATATTTTAAAAAGAAAGCCTTCCATTCCGAAGAATGAAAGGCTTCCTGTTATTGTATGCACAAAACTAATTATCGAAGTTAAACAGCGGTGTGCTCAGGTAACGTTCGCCGTTGCTTGGAACGATAGCAACTACACGTTTGCCCGCGCCTAGCTCTTTCGCTACTTGCAGAGCAGCATAAATAGCTGCGCCGGAAGATATTCCACATAGAATGCCTTCTTCCTTCGCTGCGCGACGAGCGTATTCAAACGCCTCTTCATTCTCAATTGTAATGACAGCGTCATACACATCACGGTTCAATATATCAGGTACAAAGTTCGCGCCGATACCTTGAATTTTGTGAGCGCCAGGCTTTCCGCCAGACAAAATTGGTGAGCCAGCAGGCTCAACAGCATAGATCTTGATGCCTTCGAAGTTCTGCTTCAATACTTCACCAGTACCCGAGATAGTACCGCCTGTACCGATACCTGCAACGAAAGCGTCCAATTTACCGTCAAGCGAGTTGATGGCTTCAACGATTTCAGGACCCGTTGTCTCACGATGAACCTTCACATTCGCTTGGTTTTTGAATTGTTGCGGCAAGAAGTAAGACGGGTTTTCTGCCGCCAGCTCTTCAGCTTTGCGAACAGCGCCGTTCATACCTTCGGAGCCTGGTGTTAATACGAGGTCCGCACCATATGCGCGGAGCAGGTTGCGACGCTCAATACTCATTGTTTCTGGCATAACTAGAATAGCGTTATAACCTTTTGCCGCTGCAACGAGTGCTAGACCGATTCCTGTGTTGCCACTTGTAGGCTCAATAATAGTATCGCCTGGCTTAATGATTCCTTCTTGCTCCGCTACCTCAATCATGCTGAGAGCGATACGGTCTTTAACACTAGCACCTGGGTTTTGGTACTCAAGCTTCACATAAACCTCTGCACTACCTTCTGGTACGAGACGATTCAAACGAACAAGCGGAGTATCACCGATAAGATCAAGAACGCTTTGAACTATTTTGGCCATAAAATGACTTCCTCCTTATTCCGACTGGTTCAGTTGGTATTTTAGCTAACTTAATATTAACAATGTCTTATAGTCGTTGTCAATAGACACTTCCAGCTCGATTGTCAGGGGGTTTGTACAGCGTCATATTTGTTTAAAAGCCGATCCTCTAAGTCATTCAGTGATTCTGCCTTCTCTAGTGCCAACTGCTTTCGAACGGCATCCTGCAGTCTGCTTCCAATCAATTCCGATGTCACATGGCGCTCTAATAATCGAATAATCGCATATCCGCCATCTACCTTAATGGGACCAGCTGTCTCGGTTACTTGAAGTTTACTTGCGGTATCCAGCATGCCACTATCGTAAAAAGGATCCTGCACATCAATCAAGCCTAAGTCGCCACCACTATCAGCTGTAAAACCATCTAGTGAGTAGCTGCGCGCCAGTAATGCAAAATCCTCGCCATCACGCAGAAGCTGCAGCACTGCATTAGCTTCCTTCTCCGTTTCAGTCAAAATCCATTGCAAATGAAGCTGAAGCTGTGATCCATATTCCTCAGGATGCTCCGTAATATATTTCTCTACTTCAACATCAGTTACAATGATGCTGCGAACCGCTATTTTCTCTAACAGCAGCTTATAACGCAAGTCTTCTTGCACTTGCTCCTTCGTCATACCCAGCTGCTCTTTCATAACCTCGTAATAACGAGCCTCGCTGTCGTAGCCGTCAATCACCTCATCAAGCTCCCGCTGCATTTCCTCTTGCGACACGCTTAACTCCGAGGCCTCAGCCTCCAAGTCTATCGCTTTGTGTACCATCATCACTCTTAGCACACTGTCACCATACTGTTTGTAAAGCTGGTCATCCAGCTCCGCAGCTGTTATGAGTACATTTCCCACCTTGGCTACTGTCCGATTAGGGTCTGCTTGTTCGGGGGTATTGGCTCCTGGCGTTTGTTCCGGCTTATCAGGTTCAGCTGTTCCATCATCACGGCCAACATTCGTCTGTGGCTGTGGATCAATTAGTCTATTGTTCCCTGGCCACACCTTTATTACTACTACCACGGTTAATACAACCATACATACAGCTTGAAGGATGACCACTGCCTTCAGTACTTTGTATTTCCTCATTGCCCCAATGCCTCCGATTATTGGATCGGCTTCGGTTTAGCTTGAGCAAGCAATTGCCCGAGCTGTGCCCGTTCGAATGTATATGCTTCGTTGCAAAATTGGCAAACGACTTCCGCTTTTCCGTCTTCTTCAATAATTTGCTGTAGTTCTTGTTCACCTAAACTGAGAAGCGTTTGCTCTACACGATCCGACGAACAGAAGCATTGAAATTTCAAGTCCATCGTATCATGAATAGTTAGCTCTCCGTCCCCGACAATCCAACGAAGCAGTTCCTCAGGAGATTCCCCTTGGTCAAGCAGTGCGGTGACTGGCGGCATTGAAGCTACAGCCTGCTCCAGTCTCGTAATTTCCACATCCGTCAAACCTGGCATCAATTGCACAATGAATCCACCCGCATGCAGGACTGAATTATCCGTGTCTACCAGTACACCTAATCCTACAGCAGATGGCGTTTGCTCAGATACAGCGAAATAATAGGTGAAGTCTTCGCCCAGCTCTCCCGAAATAATTGGAACGCTGCCGCGATAAGGCTCTTTCATACCTAAATCTTTGCTGATATGCAGGTGACCGCTTCTTCCGACAGCACCTGCCACATCAAGTTTGCCCTTTGCATTGCTAGCCAAATGAACCTCTGGATGGTCTACGTAGCCCCGTACCTCGCCATCCGCATTAGCATCAACGACGATTTGGCCGATTGGACCATCACCCTTCACTTGAATGGTAAGCTTTTCTTTCCCTTTAAGCATGGCTCCCATTATAGCGCCGGCTGTCAGTGTTCTTCCAAGCGCTGCCGTTGCCGTCGGAAATGTGCCATGTCTTTGGCGAAGCTCCTCTACGAGCTGAGTCGTACGAGCTGCGAACACTCTTATTTTACCGCCCCACGCTGTTCCTCGCACAAGTACGTCCTTCAGCTGATCGTCCATTATATTACCTCCTGATTGCGCTCGTATATGATACGCAGACCCTCAAGCGTCAGCAGTGGATCCACTTCTTCTATTGTCTCTGACTCAGCAGCAATTAACTCTGCAAAGCCGCCCGTTGCAATAACTCGCGGTGTAACACCGAACTCTTTACGAATACGACCTACAATTCCGTCAACCTGTCCAGCATAGCCAAAAATAATACCCGCTTGCATAGAGGTTACCGGATTACGACCGATCACACTCTTTGGTCTAACAAGCTCTATACGAGGAAGCTTGGCCGCTCGTTGGTACAAGGCTTCCGTTGATATTCCAATCCCTGGAACAATCGCTCCACCCAAATAATTGCCGCCCTCATCTATGTAATCAAATGTAGTAGCGGTGCCAAAGTCGACGATAATTAATGGTGATCCATATTTCACAATGCCCGCTACGGAGTTGACTATACGATCCGCACCGACCTCGCGTGGATTTTCATAACGAATATTTAAGCCAGTTTTCACACCTGGTCCAACAATTAAAGGAGTCTTGTGCAAATACTTAAGACACAGCTCCTCCAATGTTCGCATGAGCGGAGGCACGACTGAGGATACGACAACTCCATCAATCTGATCAAGCTTCACGCCTGCAAAATGGAACAGGTTATGAATATTAATGCCATATTCATCTACTGTCGAAGAACGATTCGTACTTAGACGCCAATGATGAAGCAGTTCTTTCCCTTTGTAAATACCAAGCACAATATTTGTGTTTCCGACATCAATAACGAGGATCACAACATTTACCCGCCCTTCTTCGCATTCAAATCCAAGCTAATATCCAGCGCATGGAAGGAATACGTCAATCCGCCGATCGATATAACGTCAACGCCACAAGCCGCAATTGCATAAACGGTGTCAAGAGTTACCCCTCCTGAAGCCTCTACAATAACATGCGGTGCCGCTGCTTTAATACGTCCTACCGCTTCCGTCATAATAGCCGTACTCATATTATCCAGCATGATGATATCAGCCCCGCAAGCTAGCGCTTCATCAACCTGCTCAATCGATTCGGTCTCTACTTCAATTTTCATTGTATGAGGAATTTTGTGGCGCGCCGCCTCTACAGCAGCTCTTATTGTACCCGCACCCTTAATATGATTGTCTTTAATCATTACTGCATCATATAAGCCAAAACGGTGATTGGCTCCACCACCAACGCGCACCGCATACTTCTCCATCATCCGATGGCCCGGTGTTGTTTTGCGAGTATCAACAAGTCTAACCGGCAGCCCCGCAAGCGCATCGACGAAGGAACGTGTCTTAGTCGCAATTCCCGACAGTCTCTGCATCAAATTAAGAGCAAGACGCTCTCCGGTTAATAAGCTATGAGTACTGCCCTCTACAATGGCGAGTACCGTACCCTTCTCTACATAATCGCCGTCTTGCACCTTCGCTTCAAACACAAGTGACGAATCAACCACTTCAAATACAAGCCTTGCGATAGGTATTCCGGCAATTATGCCGCTTTCCTTCACATGAATAACCGCCTTCGATCGCGAATCCTTCGGAATCGTTGTCTCGGTCGTTATGTCGCCGCTTCCTACATCCTCAGACAGCCATCCGTGAATTTGTTCACGCACGGCAACGTCATACCCACCTGTTGTCCATTCAAACATCTTCTATCCGCTCCTCCGTCAGTCCATATAGACGGTGCAATACCGTATGCTTTCTCCACATTACATCGTCACGCGCTGGAAAGTCCTCGCGATAGTGTCCGCCGCGGCTTTCCTCCCGCTGCAATGCCGCCTCGGTAGTCAGCATCGCGCAGGTTAGCAAGTTAGCAAATTCATAGTCTTCCCGTTCCGTTAGAATAGACTGGAATATGGGAAGCTGCCGTTTAAGCTCTTCAAGGCCTTTGCCAAGCCCCTTCGCGTCACGGCGAAGCCCGACATACCGAACCATAATTTTCTGCAGTTTAAGACGTCGCTCTACAACCGCCTGAATCGGTGTGCTGGTTCTTTCTAGTTCATTATGAATAGCCGGCTCGATAAGAAGATCCGATAATTCATCAATGCGCTTAACAATTCTTCTGCCGAATACGATAGCTTCCGATAAGGAATTGCTTGCCAAACGATTTGCTCCATGTACACCGGTTGATGAGACCTCGCCGCATGCGAACAATCGCTTTATATTTGTTTCCCCATTTAGATCCGTTTTCACTCCACCCATCATATAATGCATGGCAGGTGCAACAGGAATCCAATCAGACGTCAAATCCAAACCGTACTTTAAACAGTATTCATATATAGTAGGAAAACGATGCTTCACCATCTCTGCCGATTCATGTGTAATATCAATATAGACAAAAGTTGATTTCGTCTCTTCCATTTCGCTAACGATAGCGCGGGCAACAATATCCCGTGGAGCCAGCTCCATTTGCTCATGGTAACGATCCATGAAGCGCTCGCCTTTAATGTTGCGGAGTACAGCACCTTCCCCCCGCACCGCTTCCGAAATAAGAAAACGCGGCGCTCCAGGATAACAAAGTGAGGTCGGATGAAACTGAAGAAACTCCACATCTTGAATGAATGCACCCGCACGGTAAGCCATCGCAATTCCATCGCCTGTTGCTACCTCAGGATTTGTTGTATAGCGGTACAATTGGCCCGCGCCACCTGAGCATAATATAGTCGCTTTTCCTTTTACGAACAGTCGCTGTCCGTTAGGCTTCTGCACAATTGCTCCACAGCACTCGCCGTCTTGGGTTATAAGGTCGATAACAAAAGAATCATCCCATACTTCAATTTTGGGATTAGACACCGCATTTTCCGATAGCGCGCGTACGATCTCGTAACCTGTTGCATCTCCATTGGCATGCAAAATACGACGCTGACTATGAGCGCCTTCCTTCGTCAGAGCATACTCGCCATCATTCTCCATATCAAATAGCGTACCCATCTTAATAAGTCTGCGTACACCTTTCGGTCCTTCATGGACAAGCACATCAACAGCTTCATTCGAGCATAAACCTGCTCCAGCAATTAATGTATCTTGACGATGATATTCCGGAGAATCCTCATCGGAGATGACGGCGGCAATTCCGCCTTGTGCATATCTTGTATTGCTGTCCAGCAGTGATTTCTTCGTAATCATAAGTACCGAATTATTTTCGCTTGCCCGTATAGCGGTAAAAAGACCGGCTATGCCGGCCCCAATTACAATGACGTCTTTTTCAATAACGGGTAGCCCGTTTAATTGCACATCAACTAAATATCTAGGAATCATAGAGGGCTCCTCCAAATGTTTACGTTCTAATCCTTCAAACATAGGAACAGCGTATGCTACTTAACAAGCAGCATACGCTCCAAGGATAAACGGGCCTGATCGGCAACTGCCGGCGGAACATAAATTTGTGGCTGCATCGTCTCTAAACATTTAACGAGCTTCTTCAAATTGTTCACCTTCATGTTCGGACAAACCAAATATTTAGATGCAAAATGGAACGTCTTGCCCGGGCTGTCTAAACGCAACTGATAACCAGTGCCATCCTCGGTTCCAACAATAAATTGTTGGCAATCAGATTCCTTGCAATATTTAATGATGGCGGTTGTACTGCCAACGAAGTCTCCAAGCTCAACTACCTCAGGACGACATTCAGGATGCACAACAAACTGGGCATCTGGATATTTCGCTTTCATTTCTTCTACATCTTTAACCGTAAGCATATCATGCGTATTGCAGTAACCTTCCCAGATTATCATTTTCTTATCTGTGTTCTGCTGCACATAATGACCAAGGTTCTTATCCGGTACCCAGATAACCTCGTCACCTTCAACCGAATTCACAACCTTAACCGCATTCGCAGACGTACAGCAAATGTCTGTCTCTGCTTTAATTTCAGCAGAGGAGTTAATATAGGTAACGACTTTGGCATTCGGATGCTGTGCCTTAAGTTTGCGCAAACCATCAACACTAACCATGTCTGCCATTGGGCAGCCGGCACGTTCATCCGGGATAATAACAGTCTTGTTCGGAGCCAAAATTTTCGCGCTTTCTCCCATGAAATGAACGCCGCAAAATACAATAACGTCAGCATCTGTTTCCGCCGCTTTCTGGGCTAGCAGAAAGGAGTCTCCACGAAAGTCAGCGACTTCTTGAATTTCATCTCGTTGATAATAATGAGCTAAAATAATGGCATTTCGTTCTTTCTTTAACTGTAACAACCGTTCACGCAGTTCGCGGTTTTGTTCCGCTTTGCGTTCCAGTGCCAGTGCTTCCATGGTAGATCCTCTCCTCTTATGAGGGATGGGGGATTAGCCCATTCCATGATCGGGCCAGCAGACTTTGTGAATTGATGCACAAACTATGAAAGTCGCTCGCTTATAAATCAAAACAAAAGTGATAATTAATAAATGAATGGATTAAGACTTAATTTACACGTGGTAGAAGGTGCTGTCAATCCATAATGCGCCTTTTTATAGAGCCAATTTCTAATTCGGGCTGTTTCAGTAATCCTTTAGAAATTGCTCCATCATTTTATTTGAATGGAATTACAATTCCATATGCTAGCATTTGTTTTTTTTACTACAGGTTTACATCTGTATTATAGGCTAAATCTGAACATTAATAAAGAAAAAAGTCGGCTTTCTACTCAAGAAAAGTAGTAAGCCGACTTTTTAATACCGAAAGAGTAAACTAAGAGTTATTATCTGAATCGTCAGGGTTATTTTGCTTCTTCTCTAAGCTAACACCCTTCACTTCATCTTCGTCATGGGTTTGAATACGTACAGTCACATCGCCCATTGTCTCAATAATCGGCTCAGTTGTCGGTACGGATACATCACCATCTGAAGAAGCTCCGCCGTCACCATCAAGTGAACCGGTTTCGATCAGACGCTTGATTTGATCCATTTCAAGTGTTTCGACAGTAAGCAATGTCTGTGCAATGATATGCATTTCCTTGCTCTTCTCTGTCAATAGCTTCTTAGCGCGATCGTAGCAAGCGTTCGTAATGGTCTGCATCTCTTGATCAATCTCGTATGCAATTGAATCGGAATAGTTCTGCTCATGACCAATATCGCGGCCAAGGAATACTTGGCTTTGTGAGCTGCTGCCGAACTGCATCGGTCCAAGCCTGTCGCTCATACCGTATTCCATAATCATACTGCGTACAATACCTGTCGCTTGTTTAAAGTCACTGTAAGCGCCAGTTCCGATTTCACCGATAAACAGCTCTTCCGCAACACGACCGGCTAGCAAGCCTGTTATCTTATCAAGAAGCTCTTGCTTTGTAACCAGCATACGATCTTCTTTTGGAAGCATGATGACGTAACCGCCAGCGCGACCTCGCGGAATAATTGTTACTTTATGAACCATATCTGCATGTTCAAGGAAGAAACCAGCAATTGTATGTCCCGCTTCATGATAAGCGACAATACGTTTCTCACGATCACTCACGACACGGCTTTTCTTCTCCGTACCGACTATGATACGGTCAATCGCATCATCAATCTCAAGCATGGCGATTTCTTTCTTATTGCGACGCGCAGCAAGTAGAGCTGCTTCATTCAACAGGTTCTCAAGGTCTGCTCCACTAAATCCAGTGGTACGCTTTGCAATGATATCCAGCTTAACGTCGCCTGTAAATGGTTTGTTGCGTGCATGAACTTTCAGAACCGCTTCACGGCCCTTCACATCTGGACGGTCAACCGTAATCTGACGGTCAAAGCGGCCTGGACGTAGAAGTGCTGGATCCAGAATGTCTGGACGGTTTGTTGCAGCAATGATAATAATTCCCTCGTTAGCGCCAAAACCATCCATCTCAACGAGCAATTGGTTGAGTGTCTGTTCACGCTCGTCATGACCACCGCCAAGACCTGCGCCACGCTGACGTCCTACAGCATCAATCTCATCAATAAATATGATACAAGGTGCGTTTTTCTTAGCATTTTCAAACAAATCACGCACACGCGAAGCACCGACACCGACGAACATTTCCACGAAATCCGAACCGGAAATACTGAAGAAAGGTACGCCCGCTTCACCAGCTACAGCACGTGCAAGCAATGTCTTACCTGTACCTGGAGGACCAACTAGCAGAACCCCCTTCGGTATGCGCGCGCCAACAAGGTTAAACTTACGCGGATCCTTCAAGAAGTCGACAACCTCAACGAGCTCTTGTTTCTCCTCGTCCGCCCCTGCCACATCCTCGAAAGTAATCCGTTTCTTCTCATTATCATACAGCCGCGCTTTGCTCTTGCCGAAATTCATGACTTTGCCGCCGCCGCCTTGAGCCTGATTCATCAAAAAGAAGAATAGGACAAGAATGATGATGAACGGAATAATAGAAGTAAGGAATGTAAGCCAAATACTTGGCGTATCCATTTTCTTATTTTCTAATTTAAAGCCGTATTGCTCCTGCCAATCGAGAATTTTCTCTTCCGCCTTAACGCCAATTCGAGATACGAATTCATCGCTTTCCGCGTCAGCAGGCTTTTGTTTATATTTACCAGTAACAAAATAAGTTTGGTTATCAAACTTCACACTCATTTCTGCAACATTGCCTGATTCAACGGCAGTGCGAAGCTCATCATAACGCAAACCTACAGTAGCTTTATTTTGGCTGCTGATAAATTGAAAGATCCCAACGGTCACCAAAAAGATAATTAAATAAAAACCAGTATTACGGATGATCCGATTCATCCCCAACCTCCTCTCAGACACTTTAAATATTTTACCATAGCATGACTTCCCATAACAATAGAGGTGTCAGGTGAAGAGGCATGTACGGGTGAATCGCCAAAGAATGACTGTCTTATTACTTATTTCTCATATATTTGCGGCTTCAAAATACCAATATACGGAAGATTGCGATATTTTTCCGCATAGTCTAGACCATAGCCTACAACAAACTCGTCTGGCAACGTAAAGCCTTTGTAGTCAGCTTCCAGATCTACAGTGCGACGGCCTGGTTTATCAAACAACGTAACGACTGTAACTGACTTCGCGTTACGGCGCTCAAGCACATCGATTAAGTAGCTAAGTGTTAGCCCGCTGTCGATAATATCCTCGACAATTAGCACATCACGTCCTTCAACCGATACATCGAGGTCTTTAATGATTTTGACAACACCTGACGATTTAGTTGACTGTCCGTAGCTGGATACAGCCATGAAGTCGATCTCGAGCGGTACCGTAATTTCTTTAACCAGGTCAGCCATAAAAATAAACGCGCCTTTTAGAACGCAAATAACGAGCGGATTACGTCCACCAAAATCCTTGCTTAGCATTTCTCCAAGCTCTTTAACCTTCGTTTGAATCTGCTCTTCATCATACAGTACTTCTAGAATATCATTCTGCAAAGTATAAATCCCCCTACGCTTTAACTATGTTTATGAGTGTAACAGTGCTACTTATTCGTTGTTCGCTCGGATGAACAATACGTCTTTTGTGTGTGAATCTGTGAGCGCGTGACTTGAACGGCGAATGCCAGGAATCCAAAGCAAGCGTCCGGCAGAATCAAATAACAGCGGATATAGCTCACGCTCAGAAGGGGCAATCTTCTCGTCAACGAACATATCTTGCACTTTTTTCGAGCCATTTAATCCTAAAACTTGAATTCTGTCACCCGGAAGTCGATTTCGCATGATTAACGGATATGTAAGCTGTGAAGCATCGAAGTAAGCTTCATAACGAGAAGCAGGCCTTTGGCTCTGATGAGCGGACGAATAGCCTAACAAAAAGCTCCATCCATTCGACTCTATCGTCAAGCTGGCAGCATCTCTTCCCACTTCGCACAAAAAGCCGCTTGCATCGTTCAATGTGTTAGGCGATACCGTTAGCCATCGCATCACATCATATTCACGAGCGCAGCGAACACCGGCACCTGCATCGATTCGCCATGTAGCAGGCGCATGATCCGAAGCAGCAAGTCGCATCGTCTCGATCTGTTCGAAGGATATGTTTTCCGTTTCCTTAGAAAGATAACTTAATATTAGTTTAATCAATCTCCTTTGTAAAGCGACATGGAGACCGCTTAAATCATTGCAGCTTAAAGCGCATTCGTCAGAGGATCTAGAAACAAGCTGAGCGAATATCGCTTCTGTTTGTTTCTCCATCCATTCATCCTCCGCGCCGGCCACTTCGGCAAGCCGCTGTAACGATTGAGGCAGCTGTGGGTTAAACTGTGATAAATAAGGCAAAATATCGAGCCGGATGACATTCCGGAAATAATAGCGTTCCTTGTTGCTGCCATCCAGACAGAATGGTACGTCTTGCTCTTCGCAGTAGCGTAGGATGTCTGACTTGTTCATACGAAGCATAGGCCGAATAAGTTCCACGTTTTTTTCACGACGTTTACTAAGAATGCCCGCAAGACCCGTTAACCCCGTTCCGCGAATAACACGCATAAGAACTGTCTCCGATTGATCGTCTCCATGATGGGCAAGCGCAATCCGTGATGCGCCATGTCGCTCCGCTACCTCGTGCAAAAAGGCGTAACGTTTCTCGCGCGCGGCAACCTGTCCATTTAATCCCGTTTCTTCTATGTAACTTGGTAAATCTAGTGTTATAGTCTCGCACGCCACATTTAATCGCTTCGCATACGCTTTAACAACCTCCAGCTCCTTAGCTGACTCCACGGGACGAAAGCCATGATTAACATGTGCCGCGATAATTGTTAAACTGCCGCTCTCTGCCAGGGAAGATAGCATATGCAGCAGTGCCATCGAATCCGGTCCGCCGGAGACAGCCACTACTATACGGTCTCCATTCGTCCACAAACCGCGCTCCTCTGCAGCCCTCACAAGCTCGTTTCGCAAAATCATATGTATCTTCACCTCCATCTATTATGTCACTATTACAGCATATTCCGTAATAACCAATAGACTGATGTCGCCAGTAATACTGCTGATGCGACAGCAAGCCCTTTAAGCCAAATAGGTAATTTCGCGGATTTATGCGTATCGCTCCTATGCATGAGCATTCTCCATGCCACCGCTCCCTCACCCGCATCCGCAAATTGGCCAGTAAATGCTTTGTTTAGCCACCCAGCAATCGGTTTTAGCTTCGGACTGCTCTGAGCGATTTGCATTAGCTCCGATACAGAACGATTTTGCGGCAGCAGCTCAAGCGTCAGCTGATGGAGCTTCTTATCCTCATGCAGTTGAATGCAAAGCACGCCAAAAGAGAATAGATCATACTTTGTATCTGCCGACCTTGACCCGCCATTCCAATAGCCTCTATCATAAATTTCAGTAAATTGCCGAATACCCTTGCCAATGGCAGTTACACCACCGAAATCTACCAGCTCAACATGACCATAATCACCAACAAGTACATTTTCAACCTTTAAATCGCCGAACACCCAGCCAGCTTGATGTAGTCTGGACAGCTTGACTAGTAAATTAAGCCCAACGAGAGGAAACCACTCGGTGCCCTGTTGCTTCAAGTATACAGATAATGTTGTGCCAAGCACATAACGCATAATGTAGAACGGATATTCGCGACCGTCAGATCCGTACAGGTCATCCACGTCAAACAAAAAAGGCTCCTGCCCCTGCTGCTTCTGTGAAGCAATAGACTGCAGAACATTAATCTCTGATTGCAGATCGATGGCATCAGATCCAACCTTAAGCGCAAACCAGTTGCGATCACGCTGTACGAGATATACTTTACCGTTAGCGCCCTCTCCAAGCAAGCGTTCTATCCGATACCTTCCTTGCTTCCATTTGCCGGTCACCACCATACCGCGGCGAAGATCGACCTTAAACGACGTAGTCACTCATCATCCCATCCGTTTCATCTCTTCTCTGTCTGCCGTAATCACCCGGCCGATAATAATCAATGACCTTCATTATAGCAGGTCCTGTCGGAGTCGTACCGCCCATCTGAAGCTTTGGCAAAATGGCATGAACGCCATTCAAGTGATCCGTCCATCCCATATCCATTACGCAATCGTCACCGTTTCTCGAGGCTGGAAAGTGGAAGACTGAAATTTCACTCTTCCCTTGCCGTG
The DNA here is from genome assembly GCF_056269185.1 of Paenibacillus sp. J31R122. Taxonomy (NCBI): domain Bacteria; kingdom Bacillati; phylum Bacillota; class Bacilli; order Caryophanales; family Paenibacillaceae; genus Paenibacillus; species Paenibacillus sp. J31R122. The sequence continues at coordinate 22,529 of NZ_JBWDNM010000023.1, forward strand.
ACTGCAGACTTAGCATGAGATCCCTTATAGCTTCTTCCACAGCAGGAAGCTTGGGTTTCATACTGGCGCTTGCGTCTATCAGAAGAGCAACCTGCAATCTGGACGTCTCGCCAAGCTCATCAATCACCCGTACGACCTCACCGCGCTTCTGCGGAGGCAGCGCTTCAATGGATCCATTGCCCAGCACCTGCTTTAATTCCTTCTGTACAGCTAATTGAATCGTCTGGACGACCGTCTTGCGAGTCATCATCTGCACCGTCTGTGAGAGCTGACGTACATTAACCAATCTGCTTAAGCCGCCTCCGGCACGCGCGATCTCTTCAATCTCGTTCGCACCTAGCTCGCCCACATCACCATGATCAAGTACACCTACTACATTAACAGAAATACCTTCTGAATTCGCATGGGCAGCAGCCACAATGGGACTGAGCCCGACATTCGAACAGCCATCCGTTATTAATAAAATTTGCTTCATAGTTATTTACCCTCCTCAACTCTTTGTGCAACCAAGCAAAAATGCCTTCGGTGTCTTCTGGACACCGAGGTAGCTTTGACGGAGAAATATCAGAGAAAGTAGAAGTAATTTTATACTTTCTGATATTTGAACATCGCTTCCAATGCACAGACTCAGAGCAAGCCTTTCTATCAGCTTTGCCTTTTTTAGGAGGGATAAACAGCTAAACTAGCAAAAAGTTCATTTAAAACGCTTCTCTATGTATTTTATCGACAAGATTTATGTGTTAGATGAATATATCTATTAGGTCGGTTTCGCTAGTTAACGGCTTACATTCATTCCCAGGGCGATTATTTGCGTTATTGGACTTGGGGGTTCGAGTGCGATCGATACTTGAAGAGGCAGCTGATGCCGGGGTTGTAGTGTTGCTTGAATAGAATGAGCTATCGAGGTGTTTGTTGCAGTTGTGAGCTGTAATTATAAACGTAGAGGAAGGCGCTCATATCGCACCTCCCCCTTCTTTACCTTCAAGCATAAAACGACCTTTGCCGTCCTTTGCGGCGTAAACTTGTTTCAGAGTGAAATATTAGTCGAGTATAGGGTCAAACATATCCTCCTTTCTTAGATTTGAACAAATCCGTTTCCCTGTAATCATTCCTCCTTTAAACATTTGTCATGTCAAAAGACTGCTGGATCAGATGTCAGCTCACCGTCCTTGGACGCTCCATACGCGATACCCCCGGCCAGCGGAATGATGCCCATTCCGGTAAATGCTTATCAATACGAGCAACAAGCACTGTCATATCGTCCATAATCTCGCCTTCATGATAACGAACTACCATCTCTAGCAGCGCGTCTGCCATCTCCTGCGGATCATTTGTCTTCAGCTCATTAATAATCCGTTTCATCCAAAGCTCCTTGTTTACAGCATGGCCCGGCGCATCATAAATACCATCGCTCATCATAACAAGCGTGTCACCCGGCTGCATCTGCATGGATACAAAGTCGACATCGATATCCTGAAGAATCCCAATCGGCAAATTATTAGCGCTTACTAAAATAACCTCGTTTCCTCGTTTGATAAAGCTCGGCGTCGAGCCAATTTTCATAAACGTCGTTTGTGCTGTATATAAATCTACTATTGCTAAATCAACAGTAGCGAATACTTCATCCGAGGACCTAAGCAGCAGCACCGAGTTAACCGATTTCACCGCCAGCTTCTCATCCATGCCCGACTGCAGCAGCTGCTGCAAAATAGACAACGCCGCGCTGCTCTCCTGCCGCGCTCGTTCACCATTGCCCATTCCATCGCTTATCGCTACAGCAAATTTGCCGTTGCCAAGCTCAACCATGCTAAAGCTGTCTCCTGACAATAAATCGCCGCCTTTGGCCGCGCCTGCTATGCCCGTCTCCACCTCATACTGCTTCGCCGAACAGAAGGCTACTAACGTCGGCTCACCGTTTGCGGCTGGCGGATGCTCCGATTTAACCGCAATATACTCACCCAAAATATCACTTAACAGCGGTGCGATAATTTTACGGCATTCGTCATATCCCCTTTCAAAAGAATGATAGACCTCAATATCCACATTGCCCTCCTCTAAACTCACTATGTCGATGCCTTGTATCGATAATCCTAATCCTTCCACCGCCTCTCGAATTTGTTCCTCTTGCAAGTGAAGCGTCTGTCCCTCCCTCTTAATTTCTTTGGCCAAATCCTCCATAACTTGCGATACACCTTGCAATTGATCAGCAACAAGTTGACGAGAGTCGTATATTTGCTTCTTCCAGTGCATATTATTTTGATATAGCTCGTATTGCTGACGCATGTCCATCAGCACCTGCGATGATTTCACGCAATGGGCAGTCCATGCCCGCGGTATTTCCTTCGAGGCAGGAATGCGATCCTCCTCGACCACTACCATCATATCCGTCATCATTTTATAGGTGTGAAAAAACTTGTCCTCCCAGCAAGCATTCTGCCTATGGCAGCTGGCACAGCTGCGCTCTGCAACCGCATTCATGAAATGATTGATCTCCTCTTCCCGCTTCACCTCCGTTACATTTTTCGTTAGTTGACCAAAGCTTTGTGACAGCTGCTTAAATACTTCAGAGTATTGTGATACACGGTCAGCCGTAACCTCGCGCACCCGCTTTGCATACTCATGCTGCGACTTCGCGTGCTCATTGGTACCTGGCACGTAACGGGATATGGTGCGAATAATTCCGCGAGGCGTCAACATAAGCAAAGTAGCCGCTGCGACTGATTCCCATGTAGAACTCATAACATCAGCCTGACTGCCTACATATATGGATAAAATTGACGTACCTAACAGCATCCCAAACGCGGTAGCCATCTTACCGCCTTCACGAAGCAGCCCGGCAAGCAGTCCGGCAAAAGCAAGCAGACTCATCTGAACAACTGCTCCAAAGTCCGCCAAGCTCAAAATGAGGCCTGCAACTACGCCAACTGAGGCACCAAGCGGCGCACCGCCTGCTAGAGCGAACAACAGCAGCATATAACGAGACATCACATGCTCCGCTGAAAGCCCATAAACTACCCAGCCAACCGCCCCTGTCATAACGGAAGCTAGTAAAATCATCAAACAAATGATTTCCTCATTTTTTAGCGAGGCTGATTTTTTCGTCATAGTCAGAACTGGAATAGCCTGTATAAAGACGAGTGTAAGCACGAACCCAAGCGCCGCCTCCACAACAACGAGCATAAAGTTATACCAGCTAAGCGCGTCCCCTATAAATACACTGAACAGCTGGACGAGCAACGTGGCTGCAAATACAATAATCGGGGCTACCGACAGCTCTGCCTTCTCGTAGGCATCCAACCCTCGCACAAATAGAAAAAACACTGCAATTTCCATCGCAATCCACATCGGTGCAGGATCAGCCGCCAGCCAGCTGCCGGCCACTAATGAAATCGCCACCCAAGGATAAATATCTCGTCGCATGAAATACATGACTGCAAAGTAAGCAATTGCAAACGGCATAAGTGATTCCAATATGACCGCTCTACCAAGTAGGAATGCAATACCTACAAGAAGAAACGTCCATTTCTTGGCCAAAATAACTTGAATGAAATGACGCGCTGCCGCCCACTCCCGTCCCTTCTGCATAACTGTCTGCACGAGGTTTGTCCGTTTCACTCCAGGAAATACAACTGCATTTTCCTTGTCCATTAATAGACACCACCATTCCGATTGTAATGTGTTTTTCATTATAGGAGGTTGTCCGTATGAAGTTTGTCAGTTAACGTAACGCGCCTAAAAGTTTTTTCCGACAAAAACAAAGGCTCATGCAGTCATTGTCATCGAGCAGCCAAACATATACGCCGCAAGGATTTGATCGGTTTATTGTGAATCCTTTTCACTAGACAGCTTCAACAAAAACCGTGTTGCGCATATTCCTTTTGCTGACGAATGAACGTTATAACCTGTCGGGAATGATGGAGGATGAGAGAAAAGTTTTTTTTCCTAAACCTAAGCATCTCCGAAAACGACAAGGAAGCCGTCAGCCCCTATCACCGCTGCTCTATTACAATCATTTTTGCAGGCTCTGCGTCCCTCTTCGACAGCAGAACGTAAGGCATCTGAAATCCTTTCCTACTAAAAAACGCAAAAAAAGCAGAACCTTATAGGTTCTGCTTCATGTATGAATATATGACGATTCAGCTTAAACTCGCTTGGCTCCGCGTCCGCCGCGTTTGCCCTCTGTGTTTTTCTTCAGAGTAGAGATGCGTTCTTCGCTGTCTTTCAGGAAGCGTGACACTTTATCCTCGAATGACGGTTTACCGTAAGCCGGTCTGCCAGCCGATTGCTTGTTGAAGGGACGTCCGCCGCCGCCACCACCGCCGCCATTGCCTCCACGATTGAAACGTTCTCCGCCACCACTACCGCCAGTGCTTCCTCCGCCTCCGCCGCTATGACGCTCGCGTTGTTGTGGCGCTGGTTGGCCTTCCGGCCGGTCAATGGCTTGCTTAATGGAAAGTCCGATCTTTCCGTCTTTGTCCACGTTGATCACTTTTACTTTCACGACATCGTCGATTTTCAGGTGATCCTTCACGTCTTTGACGTAATTATCAGCGATTTCCGAAATGTGAACAAGACCTGTGACACCTCCCGACAAGTCGACAAATGCCCCGAAATGCGTAATTCCTGTCACTTTTCCCTCTAACTTAGCGCCCACTTCAATTGCCATAAAATAAAATGTTCCTCCCTAAATGATTTGCAAAGCAAATCTTTCATCGTAAACCTAAACCTTGTTACGCGCAACAAAACTGTCATAGAAAACCCATACCTGAAATATGAAGCAATAACTGAATTTTAAGTATAAGCCGAAAGTTTTGTGAAACCGCTACTAACGTGATTATAACCGAACGGTTGAAGTAAGGTCAACAGACGTTCACCCGTTTTAAAGCCTCTATTTAATCCGTAAATATTTGTTGCTCACCCTTCTTCACCATGCCTTGCTCCTTGGTGGCCAGCTGAGCTATATATTCGGGATCGTTAAGCCGTTCAATCTGCTGCTTAAGCGCGTTGCTATCACTTGTAGAGCTATCCACTTGCTTCTGTAGGGTAGACAGCTTGAGGTTAGTTGCGCTACTCTGCTGCATCTGGCCGAAGATTGTATACGCCGCCCAACCTATAAAAAGCACAATGAACATCATCCAAATCTTAAAACGACGTTTCGTCCCAGCCCCCGTCGATGTCTTGTTTACACTAGCAGTTGTCATTCGCGTATTACCTCCTAAACCATTTACTCCATATTCGCGCAATTTGTAATCCAATCTTTCGCAGCCTATCGGCAACTTGCCATTTAGCCATATAAAATGACAGCCACCGTCCTATGGGACGAGTGATAGGTCTAGCCATCCAATTCAGCACCCGCCAAAATGGACGAACCAATTGTAACACAATTTTCAGAAGGAAAATAGTGAGTGCAGTCACAAATCCTAAAATAACCTTCACTAGTTTATATAATAACACAAGCGGTTTAATGATAATAAAGTTCAAACATTTTAATATAAACGAAAGGAGTGACCTAACTGCATGAATCAGCCATTTCACAATTGCAATAACTGCTCTGCTAAGCAGCCAATAGTACAAGAGGACGCCGACTGCCAGTCCGATAAACACATACGCCCGCACCTCGCCATTGTTGCTTGCGTATAGAACTCGGAAGACAACTACAGCAGCCGCCATCCAGTAGATGACATCGAGTACAGGCAGCCACCACCGAGGAAACCGAAGCTCGTTGGACAACACACGATAGCCATCGAACACGGTTCCCATGCCTAATCCGGATAATAGCATAAATGCCATCGTCAACCACTGCATGCTTAGCGTCACTTAAATAGCTTCCCGAACAACCCTTTGGACTTTGCGGATGCGTTGTTCCCATCCAAATAGGCGAGTGAATGAACGAGTCCTTCGATGGCGACCAGTCCCTGTTCCAGGCTTAAATGCTTAATATGCAGGTTTTGTCCTGTAACCGTCAAGAAACCAAGCTCTGTTTCCAGCAAGAACTCTTCGCTGTCGAAACTTTCCACATTTATTACTCCGGTAAGCTCCAGCAGCTTGCGATTTAGCATGTTTACTTCCTGGCGCTTCTGCACCTTGCTTTGTTCAACCATAGACTCGTCCCCCGCTTCGTTAACATATCCCAAGCTCAAACGGCTGCCGTAGAGCCCAATGCGGCACGGCATACGTTTTGCAGTCAAATATTCGCAGAGTATAAGTGCAAGTCTCACACTCTGTTATAGGTTAAGACTAGCTTATGGACGGTGGACGAGGTTTAGAACCTAGTTTAATCATTTGTTCTGATCGATAGGCATAGCTTTATTAGCCGTTCTGACTTGCAAATAAACGAGCAGCAAAATGACTATAAGCAGTTGGCTAAACCAGTCGAACAATACATCAAAAGCAGACCAGACTATCCAATGGTCAATGCTCGTCATGGTCGATAACAGCATTGGTGCAGTAGTAATAATAATGGTGAATGTAAGCATTGCCGCGTAGCCGGTTAGTGCATAGCCTGCAAATTTGAAGTAGCGTCCGCGCGACATAGTCCGGCTTAATTCCATTGGGTTAATTGCGGAGGTATTCTCGACCGATACGATAATTGGCATAAGCATGAGCCGTACAGCATAGATGAGGCCAGGAATAATCAAGAGGAATATCCCTGCAATAATAATGACGCTCTGCAAAAAGCTGTACATAATCATTCGAATCCATTTACGTAGCCCCCATTGAATGGAGGATCTAAAGCTTTGGTTTGCTTGCGTCATTTTGCCTAAGATGAAATGAACGACCATGGGAGTAGTTGCGCATAGAAATAGTAGTTTGGCGATATTATCATAACGCGGTGAGGAATAGATTTCTCCATAATCATTCCAATCAACAAAATAATAATGTTTGATTACTTCAACAGGAACAGCAATTAATGCCGTAAGCAAAAAAATCGGTCCAGCATTTCTGAAGAACAGGCTAAATGCATAGCGCAGTAATGCAAAGCCCTTCAATTCAAAATCAGGTACCTCCAGGTACATCTGTTTCATAGAGTTCTTCCTCCACAGGGATTGGCAGCTTTTTTCAATATATTCCCATGATAGAAGACGATATGAAAACTGTCCATTGTGGAATTGAAATAAGCTTAAACGGCTGTCGCCCATCTTCTGCGGCAAAAGCTTTGGTTTTTACGGAGATTAGAAATCACATATATAAGTCTATTAAAAAAAGCTGCCGTACCAAGCGAATTGCTTGATACGGCAGCTCTCTATTATTTCTCCCATTCGAGAATATTCTCGCGTGGGCGTTGTTCCTCTTTCACCAAAGAATAGAGCTCTCCGGCTTCATCCTTACGGGTTGTATCCGCAATACGCTCTACGCGTACGGTTACGATTTTCTGGCCGTATTGGATTTGGAGCTCATCACCGACCTTTACGGCACTGCTAGCTTTCGCTTCGCGGCCGTTAATCCATACGCGTCCCTGCTCGGAAACATCCTTCGCAACGGTACGGCGCTTGATCAATCGGGATACTTTGAGAAATTTATCTAATCGCATTAGACTACTTAATTGCTTCTTTCAGCTTGTTACCAGCTTTGAACGCAGGAACCTTCGATTCTGGAATCGTGATCTCTGCACCCGTTTGCGGGTTGCGGCCTACACGGCCGGAGCGTTTGCGAGTTTCGAAAGTACCGAAGCCGATCAATTGTACTTTGTCGCCACCTGCAAGTGCATCTGTTACTTCACCAAGAAATCCGTTAAGCACGGACTCTACGTCACGTTTAGTCAAGCCGCTTTTTTCTGCAATGTTGTTGATAAGATCTGTTTTGTTCATTAAAAAAACCTCCTAGTAATTTACGATTATTTGTGGTCGACATTTAAAACGCCGCCGTGGTTTGAAATTTTTACTCTTCTCGTGAATACTTATTCTGCCTTAGAGTAAAAAAATCCTGCCGCTAACTGAAAATATTTTGCGAAAACTGTGGAATAAAGGCGATTTGTGCCGAAATGAACGCTAAGACTGATGTTTTGCCTCTTCCCACCAACGATCCATTTCTGTTAAATCAGTCTGGTCAAATTGTTTGCCGCTTATACGAAGCTGCTCTTCAATATAGGCAAATCGACTGCGAAATTTTTTGTTCGTACGGGAAAGGGCCTCTTCTGGATCAGCATGAATGAATCTCGACGCATTGACGACAGCAAATAAAAGATCGCCAAGCTCCGCCGCTTGCTCCTCTTCGCTCTGCGTTGCAATAGCTTCACGAAGCTCATTCAGCTCCTCCTCGATTTTATCAAGTACAGGTCCTAGCTCGTCCCAGTCAAAGCCGACCTTAGCCGCTTTTTTCTGCAGCTTATAGGCTTTCATCAGCGCCGGAAGGTCAGCCGGAATCCCGTCTAACACCGATGGACGATTCACGTCTGTGCCATTTAACCGTTTTTCTTCAGCCTTCATCTGCTCCCAAGTGCCAAGTGCTTCTTCGGCATTTGCCGCGCCTTGATCACCAAACACATGCGGATGACGGAAGATAAGCTTCTCGTTTAGCGACTGAATGACATCATAGACCGAGAACGCGCCTGTCTCTTCTTCCATTTGGCTATGCAGCATGACCTGTAGTATAACATCTCCAAACTCCTCTTGCATCCCATCCGGGTCATCATTATCGATCGCTTCAAGCGCTTCGTAAAGCTCTTCGATAAAGTTTTTGCGAATGGACTGATGCGTCTGCTCCCTATCCCACGGACAACCCTCGGGACTGCGCAATATCGTGACAATCTCATGCAGCCGCTCAAAGGATCGATTGCGAAGTGCAGGATCATCAGAGCGCGGCACCCATATGAGTGACAGATTTCCGTATCCTGGGGTGCGATCAAGCTCGTATAGCGGAACGCGAATGATTTGCTGCTGACCGATAACGCCGAGAGCATGTCCTACAACGACTTCATAATCGTCAGGGTAACGCTCCATAAGTGCCAGCTTCACATCAGATGCGGTGAAAGCATCATACACCTGTCCGATGATTGTATGCAACTGTGGATGTACTTGTGATGGCTGAAGCTCGGCTGCATCCAGCAGCGTAAAGCCCTCAATCGGGTCAATGCCAAGGCTGATGAACGCCTGGTCAAGAAAGCTCTCTCCGCCTAGAATTTGCAGTGTAATTCCCGCTTGCGGGCATTGCTCACGAAGCAGCTGGACGGTACGCTCCGCCACCATCGGATGGCCAGGAACGGCGTAGATGAGCGATTGGCTGGAAACAGCGGATGAGGCGGACGAGCCAAGGCCGACAGACTCTTTGGATGGAGCAGGTGGAGATAGATCAACGGACTCGTTGGATCGAGCGGGCGGAGCATAGACAACAGACTCGCTCGATGAGGCTGACGATGTAGGTGAGGCAGGATTAATAGACTTGTTGGAACGAGTATGCTCATTAGTTGGGTGGAGGGCCTCGGCAATCAATGCCTCTGCTATAGCTTTGTAGACGTCAGGAAATGAATCATTATCCTCGTATAGGGAATCAAATGAACGGTATTCGATATTATTTTCTTCGAAAATAGCCATCATAGGGTGCTGCGCTGTCCGAACGAAAATCCGCTCTGCCGTTTGCAGCCTGCGCCACACGCCTAGTGTAAGTTGATCCGGATCTCCTGAGCCGAGCCCGACTACTGTAATAACTGGTTTAGTCATTTTGAGTAAACCTCCTTGATTTTTTGGGGGAATTTGAAAATTAAGTTATTTAAAAGTGTAAGGAACGTTTTTACTGTTATTGCAAAACGATTATGTATTAAGCTTCAGCGGGTATTTCAAGCTTGCCTATTTATTATCCTAATACCAGACGCAAACAAGCTATAAGAGCAATCAGTGGCTTGTACATTTCCGTCCTGCTCGAATATGGGGCTGTACAAACGCTCTACCGAGTTAACGGATAGGGCACGGCAAACGAAAAGCAGCTTAACGGACTCTGGTTTCACTATTCAGAGATTTTAACGCTGTTAAGCTAGGTTACGGACACAGCTTCCGTTTTTCCCTCTCATTCGGGGCCTATTTATCCTCTTTAGTACAAATAACGGATCTGTAGTCCGCATCCATCTCCGAATGAGGGAAATGTTCAAAAGTACGCGCTTCTGTGTCCGCTGCCTTATTTGCTATGCCCGCATAGTTTCAATATTTGCAATTAAATGAGGCCCTAAACGGGTAATCTGGAATTTAGTGTCAGGAAATGAATTTAATTGCTGGGTTAGCTCGAGCCGCACACTCTTTCCGATGAATTAGCTACTTATTCTGAAACTAAATCGTCTCTATTTCCATAATAAATCTCATTAGTTTCACAATTTGAAATTAATTCAACACGCCTTCAATCCGGCAGATGAATATGTACTTTCATGATATCCCATTTACAAATAGTGGGATATTTATGACCATACTTCATATTTATTAATCAATAGGCGTGAGTTTCAGGTTATGTAATAGCCAGATCAAGTAATTACGTCAGCCGCAGACTGCCGGCTAACGGTCTCGATCCGCTGGCGGAAGAAGCCGCCAGCGCTGCAACCGGGCGGCCAATAGGCCGCCGCCCGGCAACGCGCGCAATTCGCGCGCGCTAACAGCGCCGCCGCGCAATGCCGCGGCGCTGAAGGCGCAAGCGCCGACGGCAACGCCCGTCAGCGCGAGCGCAGCTGCTGCCGCCCGAGGCGGCAGCCCGCCAAGCGCGGCGCTCAGCGCTCGCTCGGCGACAACTAGCGCCGCGGCCATGACCGCGAGCGCAAAGCCCGTGCCTGCGGCCGCGCGGCCAAGCGCCGGCCCTCGTCTCACCCTATCACGCTTCGCCAACTTTGTCTTTCTTTTAGCATCCGTCACTAACTTTGTTTTTCTCGTAGTATCCGTCGCCAGCTTTGTCTTTCTTGCAGCATCTGTCACCCCAGAAGCCTCCCATGCTCCTCGCGTTCTAGACGCCCCCGAAGCTAAAGCGGCATAGCGTACTGCGATCGTTCCGAGCAAAGCTGTCACGCTGAGAGCAATAACGCCTGCAACAGCAGCCCCATCTACGCCATACGAGGGGACAAGCAAAGCGTTAAGTACCCCCTTAAGAAACGCTGCGACAAGCAGCAATAAAGCGGGAGTACGTACTGCGCCAAGCGCCTGCAGCACAGGTGCGGTAATCGCATTCACGCTTCCAGCTAGCGCCGTACAGCCCACTAGAGCAAAGGCCCATGTGCCATTGGCATCGGCATATAGCATAATATTAAGCGGCTCCGCCAGCATAACAAGTCCTACACTCGCAGCCGCTCCTATTGCCCAAGCCGCGCGCTGTGCAAGCGATACTTGAAGATACAGCTGCCCGTAGGCACCTCGCATTCTAGTGAGCGCCAGACCAGGCACTAATGCGGCCCCAGCAGCTCCCGCTACCATGACTAGCAGTTGAACAAGCGGCTGAGCACGGCTATAAATACCGAACATCGTCATTGCATGAGCTTCAGTTAGCCCGGCATCCCTTAATAATCTCGGCACCGTAAATGCATCAACAACGCCAAGCACAGGTACAACAACCGACCCCAATGCAACAGGCAGAGCGATAACAGCCAGTTTTTTCATTTCGCCAATAAGGGCCCCTGGCTTACGCGTCAAGCGCTGTCGTTTCCTAGTCCGCCAAAAATAAATAATCAAAATAAATAAAGCTGCTAGAGCACCAAACGCCGATCCGCTCATGACACCAGCCGCAACGGAGGAGTCCTCCCAAGCTGCGGATAAGCTCATCATAAGAACAATTAACATAACGGCTACGCGAATGACTTGCTCAATAACTTGAGAAGCAGCTGACAATGCCATCCTGTTTAGCCCCTGGGCATAACCGCGTAAAGCAGCTACAAAAGGTACCAGCAATAACGCCAGTGAAACCGCGCGAATAGCTTTAACTGTCTCTGCGTCCCCGATCCAGCGAGATACTTGTCCTGCCCCAGCCCACATCCAGCCGAAAGCAACAATTCCCGTCACTCCAAGAAGCAGTAAGGCAGCATATAGCGTTCTTCTTACCCCGTCAGAATCAGCACCCTTACGCAGCCGTTCTGCGATAAGCAGCGACACGGCTGTCGGAAGTCCCGCAGTTGCGAGAACAGCAAACAGTTGATACAACGGATATACAGCATTATAAATGCCAAACACGCGGTCACCCGCTATATTTTGCAACGGAATTTTTTGCAGAACACCGATCAGCTTTGACAAAAGTGCCGCGCCAGCCAACCATGCTACACCGCTTGCCAACTTCCGGCCAGCCTTTTTCTGATATGGGCCAGCATCCGCTTCCATACCTTGTTCACCGCTTTGTCGGCCAGCATCCGCTATCCCGCCTTGTTCACCGCTTTGTCGGCCAGCATCCGCTATCCCGCCTTGTTCACCGCTTTGTCGCTCAGATTCCGCTATAACAGCCTCTTCCCCACGCCCCGCCGCATCAGCATGTATACTGTCTGTCAGCGAAGAAGGCTTGCGGTTCATACGTCCACTCTCCCACCTATCCATTGATCATGTTGATATCTATTATACCTCACAATCGTTAACCTTGAAAAAAGCTTCCTTAATCAAGAGATGCCTTGATCAAAGAAGCTGTCGTATGCCTAGCTATTTATGTTACAACTATCCAAATTGATTGTGTATGTTCTTTGATTCTGGCTCGTTTCTATACGATCTCATTAATTCCAATTCGTTCTTCACAAGCAGAAAACATCCGCCGCTCCTACCCCGAGCTCTATTGCTCCATTTGTTTCGCCAAAAAGCCTGCTGCCGTCTCCACCATTTTTGTTTCCATATTGCCCATACTCACTGATTCATCTTTGCTTAAAAATATTACTGTTCCAATCGGGTCCCCGCCCGCAATGATCGGAGCAATAACAAATGAGCTATACGTTTCAGGCATGTCCTTTATAATTTCGTAAGATCCGCTGTTTGTTTCCGACAGCGTTTTACGATTTTCCATACAGCCTTCCAAAACAGTCCCGACCTGCTTATCGAGAAGATCCTTCTTAGAAGCTCCTGCAACAGCGATAACATTATCACGATCGGTTATCAATGTAACATGGTTAGTTCCCTCAAAAAGTGACTCGGCATATTCTTTCGCAAAGTCGCCAAGCTCACTAATCGGAGAGTACTTCTTCAAAATAACCTCGCCATCACGATCTACAAATATTTCCAGAGGATCACCCTCGCGAATACGCAATGTTCGACGGATCTCCTTTGGAATTACTACACGCCCAAGATCATCAATGCGACGCACAATTCCAGTTGCTTTCATTTCTTGTTGCCCCACTTTCCTAGAGGATTTTGAGTCGACTGGATTTTTACTGCTTGCTTATAACGAAGAGGAAAGATCCTTCAGAAGACTTTGAATCTGACCATAGTATTCATCCGCTCCCAGAATCTTATGCACGACTAAAGGACTAAACAAAAGACTAATTACAGACTGTCGTTACGTCCTATGACCGACCCCTATGCGCTGCATGCTAAAACAACATTATGCTTGAATATCCTTCTCCAGTATTCCCCGTTTTCTCCTATCACTTGCATGGTTATGTTTACACCCAAATTATTACATGTTATAATTTACTCAAATACGTAATTACGTAATTACGTAAAAGCATATAACCTTTAGAAGAGGTGATTTATTTGACAAACACTAGAGATTACGGAGCTGAAATTGACACTATACGAGCTCAATTAAGTGATATTCGAGAGCTAGTTAGCCAGCTCACAAACGATAAAACTCCCAGAGTGTTTCCTAAATCCATCGAGCATTCCAGCTTCGTAATAAGTGAAGAAAAACAATCAGAAACAGAGCAAGGAAGCCTTTTTTATTCCGGGCAATACCGTCGAGAGAACCGACACTACAGATGGGAGCCCCAGGAAAGACGCGTCGATCATCTTCTAGAGCTTGACGGAGAGAAGGCCGCCAAGGTACTGGCTGCGCTCGGACACCAGCAGCGCTTGGATATTTTGAGAACAGTGCTGAAGGAGCCCCTTACCGGCCCGGAGATTGTTGAACGATTGAACATGGGGACAACCGGGCAGCTGTACCACCATATCAAAGCGCTTATGGCTGCTGATCTCCTTACCCAGGAAGAACGAGGCGGAAAGTACTCACTCCCTTCTCATCGCTCTCTTCCGCTTTTACTATTGCTCGCGGCTACTTCTGATTTGATTGATACAAGTGACTACATGGAATTAGCAGAGACTAGAACGAATGTCAGTTCTTATTTAGGAGCGCCACATTCCGCGTATGACCCCCATCACTTGTTGCTCGCCGTTGTTGAGAATACCATTCTCGAGCATCAAGCAGGTTTCTGTAATCAAGCTAGTTTATTTCTTCATAGCGATGGCAGCATAACGGTTGCCGATAACGGCAGAGGCATTCCAGTTCAAGCTCTTCCAAACACGAACAAAACCAATTTACAAACGATCCTCACCAATATAAGTCATTACAACACTGGTGCTTCCTTCGTTGTACCAGGAGGTGAGAAAGGTATTACAATAGCAGTTGTTAACGCGCTCTCTCAGAAGTTGTCTGTCGAAGTTCGCCGCGACGGAAAAATATTTCGGCAGGACTACAAGCATGGCATTCCGCAATCCGAATTATTAACCATTGGCGTCACAGATGAAACAGGAACAAGCATTACTTTTGTACCGGATAAAGAAATATTTAGCTCCCCATTTGACGCAACCATACTGTCATCCCAAATAAACAAAATATCCGACGCATACCCGAAATTAACTATTCAGTTACACTCGCTCTCCTTATAGTACTTTAATATTTCAAAAAGCCGATAAACCAGAACTTATGTCATGTAAGATGACACACACTAAAAAAAAGAACCTATCTTAAAGCATTAGCTTCAAGATAGGTTCTTTCTAAAAATCAGTTATAACTATGGCATTATTGAATTGTTCCTAGATTATTTCGCTGCAGGTGCGTCCGTTGCAGGCGCGTCCGTCGCTGGAGTTTCTTCCCCAGCAGGCTTGTCACTTGCAGGAGTCTCATCGGTCGCCGGTGCTTTCTCATCGGTTGTTTCATCTTTAGGCAAAGTAATAACTATTTCTTGCTTAGGCATTTCATCCGTCATGAATTTATTCATGTGGGTGTATGCTACAGCACTTCTCAGTTCTTCTTTATCAGCATCAGTCATTGTGTCGAAAGTCTTGTTATCACGTTTCTCAACTTTCATAACATGATAACCGAATTCCGTTTCTACCGGATCACCAATAACGCCAATTTCTTGCTTGTAAGCAGCCAGCTTAAATTGTTCTGCCGTGTCGCGAATTTTCATATCTTCATACAAGCCGCCCTTATCTTTCGAGCCTGGATCTTCAGAATATTGTTTAGCAAGGGCTGTCCAATCGCCGCCAGCATCCAGTTTTGCTTTTACTTCTTTAGCTATTTTAAGTGCTTCCTCAGGAGTACGAACATCTGTCTCCTCTTTCGTCGTTGGGTCTGTCTTTTTGGTTGCTACCAAAATATGACGAACGTTAACGGTCGCATAATTCGCGGCATTCGTTTCTAACTCTTTTTTCATTTCATCATCTGTTACTTTGGAGTTCATATGTGCTACAAGTGTTGAAGTCATTAGCAAATAATTTTCCATATCTTTGTTGCTAACCTTTTGAGCATCTACTGCAGCTTTCAATTGAGCATCCTTAGTCAAAGCATCTTTATATTGCTTCATCTGCTCTTTAACATCTTTAGCCGCCTTTTTCTTAGACTCTTCCGATGCTTGACTACCTATAATTTTGTACGAAATATACTGCTGCAGCAATTGCTCTTTAAATTGCGGAACTGCGATGATTTGCTCATAACCTGGTTGTAGAACATTGAAAACAGCGATGTACTTGTCGAATTCCGTTTCCGTTACATTGCCGCCCTTGTAAGTAGCAACAACTGTTGATTCATCTTTAGCACCACACGCCGCCATCAAGGTCATGGCCAGTACTGCTGTAATAACAAGCAGCGCGCCTCTGCGCCATGCTGATTTGTTTGAACTTTGTAACATGTTGAATCCCCTTTCATTCTATGAACTTCTTAATATTGTAACAGAAACGGGACTAAAAAAGCGAATTCCGTCTATGGCGTCACATTTTGCAACTCTTCCTTTTGTAAAAGTGTATCCTTGTATCCTTGCAAAAATTGTTCCATCATATGGATTTTTTGCTCCATATTCAATCCCTTGCCACGCAGCAGCACAGTAGGGTTAGGTTCTTGGTCACTTCCCTGCTTAAACCGGTTCTCATGCTTCAAGCAGAGCTGGTCGACCTTCTTCCGATCAATTCGACGTTTCTCGCCAGCTGCATAGCGCATAAGCAGGTCATCACCTTTGCCGCTAATCTGCTCAATGCCATATATCGTACCGTACACCTTAAGACGGGCCACCGCGAGCAAATTGCTAACCGACTGCGGCAAATCTCCAAAGCGATCCACAAGCTCATCAATGACATCATCCGATTCTTCAAACGTACGAATTGCTGCCACCTTTTTATAAATTTCGATTTTCTGTATACTGTCGTAAATATAATCGGATGGCAAGTACGCATCAATGCTGACATCAATTAATGTGCTGACCGGCTTCTCTTCCTTAATTTCCTCACCGTTCATCTCTGCTTTCCGCTTGGCAATCTCATCAGCAAGCATCTGCGAATACATATCAAAGCCGACTGAAGCAATAAATCCATGCTGCTCAGCACCAAGCAAATTACCCGCTCCTCGTATCGAGAGATCTCGCATCGCTATTTTAAAGCCAGAGCCAAGCTCCGTGAATTCCTTGATGGATTGCAGACGCTTCTCAGCTACCTCAGTAAGCACCTTATCACGCTGATAAGTGAAATAAGCATACGCTATCCGATTCGAACGGCCAACTCGACCCCGAAGCTGGTACAGCTGAGAAAGCCCCATTTTATCCGCATCATGTACGATTAGCGTGTTAACGTTCGGAATATCGACGCCCGTCTCGATAATACTCGTACTAACTAAAACGTCTGACTCGCCATCAAGAAAGTCGAGAATTGTTTTCTCCAGCTCTTGCTCAGACATTTGTCCATGGCCTACCGCAACTCTAGCATCCGGTACGAGCGCGTTAATCTGCTCAGCCATTTGATAGATCCCTTGTACGCGATTATAAAGATAATAAACCTGGCCGCCTCGCGCGAGTTCTCGTTCAATAGCCTCACGAACTAGAGCATGATTATGCTCCACTACGTAAGTCTGCACCGGAAAACGGTTTTCTGGCGGTGTTTCAATAACCGATAGGTCACGCACACCCAGCATCGACATATGAAGCGTACGCGGTATTGGCGTTGCTGTCAGAGTAAGCACGTCTACATTGGTTTTAAGCTTCTTCAGCTTCTCCTTATGCGATACGCCAAAGCGCTGCTCCTCGTCCACGATAAGCAGTCCAAGCTGCTTGAATATAATATCTTGAGAGAGCAAGCGATGCGTTCCTATAACGACATCAACCGTACCGTTCTTTAGACCTTTCATCGTATCATTCTGCTCCTTGCGTGAACGAAAACGACTAAGCACCTGTACATTGATCGGATATCCCGCGAAACGTTCGCGGAATGTTTCATAATGCTGCTGGGCAAGAATCGTAGTCGGCACTAACACAGCCACTTGCCTGCTATCCATCGCCGACTTAAAGGCAGCTCGAATAGCGACCTCGGTTTTTCCATAGCCGACATCTCCGCATAGCAGCCGATCCATCGGCTGGCTTTTCTCCATGTCCTTTTTTATCTCTTCAATAGCTCTGAGCTGATCGCGCGTCTCATCGTAAGGGAACATCGCTTCAAATTCCTGTTGATACGAAGTATCTTCACCGAACGAATATCCGGGCGCTGTTTGCCGCTGTGCATATAGCTTAATCAAGTCATCGGCTATATCTTGAACAGATGCTTTTACTTTACTTTTTGCTTTCGTCCATTCGCTGCCGCCAAGTTTATTTACTTTAGGTTCTTTATCTTCATTGCCGACATACTTCTGAATCATATCAACTTGCTCGATCGGAACAGACAGCTTATCGCCGCCAGCATACAAAATGTGCAAATAATCTTTATGAATGCCCGCTATCTCAAGCGTGCCGATTCCTACATATTTTCCGATACCATGATTGTGATGAACAACGTAGTCGCCGAGCTTGAGCTCCGTATAGCTTTTTATACGCTCGGCATTATCTACCTTCTTATCTATCTTCCGTATTTTTCGCTGCTTTTGCGAGAACATCTCGCCTTCGGTAATAACGACCAAACGAGTTGATGAAAGCTCAAAGCCCGATTGCAGATTGCCTTCGAGAAGAGTTGGCGTTTCGATATTATAGTCCTCAAGAACACGACGCATCCGCTGCATCCGCTCGGCATTGCCAGCCAGCATCATAACCGTGCTGCCCGTCTTGTGCCAACGCTCCATCTCCGCCTTCAGTAAATTCATTTGGCCATGAAAGTTTTGCATCGAACGACTTGTCATATTCAAAATATTTTGTGGCTGCGAGTGCGGAACCTGTCTCAAAAATAACGATAAAAACAATGTCGGAAACGGACGATGATGCAATATTTCCTCTGTATCGCGTGCTAATACAAAACCTGGCAACGACTTGCCATTTTGCAGCAAATGCATCGACCATTCAGCCTCGTCCCGCTCCAACTGCTTTGCCGTCTCTATCAAACGCGTCGGCTCGTCTAGTATAAGAATCGTATCGCTTGGCATATAGTCGAGAATCGTTTGCCGTTCAGGATACAACAATGAAATATATTTATATATTTCTGGAAAATACACATGTTCACGAAGCTTCTCGAGCTCTCCGCCAATTTCAGTACGCAAACGATCCTTAGCTGTGCGATCAGTCATTTTTTCAAGTTGCTTCTCTAGCAGCTGCTGCGCATGATTCGCAGCGATCTCCATACGACGGCCATCAGCCAGCATTTCCTGACAAGGTGGAACAATGAACGACTCGAAACGATCGGAGGATCGTTGATCAGCAGGGTCGAACGCTCGTATAGAATCGACATCATCCCCGAACCATTCGATACGATAAGCGGTAGCAGTCGTTAACGGATAAAAATCGACAATGCCTCCTCTTACGCTCATCTCCCCGCGCAATTCTACTCGATCAGCACGTGTATAACCAAGCGCCGTCATTTGGCACAGGAAAGTGTCGATTGGCAGCACATCACCAACCTTTACTGCTATCTGAGCTTCTGCCATGACTGAACCGATAGGCAAATAACGCCGTACGCCGGAGAATGGCACAACAACGATCCCGCGATAGCCTTTGGATAGCTTGATCAGCACGTCCATTCGCTGCGCCAGCGTCTCGTGACTCGAGATCGCTGCTTCGGCAGCCATAAGCTCATTCGCAGGATATAACAATACCTCGTCTGAAGATAAACATTCTTGTAAATCCTCTGCTATCTTCTGAGCAGAGAACATATTATGCGTTACAACAAGCATTGGCAGTTCTACTTCTTTCTGAAGCGCTGCAATCAGCACTTGACGAGAGGAGCCTGCAAGACCTGATATCATCTGTTCACGCATGCCTTTATGAATACCGGATATAACAGACTGAACGTCCGTATCCGCGGCAAAAGCTTTAATTAACGCTTTCAACGTTTGCGACACCCCGTTTCTATAAACAATCGGAGAGTGATACGATCGCTCCCTGTACATTGAAAATAAGCCTCAGCATACGCTAAGGCCCAAGCAGAAACAACTCCATCATCCGAAATCATTTGGATGACGCTGTTTCGCATCGAGAGATAAGCATCACATACGCTGATACTCTCAGCTCGTATATGATCTTATCGTATTCAAAATTACGCCCATTGTTTCCAGTTGATCACTGCAATGGATTACTTACAAGATTCAGCTCAGGATTTGCGTCAATTGCTTCACGACAATAATCACATACTACTTTTACAGTTACGTCCCCATTAGGGTCATACGCTATTATATCGCTGCGCTCTTCGGGGGTCAAGAAATGGAAACCGAGCTGTTGCTCTGTAATATCCGACCCGCTTAGTGAACCAATAGACGTCTTGCAATGTCGACAAATATAGTTTACAGCCATATGTATGCCTCCTGAAGAGTTGTTATTCTCTTCAGTATGCCCAGCCCTATCGTTATTTAACAGATTACCTGTTAAACTTCGCCATCGTTTCTTCAAAAGGCGCTTTCAATCCAAATTCGATCGCATCACAAGCCGCATTGATCATCTCGGCAAGCAGCTCCTTGTCGCTCTTAGGGAAGGTAGAGAGTACATAGTCAGCAATATTCATTCCCGGCTGCGGACGAGAAATACCCATCCTTACACGGTCGAATGTTTGAGTGCCCAGATGCTGAATAAGCGATTTTATTCCATTATGCCCCCCAGCACTTCCTTGATAACGGAGTCTCAGTTTGCCAATTTCCGTATCCAAATCATCGTAAACAACAATGCCATCCTGTAAATCCGCTTTATAATAATCAAGAAACGACCGAACCGACTCTCCCGACAGGTTCATATATGTCATCGGCTTAAGGAGATACACCTTCGTGCCTTGCACATTGCCTTCTCCGATTAAAGCCTTGCATTTATTTTGCGTTACGTTAATTCCCCATCGTCTCGCCAGCTCATCAATCACCATAAAACCGACGTTATGACGGGTTCCTTGATAAGCGGAGCCGGGGTTTCCTAGACCTACAATCCATTTCATGGCTCGCACCACTCCTTTATGGACAAATGTATCATAATCTCGTGCAAGCGTAAACTTTTGACGTTATCCTTTTGAGGTGACGTCAAATTGGTCCTCAGGGCCGAACGAGAAAAAAAGCCTTCCGGCACGGACGGACTTAATCCGGAACTGACCCCGAAATGTGAGACAAAGTAAAACACCTTTAAGTTGAGATACGACTTTTGTAAAATAATCGTACAACTTGGAGGTGTTTTTGCGTGGGAACAAGAGTAAGTTACCATGTAGAGGTAAAAATGAAGGCTATTGAAATGAGGTTAGCAGGTGTGCCTGTAAAAGATGTGATGGATCAACTACTCATTCGTAATAAGACCCAATTAAAGACTTGGATGAAATGGTACCGTAATGGTGAAGTCCATCGACTAGAACAACCAGTAGGGAAACAATATAGCTTTAATAAGGGACATTACATAGACTATTATGTCCATATTCGTATTCAAACGAAACTAAATAACCAGTCACCGATTCATTATCGACAACTGGCTGCTTAGTTAGGTGTTTTATCCCTGTCTCATAAACGGGGGTCAGTTCCCTACATGAACGGCGTTTTTTTTATTTAATATGATGCGAAAATTGCTAAGCTCTTTATCTCCAACTTAAGGAGAGGAGTAAGCCTTTTACGCTTCTATGTCTAAAACGTTTTTAAGCCCTCTAGCTTCGCTTCCTTCGAACGCGACTCTGCTTCTGTAAGCTCTACCGCTGCATCCGCCGCTTCTTCCTCGCTGAGTTCTTTCTGTGGTGACAAAATGGTCAAAACTACGGTGTCGGCATCTGAAGTGGCTTCTACACCCTGTGGCAGCTTCAAGTCACTAATGAGCAAGCTTTCGCCAATTCCTAATGCCGTAATATCCACCGCGACCGTTTCGGGAATGCTTGTCGGCAAGCACTGTACCTCAAGCTCATGCAAAATAACTTGAAGAACACCACCCTCCCTTACACCTTGGGAATCACCTTCCGCTTCAATACGGACATATGCTTTCACTTTTTCGTTCAAGTTAATTTGATGAAAATCAACATGCTGCACTTTACGGCTAAGCGAATCACGCTGTACATCAGATATCATTACCGACTGTTTGCCGTATGTCGGAATATCGATTTCAATAACCGCATTGGGATGCGAACGAAGCAGTGGAAGCAGCTCCTTCTCATCTATCATTACTAGGGCAGCCGAGCTTAATTGTTTGCCATATACAACACCAGGTATTTTGCCTTGATTCCGCAACTGGCGAAGATCACCTTTCGTCGAGCGAGTTCGTTCGTTTGCATTCATAGCTATCGCCATTTTGTAAACCTCCTAAAGTTTTGTGAAGCAAAACTAGCTTCGTAAGCATTTACTTTGAGTTTTGTGAAGCAAAACCCGCTTCGTAAGTTGTCTCCATATATCTTTACCCAATCAAACCGGAAGTTAAACTTTTTTTGCGATTTTAACTGACTCATTGTTATTATCAGTAATCAGTGCTTGATTATACCTAAGCCACGCATATTCTGCGGACCTTAGATCCTCAATAATCCCCAAATGTCATGAAAATTGACAAATAACGGATCCAGTGTCTGTAAGCTGTTATTGGTTTATCGCAACCCTTGTATAAAATTTTTTTGACAAAGTTTCGTCAGCATGTAGGGAGAATTATTTCTGCTTTCAAAGCAAAAAAACCGCCTTACAAGGAGGCGGTTAGTTCAAATAAGTACTTATCTCAACACCTTTTCTAATACTTTGGCAACACCATTTTTATCATTCGAATCTGTTACCTCACTAGCTAATTCCTATAATTCATCCACGGCATTTATCATTTCACCCCCATTGCGCGTAACGTATGGCATCTCATGAAATGAACAATAAACGCTGTCAGAATCATTTAGTAAACAGAACTAATAGCCTACTCTGTATCAGCGAGTAGGCTTATTATCGACATATCATTCATTTTACAGTATATAACAAATTATTCAAACACACCTGTTGGTTAATCACTATGAAGTACCTGACACCGGGAATGCTTGCGCGGTAACAAGAAAAAAACAAGTGGTCACGACTAACCCTTTATTTGTCGATCGAATATATCCATAGAAGTATCTATTCATCTGACGGCTTGAAGGTAAAGTTAAATTAGTTTCACAATATGAAATTAATGATAGTCATTATCGGATTAGAGACGATTTAGTTTCAGAATATGCAGTTAATTCACCGAAAAGAGGGCGCGGGTCGAGCTAACCCAGCAATTAAGTTCATCATCTGACACTAAATCGCAGTTCACCCTTTTGCGCCCTCATTTAATTGCAAATATTGAAACTAAACGGGTATTTGGCATGTTACACAAGTGGTCTAGATTTTTTTTGGTTTGTTCCTTTGGTTTGTTCCTTTGGTTTGTTTCTTAGGTTTGTTCTTTTGGTTTGTTTCTTAGGTTTGTTTCTTAGGTTTGTTTCTTAGGTTTGTTTCTTAGGTTTGTTTCTTAGGTTTGTTTCTTAGGTTTGTTTCTTAGGTTTGTTTCTTAGGTCTGATTCTTAGGTCTGATTCTTAGGTTTGTTTCTTATCTTTCTTCGCTTTCGCCCGTCCCCGAATCTTATCGGCATAGTCCGGTTTGTTCACCTGACGCTCGCGCGCAATAGCCAAGTCACCTGCTGGTACATCCTTCGTAATGGTAGAACCTGCAACGACGTATGCTCCATCCCCGATTTTCACAGGAGCGATCAGGTTTACATTACTTCCGACAAAAGCATTGTCACCAATCTCTGTCACAAACTTATTAAACCCGTCATAATTAACGGTTATAGCCCCACAGCCAATATTAACATCTTTGCCGACCTTAGCATCTCCAACATAGCTAAGATGCGATACTTTGCTGCCATCGTCGAGTGAAGCATTTTTCAGCTCTACGAAATCGCCAATTTTACAGCCGCGGCCAAGCTTTGAATTTGGACGTAAATTCGCGTAAGGCCCTACTGCGCTTTCGTCACCTATAATTGATTCTACAACTGTTGAATATTTAACCGTTACACCGTTGCCAATCGAGCTATCCGCAATATCAGCCTGGGGTCCAATAACACAGTCTTCACCAATGACAGTATTCCCTCGCAATACCGTACCTGGATATATAACGGTATCCGATCCGATTTGAACGCCCGCTTCTATATAGGCGGATGCCACATCAATGAAGGTTACGCCATTCAGCAAATGGCCACGATTAATACGAGCGCGCATAAGCTGCTCAGCCTCCGCCAACGCAACACGATCATTAACTCCTATTGCTTCTGCCAGATCATCTGTGCAATAGCCCTGAACCGATTCTCCCGCTTCACGGAATATGCCAATAACATCCGTCAAATAATACTCACCCTGTACGTTGTTACTTGTAACCTTGGCGAGCGCTTTGAATAGCTTTTTATTATCGAAGCAATACGTCCCTGTATTAATTTCCTTAACTGCAGCTTCATCAGGTGAGCAATCCTTTTGCTCGACAATACGCTGTACAGAGCCGTCATCATCACGCAGAACACGTCCGTAGCCCGTTGGATTGTCAAAGGAGGCTGTTAGTACCGTCGCAGCCGCCCCATTAGAAGCATGCAGCTCAAGCATTGCAGTAATTGTTGAAGCTTGAACAAGGGGGGTATCGCCGCAGACGACGATTGTCGTCCCTTCCTCACCGCCAAGCAATTCCTCTGCTTGACGCACTGCATGCCCCGTACCAAGCTGCTGTTCTTGTAATACATACTCCGCTGCATCGCCTAAATGTGACTTCACCAGCTCAGCCCCATGGCCTACAATAACAACAGTACGCTCCGAGGAAGCTTCCTTCACCGTATCGAGAACATGCTCTACCATCGGCTTGCCGCATACTGGATGAAGAACCTTATATAATTTCGATTTCATTCGCTTACCCTGTCCCGCAGCAAGCACAATCGCCATGATTTTCAAATTAAAAACCCCCTGCTTAAATAGAAATTATTCATTATTTAATATCCATTATACAATATATTATACGCTATAGGCGTAAACGGTCTTCGCCATCTTAGGCGGCGTAAGCTCGTTTCGCGTTGAACTATATGCCTAGTTAAGGTAAATCATATACTTTCTCTATTTTCAAAAAAAAGAAAAGAGAGCCGTGGCCCTCTTCTCCAATCATTCCAAACACTCATGAAATGCTCTGGTTAAGCTCCTTCTTCAATTACAACTTCTTCTGCTGCGCGCTCGTATTCAGCGAGTACTGCAGCTTGAATCTTCTCACGGGTCGTTGAAGAGATCGGATGAGCGATATCCCGAAACTCTCCATCCGGAGTACGCTTGCTCGGCATTGCAACAAACATTCCATTGTTACCATCAATCACACGAATATCGTGAACAACGAATTCATTATCAATGGTAATGGATGCGATGGCCTTCATGCGTCCTTCCGAATTTACACGGCGGAGTCTGACATCAGTAATTTGCACTTGTGTTCACCACCTTTGTCTATCAGAGACTTGGTGTATATTTCCACGTTTTTGTGCTAAATCCTGCTAGTTTTTTGGTAAAATGAAGCACTTTTTAAACTTTTTTTTTGATTTTGAATTTTTTTCGTTATCATTCGACATTTGTCGATGCAATGACCTCTATTTCGACAAGAACATCCTTTGGAAGCCTTGCCACTTCAACAGCAGAACGTGCCGGTTTATGGTCTCCGAAGTAAGAAGCATAGATGCCGTTGACCGTTGCAAACTGATTCATATCCTTTAGAAATACAGTCGCTTTAACAACATCCTGAAGGCCGGATCCAGCAGCTGTAAGAACAGCATCTAAATTTTTGAATACTTGATGGGTTTGCTCCTCAATTCCGCCCTCAACAAGCTGCCCCGACGCATCCAGTGGAATTTGACCGGAAGTAAACAATAATCCGCCAAGCTTAATCGCTTGGGAATAGGGACCGATCGCAGCAGGAGCTTGATCTGTAGATATTACTTGTGGTATTTGCTTCTTTGTCATGGATAACCAACCTCTCGGAGCGTGATGCAAAGAATAATGCATCCATACCCTTATAATTTAAAATAGTTACCTGCAACAGCTGTAGTTTGCTTTGTCTTCGTATCAACTGCCGTTAGCTTAGCTAGCGACACGTAATCCTCCAGCAACCGCTCCTCAAGCTCCACTTCGCCTGACTCTACAAATACACCAACTCCTGCAACGATGGCCTTAAACTCGAACAGTAGATCCATCATGCCTTGAATGGTGCCGCCGGCTTTCATGAAATCATCGATAATGAGCACTCGCGATTGCTCCTTCAGCGCTCTGCGTGCAAGTGACATCGTCTGAATTCGCTTCGTCGACCCGGACACATAATTAATACTGACGGCGGAGCCCTCAGTTACCTTATTGTCCCGTCTTACAATCACAACAGGAATGTTGAGGCAAGCAGCCGTAGCGTATGCCAATGGTATCCCCTTTGTTTCCACCGTCATAATGACGTCGATCTTCCGGTCCGCGAATGCAGTAGCAAACATTCTTCCGACATCAGCAAGCAGCTCCGGCTCGCCTAACATATCAGTAATATACAAATAGCCCCCGGGAAGAACCCTTTCAGGCTGCTCAAGCTGGCGGCATATGCTCGTCATAATAGAAAGAGCTGTTTCTTCTTCCATCTTAGGTGTATATTTTACTCCGCCTGCCGCTCCGGCAAGAGTCTGAAGCTGTCCGATACCTTCTTCCTCGAACACTTCTTTTATTATGGCTAAATCCTCACTAATGGATGATTTCGCCGACTGGTATCGATCAGCAAATGCTGTAAGTGAAATTAACGTGTGGGGTCGAGTTAACAGGTACTGTGTCATTTCTACCAACCGTGAGCTCCGTTTCAACTTCTTCAAGCACATCTCCCCCCACTAAATCCGAATAATATAATGCCAATATAACATTTTTATACGGATTTAATCAAGAACAACGTCATTCCTATGTGAGCATTCTTACCACATACACTTCTTTACAAAATCCGCGTAACCCATTATAAATACGTGAAAGCTTGGCTTCCTTCGATACAAGACCGAATACAGTAGGCCCGCTTCCCGACATTAATACGCCATCTGCCCCAAGCTTAATCATAATTTCCTTAAGCTGCATGACCTCAGGATATACGCCCAGAGTAACATTCTCCAATACATTGCCAAGCCCTTCGCATATATCATTAAAAGAGCCTCTTGCCAGCGCGTCAGTCATATTGGCGATAGATGGATGCTCCTTCAGCTCATTCGCGCGGAATCGACCGTATACGTCAGCAGTGGATACGTTGATTGGCGGCTTCGCAAGTACAACCCAGCATTGCGGCGGGTTGTCGATATGCTCAAGGCGCTCTCCGCGTCCGCGAGCAATAGCTGTTCCACCAGTTACACAGAACGGTACGTCAGAGCCTAGCTCAGCTCCAAGGCGACATAGCTCGTCCTCCGGGATTTGAAGCTTCCACAGTCGATTCAAGCCTCGAAGTGCGGCAGCTGCGTCGCTGCTTCCACCGGCAAGACCTGCAGCAACCGGTATTTTTTTGTCTAAATGAATATAAACGCCTTGTCTTACGTCATAGCGCTCTTTAATAAGCCTAGCCGCTTGAAATGCAAGGTTCTTCTCATCGAGCGGTATGTAGCCAACTTGGCTTGATATAATAATCGTATCTCTATTAAGCTCTTCCATTTCTAGACGGTCCGCGAGGTCGACCATAGTCATTATCATTTCAACCTCATGGTAGCCGTCATCACGCTTTCGCAGTACATCAAGCACCAAATTAATTTTGGCAGGAGCTTTTTCATATATTTTCATCTGATAAGTTCACCCGTTCGTCCTTAAGCTTAAACCTTATTATACCAAACGAACGCAATAAAAGCTAAGAGCTGGCGATCAACTAATTTCTGACAGCCAGCAGCTTAGCTTTTTTTAATTAATAGGAGTCCTTTTTTCCTTATGGACGATTAGATTTAGCTGCTGCTTGCTCTGCAAGTTCAATAGCTCTTTTCACCATATTTCCAGCATCCTTTGCACGGATACCGCCCCAGCCTTCTTGCTGAACTGTATCATAAAATCCAAGATCCTTAGCGAGCTCATATTTCAATTGCTCCGACATAATGCCTCGACTTCTTCGACCCATTTTTAATCCCTCCGACTCCATATTAACGACCACTGCAATTAATTAATTGCAATATACATAAACCACTAACGCCATCGTCTGGTGCAGTAGTTCCAATAGTATGCTTCAAAGCCATGTGCACAATACCCCCACAGCTCGCGTTGTGATTTGAGCAATTTACTAATCAACCATTATAAACAAAAAAAAGCGCAGATGCGATCTGCGCTAAACTGCCTCATTCGGCCATATATTAATCTATTGTTGAATATGGGCGATACGGACTTGACCCTCATCATTGCATACGGTCACTTCCACCGACTCCGTCAGTATATCCGCATAACTGTAAGAGACACGCTTAAAGGCATGCTGCTCCTCATCCAGTTTAACAATGAAAACAGAAGGGTAGATATCTTCCAACACACCGGTTCGTTCGATAGTCTTTCGTCGACCACCGTTAGCTCGAAGACGGATTTTGGAACCAACGTGAGCTTCCAAACTGCGTTTAATATCCAATAGCGCATTTTTTGCCATTGTCCACTACCACCTCTTTCCTTGTCCATTATAAACAAAAAGAGGGTAGTTGTCAAATAAGGCAAAATATTATATCAGCCGGAATATTCTCTTGTCAACGGTGATTTCACCCATTTTTTTAAAAATCATGCATATTTCACGTAAAGTTAGTTATATTAAGAAGTTGTTTTCAATGCAGACACCCCTGCCGTTACTTTCGGCTTCGGTAAACCTACTCGGAAGCGACCCATAGTTTCTATGCCGCCTACACCATCTATCCCGCTTATCGTTCCGTGAATAACATCCGCCAAGTTAATGGTGTCGCGAATCGACGTGTAGCTTGCTTTTATGGCAATATATACCGGGTCTAGAGCATGAATCAATATACGACCTGGTGAGCTGGCGAAGTTAGACCCTACCTGCAACAGCGCTTCAAAATGGGACTGACACGCTCCCGCAATAACAATCAATCCATCTCTGTTCTTCTCATACTCGCGAGCAATACGGACTGCGTTAACAAAGTTCTGTGAATTTTTGTAGCTGCTTAAACTATACAGGTCCATTGGTGTGCGATGCTTGAGCACACCATCGTGCCCCGTAATAACGACGATATCTGGTTTGATCTGCGGCAATAGACGATACAGCACTTCCGCCATCTGTGATTCATGCACATGAAGGCCATGCGAAGGGACATGCATCGTATTATACAATTGCATGCTCTTTCTCAAATAGTTGCTGTCTCCATCGAGATGGAGAACCTTGCCGGGCACCTCAAAGAATGCTTTGCTCTGATGCACCGCTTGCCGAATGTTATCTTCTGTTTCAATGGCTTGACGCTCTCTCTGAGAGTGCATCCGCTGTAAAGAGTCGTTAACTTTAATACGGACTTGCTGCACCGCTCTCGTCGATTCTGGGTCGTTTACGACCGACAGATCAGGAATCGGAGCATCCGCCAACAATCGGTAGTCCGTGCCTTTTAGTATGGCATTATGTGTACGAACAACTTCAACTCGGAACAGCACATCACCGCCATACGATTTGCGGACGACCAGGTCCCCTTGCTTCATGGGTAAATCACCTCTTCGTCTATCTTATGGGCAGGAAAGACGAATGGTGAGTACTTTATGCTGATCCCGTGTAACTACCGCCAGCCCTCTTCCAGCATACCGCGGCTTATACGTGCGAATTCCTCTAGGGAGAGTGTCTCGCCCCGGCGAATTGGATCTATTTCATTCCTCAGCAGCAGCTCATTTAAGGCCTCACGTCGCTCTTTGCCAACGAATGCGGTCAAATTATTAGCCAGTGTCTTGCGACGCTGTGCAAAACTCGCTTGAACAACTCGAAAGAAATGGTCTTCATCTGGAACATCGACAGCGGGCTTATCACGAAGCGATAGCTTTATAACCGCAGAATCAACGTTCGGCTGTGGAATAAATACGGTGTTTGGCACCATACACACGAGCTTAGGCACGCAGTAATACTGAACCGCGACGCTTAAACTGCCATAAGTCTTGCTTCCTGGCTTTGCCGCCATTCGCTCGGCTACTTCCTTCTGAATCATAACCACGATGTGCTCAAGCGGGAGACGCTTCTCAAGCAGCTTCATAAGTATAGGCGTGGTTACGTAGTAAGGCAGGTTAGCCACTACGCTAACTCCTGAAACATCGCCAAACTGATCTTCGAACAATTGCTTCAAATCGAGCTTTAACACATCGCCATGAATGACCGTTGTATGAGATTCATCCGCGAGTACCTCTCTCAGAATCGGTATAAGTCGATTATCAATCTCTACCGCTGTCACTTTGCCTGCTACCGCTGCAAGCCTCTGTGTAAGCGCACCAATGCCCGGTCCGATTTCTAGCGCGCCCTTCGTTTCATCAAGCTCTGCTGCTGTGACAATGTTGTTTAATATATTTTGGTCGATCAGAAAATTTTGTCCCAGACTCTTCTTAAAGGAGAAGCCGTATTTCGCAATTATTTCTTTTGTCCGCTTTGGTGTCGCTACTTCTAACGCCGTTTGTTTTTTTATCGCTGCCGTAATGCCCTGCTTCTGCTGTTCCAATTCGCTCATGGCTTATCCCTCCAGTTTCTCTTCCATCTCACGAAGCGCAGCCGTAAATTCCGCCTTAGAGATACGGAAGCTTGTACAGCGCTTATAAAACTGCTTACCATTCGCATAACCAATACCAAGTATTTTGCCTATGATTAATCGACGATTAGACGCGTCTGGATGCACAATCAACCCTGCTTCCATTAAGTCCTCGAAGGTTATCTCTCCCTCTTCATCTAGAGTCTCCGTACGAAGCTCTGAGAGTGCTCCGCGAATGGCTTCCGGGCTTGCATTCTCAATTCCGATATCACCTTTGTACAAAGCTTTCTCTTGTGGTAAAAAAGCATGCTTGCAGCCCGGCGCATGACGCGCAACAATTTTGCGAATTCGCTCGCCAGCATAGTCGGGATCCGTAAAAATAATAACACCGCGGCGCTCGTTAGCCAGAGCAATCCGGCGCAGTACATCCTCGCCGATCGCAGATCCGTTCGTTTCAATCGTATCCGCCTCAACTGCTCGTTTAATAGCTATAGTATCATCCTTGCCTTCAACGACAATGATCTCCTTGATCACTAAGACCATTCCCTTCCTGAATTATCACTCGCTCCAACGTCTACGGATGGCCTCAGTTGCTACTGTTACTATTAACCTAACTTGTCCGCAAACATGCAAAAAGAAGAGGCAGTGCCTCTCCTTATGATGGCATATTTAATTGCATTTTACGATATGATGATGATAACCCCTTAAATTAGCTTGCGGTAGGTTTATTCGGTCCTAATAAATAGACCGTATAACCTTTCTTCCTACCGAACTTATCCGCACTCTTGGAGCTATCAAAATAAATATCGATTTTATTGCCTTTAACGGCCCCGCCCTTATCTTCCGCGCGGCGGAAACCTATACCTTCGATGTATACCCACCAGCCAATTGGAATAACTTTCGGGTCTACCGCAATGGTCCGTCCCTCTTTAACACGGGCACCCGATGCAGTAATTCCATACTGTGGATGGCTATCATCCTTACCTGTCGACTCTACGCCTGCAGAATATGCAGTTAAGGTGAAGTTCTTAATTACTTTCTTCGCCTTGAACTTCACACCGTTCTTAGTCAGTGTTGGTACACTCTGAGTCTTATTCGAGAGCACCGATACTTTAGGCTCTTCCTTCTTTGAGCCGACTGCTACAACCTGATCGACTGATGCTGTCTGCACAACCTTGTTGACCGACTTCTTTGATACCAATACACCATCCTCATATTGGTTCTCGATTCGTTCAACAACAAGCCCTTCCTTACCGGTCTTCACGAGCTTTTCCTTACCCTTTTCCAGCGTTGGATCGTCTTTCTTTACGATAGAGAACGGCAATACATGTTTCGTTTCCGATACCTTTGTATCGACACGAACTACAGTAACCGTCGTTTCCGCATTAATGACTGATTCCAGCGGAGGTGATACTTTATCTTGACCACGAACAGGAATATTTAATTCCTCGATCGCCGCCTGCACTGTTCTCTCTGTCGTGTATACAGTCGATGCCTTGCCATCAGCCTTCACAATTACCGGTATCGCTTGAGTTACCTCAATACGATCTCCGTCCTTTATCGCCGCGTTAAGCGGCATTGACACCTCATCATGTGGTCCAATTGCGATAGCTTGTTCATCCAGTAGGCGTTGCAGGACCCATTGCTTCGTTTCAACAACGGTTTCTTGTCCATTCACTACTACGGAGACGCTTTTGACAGCCGTTCCGTACAACAACACCAAAAACATGAAAGTCATAGCGATTGAGATAATAGCACTCAAAAGAATCAAACGCAAGTTTTCACGCTTCCATCGCAATGCGAAAGACATGCTGGATGATCGTTTCCCATGGGTGTCCTTTACCTGGAATAATCCCACTTCATCGGTCCTCCTTCATAGCCCCGCCGCCAAGTGTTACGCATGATACAACTGACGCGACTATAGTATATTGGCGTGCAAGCACGCAAACCAGTAATGCTATCTAACCTCCCATCCCCATCTCTAACCCTATGTCGACAAAATCCCGTTTATTCGAAAATAAAAAGAAGCCGTCGACAGAGGATCTGTTTCGTGGCTTCCCGGGTTTTTACACTAGGGATACAAAAAAAATGGGCACGAGGTTTGATCACTCTCTATAAACGCTTACGAGGTTAGCTGACGGGTTCGGGCAAGAGAGCAGCCCTATTCGTAGTACAATGCTCATGGCATCGGCTAAGAAATTCACCCCTGAAGAATTCAAAATGCGGTAATTTTTCCCGCACCTGGTTCCCCCGCTCTCCGAATGGAGATTAAGCGCAAACTGGAAATCCAATACAAAAGTTTAATGCTCTGAGATGAATCATACCTTCATCTGCGCCTAGTTGTAAAGATGCGATAAAAGACGATTTTAGCTAAAAAGAGGGGTAAAGACGGTAAAAATCGGCGATTACCTCTATAAAAATTAGTTTTTACGCCCTAAATGTCTCTAATTCTCTCGAATTCACGTATTATCAATCAATGTTGAAACATTTTTTACCATTTTCACTCGTAATTGATGCGATTTCATCTACTGTTTTGCCCAGTAATTCAGCTATCGTCTCTGCTACACGAGACACATATGCTGACTCATTTCGCTTCCCTCGAAATGGACTTGGAGCTAAATATGGGGCATCGGTTTCGATCAATAATCGGTCGAGCGGAACCCTCTTCACTACCTCTTTTGGAACGCGAGCATTTTGGAAAGTAACAGGACCGCCGAATGAAATATAAAAGTTCATATCTAAGCATTGCTTAGCTGTCTCCCAGCTTCCTGAGAAGCAATGCATCACACCGCCGACCTCTGCTGCATTTTCTTCCTGAAGAATACGAATGACATCCTCATGCGCATCTCGGTTATGAATAACAATAGGTTTTCCAACCTTGCGCGCAAGTCTAATTTGTTCACGAAATACACGCTGCTGCACTTCTTTAGGCGACGTATCCCAGTGATAATCCAGTCCAATCTCTCCAATGGCAACGACCTTCTCATGAGAGCACAGCCGCTCGATCCATTCCAAATCCTCTGGTAGCATATCTATGCTGTCCACGGGGTGCCAGCCGACAGCCGCATAAATAAAATCATACTGCTCCGCAAGCGCCATAGTCGTGGGAATCGTTTCACGATTAAAGCCTATATTTACAAGCATATGTACACCTGCGGCTCTTGCGCGTTCTATAACCTCTGTACGGTCCTCGTCAAACTTGGTCGAGTCTAGATGTGTATGGGTATCAAACAGTAATGTCATGTTAGTGTCAGGCTCCTTTAGTCCAGCTTGAATAATTTTTTTAACGAAGCGCTTAATAAATGCGCAGATTGTTTTAACGGCTCCTCTGGATAATACAAATGATATTGCCCTTGATGCAGGCCGGTAATAGAACGAACAATGTCGGATTTGGCAGATATTTCACTTATTTCTCCTTGGCCATCTAACAACAAAATCGGCGCTTTTCCTTCCTTTTCTCCCTCTTTTTTATCCGGTCGATACACGTCATATGGCAGGTCAAATGGGAAATCAATCATCATATGATAATCAGGATGTAAACCGATAGAAGAGAAGCCATCACTTATTTCATTTAATAGTGCTTCATCCGGGTTTTCAATCGTAATATATTTATATAATTTACGATTCATGAAACGGTCGCATAAGTCACTCAGAATAGTATCATTTTCTTCCGCCCACTGCGTAAAGACCGTTTGAACAAGAGCTTCATCCAGCTTCAAATAATCATATACGGTCAACGTATTGTTCAGTAGACACATCAATGAGTTAGGCAGCCACTCAAAGACATAGCCGCTCGCGTAAAGCTCCTGAGCCCTCTTGAATATTTGCCGTAAAATAATCTCAGAACTTCTTGTTACTGGATGGAAGTAAATCTGCCAATACATCTGATATCGTGACATTAAATAATGTTCTACCGCATGCATACCGCTTTCCTTCACTACAATTTGTCCTTTATATGGGCGCAATACACGCAAAATACGTTCTAAATCAAATGTCCCGTAATTTACACCTGTAAAATAGGCATCTCTCAACAAATAGTCCATACGATCTGCATCCATCTGACTAGAAATGAGACTAACTACGATCGGCTTCGGATATGTCTTCTTAATAACCGAAGAAACCTTCTGAGGAAAATCATCGGATACAGAACGCAGTACACGATTGATTTCAGTATCTTCTAATATTATATTGCACGTCCATTGCTCATGGTCCGTATCGAATACTTCTTCTAAAGAGTGTGAGAACGGACCATGACCGACATCGTGCAAGAGCGCCGCGCATAACGATACTAGCCGCTCCTCTTTAGGCCAGTCTGGAAAGTGATTTCGTTCGAACTGAGAAATAATTTTTCGTGTTATTTCATATACACCAAGTGAGTGTGAAAACCGACTATGCTCCGCCCCGTGAAAGGTTAAAAAGGATGCGCCTAATTGACGAATTCTACGTAATCTTTGAAATTCTTTCGTATTAATCAATTCCCAAATCGTTTGGTCCTGTACATAAATATAGTTATGAACAGGATCCTTAAATACCTTCTCTTCCGTTAGCTGTTCCTTCATCATTATCTCATCTCCTTCGTTCATACTTTCGACACAAACAGCGTGTATTATGTCGAATAGTGTCGTAAATTAGTTTCCAAAATATCAAAGCTGTTGTATTGTAATACATAGTAATACGCCCTTTACAGCTAGTCAAATTGTTATCCTATCAGCTATTATAGCGATATTTATGTTGACTATTTTGGGAATCGTTGGTATTATAGTATTCATAAAAGCAAAAACTATGTCGAACTATGGCGAATATATTTTTAAAGGAGAACTGCTAGATTATGATGAAATCTACTGGTATTGTTCGTAAGGTTGATGAACTAGGACGTGTAGTTATTCCGATCGAGCTGCGTCGCACACTTGGAATTGGCGAGAAGGACGCACTTGAGATTTATGTAGATGGCGAGCGTATTATGTTGAAGAAATACGAGCCCGCATGTATCTTCTGTGGTAACGCAGAAAGCGTATCTTATTTCAAAGGAAAAATAATTTGTCATATTTGTCTTTCTGAGATGCCTGCACCTGTGACAAAATAAAAAAAATAAGTTATAATGAAATTATCTACTTGTTAATTCTAACCTTTTTATATTTCCTTGATGCCTTCCTGCGCTAGAACCCGGCCAGGAAGGTCTTTTTTTTTGCCCAAAATAGCATACCCTATCTGTTCACTTCATTATATACATCGCGCTTCGGTAATCCTCGATCTACTGCTGCTTTCTTAATCGCTTCTTTCCGATCATATTGCTCTTCGTAATGGGCAACATGAGCAAAAATATCTAATTCCGACCACCACATATCACCTTGTGCTTGTCCTGTCTGATCTGATTGCCCAGCACCATCAATTACGATGCAAAATTCACCTAACGGAGGGTGCTCAGCAAACCACTCTATACATTCTGTTACACTTCCTCGGACTGCCTCTTCATGCTTTTTCGTTAACTCTCGTACTAATGCGATGCGACGATCTCCTAGACATTCCAATATAACGTCTAACGTCTTACAAATTCGATGCGGCGATTCATAAAAAACTAATGTTCCTGTCTGTGTGCTTATTTCTTGAAGCCATTTTATTAATGTTTTACGCTCTCGTGGAGGAAAACCGGTAAATAGAAAACGATCCGTAGGCAAACCTGACATGATAAGTGCTGACAGCGCCGCATTTGCACCTGGAAGAGGAATAACCGCAATATCATGCTCTACTGCATCTCTCACGAGATCAGCCCCTGGATCAGATATAGCCGGCAAACCCGCGTCACTTACAAGCGCAATCGATTGACCTTCCAGCAGCAATCTTATTAGCTCAGGCCCGCTTGCTCGTTTATTATGCTCATGATAGCTAACGATTCGGGTACCAATTTCAAAATGAGTGAGAAGCTTGCGCGTCTGCCTCGTATCTTCCGCAGCGATTAGATCAACCTCCTTCAAGATACGTATCGCCCGAAAGGTCATATCCTCCAGGTTTCCTATAGGTGTTGCCACTAAATAGAGACAACCTGCTGATCTATTAGCTGCTTCTGAGAAGCTCTTCTGTATATTCAAACGATCTGCACTCCTTTCTCATACACCATAATTGGCGGCAGTAATTTAATATCAGGCTTCCCATCACGCATCGCTTCTATTAGGACCATATTTGCTTCCGCATTTGCATTGGGATGAACAAATTGAATACGTTTGGGTTCTAGGCGCCATTTTCTCATCGTTTCTACAATATCGAGCAGCCTAGATGGTCGGTGGACCATCGATACTTTTCCTCCTGGACGCACAAGCTTCGTACAAGCCTCTGCTACGTCTTCTAGCGTACAGTGAATTTCATGTCGTGCTATCGCATAATGTTCATTTTCATTCTGCTCACCGGCTGTTACAGGCATGTATGGTGGATTTACTGTAATTGCATCATAAACACCATTTCCCGCTTGCTTAGGATACAGTCTTAAATCTTGTTCGATTATTGTAATTTGTTCGCCCAATTGATTTAACGCAACGCTTCTTCTTGCCATATCAGCCAATCTTGGCTGAATTTCTACCGCATCGATGCGAGCATTGGTTCTCGTAGATAGGAGCATTGGAATTACACCATTGCCTGTACATAAATCAGCAATACGTCCGTGCTTTGGAATACTTGCGAACTTGGATAGCAATACCGCATCCAATGAAAAGCTGAATACTTCCCTACTTTGTATAATCTTCAAGCCATTATCCGTCATTAAATCATCAAGCCGTTCATTTTCAGCTAAGGTTATTTGTTCCGACACGTTTCTGCCGCTCCTTTTATCGTTAAGGTGTTCTTTAAGAAAATAGCCATAATCAAGCGTCAACGGCTGTCGCCGTCCTATACGGCCAAAGCATTTGTTTCGCGGAGATGTATAAGTACATTTATAAGTGAAAACTTATAAATTTTTATATTTTAAAAAAAAATACCGCCCTTGCGGCAAGGACGGCGGTTAAAATGGATTCCACTATTTATTTAGAAAGGATAAACAGAATAAACAGTCACCCTCCGTCCGCAGATGCCCGTAATAAACGTTGCATATGTGGAATCCTTCGTGGTACAACCGCGTTAAATTGTCATGGCCTTCTCCTATAGCTATGCCTGCTTCTGCAAACGCATCCTCATTAAGAGCTTGTCTCTCATGACGCTTCGTGGCTTGTTCACCTTTAGCAGGAGCAAGAATTGCTTCCCGCTGTAGATCTGTCTCTCTCTTAAACACTTGACGCAGCTGGTTATTTTCCTCACTTAGACGCTTATTATCTTCAAGCAGCTCTTTTACCTTCTGCTTCAAAGCGGTAAGCTCGGCATGAAATGCACCGACTCGATTATCCAGCTCATCCATTTGAATGAATATATCTTTCTTCTCCAAGTTCCCACCCCAGAACTTCAAGCGTGAGTGTTACCTCACCCGTGAGAATCGAACGCTGTCTTCTTAATGTCTACTTTATGACTACATCATCCATAGACAGTTCTTTCGGTTTACCTGGTGTATCAAATAACTGTACATACACACTTTTTGTAGATGTATTAATACCAGTAACCTTACCTTCTCCGTATGAGGTAACAACGAACTTCCCAATTGCAGGAAGCTCCTCTCTAATGCTTTCATAATTATCATGCTCATACTTCAAGCAACACATGAGTCGCCCGCATAATCCCGATATTTTCGTGGGATTTAACGATAAATTCTGATCCTTGGCCATCTTAATAGATACTGGCTCAAAATCTCCTAGCCATGATGAACAGCATAATACTCGTCCACACGGACCGATTCCGCCAAGCATTTTCGCTTCATCGCGAACACCTATTTGACGAAGCTCGATTCTAGTACGGAATACGCTTGCTAAATCCTTAACTAGCTCACGAAAATCGACTCTGCCTTCCGCTGTAAAATAAAAAATTATTTTATTGCGATCAAACGTGAACTCTACGTCCACTAGCTTCATTCGAAGCTGGTGACCTTTAATTTTTTCAAGACAAGTACCAAATGCATTTTTAGCCGCTGTTCGGTTCTCTTCTACAACCTTAGCATCAACATCGCTTGCTATTCGGATTACTTTCTTGAGAGGAAGGACGACATCCGATTCACCAACCTGCTTTTGTCCCACCACTACTTTACCATATTCGATTCCACGTGCAGTTTCTACAATGACATGCTCGTCCTTGTTCACGGGATGTTCGACTGGGTCAAAGTAATAAATCTTGCCCGCTTTCTTGAAGCGGACACCGACCACATTATACAAGGATTAGCCCTCCTGTAAGTTTACCATAAGTTGCTCGAATGCAAGCTGTGGCGTCACGTTCGCACGTATTCGTTTACTTGCTTCAAGCGTATGCTCTATGCAGGACACCCAGCCTGCGAATGATCGATTAAAGGCGTGCTTGCCTATCCAATCTAACTGATCTATAAAAACGATGTTGTCCTGCCTTCCGGCCTGGAACTGTATCAAATCTTTAAACCATACAACTAATAATGACAACAGCAATTGTGTATGCTCAACTAAATCTGTTTTAAATAACTGCTGCCCAGCAGTGATTATCGCCGCGGTGAATCGGGTCAAACTCTCCTTACCTAATTGTATCACTAGGTTTCGGATTTCTGCAAACTGATTCTGTTGGAGAAATTGTCTAGCGCCGCCTAACCCAGCTGATAATTGAACAGCTACACGAGCTAATAATGCTGGCGCGCCTTCTGCTACAAGCGTTTGCAGCATATGCTCAGGTGACATTGGTAAAAATGGAACCCATTGTGTTCTTGAGCGGATTGTAGGCAAAACAGCTTGGCTATTATCAGTGATCAATATAGCAACAACTGATGATACAGGCTCTTCCAAAAATTTTAGTAAACTATTGGCAGCTTGTATCGTCATCTTGTCCGCTTGTTCAATCATATATATTTTACGATTAGTACCGCTATTACGATAGGAGAAATCACGCTGAAGCTCCCGAATCTGGTCAATCTTAATAGATTGACCGTCTGGAGCTACTGTAATTAAATCCAATTGATTGCCATTCTCGAACTTTCGGCATTCGATGCACTCGCCACATGCCTCCACTCTGCCAGAAACACAAAATAATGCTTTTGCGAATTCACGGGCCATTTCCATTCTTCCAGTTCCCGAGGGACCGTGAAATAAATAGGCATGTGAGATTTTGCCGCTCCGCAGCGAATTCTTCAAAATACGCTCTGCTTTCCATTGTCCGGATACTTGTTCAAGGCTCATAACCGTTCAAAACCTTTCCTTGCTTGCTTTCATATATTAACGGATTTCTTACCTTTTAAAATAGCAAATTGATAAGAAGGCCGCGTATCTCGCCCATCTTGGCCAACAAGTCTATTCTACCCTGTTCGCTGTCCAGTAAATCTTCAGCCATCAAAATAAGTGTTGCATCAATTTCATCCAACAATTTATATCTTTTTATACGTCCTCTGCGATCAAAGCCTCTGACTTCCTTTAGAACGACGCCTCTCCTAATCGTATCCTCCAAAAACTTCTTAACCATCTGCCGATATAATTTCAACTCGCGAACCGTCATAATTTTTGCTAATCGATCACCTTGAAGTTGAATATCCTGTATCTTCTGCTGCAGCTGCTCCTGCGTCCGATTGGCATCCTGCTGTACCATAACATCGGCAAAGTTTCTAGGCTGAATCGACTTCGTCCCCGAATCATTATTAGCGCGATTTTGTCCTAAAGGACGAAAACTTTGGTCAATTTTCATCGAATATCACGCCCATTCAAAAATGTTCAAAACGTTCGACTGGAACAACGAATACCGCCGCACCGCCAACCTGTACCTCTACAGGAAAAGGAATGTAAGAATCTGACGATCCACCCATTGGGGACACTGGTGTAACTAATTGATCACGTACCTTGCAGTTCGAATTAATGACTTGGAGCACTTCATGTACACGTTCGTCCTCAATGCCGATCATAAACGTCGTATTACCCGCGCGTAGAAACCCACCAGTACTTGCGAGCTTGGTCGCTCTAAAACCACCACGCACCAATGCATTCGACAATCGGTTACTGTCCTTATCCTGGATAATCGCAATTACTAATTTCATCTTCATTCCCCCCTGATTACTATTAGCATTACAATTTGACATCGGTTGCAAAAAATCCTGCAAATCGACTGTCAATAACAGCTAAAACGTCATCAAATACCTTTTCCGGACTTTGCTCCGCATTTATTAGAACTATTCGATCAGAATGCTGCCTTAACAGCTGCATATACCCTTCGCGTACAAGCTCATGGAAAGAATGCTGTTCAAGATCCAAACGATTTACTTCTCTATCTGCTGCCTGTGCTATGCGAGTAAGCCCCACTTCAGGGGATACATCCATATAGATTGTTAGCTCAGGCATAACATTATGAATAGCAAAACGATTGATGTCCCATACTTCATCTATCCCTAGCCCTCTTGCATAGCCTTGATAAGCAAGACTGCTATCTACGAAGCGATCACATATAACGAATAGACCTTTCTCTAATGCGGGTACAACCTTTTCCACTAAATGCTGTCTTCGAGCTGCAGCATATAGAAGCGCTTCCGTTCTTGCATCCATATTTGTATGGCTTCTGTCTAAAATAACAGTGCGAATCTGTTCGGCGATTGGAATTCCACCAGGCTCTCTCGTCGTCATGACCGATTTTCCCCTATTGTGCATTCTATTCGACAACTGCTCGATCAGTGTCGATTTGCCCGCGCCTTCGCCGCCTTCTATCGTGATGAAAATACCTTTTTTCAATATAAGGCTTCTCCTAACATGTAAGTTAATTATACTATAACAAAGCCTATCCCCTTGTACAATGAACATTTATAGGATCACAAAATCTACTCCTCTAATCTTCACTATTCGTGTATACAGCTATTGTCGATAGTGAAGGGTCCAGTGCACCCTGAAACTTCGCTCCTGCAGTCGAAAGCTGTTGTATTTGCATAAGAATTGCTGAAGATATTATTTCACCTGGATATAAAATACTAATACCTGGAGGGTACGGTGTTACCATTTCTGCGGCGATTCGATGTTCTGCACTTATTATAGGAACTCGTATACTTTCCTTATTCTTAAACCTTCCCCGCGCAAATAAAACAGCCTTTGGCAGTGAAATTGCTAAATCTACATGAGAAAAAGAATGCTTCGTCTGCGTCACTAACTTCTTTTGCTGTGATCGTGCACCACTAAAAGTATGCGAGTTGTTTATCGCGACAATTGCTTTTTGAAGCTTGTCTATGTCTTCTAATGATGTCTGAATGCCAAAAATCAGCACAACAAAACGCGGATCTGCCATTTCTGCAAAGCAACCATATTCCTCAAGACGACGCTGAAGCTCAAAACCAGTTAATATACCGCTGTTATCATAAATGATTACCCTTAACGGATCGCACCAATCAACCGCCGGATCATCAGTACTTAATTTTACCCCTACTGCCTGTATGAATGATGAACTTTCCTTCATCCACTTTCGAAAAGAATTAGCTGAAATTAAGCTTTGTTCAAATAACTGATCCCCCAGTGAATCAATCATTGCTCGGGAAATATCTAATGAAGCAAGAATCGGAAAAGATGGGCTTGAGCTTTGAATCATAGCTAGAGACTGGCTTAGAATATCTCTTTGAATCCTACCTCCTTGAACATGAAGCATCGCACCCATTGTTAGAGCCGGCAACGTTTTATGCGCAGATTGAATGACTGCATCTGCTCC
Source organism: Paenibacillus sp. J31R122 (assembly GCF_056269185.1). Taxonomy (NCBI): domain Bacteria; kingdom Bacillati; phylum Bacillota; class Bacilli; order Caryophanales; family Paenibacillaceae; genus Paenibacillus; species Paenibacillus sp. J31R122. The sequence continues at coordinate 64,666 of NZ_JBWDNM010000023.1, forward strand.
TGCTGCAAGAGCTGACTGTGGCAAGCAAGTGTGAAAGCCATAATGCGCGCCATGCGCTTCATCCACGATTAACGGCTTCCCATACTGATGAGCGAGATCCGCATATGCTTTTAGATGAACACCCCTGCCATAGTAGCTCGGATTAGATAAAAATACAGCCTTTGCCTCCGGATACATTCTCAATGCTTCTTCAAGCTGCTGCAAGGAAGGTACGGTTGCAAGTGAAGTATCCCCCTCTACTTGGGGCGTCAAGAAAACAGCTGCAGCTCCAGCAAGCTTCAGACCATTAATAATCGATTTATGTACATTCCTCTGAACAATGATCTGATCACCAGGTTCACAAACCGTCAGTATCATCGCTATATTTCCGGATGTACTGCCTCCAACAAGAAAATATGTATCATCTGCTCCAAAGCAATCTGCTGCAAGCTGCTGCGCTTCTTTAATAGAAGCTTCAGGATGATGTAGATCATCTGTTGTAGACAATTCGGTCACATCAAGCTGCATAACAGCTGAGAACCACAGTGCTGGATTATATGGAGAATCCATCAATTGATTGAATGATTGTAATGCTATCCCATAATGATGACCAGGAACATGAAAGCCTAAAGGCTTGGATTTAGAATGATGGATTAGAGCTTCAAATAGCGGTGCTTTAAAAGGCTTCATTTAACAGGACATTCCTCTCTCGTAAAATCATCACATTTCCCAACTATGTTCTATTGTAACTCAATTAATACGCAAAAAAAGAGCAGCTTCTGAAGTCAGAAACTGCTCAAGCATTTTTCTCAAGAAATATTTGCTTCATTTGATGAATAAAAAAAGGATATTTATCATCCTTTACATCCGTATGAACCATTTCTGTTTCACAAGCCTCACAAATAAATTCTGAAACAATACGGATTCCTTCACCTTCAGCCTTTAATTGGCCGCATATAATACAATTGTGCACGCGATTACCATTCATAGCAATCCCCGCTTTCTTATGCATTCCTATATAGCTATTATTATGACACATACTCTATCTATTTATACTTGTTTCATAGCACATTTCAAATATTTATATAGCGTATGCAGCCCATAGGCTAATGGTGACAGCATTCTGAAAAAATGTTTCACTAAAACTATGGACAGATTCCTTCTAAATACCGATATAGTTAACGAGGGTTTATGTTCATTTGGGAAGGACGTTCATCATGCGCCAACCATTATCCGATCAGAAAAATGCTACAATTTATCAATACCAGCTTAAGAAGCGCAAAATCATTCGGACCGAGCTCATTCAGAGTTATTTACTAATCGCTGCAATATTTCTCGCCGTTCAAATGCTCATGTACAAAATGGATGGGCTTTTCTCATGGCTGTTCGGGTTTGCAGTTATACAAATCGTCCATATCGTTATTTTACTATTAACCTTCATTCGAGTAGATGAAGCAGCAGATAGGAAGTGGATATGGCGAATTAATCCCCCTTGGATAGGCTTCAAACCAGCTAATGACATTAAGCTATCGCTCTTCCGAAGAGTTCATCGTCATTTATTCTGGATTGGCTTATGCGCGATCGCACTTCTATATCCCTGGATTAAAGAATCGTTAATGATTAGTATGATTAGCTGGCATCTATGGCTGCTCATCCCACGTCTCTTATTATCCTTCTCCTTCCGTAAGGAGCCCAAGGATGGTGTCCTGCGCCTTCAATTTAGAGAAGCATCATATTATACTCGATAATACAAAAGCCTCACACGCTCTTTTGAAGCGTATGGGGCTTTTGTTTATACAAGAATACAACAAAAAACCTATCGCATACATGCGATAGGTCATTCGTGCTTGGCGACGTCCTACTCTCCCAGGACCCTGCGGTCCAAGTACCATCGGCGCTGAAGGGCTTAACGGTCGTGTTCGGTATGGGAACGCGTGGTTCCCCTTCGCCATCGCCACCAAACTAGATTATTTGTTGAATCGCTCCAACAATAAACCAACAAGGCGTTGCGCCCTGAAAACTGGATACGAAAGTAGTCTTCCTGAACCTTAGCTGTTTGTCTACCGGATGTATGGGTCCATGCAAACTTTTTTAGGATAAGCCCTCGACCGATTAGTATTCGTCAGCTCCACACATTGCTGTGCTTCCACCCCGAACCTATCAACCTCGTCGTC
>NZ_JBWDNM010000035.1:0-6904 GCF_056269185.1 Paenibacillus sp. J31R122
ACTTCGATCTATAAAAAGAAATTGGCTTGTATGGCCGTTTATATGCTTCTGAAAAGGTTTTGTGTGTAGACATGTTCATAAAAATGGGTGTTTTATTCAAATATCCGTTATGTAGAATAGGCGCAACCCGACCCACCGATCTTTCGATCGGCAGTTAGACGGTCACGCCCTTCTCCGAACCGGACGTGCCCCTTTCAAGGCATCCGGCTCTCCATCTAAAGTTGCATAAAGCGGCGCATGTCGCGCTAGCCGTATTTGGGTTTCGATTCTCTATCCTTCCTAGAAGGATAGAGCGAAGGAAGAAAAGCGCAATCGCTCCCTGGTCTGTGAATTCTGCAGGGGCCCTACTTTGCAAATACGCACTGACTTTAGACTGGATTCCTTCGCCATGTAATAGGCTTTCCCTATCTCCGACTACTACGAATCCTCCGCCCCCTGTCTCTCACATCAACGTCAGCTGTCCAGTCCCAAAGGACGGAAAGAAGGGGTTCCCACGTTCACTGTAAATCGTCTCGCTGCTTTAGGTCGTCACTATACGCGGGGAAGATTTGCAGGATTGCACCTCTGTATCCTTGCAACCACCGGTTCTTGTTTCAATCGGGTCGATATGCCAAGCTCAAGGGCATGTCGCTCATTCCACCCACTCGTATCATCCATTCGTTTCGAGTGTTACACGTGACCGCGCTTCGTACATGACTTTGCTTTCGCTGACCATGGCAGGTCATAGAGGCTAGCCCTGCTTCTTGGAAAGATGGATTTTCCTCACAGGTACATTGTTAGATGGGCTTCACACCCCGGATTTGCTCGAATCCGACGCATGCCATCCTAGCCTGACAGGGTTTGAGGTAACCCTTCGCTTCAAAATAGAAGCATCTATTTACAGCGACTCGTGGCGCACTGAGCTATCGTTTCCCGTTAGTTGAAGAACTGTTCCATTTAAAGTGGATGGTGCTTGAGGTACTCTCTCCTATTTTGAATATAGGTAAAGTCCAAAATCTTGCATAACGGAGGTGTGCCCCATTTGCCGCAACATAGTAGCTATATTGCCACGGTGATATGATCCGTGAGTTACAACGTGTAGTACCGATTCAGAAATAGAAGTTTCAAGCAACCCGGCATATGGATTATCCACCACAATCAACTTTTCTATATCTTCTTGACTGTTCAGAAGTGCTTTGTTTCGTTCAGATAAGTCTAGAAATATTTTTTTCATTTCCACAATACTTTTCGTTTCCACCTGTTCTCTTAATTGATTCGTGAACGCCATTGCATCATTCATACTTTTACCTGAGATAATGTCAAACCATGCACAATCTGTGAGATAAATGTGAGACAACACCTTTGATATCGAAGAAAAACCACTCTGAATTTCCTTATGATAAATTTCCTTTGGAAGTTCTTTTAAACGATCAATTATAACTCCATTAGCCCATACGTGGTAGTTGTACATTTTTAATGCTGGGTGTGTCATATTAAATTCTCTCCATTTCCACTTGTTTTTCGTATTGACATTTGATTCCACAATAATCTATTAAAGCTAGATTTAAAATAATAAACCTATATTTAAGAAGGAATCTAGTTGAATTTTCTTTAAATCTTATTAAACCGTCTAAAGGAATAGCTAATCTAATTGCTTTTCCTTATTCATTATTTAAGCCTCCCTTTTATATATATTTCAACGTAATAAATGTAAATTCCTTCCTCAAATAACCTGCCCGTTAGCTTAATAAAGAAAGAGAGCAACTGTTGCAGCAAACTGCCTCTTATTTGTTCAACTAACGTTCCCCGTTAGTGAAATCAAAAGTGTGATATAATCCCTCGAGTGAGAAGATGCAGTCTAAATTGATTACCAACAGGAGACATGATAAACAACTTACACGCGCTGCTGAACCGTATTTAGGGAAATTTTGGATAAGCCAGATGGTGGCTATCGGTTGGCTTTTATTCGTAATCTGGTTATCCCAGCCGTGGATCCATCAATTATCACATTCAACAGGCATGATCGCCGCCTATATGATTATTGCGGGTATCGCCTATTTACCTGGATATATCAGTGCATTCACTTTGACCAGCTTGTTAATGGACAAGAAGGCAAAGCTCCCTAAAGAGAACCCTTCTTAATAACCGAATATGCTTAATAGGTTAGTCCATCTATATATTTCCACTTCAACTACAATTGTTCTTGAATTCTTCTTACTAATGGTAAACAGCTCACTTTCCGTCCTAAATTATAACTTTTGTTACTATGCGATTGTACCTTGTACTTTAATTATTACAGCTGGTCTCAGGTCAATTCTCTATTGCAGATAACTCCCTTTTTTTCAACGGAAAAGAGGAGCTGCTACATAGCAAGATCCTCACTTTAGTGTATATTATGCCCATATGAATAAAACAGATCAAGAACTTATCCTCAGGGTCGGTCGACCGGCATACCTCATTTGACCGATCTCGCTGATCACTTAGCGTTGGGCATTCTGCTCCCTTGGTCACAGACATTGCTAATAGCCTGCAGAGTCTTTGCATCCTGATTTACCTATTTTGCCTGTTTTATTTTGGCAAGTTATTAACTTCATACGCAACCCGTATTCCTGATTCAATTGCTCCTTGCATCCAACCATGGGTAAGTGATGTATGTTCACCAGCAAAATGTACCCTACCTTCAGGTATAGGGATATAAGGATATAGCTCTAATTCCTGTCCCGGTTCAAAAGCCGTAAAAGCTCCACAAGAATAAGGATTTTGACTCCAGCTAAAAGAAGCTCCTGATACGAACTCATAATAAACCTGATTTCCGTAAATTTCTGCCAAGTTATTTAAGGCATATTGAATACGATCTTTTTCAGATAAACTGTCCCATGTTAAAGCTTCATCCGCCCATGTATAACTTGCCAAGATCACAGCAGGTCCATTTGTACCAATTCCATAACTGGGGTAGTAGGTAAATCGGATTGGCAGGTCTGTTATGGATTTACCACCACATTGACCTTCTCTTTCCCAAAACCTGCTTTTAAACTCGATTGTGATTTTTGTTGCGGCCATATAGTTTAGTTCGCGAATTGCTTTACGTTTATGGTAGGAAAAAGAATCGTATGGTTCGACTTTCACAAATCGTAAGGCTGAAAAAGGTATGGTTACGATAGCAAGATCACCTGTTATCGGGGAATGCTCTGAGGTTTGTTGGTTAATCAAATGGATAGTTACACTGTTCTGATATTGGGAAATTTTCATCATTTTTTGATGGAACAGAATATTTTCTTTTAATTGTGGTAGGAATGATTGGGGTAATAAATCCATTCCACCCGTTATCTCATAAAATGTTGTTGCTGTGAAGGATTCCATTTCACGTAATACTTCAATTAAAGAAATCCCCATATATGCTTCCATATCAAAGAGTACACCAATCATATCGATTGCACCGTCTGAAAAATAAGAGTTTAAGAATAAACCTAATGAATATTTTCTATATTGTTTTTCTACAATAGCCCAATTTCTTTCTGGATCTTGTTTAATGAAATTAATGATCGGTTGTAGTATTAAAAACATTAGTTCTTCAGCCGTTTTCCCTCTTTCATTTGGAGCAACTGGGTATTTTAATATTCCTGGATTACGTTCATACATGGCAAGACGTGTTTTGATGCCATTAGCATAAATAATATCCATAGAAGTTCGGTTAATAAATAGGTTTGTGGGTAACCTGAATTTTTTAACATATTCTAAGGTTAAAGAATGGGTATCAGGAATACGCATTGGCCCAGCATTGAAATATAACCCCTCGCTAAAGGGAGATCGCAAGGTGTAAACACGCCCTCCAATCCTATCATTCGCTTCAAGAATGGTGACTTTATGCCCAGTGTCCTTTAATAAAGATGCTGCAACGAGTCCAGCCATTCCAGCACCAACAATAATAATATGTTTAGGGGCTTGCGACTTTTTAAGACCATTTCTAATCATGCTAATCATTTGATCAGTTGCTAATTGATCATTCATGTTATTAAGCATCCCTTCTCCACTCTGCAAAAGAATTTATTGCATTATATTCATTTGCAGGGATGCCTATGTTTCTTGATAGCTTGTCCAGCGCTTCCGTTTTTTTGGATTGGATATCCGCTGAAGCTGCTCGAACACAAACAACAGGTATTTTAACGGATCCAGCCTGTTTTCTTTAAACTATTCTGCCTGTTAGTTGAACAAAGGGCTACCTATCGGCAGCCCTATCATTATTGAACTATAGTTCCCCGTTAGTTGAACGCTTCAAGTATTTTATTCTTTTCCATTCGTCTGGAACATGAAGCCATAGTGCTGGTGTCAAGCATTCGCTAAAACGTTCATGACAAGAAAATTCTCTAATATAATTCCATACAGCTTGATTTATTGAGTGTATTTCGTCTTTGGTTAATACACTTGTCTCCAATTTATTGTATTCACTTTCAGCAATTTCAAAAGTTTTGTAATCAAGCCCCATCTCACTATAATATCCATCACAGCAGGTACACTTGGGGCCGCCCATGCCATGAGGACAACCATAAAGTTTTTTATTTTCGTCTGAACAATGACACCACCAAGTTACAGCGTTAATTGCTATCCCTGCATTCGAAAGTTCCTCAATTAACTTTTCACTTAACTCATACTTCGTAATAATGTCAATGTAACCTGAACCGACAGGATAAGATTGATATTTCTCTAATAAAGTCTCAATTTTATTTTGCAACTCATTATCATTTTGTCTTAAGTTTTCTAAATATTTCATGAGAAAACAACTCCTTATACAACCATTCTATCATTACATTATCTTGCCCGTTAGTTCAATAAAACGAGCAGGCTACCGTAGCCTGCTCATTAATGTTAGTTATTCAACAAACGTCTCCCGTTAGCGTAATGAAGATCGGGTCAAAAATCTTCGAAATGCCTCGGGCGGACCGAGTGTCGAATGGCCCGAAGCGTGAATTGGGTGTTATGAGATGTCGGCGTCTTCTTCGATTCATCTACCCTAATAATATTGTTGCTTTTTCTATTTCTCCTTGAGCATCTAGGAATTTCAATGTACTATCAACATCTTCAGTATTCATAGTCTTCACAATTATTAAATGCTGAATATTACAACCTGGTGGATCTAGATTAGGTTCTTCAAAATGCTTTACTAATCTTTCTGGGGTGGTTACCGAACACCATCTCTTCATTCCATTATTAAAAGTTATCGTTACTTCGATTAGATCAAAAGAGTCCAATTCATCATCGAACTTCCAACTTTGTAGTATCGGTACATCCACTTTCCCCTCAGAGAAATAGTATTTATTGATCCATATTCTTCTCTTCTGATTTCCGATTATTCTAAAATTTTCATTATCTTCAGCGACTACTTCATAAAACCTACCCTTAGTAATTGCGTGTCCATATACCCCAACACTGGTACAGGTAATATTTCTTTCTGCCATGTACTCACATCCGATACTATGTTCTGCTTGGTAATTGTGTTTCATAAATTCATGCGAGTGTCCATTACTTATAATTTCTTAAAAATAGCCCTTTCGGTGTGTAGAATAGGCGCAACCCGACCCACCGATCTTGCGATCGGCAGTTAGACGGTCACGCCCTTCTCCGAACCGGACGTGCCCCTTTCAAGGCATCCGGCTCTCCATCTAAAGTTGCATAAAGCGGCGCATGTCGCGCTAGCCGTATTTGAGTTTCGATTCTCTATCCTTCCTAGAAGGATAGAGCGAAGGAAGAAAAGCGCAATCGCTCCCTGGTCTGTGAATTCTGCAGGGGCCCTACTTTGCAAATACGCACTGACTTTAGACTGGATTCCTTCGCCATGTAATAGGCTTTCCCTATCTCCGACTACTACGAATCCTCCGCCCCCCGTCTCTCACATCAACGTCAGCTGTCCAGTCCCAAAGGACGGAAAGAAGGGGTTCCCACGTTCACTGTAAATCGTCTCGCTGCTTTAGGTCGTCACTATACGCGGGGAAGATTTGCAGGATTGCACCTCTGTATCCTTGCAACCACCGGTTCTTGTTTCAATCGGGTTGATATGCCAAGTTGAAGGGCATGTCGCTCATTCCACCCACTCGTATCATCCATTCGTTTTCGAGTGTTACACGTGACCGCGCTTCGTACATGACTTTGCTTTCGCTGACCATGGCAGGTCATAGAGGCTAGCCCTGCTTCTTGGAAAGACGGATTTTCCTCACAAGTACATTGTTGGATGGGCTTCACACCCCGGATTTGCTCGAATCCGACGCATGCCATCCTAGCCTGACAGGGTATGAGGTAACCCTTCGCTTCATAATAGAAGCATCTATTTACAGCGCCTCGTGGCGCACTCAACTATCGTGTCCCGTTAGCGTAATCAACCTCTATTCGGTAAAAAGAACTTTATACTCTTGAGGAATAACAGTTATGCTCTGGACAGCTTGTTCCTCGTTTGGAGTTAAATTAACAAGTAACATCTCACCATTATGTAGTGCGATGACGGTATAGCTTTTGTATCCTGCGCCTGCTGAATTGATTTTCTTAAGTTCCTCAAATAATTCCTTCGTGGCAGTTGACCGTTTTCCTTCACTAAATAAAGTCTGAAACTTAGCGAAGTCATCAAAAGCCAAGGATTGTTTCAAAGATATGGCTGTAGCATTGGGTAAAGCTTGGGATTTAGAGCAGGAGACAAGGAGAGCAATCATCAAACTAAAAATAAAGACTTGAAATATCTTCTTAATTCCATCCACCTAACCTTCTTATGTTTTTAACTGTAAGCATATGGACGTTATGACGTTATGAATATAAGTAATGTTGCGGATAACTGCCCGTTACTAGAGTAAAGGGCTGGTCTTCCCAGCCCCTCCTCATCAAACCGTACGTGAGGTTTTCCCTCATACGGCTTTCCGATGTTCGTCTTTCATGGGCATGCAGA
>NZ_JBWDNM010000002.1:0-699204 GCF_056269185.1 Paenibacillus sp. J31R122
ACTTCGATCTATAAAAAGAAATTGGCTTGTATGGCCGTTTATATGCTTCTGAAAAGGTTTTGTGTGTAGACATGTTCATAAAAATGGGTGTTTTATTCAAATATCCGTTATTGAGCTATCGTGTCCCGTTAGTTGAACAACTGTTGATTCATTAAAAAAACCTTTACCCAGCGGTATAGAAGTTTATTTTACTCTCAAATAAACGCTCGTCCAATCAATGCAACTTATTGGACATACTATATAGAACAAGGAGGTGATATATAGATGAAATACACCACCAAAAAACATGTGCGGGTAAGCTCAAACAAAAATAGGAATAATAAAGCTAAACAAAAAAGCGCGAAACCAGTACGTACAAAATGTTTTGACAGTTTTGACAGTTTTGATCGTTTTGACCGTCGTGACCGTTTTGATTTCGATCCATTCTTTTTTCCATTCTTCTTCTAAAATAATAAGCTCTTGAACTTCATCCTAAAATAAACGAACTTTCTGCCCTTTAGTGTGGAAAAGGCAGCCTATGATATTGGCTGCCTTTTTCTCGTATCGATTCAACTATAGTTACCCGTTAGCTTAATCACGCGTATAATCACTGCCTAGTTGTATCTACTACTTCCGTTAATTCTAGATTGAAGTCCTTAAAGGGGCACCCTGCTGTTTTTTATAGATCTTTAAGGCAATATCTTTAACGGCCTCATCATTTCATTATCCTCATGTTCAAGCATATGACAGTGCCATACATATCCAGGCCCAATGCTAGGGTCGAATGGAAAGGGACTGCCATCCTGGGACGTAAACCGAACTCTTATCGTGGTTACTTCTCCTGGATTCATTTGTATAGTATCCTTCCAGCCTTTCTCACTCGGTGGAGGCGCAATAGGTTGACCTTGCAAATATGGACCTATCGGCGGTACCTTGGGATTAACAAAATACGGTGGGGTTCCCGGCGTTGTCGTTTCATTTAATTTCTGCCAGTCGCTAAGATAATCGTCAGATCGAAATTCCTGACGGCTAACGAGCAGAAACTGAATGAGGTGGAGATGGATGGGATGCGTGTCAGTGGTAAGGTTTGCAACTTGCCAATCTTCTGTCGTTCCTGCCTGAGGCAGCTCAGAAACAGGATTTCTCCACAGTTGGCCATCTAACGTAACTTTGAGGGGGCCATTAGGACCTTCTTGTTCGAATAAAGTCAACGTTCTCGTTATTATTGGCTTTAATTGCGGAATGTTGTTCAGAACAGGGGGCAATTTTTTGGGAGGTAAGACGGTATCATTTATGACTGTAAATTGCATAATTTGACCAACGGTTTCCGGGTCTGCCGTTGCTCCATCTGGGAACGGGGCGTTAGCAGTATTCCTTAATATAACGGTCGTACCAGGAGCTAAAGATGAGAAATCAATAAGGATATCTGCTCGTTCTGCCGGTGCAATCATTAGTGAAGAAAGTTCTGCAGGTTGAGGCAAATATCCTCCGTCGCTGCCAATCTGGATAAATTTCTGTTGATTGGAAAGCTGTAAATGATAAAAACGTGCGTTTGAACCATTCAGAACACGAAAACGATATTGTTGAGGCTTGACATTTAGGTTCGGCCATACCTTTCCATTTACCATTATCGTGTTTCCAAAAAAACCTGGTGGTACGTAAGGATGAATACTTGGGTTAGCCCCCAAACGATCATAGTAAAGAGAGCCATCCTTATGAAAAGATCGGTCCTGAATGTTTAGTGTTATCTCATTCACTCTGCTGGGAAGAAATGGGGCAATAGGGTCATTCATCTCACGGATCACATATAATCCTGTAAGTCCCGCGTAATTGTTCAACCGAGTGATTCCCATCGTATGATCATGATACCAAAGGGTTGTAGGCTGCTGTATATTGGGGAATATGTAGGTATTCGTTGTGAACGCCATACCAGTCTTTCCATCTGCAGTCCACCACGCATCAGGATAGCCGTCATAATAAGAAGGATTCTCTCCGCCGTGCAAATGAGGGGCGATCGGTACAGTTTTCTGTGCTTGGGGAAATCCTGGTGGAAATGATGGAAATGGTGGTAGTGGAACTGACACTGAATTTGGATTTGCCCAATCAAGTGTCGGATCAACAGGGAGAAAATGGGGACCTTCTATGTGGTTAATCCATTGGACATGTGCGGGAATTCCTCGAATGGCTTCAAATGTGGGGCCTGGTGCACTTCTATAGTAAACGGCTCTTCCTGTGTGTGGGTCCTGGACCATACCACCGTAACCAAACACTTTCGTTGTACCGAACCCAGATGGTAAGATTTGCTGCTGGAACTCATTAGCGATAATGCTATATGCATGCCCGATCACTTGACCAGTCGTAGGCTGTCTAAGAACAGTAGGCATATATACCGGTGTATTTCCGAGTTGATTTATGTATTTAGGAATCTTTTTAGGATCTAAAGGTTGTTCCATATTCATCCTCTCCTCTCCGTGTCATGTATATGAAGGAACGGAGTCTTTCACGCCTATCTAATTCCACCTTTTGTTATAAGTTATTTTAATAAAAATTAAATGGACATTTTTAAACTATACTGCCCGTTAGTTTAATAAAAAAAGCAAGCTACCGGAGCGCCTGCCCTGCTCATCAATGTGTATTATCGTGTCCTGATAGCGCAATTGCATATTTTGCAAGCTCGAATTAATTTTAGTTTTATCATTACTACAAATCTCAATAATTTTTATCCTCCGAATTGTAACCGATTACATTTCCATCTAAATCTTTAACAGAAAAAGAAGCCCGCCGACCTATGTGGGCTGTTTTCCTCTATGAGATGAAAAAAAGATTATAATGAAGCTTTTTAATCGTACACCGTTGTTGTGGTTCAATTCTTACCGACAAAGCTATAGTTAATATATTGCTTGAGGCAGTAAATTTTTGAGACAATATCAAATTAAATTTTGGTGGACAATCGGTGAACAGTTTATTGTTTCATAAATAAATAATTAAAACCCTTAATATATAAGGGTTTATACAACAAATCGGGCGTCCCTTTCGGGACGCCCTTTTCATGGGAGAGGAGAAACCGGATGAAGAACTTATGGGGAAACGTAAGCCTTCTCCGCGGTTGTCTACGGCATCTTGCAACGCCGATGATTTTATTTTGTCCGATTGGCCTGTGAATATACATATTTAGGATAAAAGATTTTCGTACAGCCGATTATTACGGAGCTGACCTATATTTTTAGACAAGCTTCGACTTTATTAGTAAAGGGAAACTATGGTACGATAGGCGGGAAGAGAAAGAAAGGGGCAATTTCAGTGAGAGTCATTGCGGGCGAGGCAAGAGGCCGCATCCTGAAGGCTGTGCCGGGTATGAATACGAGGCCTACTACGGATAAAGTAAAAGAAGCTATATTCAGTATGATTGGTCCTTATTTTGACGGAGGTACAGCACTTGACCTATTCGCAGGTACGGGTGGGTTAGGCATAGAAGCATGGAGCAGAGGCATTGAGCGAATAGTGTTTATTGATCGTGAGAAAATAAGTATAGACATCATTCGTGAAAATGTTCATACGGCAAAAATGGGCAGTGCTGCGGAAATATATCGCAATGATGCCGAGCGCGCATTGAAAGCGCTAGCGAAGCGCAAACAAAAATTTCGGCTTGTTTTTCTTGATCCGCCTTATAAAATGACGACGATGGATCATTTACTTGCACAAATGGCTGCTGAAGATATGCTGGAGCCAGAGGCGATTATCGTTGTGGAGCATGATGCTGGACATCATTATCCGGGGCAACTGGAATATTTTGAACAAATTAAATACGCAAAATACGGAGATATTGCCGTGTCCATATACAAATACTACAACAATGAGAGCCACGATAGGAGTGAAGACGATGTCAACGAATAATAAAGAGCGCGTCGCAGTATACCCAGGGAGCTTTGATCCTGTGACCTACGGGCATTTGGACATTATTCGAAGGTCTGCACGGCAATTTGATCGTTTAATCGTTGCTGTGTTGAACAACACGAGCAAAAATCCATTATTTTCTGTAGAGGAGCGTAAACAGCAGCTCATTGAAGTGACACGTGACATTCCGAATGTCGAGATTGAAAGCTTCCGTGATCTGCTTGTCCGTTTCATGAAAACAAAGCAAGCAAACGTTATTATTAGAGGGATTCGTTCGGTAACCGACTTTGAATATGAGCTGCAGCTTGCTTCGACAAATCATTTGCTGGATGATGAAATCGATACGATTTTTATGATGACTAATCCTAAATATTCGTATTTGAGTTCAAGCATTGTGAAGGAAATCGCCCAATTCCATGGTGATGTGCACGAGCTTGTACCTCCGGTGGTTGAGGAGCAATTGAAAAAGAAATATAAACCACAGCCATAAATAGATGTACGATCCGTGCGGAGTGCAGCCAACATAATCTTCTGACTATTGAGGGGAGCGGCTCCTGCGAAACGGTATTGTTATCAATGAAATGATCATAGTGAAGAGCAGCAGAAATGCGGAGCTTCCTATTGAATACTGCCATATGGGCGGTATGTCACTCGCTCTTACCGCAGAAGCTCCTAAAGTGTTCATAGTATGTGGATCCGTGAAGACAAAGACAGGTTCTGCGCCAGGTGCAAGTAAAGGACGAAGCAAGGCCGTCATTGGTTTCCAGAGTAGAACCATGAATAAGAAAGCATGCAGGGCATGCGCGAGGCGCGTCGCAACGAATGGCAACAGCTTTAAGTCTGTTCCATTAATCGCATATCCAGCTTGTAAAATGCCGCTGAAGCCGCTCCAAGCGAGTACAGCGGCTATTGCTGCGGCGTTGGTCAGACTGCTGGTACCGGGAGCATCCCAGACGGCGGCCGCATATGCGCCGAGGTGGCCCTCAAAGAAGGCTTGAGTGAGAAAGTTTAGCCCGATCATAGATAATAATGGTGACAGTAAAGGATCGGCAAGCTTGGCGAGAACCGATGCGAAGATCATAAGGCCACCAATTACGAGGAGCTTCTGAACGCTGGAAGCAACCGCATCACCGAGCGCTTTGCCGAAGCTCCGGCCGTCCTGTTCTCTACCTAGGTGAAGTGCTTCGGCGGTACGATAAAGCAAGCTTGGGCGTTTTTTATTGCTACTTTGTTGACTGATACTGGTACTAACCGCACTCTTATCGCTGCTGAATAAGGAAACCATAAGCATCAGCCATAGTGCGGACAGCCATACTGAAGCGGCTATCATGGCACCAACAATCGGCTTGTGCAGAAATCCGGCTCCAATTACGACGAGCATAAACAGCGGATTAGGCATATGAGCTAAAGCAAGCAGACGCTGACCTTGCTGCTTACTGACGAGATTACGCTTTCGTAATGAAGCTACAGCTTCAGCGCCAGTAGGATAGCCGCCCATCCAGCCCATTACGACCGCCATTGCGGCTTCTCCGGGCAGTTTGAACATTTTGCCCATCAAAGGCTGCAGAAGTGTGCCAAGCGCGTGAGTGAGACCGAAGGCGGCAATAAGCTCGAATAGCACGAGGAAGGGCAATAGACCCGGAAATACGATATTCCACCAAACGGTGAGCCCTTGCAGTGAGGATTGGAAAGCAGCATCAGGCTGAAAAATGATCGCTCCGACAAGCAAAATGGAGAAGCATGCAAGCAGAACTGTTTTGGCCAATGCTGTTCACTCCTTAATTCCGCATACGCGGTAATTAGCTTTATAAATGTGATATGAAATAGACACAAGTTCCCTCTAATATGGACAGACAGTCTACATTAATTAATACGTCTATACCGCAGGGTATAGACCATAATCGTTAGAAGAGCAGGGGAAGCGATTTGTGATACGGTTATGAAGAAAGGGGAGTGAGGGAGTGCGATTGAAACGATCTGACTTTCAAAGGACTGCCATTATAGTAGTATTAACAGCAGGGTTGATGTGGGCATTGTTGTATGCGCCGACACCCTATCTAGTTTATGAGCCTGGAATTGCTACGCCTGTTGAACCGATGATGACCATCGAAGAAGGCGGCATATACGGAGAGGGCTCTTTTTTGCTTACTGCGGTTAAATTAACTGAGCCCAATTTTATAGGTGCGATAAAGTCGATGTGGGATACGAATTTGGACGTTCACCTGAAGCGTGATGTGTTTCGAGGGTTCTCCGAGGAGCAATATGTTCAAAGACTGAGCGTAATTATGGAAGGCTCGCAAAATAATGCAATCGAAGCAGCCTATCGGTACGCCGGTGTGCCCTACCAGACCGTTACTCAATCGATTGTCATTTCGGATGTATCCGCTAAAGAGAGTGCTTCCAATAAGTTTCAAGCTGGTGACAGGCTTCTTGGAATTAATGGCGGCGTAAGGTTCACTAGCATCGGGGATATGTTGTCGGCGCTAAAAAAGCTGGAGCAAAGTGAGCATATTGGATTCGATATTGAACGTGTTGGGGAACAACAAATTGTAACAATCTCGGGAGATGCCATCCAATCTTCGTTAACAGTGGAAGAGCTGCCGAAGGCATTGGGAGTAAAAGGCTTGACAGAGCTACGCAGCTTAGAGCCGGACGATAGTCGCAAACGGTTGATGATAACAGCTGAAGATATCGGCGGACCTTCCGCCGGTCTTGTATTTGCATTACAAGCACTGGATCTGCTGACCGAGGGTGATTTAACAGGCGGTGCTGCTATTGCCGCTACTGGAACAATAACTGTTGATGGAGAAGTAGGTGCAATAGGGGGAATTAAGCAGAAAGTCGTCATTGCAAGCAAAGAGGGCGCACAATTATTTTTGGTGCCCTCTGACAATTATAGGGATGCGAAAGCGAAGGCGGATGCACTAGGCACCGCAATGCAAGTTGTAAGTGTACATTCGTTGGATGATGCAATGAAAAGCATTGAAGCCTTTTTATCTACCAATCTATAGCAAAAAAAGTGTTACCTGCTGCTAAATTCCGTCATCATACCTCAATTAATGGATATGGGCTTATCTGTAAAATCTCGATACAACGATTGCGGAGATGTACCGCTTGACATACCGAGCATATAAACGCCGGTTGCTTGCACATCTAGATCTAAGTATCGATAGGTCTTGGGCGTTCTTGCCGCGCTAAGGAGTACGGGCAGCTTCGCTGTTTCTCGCATACGACGAAGTAATTGCTTGCCTTTGTTCGTAAATCCTAGTACTCTTATATATTCAACGCCTGAAGCAAGCTTGTCCCCTGTAAAATCGGATTTTGTATGTCCGAGCAGGATAGAGAGTAATGATCGCTGCAGCTTGGTACGTGTGTACCGTTTCGTTTTTAGCGCTTCAAGCAAGTCATCAAAATGTGTGGAAGCAAGCTTAGGCAGACAATTGCGAATGCGGTGCTCTAACCCTTCCGTAATTTCGTGAAGGCTTGCTAGATCGTCTGTAGAACGAGTAATTATTGAATGCAGCAATGGGTTTATGTAATGATTCCAGCTTATCGGACAGTGACCGGCAGACCATTCTGCTTCCAATGTACAATAGGTAGAATGTGGGATATAAGGGCGTACGGGTTCAAGTGTACGTTGATCTAGCAGAAGCTTGCGAATAGCAGTTGCGCTTGCAATTTGGCTGTCGGACACGGTATCTTGATTGTATTGTGATTTTTCACGTACAATTGTAAAAGGCTCTATATCACTGCCGATACGCTTCATTGCCAGTAAGTAGTGAAGCGCAAGCGTGTGATTGGGTAAAGCAAACTGGAAACACGATGCGGAAGAGTGTCCTTGCTCCGCTAAATAGATCGATATGGCGCTGCTGTAAGCGCTAGGATAGCTGATACCCGTCTGTAGAAGCTGTTTTAGATGAGCTTTGAAGGCTGGAGGCTCGTGAGCGATCAATTCTGCAGCAAAGAGCAACGGGTCCAGTTCACCGCTTTCTGTGCCGAAGCATAAGGAATCTACAACACCTGTCGCCTCTAGCAAGGAAACGGCGCCGTATGCAAACCATTCGGCGGCTTGAGTGGCGTAGGCAACGGGCAATTCGATTACAAGGTCACAGCCGCCCTCAAGGGCTGTTTTCGTTCTCGACCATTTGTCGAGCAGAGCAGGCTCGCCTCTTTGCAGGAAATGACCACTCATAACGGCGACTACCGAGTCCGCTCCCGTTATTTTGCGCGATTGTTGTAAATGATAAAGATGACCGTTATGAAACGGGTTGTATTCGACGATGAGTCCAACGGTGCGCATTTTTCCAAGTCCTCTCTTTGTTATAAGTTGGTTGTTTTACTATAGCACAGAGATGCGGTTCAATCACGAGCTGTGGCAGACTACGGAATAACAGCGCGAAAATGTTGACAAAACGGTAGTCTGATAGATATAATAAACTTTGTTTGTTTGGGGTGATATAATGGAGTTTCATATTCAGGAAACGATGTCCAAAGGGTTAAAAACTACAGTTGACGAACAGTTAGATGTTAGTGACCTTTTTAAAGGACGCCAAGATGTTTATCGTGCAGGACCGCTCCAAGTATCGTTACAGGTAACTGGGCATGAAGGATTCATTGAGGTTGACGGCAAGCTTGTCGCTGACTTGGAACTAGCATGCGTACGTTGTCTGGATCCGGTTAAAGAGCATACGGTCATTCGATTCTCAGAAGTGTTTAAGCGTGCTTCGTCTGACGAAGTTCGTGATGAGGACTTGGAAGAAGAGGAAGAGAGTGATTTCATTGAAGTAGATGCGGACAGATTGGACTTGAGGCCTTATGTGGAAGAAGCGCTTCAGTTATTTATTCCATTTGCCCCGCTTTGCAAACATGATTGTAAAGGTCTTTGTCAAACATGTGGAGAAAACTTAAATGAGCACAAATGCAGCTGCCCAACGGAGAAGACTGATTACCGTTTTGAAGCGCTAAAGGATCTATTTAAGGAATAAGCGATTTACCGATTGATTTTGTGAAGGAGGTGGGAAATATGGCAGTACCTCAACGTAGAACATCCAAGACTCGCCGTGATAAACGTCGTACACATTTTAAACTTGCAGTACCAGGCATGGTGAAATGTGAGCAATGCGGAGAGCTGAAAATGGCTCACCACGTATGCAAAGTTTGTGGATATTACAAGACAAAAGAAATCATTGCACAATAATGCATTGATCTCAGCGATAGCACTTCATCATGTGGTGAGGTGCTATTTTTTTTATGGTTTATTGCGCCATGGCGTATTTTTTTATATACTAATTTAGTACCAGGTGATAATATCTACTAACAAGCGCATACTAATCATATTGGCGGTTCCGAATAACGAGGTATGATTATAATATACATTAGTCACTATACATAGAAGGTGGTGCCGAAAATCGAACGAATGCCTAAACGACAGCGACATCAGCAGCTTGCGAGGTTTATTGACGAAAATCCCTTTATAACCGATAGGGAGCTCACGCGTCTGTTGAAGGTAAGCATCCAGACGATTCGGCTTGACCGGATGGAGCTTGGCATACCTGAGCTAAGAGAGCGTCTGAAGCTGATGGCTGAACGGTCTTATGATTCCGTCCGATCACTGCCGCTCCATGAAGTGATAGGTGATATCATTGATTTAGAATTAGATAAAAGCGGCATCTCGGTGTTTGAAATTCGAGAAGAACATGTCTTCTCGAGGACAGGCATTGCTCGAGGACATCATGTGTTTGCACAAGCGAATTCACTTGCTGTTGCAGTTATAGACGATGAAATTGCGCTTACCGTAACAGCAGATATAAGGTTTATTCGCCCGGTCAAGCTGGGTGAGAAATGTATAGCCAAAGCTTATGTTCGTTCGATTTCGGGAGAACGAAGCAAAGCGAAGGTAGAGCTGTTTACGTATGTGGGGGATGAAATGGTGTTTCAGGGTAACTTTGTTATTTACCGATCCGCTAAAGATACAGATGCTGGAGGAGGAGACGAACATGCGGATCGCTATTGATGCAATGGGCGGGGACCATGCTCCAAGCTTAATTGTACAAGGAGCAATGGATGCCGCATTGCAGTGGCCGGATACTGAATTGCTGCTTGTTGGCGACACAGCTACTATTGAAGCGCAGATGAAAGGGGGAAAGCCGACCAATATAACCATTTGCCATGCGGATGAGGTTATTGGGCCTGATGATGAGCCAGTTAAGGCTGTGCGTCGAAAAAAAGGCGCGTCTATGGTTGTAGCAGGACAGTTGGTTCGCGAAAAGCAAGCGGACGCGATGCTGTCCGCAGGTAATACAGGAGCGCTGATGACCACTGGTTTGCTAATTGTCGGACGTATGGACGGCATTGAAAGACCGGCGCTTGCGCCAATGATGCCAACGATAGACGATATCGGTATTCTTGCCCTCGATTTGGGTGCCAACATGGATGCAAAGCCGGAGCATTTGCTGCAATATGCGATTATGGGCAGCATTTACCGTGCAAAGGTGCATGGAATGAAAAACCCCCGCGTCGGATTGCTCAATGTTGGCACCGAAGTGAAAAAGGGAAATGAAGTGACGAAAGCGGCTTATGAATTACTTCAGCACGCGCCGATTAATTTCGTGGGCAATGTTGAGGCTCGTGACGTTTTGACACGCAATTGCGATGTGCTTATATGTGACGGCTTTGCCGGTAATATTATGTTGAAGTCATTTGAAGGCGCGGCGGGAACTATCTTCTCCTCGCTTAAGGAATCCTTTAGTTCATCTATGATGACGAAATTAGCTGCAGCAATCATGATGCCGAAGTTGCGAATCTTGAAGAAAAAAATGGATTACAAGGAGCATGGCGGAGCGCCCTTGCTTGGACTAAACGGCCTCGTCGTGAAGTGTCACGGCTCTTCCGATGCACTCGCCGTTAAAAATGCGGTGCGACAAGCTCGTGTTGCGATTCAAGGTCAATTAATTGAATCAATTGCAGCTGAAATCAACGGGAAGTGAGTGAGTAAAATGGGTTTACATCCTGTAGGGATTATTGGAACAGGGAAATACGTTCCTGAACATATTTTATCTAACAAAGAATTAGAAAAAATGGTGGAAACGAACGATGAATGGATCGTTACGCGAACTGGCATTAAAGAACGCCGGATTGCATCTTCGTCGGAAGCAACATCTGATCTTGCGTACCATGCGTCACGGAAAGCGATAGAGGCAGCAGGCCTGACTGTCGAAGATATTGATCTCATTATTGTTGCTACCGTAACTCCGGATATGTATTTCCCGTCGACAGCATGCTTGCTGCAGGATAAGCTTGGCGCAAAGAAGGCTGCAGCGTTTGATTTATCAGCTGCATGCTCAGGTTTCATTTACGGACTGGCAACGGGTTCGAGCATGATTGCATCCGGCATGTATAAACATGTGTTAGTTGTTGGAGCAGAGACGTTATCGCGTATTACTGATTATACTGATCGCAATACATGTATCTTGTTCGGAGACGGCGCTGGAGCTGTTGTCCTTGGTCAAGTGGAGGAAGGCAGAGGTTTCCGCTCATTCGAGCTTGGCGCGGATGGCAGCGGCGGGGATCTTCTCAAAGTATGTGGAGGCGGGTCACGCGTTCCTGCAACAGCAGATAGCATTTCATCGAAGCAGCACTTCATTCATATGGCCGGCAACGACGTGTTCAAATTCGCGGTTCGGATTATGGGCAGTGCGGCTGAGGAAGCACTGGCGAAGGCGGAATTGACAAAAGAAGACATTGATTTGCTCGTACCGCATCAAGCGAATATCCGCATTATTCAATCGGCTCTGAACAGATTGAACCTATCGGAAGATAAGGCAATGATTAACTTGGATAAATACGGAAATATGTCAGCTGCATCTATTCCGGTAGCACTGGCTGAGGCGGTTGAACAAGGACGTGTGAACGAAGGCGATACATTGATGCTTGTGGGCTTTGGCGGCGGTCTAACATGGGGAGCATCAGTTATCGTATGGTAAGCATACTTCTGAAGTGAATTTGCATTCGCAAACTTAGGTTTATGCTTACGAAGTGAGTTTGCATTCGCAAACTCTTTGGAGAGGGGAATATCTTTGAGCAAAACGGCTTTTGTTTTTCCAGGGCAAGGCGCTCAGGCCGTAGGCATGGGCAAAGATATATATGATTCATATGAAAGTTCACGTGCTATTTTTGATCAGGCAGATGAAGCACTGCAATTTTCTTTGAGCAGCTTAATTTTTGAGGGTCCAGACGATAAGTTGAAGCAAACGGCAAACACGCAGCCTGCACTTCTTACGGTAAGTGTTGCAATGCTTCAGGCACTTGAAGGACGCGGTCTGAAGCCTGATTATGTAGCGGGTCACAGTCTCGGCGAATATAGCGCTCTAGTAGCAGCAGGAGTAATCTCCTTCCAAGATGCGGTTAGAACTGTTCGCGCGCGCGGACAATTTATGGAGCAAGCTGTTCCAAGTGGACAAGGTGCTATGGCAGCGGTGCTCAGTGCTGATCGTGATACGTTAGCGGCACTATGTGCTGTAATTACGGCTGAAGGTTCAGTTGTTGAGCTTGCAAATGTAAACTGTCCTGGTCAAATCGTTGTTTCAGGTACAACTGCTGGTGTTCAAGCAGTTGTAGAACGCGGGAAAGAAGAGGCTGGAGCTAAACGTGTTATTCCGCTTGAGGTTAGTGGACCTTTCCACTCATCGCTTATGAAGTCTGCTGCACAAAATCTTGAAGAAACTTTGGCTGGCATTGCGATGCAAGATGCTGCTGTACCTGTCGTGGCAAACGCAACAGCTCGTCCAGTAACTGCTGCAGGCGATATTCGCAGCTTGCTGGTAGAGCAAGTGTACTCACCAGTATTGTGGGAAGACAGCGTTCGCTATTTAATCGAGCAAGGTGTAGATACATTTGTGGAAGTTGGCTCAGGAACAGTACTCGCTGGGCTAATTAAGAAGATTGACAAAAGTGTTCGAGTAATTTCCATAAACAGTATTTCTGCGTTAGAATCACTATAGGTGAATTACCTATTTTGGAGGGGATATCATGTTCGCCAGCTTGGAAGGGAAGAAAGCGCTCGTAACCGGAGCCTCAAGAGGTATCGGAAGAGCAATTGCAATTGCTTTGGCCGAGGCAGGTGCCGATGTTGCCATTAATTACTCAGGCAGCAAGGAGGCCGCGGCTGAAACGGCGCAAGCCGTAGAAGCTCTTGGACGGCGCGCAATCATTATTCAAGCGAATGTCGGAAAAGTCGTAGAATTTGAGTCGATGGTGAAGGAAGTCATTGATCAATTTGGAGCGATTGACATTTTAGTGAATAATGCGGGCATTACAAGGGATAATCTTATCATGCGTATGAAGGAAGACGAGTTTGACCAAGTTATTGAAACGAACCTTAAAGGTGTCTTCAATGGCATAAAAGCGGTCACTCGTTCGATGATGAAGCAGCGTTCAGGCCGAATCATTAACATTTCATCCGTAGTTGGCGTGTTGGGAAATCCAGGACAGGCCAATTATGTTGCAGCAAAAGCGGGAGTTATCGGATTAACGAAAGCAAGCGCACGCGAGCTGTCTTCACGTGGAATTACCGTTAACTGTGTTGCTCCAGGATTTATTCAGACTGAAATGACGGAGAAACTTCCGGAAGACATGCGTGAAGCATTGTCTGGACAAATTCCACTTGCCCGTCTCGGTGATCCGAGCGACATCGCGAATGCGGTTCGTTTTCTCGCATCTGATGCTGCCGCGTACATGACCGGTCAAACGATTCATGTAGACGGCGGGATGTATATGTAACAAAATAATTCATCATGAATGAATTAAACGGTTACGTATGGCAATTTATCTTTAATTCTCGTATAATACCATGGAGGAGGTGAACCGGATGTCCGAAGTAGTAGATCGCGTAAAACGTATCGTCATCGACCGACTAGGCGTAGACGAAGCGGAAGTTACAATTGAAGCTTCATTTAAAGATGACCTCGGCGCTGACTCTCTTGATGTCGTTGAATTGGTCATGGAGCTAGAAGACGAGTTTGATATGGAAATCTCTGATGAAGATGCAGAGACTATCACCACTGTGGGAGAAGTTGTTAAATACATACAATCTCATACGTAATGAAGGACGA
Organism: Paenibacillus sp. J31R122; assembly: GCF_056269185.1. Taxonomy (NCBI): domain Bacteria; kingdom Bacillati; phylum Bacillota; class Bacilli; order Caryophanales; family Paenibacillaceae; genus Paenibacillus; species Paenibacillus sp. J31R122. The sequence goes on from NZ_JBWDNM010000002.1 coordinate 13,983, forward strand.
GTCCCGTTTTTTACAAACGGGACTTCTCTCCATGTTAATCGTTTTCAAAATTTTGGGTGAGCTTAAGCTTAAGTGCTTTTATATAAATAAAAGATGATGCAGTATGGTCATCTACATTGCTGTCCTTAGAGGTGAATGGAATGGAACAAAGAGTTGTCGTTACAGGCATGGGAGTTATGACATCATTGGGCTCCGACTTGGAGCAATTTTGGAATAATTTGTTGGAAGGGAAGTCTGGAGTCTCTGTAGCTGAGGCATTCGACTTTTCGGAATATCCGACGCGAATTGCTGCTGAGATCAAAGATTTCAATCCGGAAGATTATAACCTGGATAAAAAAGAAGCTCGCAGAATGGATCGTTTCGTACAATTTGCAGCAGTTGCAAGCCAGATTGCGGTTAAAGACGCAGCTTTGCAAATTGGTATAAATGCAGATGCTGAACGCGTCGGCGTTATGATCGGTTCGGGTATAGGCGGACTTGGCACGTGGGAAGATCAGCATAACATCCTCCTTGAGAAGGGCCCGAAACGCGTAAGTCCTTTTTTTATTCCGATGATGATCGCGAATATGGCTTCTGGTCAAGTATCTATGCTTACAGGTGCGAAGGGTCCGAATAGTACAGCGGTTACCGCTTGTGCGACTGGAACGCATTCCATCGGTGATTCGTTCAAATTGATTAAGCGCGGCGATGCTGACGTGATGATTTGCGGCGGTGCGGAAGCTACAATTAGACCGACGGGCATGGCTGGTTTTTGCTCAATGCGTGCGATGTCTGTGCGCAACGATGAGCCGGAGAAAGCGAGTCGTCCGTTTGACAGCGGTCGTGACGGTTTCGTTATGGGTGAAGGTGCAGGAGTATTGGTGCTTGAATCGTTAGAGCACGCTCTTGCTCGCGGAGCAAAGATTTATGCGGAAGTGATTGGATATGGCATGAGCGGTGATGCTCATCACATGACGGAACCGGATCCAGATGGTGCTGCGCGTTGTATGACGAAGGCGCTTAAGGATGCAGGCCTAGAGCCGACTGATATCGACTATATCAATGCACACGGTACTTCAACGCCTGTTGGTGACAGATCGGAAACGTCTGCCATTAAGAAAGCGTTCGGAGATCACGCTTATAAAGTCGCGGTAAGCTCGACAAAGTCTATGACTGGCCATTTGTTAGGTGCAGCAGGCGGTGTGGAAGCGGTTATTATCGGGTTGACGCTCAAAAACGGTATTATCGCTCCAACAATTAATTTGGACAATCCAGATCCAGAATGTGACTTGGATTATGTCCCTAATAAACCTCGTAAAGCGAACGTGCAAGTTGCGATGTCCAATTCGTTTGGTTTTGGCGGTCATAACGCGACGATCGTGATGAAAGTATATGAAGCATGATCCCTTTCATGAGCTGCAGCAACGGCTGCAGCTCAGCTTCAAAAAGACAAAGCTGCTGAAGCAAGCTTTCACTCATACTTCCTACGTAAATGAACACAAACGTGGTTCAGCCCAAGATAATGAGCGCTTGGAATTTCTAGGAGATGCAGTGCTGCAGCTGTTAGTATCTGAATATTTGTTCTCTGTATATCCAACACGGCCGGAGGGTGAGCTCACAAGGATGCGTGCATCCATTGTCTGTGAGCCGTCTCTAGCCCAATTCGCAGAACGGCTGGATCTTGGATCACATGTGCTGCTCGGTCGCGGTGAGGAACAGCTAGGCGGAAGGCAGCGTCAAGCTTTACTGGCGGATCTGTTTGAATCATTTGTCGGCGCTATTTTCTTGGATGCAGGTATTGATCGAACAAGATCCTTCCTAGGTGAGCATATGTTCCCTTTTGTAGAATCTAATGATTATGGCTTATTGGTTAAAGATTCGAAATCCAGGCTGCAAGAACGTTCGCAGCATCACGGTCTTGGCATGGTAGAGTATCGTATTATTGAAGAACGTGGACCTGCTCATGATCGCGAGTTCGTCGTAGAAGTATATCTCGGTGAAGAGCGCTTCGGCGTTGGTGCCGGGAGGACGAAGAAGGAAGCGGAGCAACGAGCAGCGGCTGAGGCATGGCTGGCGTTGTCGCAGGAACAGGTATGACCATAAGAGAGAGTGTTTCTGGAGGTCTATTAGACTGAAGGGAGCGCTCTCTTTTTTTGTCGAATTGAAGGGACTAACTGGTTATCAGAGCTGGTCAGTTGTGGTACAATGAGGGGTGAGGTGAAAACCAAGTCATGTTTCTGAAACGGATTGAATTATCAGGCTTTAAATCATTCGCCGACAAAACCGAAATGGAATTTGTAACCGGAATTACAGCGGTGGTAGGGCCGAATGGCAGCGGTAAAAGTAATATTTCTGACGGCATTCGCTGGGTGCTCGGTGAGCAAAGCGCCAAGAGCTTGCGCGGCGGCAAGATGGAAGATATTATTTTTGCCGGGAGTGACGCACGGAAAGCTGTAAATTATAGTGAGGTTTCGTTATCGCTCGATAATTCCGACGGCGCACTGCCGCTTGAATATAACGAGGTGACGGTAACTCGCCGTGTGCACCGAAGCGGAGAAAGTGAATATTTAATTAATAAACAGCCATGTAGACTGAAAGATATAACCGAGCTGTTCATGGATACAGGTATAGGCAAAGAGGCATATTCCATAATCGGACAAGGTCGGATCGAAGAGATTTTAAGTACGCGATCGGAAGACCGACGCGGAATTTTTGAGGAAGCGTCTGGAATTGTTAAGTTTAAATCGCGTAAACGTGAAGCCCAAAGAAAGATGGATGAAACAGAGCAAAATCTGCTTCGGATTCACGATTTAGTATCGGAGCTAGAGGACCAGGTTGGGCCTTTGCGTAAGCAATCAGAGAAGGCTATTTACTTTAAAGAGCTTAAGGAACAATTGAAAACAAAAGAAATTTCGATGTATGTACATAACATTGAACAGGTTCACAGCTCATGGTCGGAGGCAAACACTAAACTGGAGCGTCTGCAACAAGAGCAGCTCCAGCTATCCAGCGTGGTAAGCAAGCACGATGCTCATTTGGAGAAGGATCGTATGCAGCTCAGAGAGATTGAGCTTGAATTGGATCAGCTGCACGAGTCGATGCTGCAAATTAGCGAGGACTTTGAGAAAAGCGAAGGCTATGGTGAGGTACTCAAGGAGCGCAAGCGCAATCTGGATCAGAACAAGAAACAGCTAGAGGAATCGATTGCCGCTCAAGATGCTCGTATTAGTATGCTTACGAAGGAAGAAGCAGAGTTCCGCAGCCGCGCGGCTGCGCTGGAGCTGCAGCTCGCTGATCTGCGTTCGAAGCTTGCTGAAGAGGAATCGAATTTGCTTGGAGTTGCAGGTGGAACGGTCGCTGATGCGGAAGAGACATTAAAGGGTGAGCTGCTTGAAGTGCTTAGCTCAATGGCTCAGCATCGCAATGAGATCAGATACGCTGCTCAGCAGCAGGAAACGCTGCAGCGTCGCATGGAACGAATCAGCGAGGATGAAACAAAGTGGCTGGAGCAGCAGACACGTCTAGATAATAGACGTTCCGAGCTGGCGAAAGCTCTTGAAGCAACACTTGCTCGACTTGAAGAAGCTAGAAATCTCACTTTAACGGAGTCAGAGCTAACGAAAAAGATTACGCAAGGCTTAGATGAAGTTACAATTGCGATACGAAAGTGGGAGCAAAAGCTCGACAGCCACATTTCACGACGTGACACGATGAAGGAAATGCAAGATGCGCTTGATGGCTTCATGCAAGGCGTTAAGGAAGTGCTTAAGGCATCCAGACGTGGAAATGGCGGCATAAGTGGTGTACATGGTGCGGTTGCTGAGCTGATTCGAGTTCCAGAACGTATTGAAATGGCAGTTGAAACGGCGTTGGGCGGGGCATTGCAGCATATCGTAATGGAAGATGAGAAGTCTGCTCGAACGGCAATCGGGTTTTTGAAGCAGCGCCAGCTTGGCCGAGCTACTTTTTTGCCGCTGGATGTTATTCGGAGCAGACAGGTGCCGGAGCATGACAAGCGTACTGCTGAAGGTGTTGAAGGATTTGTTGGCGTCGCCGCAGATTTAGTAGGCTCTGACTCGCGTTATCAGGCCATAGTGCAGAGTCTGCTTGGAAACGTGTTGCTTGCAGAAACTCTTGAGCAAGCTAACCGGATAGCCTCCAAGTGTCAATACAGATATCGCGTCGTAACACTAGAAGGCGATGTCGTTAATGCAGGAGGATCGATGACAGGAGGAAGCTTGCAGAAGAAGGGCGCAAGCTTACTTGGACGTCAACGCCAGATCGACGCTCTCGATACCGAAATTGCCGACGCGCGTAAAATGGTGGAGCAGCTGCGAGACAAGCTAAGTGATTTGCGTAAAGAACAATCGATTCGTACGCATAATATCGAGGAGCTGAGATCAAAAGGCGAGCAAAGCCGGATTGAGGAGCAACAAATTCGCGCGGAGCTGCAGCAACTTCACAACGAGGCTAAGCATCTGGATGAGCAGCGTCAGTTGTATTCAGCGGATCGGGACACGCATCAAACCGAGCAAAAGGATGTGCAGGCGGCAGCGAGTGCAGCCGAGCTTCGGCTAGCACAGCTTGTATTGGATGAAGCAAGACTGCAAGAAGCGATCCGACTTGCGGAAGATCGGCGCAAAGCTAGTGAATCTGCGAAGGAAGAGCTGCAGGTTCAATTGACTGATATTAAAATAGCCGCTGCGAAAACGGATCAAGAGAAGCTTTCGTTCGAAGATCAATCAGCACGTGTGCGTACCGATATTCAACGAGCAAAGCAAGAGATTTCAGGGCTTCGCTCGATGGCTGCCCAGCAGGAGGAAGAGCTGGCTCGTCATAATGAAGAGACTGTTCGGCAAATTGAACAGCTCAACCACCTGCGCTTGAAGAAGCAGGAGTGTGCGGAGCAGACGGACCTGAGGCGTGCAGCGAGAGCACAGCGCGTTCTTGAGCTGGATCAAGGCGAAAGTGAGACGAAGGAGCAGCGAGCTGAGCTGCGATCAGTTGAGGAGCAAATGCGACAGACCGAAATTGCTGCAAATAGGTTTGATGTGGAGCTCGATAATATGCTTCGCAAGCTGAGTGAAGAATATGAACTCAGCTTCGAGCTGGCGAAGGAACATTATCCGATTCCAGAGGATGTTCTTGGCACTCAGAATGAGGTTCGCGATCTGAAACGTAAGATTACCGCTCTTGGAGAGGTCAATTTAGGCGCTATCGATGAATACGATCGAGTTAAGGAACGATTTGAATTTTTATCAACTCAGAAGGACGATCTCATAGAGGCCAAAACGACGCTTTACCAGGTTATTCGTGAAATGGATGATGAAATGTCGAAGCGCTTCAAAACTACGTTCGAAGCCATTCGCGGTCATTTTGTTGTTGTATTCGCTAAGCTCTTCGGTGGTGGTCGTGCTGACCTTATATTAGTAGAGCCTGATCGGGTGCTTGATACGGGTATCGATATTTTAGCTCAGCCGCCAGGCAAGAAACTGCAAAACCTGCAGCTGTTATCAGGCGGAGAACGTGCGCTAACGGCAATTGCGCTGCTGTTTGCAATACTGCAGGTGAAGCCGGTTCCGTTCTGTGTGCTGGATGAGGTAGAGGCAGCTCTCGATGAAGCTAATGTCTCGCGTTTTGCTCAATATTTGCGAGAATTCTCAGAGCTTACGCAGTTTATCGTAGTAACACATCGCAAAGGGACGATGGAAGAGGCTGACGTACTCTATGGAGTTACGATGGAGGAAGGCGGCGTGTCTAAGCTGGTATCCGTCCGATTAGAGGAAGAGGATTCAGTATCCGCCTAAATAGAGAATGAGCTGTTAATGTGAGGATGGAGGAGTTGAAACGATGAGTTTTTTTAAGAGGCTGAAGGAGAGCATCGCTACAAAGACAGAAGCGGTGACCAATATTTTCAAAGAGGGCTTGACGAAGACTCGGACAGCGTTTGTCGAGAAAGTAGAAGAGCTTATTACGCGCCGCAAAAAAATCGATGAGCAATTTTACGAAGAGCTCGAGGAAATTTTAATTGGTGCGGATGTTGGCGTAAATACGGTCATGCAGCTAATCGATGAGCTGCGTGTTGAAGTGAAAAAGCGTAAAATCGAGGACGCAGCCGATTTGCAGCCAGTTTTATCTGAGAAGCTTATTGAGCTCATGAAGGGTGATGACCACTCCGGTCTGCGGATGGCTTCCAGTGGGATAACGGTTATATTGTTTGTTGGTGTCAACGGTGTAGGTAAAACAACAACAATCGGTAAGCTTGCCCATAAGTTTAAGAGTGAGGGTAAAAGCGTACTTATGGCGGCAGGCGATACGTTTCGTGCTGGTGCGATCGAGCAGTTGGAGGTTTGGGGCCAGCGCGTAGGCGTGGATGTGATCAAGCAGCAGTCGGGCTCGGATCCAGCAGCGGTTATGTTTGATGCCGTGCAGGCTGCTAAGCAGCGGGGTGTTGATGTACTGCTTTGTGATACGGCTGGAAGGCTACAAAACAAATCCAATCTGATGGAAGAGCTGAACAAAATTTTCCGCGTTATTCAGAGAGAGCTGCCGGATGCCCCTCATGAAGTGCTGCTTGTCCTTGATGCGACAACGGGTCAAAATGCGCTTAGTCAAGCGAAGCTGTTCGGAGAGAAGAGCGGCGTTACAGGTCTTGTGCTGACTAAGCTGGACGGCACAGCAAAAGGCGGTATAGTCATTGCGATTCGTAATGAACTGAGCTTGCCGGTTAAACTGGTTGGTCTCGGGGAAAAGATGGGGGATTTGCAGCAATTCGACTCTGAGCAATTTATACATGCGCTATTCGCTGGATTGATTCAGCGAGAAGATGAAGAGACGGAATCTAACACTTAATAAGCGCTTCGAAGAGGTTTTTTACGCGATTCCAAACATTTGATTCGGGTGACAAGGTGAAAAGCTTGACAGCTGCCTATATTGTCCTGTATGATAAAAGACGTTGTCAGGTGTAAAGGCTTATCCCTTGACGGGGTGAGTATAACAAAGTGAAATTTACAGGAGGGGCGATGGGGATGAAAGTTAATGAACCAGATGCCTTATCTAAGACAACCCGAATCAATTTGTTGTTCGACTTTTATGAACCGTTGTTAACAGATAAGCAGCGGACATTCCTTAAATTGTATTTTCACGATGATTTCTCACTTGGTGAGATTGCTGCGGAATTTACTATCAGCCGACAAGCTGTATATGAGCATATAAAGCGAGCTGAACAGGTGCTTGAAGGCTATGAAAGCAAACTTAACTTACTTGTTAGACACGAGTCGCTGTTGCAATTAACCGCCGAGCTCGTAAACAATGTAAATGAGCTTCCTATTGCTGAGCAGGATAAGGAAGCGCTAATGAGTGTTATCACACAATTTAGAGCAGCAGACATAAATAATTAGAATGGAGGTGACGGTACATGGCAGCATTTGAAAGCTTATCTTCTAGGCTTCAAAATGTATTCAGCAAGCTGAAGGGCAAAGGTAAGGTGTCCGAGGATGATGTTAGTGAAGCAATGCGTGAGGTTCGACTGGCGCTTCTAGAGGCGGACGTTAACTTTAAAGTCGTCAAAGACTTTATCGCAAAAGTAAAGGAACGGGCAATCGGTCTGGAAGTAACGAAGAGCTTTACGCCTGGCATGGTCGTCATCGATATCGTAAACAAAGAGCTCACCGAGCTAATGGGTGGAACACAAAGCAAGCTGGCGAAGGCAAACAAGCCGCCAACCATAATAATGATGGCAGGTTTGCAAGGTGCAGGTAAGACTACGACAACCGGTAAGCTGGCTAAGCTTCTTCAGAAGGGTAATCACAAGCCGCTCCTTATCGCATGTGATATTTATCGCCCTGCTGCGATCAAGCAGCTGCAAGTGCTAGGTGAGCAAATTAATGCACCGGTATTCTCCTTAGGAGACAAAACATCGCCGGTTGAGATTGCGCGAGCAGGAGTCCAGCATGCCAAGGACAACGGTAACGATTACGTCATCATCGATACAGCAGGTCGACTGCATATCGATGAAGAGCTGATGGAAGAGCTTAAGCAAATTCATAAGCTAACAAACCCAGATGAGGTATTGCTAGTAGTCGATGCTATGACAGGACAAGATGCGGTCAACGTTGCAAAGAGTTTCCATGAGCAGCTTGAGTTAACAGGAGTTGTGCTGACGAAGCTCGACGGAGATACTCGCGGGGGCGCGGCGCTTTCGGTTAAAGCAGTTACAGGTTGTCCCATTAAGTTTGCTGCGATGGGTGAGAAGATTGACTCCTTGGAGCCTTTCCATCCTGAGCGTATGGCTTCTCGGATTCTCGGGATGGGCGACATGCTTTCACTTATTGAGAAGGCGCAGTCGAACATTGATGCTGATAAAGCTGCCGAGATGGAACGCAAGATGCGTACCGCAGAGTTTACATTTGATGACTTCCTTGACCAGATGGAGCAGGTTAGAAAGCTCGGTCCACTTGATCAAATTATGGATATGCTGCCCGGAATGAACAAGATGAAGGGCATGAAGGATATGAAGGTTGATGAGAAGCAGATTGGCCGTATTGAAGCGATCGTTCGTTCCATGACGAAAGCTGAGAAGCAGAAGCCAGAGCTTCTTAATCACAGTCGTCGCAAACGCGTTGCAGCCGGAAGCGGTACAACGATTGTTGAGGTCAATAGACTGATCAAGCAGTTCGACGATATGAAGAAGATGATGAAGCAATTCTCATCGATGATGGGGCCGAAAGGACCGAAGGGCGGCAAGAAGGGCCTTAAAGGTTTGCTCGGAAAAAATATGAAATTCCCGTTTTAACAGCTGTTTACTCTTTGAAGGAGGTGAATTTTCATGGCAGTACGTATTCGTTTGAAAAGAATTGGTGCTCACAAAGCTCCTTTCTACCGTGTAGTTGTTTCGGACTCCCGTTCACCACGTGACGGACGTTTTATCGAAGAAATCGGTACTTATAACCCGGTTGCACAACCGGCTCAAGTTAAGATTGACGAAGAGAAAGCGTTAAAATGGTTGCAAACAGGAGCGCAAGCTTCTGATACCGTTCGTGACTTGCTTTCCAAAGCTGGTGTATTGAAGAAGTTCCATGAGCTTAAGCAACAGAAATAACTGTTGAACAGCGGAGGGCCTTGAGATGAAAGAATTGATTCTTGTCATAGCGAAGGCTTTGGTCGATCATCCCGATCAAGTGCAAATTAATGTAAAGGATGATGACCGAGGCACGATATACGAGCTTTCGGTTCACCCCGAGGATATCGGTAAAATCATCGGTAAACAGGGACGCATTGCGAAAGCAATGCGAACGGTCGTGACTTCTGCTTCCGTTAAATCGCAAAAGCGCGTTATTGTCGATATTATGTCGTAATACGTGCAACGAGTGAAAGGTTAGGATATTTTTATCCTAGCTTTTTTCTTGTAAATCGGCTTCGTTCTCCAACGTGGAACGAAGCCGTTTTTGCGTGTATAATACGGATATACACATACGAAGGGCTGGTTGCAATGAACGGAAAATGGTTTACGGTCGGGAAAATTGTTAATACGCACGGTATCAGGGGAGAGCTTAAAATACTTTCACAAACGGATTTCGCTGATGAAAGGTTCGCACCGGGCAAGAAGCTCCTCATGTTGAATGAAGAGAATGGCACATCTATGGAAATAAAAATTGTTAGCTCTCGCGCTCAAAAAAATGTATATATACTCAAAATAGAAGGCTTCAACGATATTAACGTGGTCGAGAAATACAAAGGCTGGGTACTTAAAGTATCGGAAGCTGATATGGCTCCTCTTGATGAAGGCGAATATTATTACCATGAAATTATTGGCTGCCGTGTAGTGACAGAGGAAGGCGAAGAGCTAGGGGTCATATCTGAAATTCTTAGCCCCGGCGCCAACGATGTGTGGGTTGTCGATCGTCCAAAAAGCGCAGGCAAGCAGCTGCTGCTGCCCGTAATTGATGAGATCTTAATCAATGTTAATGTTAAAGAGAAAACAGTTACGGTGCGTTTGATGGAAGGGTTGATCTAACAAATGAAAATAGATGTGCTGACGCTTTTTCCAGAAATGTTCGACGGTGTGTTTAACGCTAGCATTCTCGGGAAAGCGAAGGAAAAAGGAATTGTAGATCTGCAGGCTATCAATTTCCGCGCGTATTCCAATAACAAACATAATACGGTTGATGACTACCCATATGGGGGCGGCGGGGGAATGGTGCTTAAGCCGGAGCCGGTATTTGCGGCAGTCGATCAGCTCATGTCAGAGGTAGATGTACGTCCTCGCGTTATACTGATGTGCCCACAGGGAGCTCCATTTACTCAGCAGAAGGCGGAAGAGCTTGCCAAGGAGCAGCATCTCGTGCTCATATGCGGACATTACGAAGGCTATGATGAACGGATTCGCGAGCACCTTGTAACGGACGAGCTTTCGATCGGCGATTATGTGCTTACTGGCGGCGAAATTCCTGCAATGACCGTTATTGATAGTGTGGTAAGGCTGTTACCAGGCGTACTTGGTAATGAAACATCAGCGGTTACCGATTCTTACAGCACCGGACTCTTGGAGCATCCGCATTATACGCGTCCAGCGGAATTTCGTGGCTGGGAAGTGCCGGACGTACTCATTTCCGGGCATCATGCTAATATCGGGGTTTGGCGCCGTGAGCAATCCTTGCTGCGGACACTGCAGCGCCGTCCAGACCTTCTTATGGATGCAGAGCTAACCGATAAGGAACGGAAGTGGCTGGCTGGCATGGCGAGGAAGCAGAGTGAGCATCCAGAGTAGTGAGGCAAGTGAAATGAACGATTAACGAGCTATAAGTTCGAAAATCGAGCTTACAGACTAGTATCTAGCCGAATAAGAAGCTGTAAGAGCTTAAACGAAGCTTACAGCTTCTTTTTTGTTAACAGGTCTTGCGGTAAACGATTGTCTGAGTAAAAAGCATAAAGTTTAGAAATTAGTTAAAAAAGAAGGCTGTAATCGCACAGACAGCGATTTTAGCCTCTTTGTCGATAAAAATGGGCTAGTGTTTCGGAAGCTACCCTTAGGCTGACCTGGCTATCCTGACTGATCTTGTTGTCCTAGCTGTCCCGCAATAATGTAAACATTGAGAAAACTTTATTACAACATCCATTATAATTATGACGTATAGAAGTTTTGGGTATAATAAATCTTATAGTCACCGCCAAAAGCTACTCCGGTTCCGATTTTTTCTAGCTTGCTATTGAGCAAAGCTTCTCGATGTCCGTCAAAGGAATTCATCCAGCCGTAGTGAGCGTAGATGCTGTTTACATAACCAGCTGCGATGTTTTCAGCGGCTGCTTTGTATTTGATTCCTTCAGCCTTCATTCGGTCGAAAGGCGACAAGCCATCGGGATTGAGGTGGCTAAAGAAGTTATGAGACTGCATGTTTGAGCTGTGAGCACGGGCAGATGCAGCAGCGAGCTTGTCCCATTTTAGCAAAGGGATCTTACGTTGTGCACGCTCGGCGTTCGTTAAATCGAATAATTGCTGTTCAAAAGGAGATTGTTGCTTGGCAGAATACGTTATTGGCTTATCTTTGAGAGCAGTATGATTCATTTGGAGAATTCCGATTATTTTGTTGCTGTCATGATTGTCAAGAAATAATGTGGTATTCGCATTATCGTCCGTATAGGTATAATAATCGTCTTGTTGCTTCGGTTTGCTAAGCGGGTCTATCATCTTTTTGGCATTAGAAAGCGTTTGACCGATTTTGACGCCGTTAATCATTTCCCAATTGACATCGTCATTGGAGAAGAGAGCTGTCACGCGGTCGTTCAAAATGCCAAACATCATGAATTCACCATAGTCCTTCTTATATACATACCATAAGAATGCTTGTTCGCTGGGATCGATACGCGAAGGCTTGCCAAGCAGCAGCTCTACCTTTTGTACGGAATCATTTATAGTGATATGAGCTAATACAGTGTTATTTTGCGGCAGCTTTGTTGAGGACAGTGATTGTGAATGAAGCTTTAGATTATAAAAAAAAGTTAGTGCTTCGGCGCGCGTGAGCTTACCGTCGGGTTCAAATCCAATTACAGTAGCTGAGGTACGTCCATTGGAAATATGCTCTTCAAGCAGCCATTGGATGGCGCCTTTTTCTGTGTATGAACGTCCGTTTGCTGCGGAAGCCATAAGCAAGGCTGCTTGTCCACGTCGAAACGATTTTGTATCATTAACGTAAGTCAGTGGCCAGTTCAGCTTATTTGCAAAATCGTAATATATCGCGTACCATGCCTCTGCTTTTGAAGTGGAAGAAGGCTCTAAGCTATATGCTCGAAGTAGCATCGCTAAAAACTCTGCTTCATTAATAAGTCGATTTGGTTGGAATGTTCCATCGCTATAGCCCTGCGCTAGATGTTCTTCAACGGCCCATGATATGTATGATTGCGCCCAATGTCCTGATGTGTCGCGAAAGGCTAATGGCTGAGCAACCGCATGGATGGGGTCAGCAATCGTAAAAATAAATGTGGACAGGAACAGTGCTATCATAGAAAAATAGCGTTTTTTAACCAATTGGGCAAAGGGTACGATTTGTTTTAAATTACACAAAGATTCACAACCTTTCTTGTCAACGTATGGCTTTTTAAGTATACAGGAAAAGACTATTTAACAAACGTATTGTATTGTAGCGCCTATTGTGGTAAAATTTCTAATGTTGTTCGTATTAATCGGGCGGTCCGCTATTAGTGATGAACCAATTCACTGGAATTCGGTGAGCTATAAGAACGTCTATGGTGGAAGGAGTGAATCCAATGAATCTTTTGCAAACAATCGCGCAAGAAAACCTGCGCACAGATCTACCGAACTTTCGTCCTGGTGACACGCTTAAAGTTCACGTAAAAGTTATCGAGGGAACTCGTGAGCGGATCCAATTGTTCGAAGGCGTTGTTATTAAACGTCACGGCGGCGGAATCAGCGAAACATTTACAGTACGTAAAATTTCTTATGGTGTTGGAGTGGAAAGAACTTATCCTCTTAACTCGCCTAAGATCGAGAAACTAGAAGTTGCTCGTCGTGGTAAAGTTCGTCGTGCGAAATTGTACTACCTTCGCGAACTTCGCGGTAAAGCAGCAAGAATTAAAGAAATTCGTTAAGATCAAACGACAAGAGGGGCTTGCGCAAACAAGCTCCTTTTCGTATTTCTGAATATATAAGTGATTATAAGTTTTCACTTATGAACTTGCTTATATAACTGTACATATTACAGCAATTGGGAAGAGGCGAACAGAGTGGATTCACAACAGCGGAATAACGAACCAACCACTGAGAATGGCAATGAATCGAAGCATACACAAACGAATGTGGACAACCAGCAACCCATTTCGGAGGGAACCTTATCCCGTTCATCTGGTTCTCGAAAGCAAGGCGGAGCCTATAAAGAAACCGTAGAATGGGTTAAGGCTTTAGTTATTGCGGTTGCGCTCGTCTTTCTCATTCGCACGTTTTTATTTTCCCCGTTTATTGTGGACGGAAGATCGATGCAGCCGAATTTTGAAAATGGCGAAAGACTCATTGTTAACAAAATTATATATAATATCCGTGAGCCGAAGTTTGGCGAGGTTGTCGTGTTTGACGTGCCGGAGCAAGGCAGAAAGTTTATTAAGCGGGTTATTGGCTTGCCGGGTGATAAGATCAGAGTCGAAGGTGATGATCTGTTTATCAACGATCAGAAAATCGAGGAGCCTTATATAAAGGAAGCTATCGAAGAGGCTCATGCCAAAGGTGAGCTTTACAATGGAGTGGGCTCTCAATACAACTTCCCTAATGAAGCGGTTAGTGAAATGGTAGTGCCAGAGGACACGATTTTCGCGCTTGGGGATAATCGTGGAGACAGCTCTGACAGCCGTTATATTGGTTTTGTTAAGGATGAAGAATTAGTTGGACGAGCTGACATTATTTTTTGGCCATTGAACAAACTAGAGTTTATTAAGCATTGGAAGTAAATGAGGTGAAGTAATGACCATTCAATGGTTCCCAGGTCATATGACCAGGGCAAGACGAGAAATACAAGATAAATTGAAGCTGATCGACATAGCCATCGAGCTGCTAGATGCGCGTGTTCCGCTTTCGAGCCGCAATCCAATGATCGAGGAAATTTTAGGGGGCAAGCCGCGCCTAATTGTATTGAATAAATCCGATTTGGCAGACTCACTAACAACGGAGCAATGGATCGCTTATTTCCGAAATGAAGGTCATGAATGTATAGCGCTTGATTCAAATACAGGAACTAGAGTTGGTGACATTACAGTAAAGTCGAAAGAAATTTTGCATGAGAAAATATCTCGTCAAATTTCTAGAGGCATCAATCCGCGCGCAATGCGTGGTATTATTGTCGGCATTCCGAACGTTGGGAAATCCACGCTCATTAACAGGCTCGCAGGACGTAACATTGCTTTAACCGGGGATCGGCCTGGTGTAACGAAGGGACAGCAATGGATTAAAATAGGCGGTGAAATGGAGCTGCTTGATACACCTGGTATTTTGTGGCCAAAATTTGAAGATCCGCTTGTCGGTTACCGGCTTGCTATGACTGGAGCAATTAGAGAACAGATTTTGAATGTGGATGATATTGCTTTTTTCGCGATGCGCGAGCTGGTTGAACGCTATTGGCCGACAATTAAAGAACGTTACGAGCTGGATAGCCCGCCAAAGTCTTTGGATGACAATGAAGAAATCGTACGTGTTATGGAAGAAATCGGCCGTCGCAGAGGCTGCTTGATCAGCGGTGGAAGAGTCGATTTGGAGAAAACGTCAGGTATTATTTTACGTGATCTACGTTCAGGCAAGCTTGGACGCATCACGTTGGAAGCACCGCCTTATATAGTCAAATAAGGGGACAGGAATGGATTTAAGATCGGGGGAACGTAACGTGCTGCAATATGAACAGTCGTTATGGACAGATGGTTTTACGGCGATTGCAGGTGTTGATGAGGTTGGGCGCGGGTGCTTGTTCGGGGATGTCGTGGCTGGCGCCGTCATTATGCCTCCGCATGTTGTCATCGAAGGTGTGAATGATTCGAAAAAGCTGTCCGAGAAAAAGCGAGATCAGCTGTATGACATTATTTTGGAGCAATGCTTGGCTTGGTCGGTTGCTCGTGTTGACGCTGCGACGGTCGATCGCATAAATATCAAGCAAGCAGCTAGATTAGCAATGAAGCTTGCGGTTGAAGATTTGCAAGTTAAAGCCGATTATTTGCTGGTTGATGCGGAAAAGGTAGATGTGTCGCAGCCTCAGCTCTCGATTATAAAAGGGGATGCAACGAGCCAATCCATTGCGGCTGCATCGATTGTGGCCAAGGTGACTCGTGATCGTCTTTGCGCTAATGAGTGGGAGCAGCTGTATCCGGACTACGGCATCGCTATTCACAAAGGTTACGCTACTAAGCTGCACCGAGAGCGGTTGTTGGAAAATGGGCCAAGCCCGATGCACCGAAAATCATTTTTGGGTAACTTGTTTACGGCTGAGCAGCTGCAATTCGTTTGATTTATCTAAAAGTCTAACTTATCCTTCTTTTGGAAGGCTTTTGACGCTCTTTTGAATGTGCATGGCATTGAATTGCCTTGCGCATTAAAGGAGCGTTTTTTTGTGGATGTAAGATTAATTAGGAATGAAGCTTAAGGGGAGACTCTGTTCAGCCGATATAAGCTTTATAGCTTTGAATGATTCCAGTGCGGATTCGGATTATGGATAAATAAGCTTGCATGTTGAGACATGGTATACGGGCGCTGAGGCGACGGAGGCGAAGACATAGATGAATATTAGTCAAATGATGAGGAGCCTGCTAGGAGAAGCTTCTGGAAGCGATTCACGAGCGATGGAGCTGAAGACTGGGCAGGTGGTGCGCGGCGTGGTCATGCAGGTATTGGAAAATAATGAGGCCATCGTCCAAATTAATGGTGTACAGGTACGGGCTAAGCTAGAGGTGCCACTTCAAGCGGGTCAGTCAGCTATTCTGCAAGTGCAGCCGGATTCAAACGGTGCAATTGTTATGCTGAAGGCAATCGAGCCGGGAGCTGCGGGGTTGCCGGAGGACACCTTTAAGGAATGGGCGAAGCAGCTGGTTTTGCCCGATCAGAAATGGGCGGTTGAGATTGTAAAGGATTTGCGTAAAGAAGGTGTGATCCTTAACCGTGATATTGCTCAGCAGTTTCAGCAAGCAGCAGCTGCGATGCCTGCCGGCGCGGATACCGAGCAATGGATGCAGGCGTCAGCGGCGGCGTTTAAGCGAGGATTACCGCTGACGGGCGCGATTGTAGGTGCACTGCAGCAAGTCATGTTCGGGCGAAGCGCGCACGAACTGCTTGATACGCTGCAGCGTCAGCTTGCGGCAACTGCAGGCGCCTCTGACGGCGTTTCTACGGCGTCAGAGGGCGGCGGCGAGGCGAAGCCGTTGCCGCTTGCGGCAGCGCGTGTACAAGCGCTGCTAGCGGAGGGTGCGGCTTTGCTGCGCGGCGCAGCAGCAGCGGCGGGTGCTCCGTCGCCAATGAGCGGAGCGGCGGCGGGTGTCGCGGGAGCAGGCGCTGGGGCAATGCCAGCGCCGCTTGGTGGTTTAGCGGCTGGGCAAGCGGTGCAGACGGCGCTGCCAGAAGGCACTGCGGGATCAGCGCAAGCCGCACGGGCTGCTCTGTCAGCTGCAGCTGGAGCATCATCAGCATCAGCAACTGTTCAAGCACAGGGAACGGCAACCGAGGCAGCCGATGCGGCTTCAACTCAAACAGCGAGGACTGCAGGAAACTCGCCTAACTGGATAGGTCAAATGATGAAGTGGCTTGGCGTGGACTATGAGCTGCAGCTCTCAAAAGCATTCCAAGCGGACTCACAGCCGCTGCAGGAAGCAAGCACTCAATCGGCGCAAGCTGCCAAAGCAGATCCAGCTGTGGGGGCTCGAACTAATACTGGCGCAACAGTGCCGCCAGTTAATATTGCCTCGCCTGCAGCTGATTTGGCAGAGGGTCAAGGAGCGGCAGTTGGAAAAGCTGAGACAGCTCAAGCAGATAATCAGCAAGCAGGCCGCGTGACGGATTCTCGCCAAATGGCTGAGCGTGTACTTTTCATGGCATTGACTCCAGCAGCGTTGGCGGATAGCAACGCAACACTAGATGCATCCAAGCAGCTGCAGCAGCATGAATCGCTAAAAAGCGCTTTATTATCCTTAGTGTCATCAGATGATATTCCGCCAGCTATGAAGGATACAGCCCAGCAGCTTGTTCAACAAATAACAGGTCAGCAGCTGTTGCTCACACCTGAGAGAAACAGCTCAGTGCTTACACATGTGACGATGTTTATTCCATTGCATAATGAGGATGGCAATCAAACAGCTTCGGTACATATTCAAACGCGACGGGGACGTAAGGGGGAGTTAGACGCGTCGAATTGCCGCTTATTGTTTAATCTGTCGATGAATACGCTCGGTGATACGATGGTAGATGTTCATGTGATGGACAAAATTGTAAGCTTGAATTTATGGAATGACCATCCCGCCATTTCTGCGCTTGCGGAATCCTCCCGATTAGAAATAACAGAAAGCTTATCTCAAGCAGGTTATCAGCTGTCTTCATTACGGACGACGCCATTACCGAAAGCGAATGAGCAGACTGCGGAGGCTGTGAGCGCAGCGAAGATACCGCATCCGCCTGATTTGTCTCAGTTTTCATCTACGCGCTACAAAGGAGTCGATTTCCGAATATGAGCAGCGAACCTTATAATAAACCTCAGCCAAGCCGTATGAAAAAAGCGGTAGCATTAAAATACGAGCCTGGTGATCGGACCGCTCCTGTCTTAATCGCAAAAGGCAAAGGACATACCGCAGATTTAATACTTGAGAAAGCAATAGAAAGTGGAATACCTGTACAGGAAGATTCATCGCTTGTTGAGGTGCTTTCAAAATTGGATATTGATCAGGAAATACCTGCTGAACTGTATACATTAGTTGCCGAAATTTTAAGCTTCGTATATCGTTCTGATCGAAAAGCGAGGGATTTAAATATTGATCAATGATGAGCGGTCTGATAACGATGAAATAAAAAATCAAAACTCTCCATCAAAGCGAAATTCAAGGCAGGAGACAGGCAAGCTAGGGGAAGATGAAGCGAGCCGTTTTTTGCTTGAGGCCGGTTACGCCATTCTGACACGCAACTGGAGATGCCGCAGTGGTGAGTTAGACATAGTAGCGGAGCATGCGGGCAGACTTATTTTTGTAGAGGTACGAACTCGAAAGCACAGTAGCAGGTTTGGAACTGCAGCAGAATCCGTCGATCGGCGAAAGCAGCAGCAGGTAAGAGAAACCTCGCAAGTATATTTGAAAACCATGAAGCTTTTAGATCGTCCGATACGGTTTGATGTAGTTGCTGTAATAATGGAGCAAAGCGGCTCAGTGATTGCATGCAAACATTACGAGGGTGCATTTTGATGAATTTCAGCAATTCATAAAGCTTAAACAGTGCATATATTAATAGGCTTAAAAATAAGCGTACCGCAAAAGGTATGCTTTTTTATTCAAGCACAACTTACTCCTATTCAAAAGCGTCAATTCTATAGGGAGACGTTTAAAATGGAATTTTTTGAAGCCCAAATAGATCCAACATGAAACGAGGGGGAAATATGAAGGATATTATTTTAGATAAGCTTAAGGAGATCGAATACGTACATCATGTTAAAATACTTTTTGCCGTTGAGTCAGGCAGCCGCGCCTGGGGTTTTCCTTCTCAAGATAGTGATTATGATGTGCGTTTCGTATATATTAATCAACCAAATTGGTACTTATCTATTGATGAGGGAAGAGATGTTATAGAAGTTCCCATTGATGACAGGTTGGATATAAACGGGTGGGATATTAGAAAGGCTTTGAAATTGTTTAGAAAATCTAACCCGCCGCTGCTCGAATGGTTGGTTTCGGAAATTATTTATTATGAGGCATACGGCTTCAAAGACGAGATGTTGGAAATCAGACAAAAAGTGTTCTCTCCTAAAGCTTCACTGCACCACTATCTTAGTATGGCTAAGGGAAATTTTAGAGAATACCTGCAAGCTGATCTAGTTAAAATTAAAAAATACTTCTACGTTCTCCGACCCATATTAGCATGTAAATGGATTGAAAAATACGATACAAATCCACCTATTTCGTTTCATGAATTAGTATCTGATGGAGTAGATGATCCTCATTTGAAATTAGAAATTGATGAATTGTTAAGAAGAAAGATGGATGGTGTGGAATTGAATCTGGAGAAGCGTGTTGATGTTATTAATGAATTTATCGATAGCGAAATATTGCGTCTAACTGAGTATGCGAGCTCTTATGTCCGCGAATTAGAAGATCCTACAACAGCACTAGATGAAACATTTAGATATTACTTAAAAAAGGTTTGGGACGTGAGACTTTAACTCTTAAGAGCCACTTGTTGAATCATGAATTCGCCAAGCGGCTCTTCTTTTCGTACACAGAAAGTGATATCTGGCTTGTTCGTCAGTTAGGCAATTGATTGTCTAATCTTCGATATTGTATAGCCTCCGCGATATGCTGAGCTTCTACAGCTTCGCTTGCTTCTACATCGGCAATGGTTCGAGCCAGCTTGAGAATACGATCATAGGCTCTCATGCTTATTCCTAGCGCATCAAACGCATTTTCTAGCAAGTTGACCGCGTCACGCTTAAGATTAACCGTTTTACGTAGAGCCGCACCCGTTAAATCCCCACAGTTTAATATCCCGTGCTGAGCGACTCGCTCCTGTTGAAATTTTCTCGCGGCGAGAACCATTTGTCGCATTTGAGCCGATGTAAGAGAAGGACCAGCTTTGACATTGTCAAAGGAAATCGGACGCGGCACCTCAAGCTGGAGGTCGATGCGGTCTAACAACGGACCCGATATTTTGGATCGGTATCTGCTAATGTTCGAAACGCTGCAGATACACCTTTTCTCTCCATACTCATGTCCATAATAGCCGCAGGGGCATGGATTGAATGAAGCGGCCAGCATTAGGTTGGCGGGAAACTGAAAAACAGCTTTGGACCTTGAGATCGTAACGATCCGGTCCTCGAGCGGTTGTCTTAATACCTCTAACACATGTCTTGGGAATTCCGGCAGTTCATCAAGAAATAGGACGCCCCTATGTGCAAGTGTAACTTCCCCTGGCTTTGGAATGGAGCCTCCTCCAATCAACCCGCCGGTTGAGATTGTGTGGTGAGGTGCGCGAAATGGCGGATGAGTGATTAGGCCTTGGCTGTCTTCCGAAAGCTTGCCTGCTACACTATAAATCTTTGTTACCTCTAATGCTTCCTGCTCGTTCAATAACGGAAGGATACCTGGCAAGCGACGTATCATCATCGTCTTTCCTGTGCCTGGTGGTCCACTAAGCAAAATATTATGTTTCCCAGCTGCAGCAATTAGCATTGCGCGTTTTGCTTGATGCTGGCCAACGACATCACCGTAATCACCATGCTCTGTATGGAGTTCGTGTGTTGAGTTTTTATTTTCAATCGTATTAGACCGAACACTGTTCATACGATCATGTCGAATATGATCCCAGCCGATTTGATTATTTTTATGTAGATCAAGGTCCTTCAAGTGTGTTAATGCAAAAAGTTCCATATCGGATATCCAGGCAGCCTCTGCAACGTTTTCTATTGGCAGAAGTACGCGACTTATACCAGAATGCTTTGCTTGTTCGATCATAGCTAATACTCCGGCTACAGGCCGTATGCTGCCGTTAAGGGAAAGCTCGCCGATAAGCAGCGTTCGATCAAAGGATGCAGCGCTAATTTGCCCGCTGGCAGTTAGAATACCAGCGGCAATCGCTAAATCAAAGGCGGTCCCCTCTTTGCGCAGGTCAGCAGGTGCCAGATTTACCGTTATACGATCCATGGGGAAAGTAAAGCCGCTATTTTTAAGCGCCGCTCTAACGCGTTCCACGGATTCACGTACTGCAGGATCCGGGAGGCCGACGATATTAACCTGAGGTAATCCGCTAGTTATATCAACTTCTACACATATGCTTTTACCATCGACTCCGTATACACTCGCGCTTTGAATTAAATTGAACATAACAAAAAAAGCACCCCCATCTTTCGAATGAAGGTGCTTCCTTACCATTCCGTTCCATTTTTTATGAATTTGAAAATATCATAGTGTACTTCTTATAAAATTGTCAATCTATAAAAAAAATTAAAAAAATAAGCGTATGGCTGCACATATTAGGTCATACTAAATGGCGAGGTTTGTCTATTTTCGATTGATTAAAAAGGTTTGATCTCAAATTGAGATGAAATCCATATCAAAAAGGACGAATTCTTTATTGGTGAAAATGAGGTAACCATTGGGGAAAGATGCTATGATAATAGAGGTTTGTGTACATATGACTGATTTCAGTCTGTGAAATGGAGGATTTCAACAATGAATATCCATGAGTATCAAGGGAAAGCGGTCCTTAAACAGTATGGTGTAGTCGTACCTGAAGGTAAAGTAGCCTTCACAGTCGACGAAGCTGTTGAAGCGGCTAAAGCGCTCGGAACACCAGTCGTTGTCGTGAAAGCACAAATTCACGCAGGCGGCCGGGGTAAAGCGGGCGGAGTTAAAGTAGCGAAAAGTATCGATGAGGTGCGTGCATACGCTAGTGAAATTCTTGGCAAAGTGCTCGTAACACACCAAACAGGTCCAGAAGGCAAAGAAGTTAAACGTCTTCTTATTGAACAAGGCTGCGATATTAAGAAAGAATATTATATCGGCGTTGTGTTAGACCGCGGTACGGGTCGCGTTGTTATGATGGCTTCGGAAGAGGGCGGCACTGAGATTGAAGAAGTTGCTGAACATTCCCCGGAGAAAATTTTCAAAGAGATTGTTGATCCAGCAGTAGGCTTGCAAGCTTTCCAAGCTCGTAAATTGGCTTATGCGATTAACATTCCGAATGAGCTTGTGAACAAAACAGTTAAGTTTATGATCTCCCTCTACACAGCATTTGTAGAGAAGGATGCTTCGATTGCAGAAATCAATCCATTGGTTGTTACTGGCGATGGACAAGTTATTGCGCTTGATGCGAAACTTAACTTCGATTCCAATGCGCTTTACCGTCACAAAGATATCGTAGAGCTTCGTGATCTGGAAGAGGAAGATGCTAAGGAAATTGAAGCATCAAAATACGATCTAAGCTACATCGCTCTTGACGGCAACATCGGTTGCTTGGTAAACGGCGCTGGCCTAGCTATGGCGACTATGGATATTATCAAGTACTACGGCGGAGACCCTGCTAACTTCCTAGATGTAGGGGGCGGTGCAACAGCAGAGAAGGTTACTGAAGCGTTCAAAATCATTTTGTCCGATGAGAAGGTTAAAGGAATTTTCGTTAACATTTTCGGCGGTATTATGCGTTGCGACGTTATTGCTAACGGTGTTGTTGAAGCAGCGAAGCAAGTCGGTCTTGATCGTCCGCTAGTTGTGCGTCTAGAAGGTACAAACGTCGAGCTTGGTAAAAACATTTTGAAAGAATCGGGATTGAACATCGTGGCTGCGGATTCCATGGCGGACGGCGCTCAGAAGATTGTCGCTCTCGTGAAATAAGATAACTTGCTGTGTGGCAAAGGCCGCATACGAATTCATTCAGGGGATGTGAGTTAAGAGTGAGTATTTTGGTCAATAAAGATACAAAAGTAATTACACAGGGCATTACCGGCGCTACTGGCTTATTCCATACCAAAGGCGGATTGGAATACGGTACGCAAATGGTAGGCGGTGTAACACCTGGTAAAGGTGGAACGAACGTTGACATTACGCTAGACAACGGAACTCTCGTTTCTCTTCCTGTATTTAATACTGTTGCTCAAGCTGTAGCTGCTACTGGTGCTAATGCATCGGTTATCTATGTACCGCCAGCTTTTGCTGCGGATGCGATCATGGAAGCTGTTGACGCTGAGCTTGATCTCGTTATTTGTATTACAGAAGGCATTCCTGTACTTGACATGGTTAAAGTAAAACGTTATATGGACGGCAGCAAAACCGTTCTTATCGGACCTAACTGCCCGGGCGTTATTACACCAGAAGAGTGCAAAATCGGAATTATGCCTGGTTACATTCATACAAAAGGCCATGTAGGCGTTATTTCTCGCTCGGGAACTTTGACGTATGAAGCGGTACATCAGTTGACAACTCGCGGAATTGGACAATCGTCTGCTGTAGGTATTGGCGGCGACCCTGTTAAAGGTTCTGAGTTCATCGACATTTTGAACCTATTCAATGAAGATCCGGATACCTATGCGGTCATCATGATTGGTGAAATCGGTGGAACAGCTGAGGAAGAAGCTGCAGAGTGGATCAAAGCGAACATGAAGAAGCCGGTTGTTGGATTTATCGGCGGCGCTACAGCGCCTCCGGGCAAACGGATGGGACATGCTGGCGCGATCATTTCTGGCGGTAAAGGTACAGCAGCTGAGAAAATCGCTACCCTAGAAGCATGCGGCATTAAAGTAGCACCTACGCCTTCCGAAATGGGCTCGACGCTTGTGAGCGTATTGGAAGAGCAAGGCTTGCTAGAAAAATGTATTACGCATAAAAAATAATATATAGATCTCTAAAGGTAAGCAACCTTTCAACGACCCGATATCGGGAGTTGGAGGGTTGCTTTTTTTTATTAATATATAAGCACATTTACAAGTGATCACTTGTAAATGTGCTTATATATCTCCTCAAAAAGATTGCTTTTGCCGAAGAGGTCGGAGCTGCCATTTACGCTTGTATGCCATTATTTTATCGGTTGACTTGCAATCTAGTGCTGTGTAACGCACAATAGATAAGAATGCAAGCCAGCCCTATCGAAGAAGGGGTTGGATAATATGCACAATAATAAAGACGTTCGCCGGAAAATGGTCATTGCTTTTCATGAAATTCCAGGGATAGGCTGGCACGCGATTCAGAAAGCTGTACAGCATCAATTTTGGAATAAACAATCATGGGGTATAGAAGATTTACTAGGGATTGGCTTAAAGCGTAATCAGGCTCTCGCAGCAGCTCAGCGCTACGAGCGTTGTCCATGGATACTGACGGAAGATCCTTCTCCTGCAGTCGCTGACGCGGGCGCTGTAGCGCTTACGCCGTTTGATGCGAGCTACCCTCCTATATTACGGGAGATCGCTCAGCCTCCGTGGGTGTTATATGCACGGGGAAGGATAGAGCTTCTCCAGCGCCCAGCTATTGCCGTTGTTGGAACACGAGTGCCAACAGCGTATGGCAGGCATTGCGCCGCTGCATTAGCTGAGGAGTTGTCCGCAGCTGGTTTAACGGTTGTAAGCGGATTGGCACGTGGAGTGGACAGCAAAGCGCATGAAGCTTCATTAAATGGAGCGGGGGGCACGATAGCTGTGCTTCCAACACCAATTGATAAATGCTATCCACCGGAGAATGAATCGCTATTCCGCAAAATAGCTGAGCATGGCTTGCTTGTTTCAGAGACTCCAATCGGTACGCCTCTGCACCCAGGTCAATTCCCACAGCGCAACCGAATAATTGCGGCATTATCCGTTGGTACGGTTGTCGTTGAGGGAGCTATTCGCAGTGGATCGCTCATAACAGCGAAGCATGCCTCCGATATGTCGCGTGAAATATTCGCCATTCCCGGACCGATCTCTTCTCCGAAGAGTGAGGGCCCGAACGAGCTGATTAAACGCGGTGAAGCGAAGCTGATCAGCGGTGTTAAGGATATTATTGTTGAGCTAGAATGGTTGCCTGCAGCAATTGCCGTTCATAGACGTAGGGAGGAAGCGCTGGACGCATCGAACAGCAACTCATCTACACAACTGACACTTGATGAGCTTAAATTAATTGCTTTTTTACAGGATCAACCGCTTTCTATAAATGAATTGCACGAGCTGTCAGCTATTCCGTTTGGACAATTGAACGCACTTCTGCTAAATTTATGTATAAAACGGAAAATTGAACTGCAGCCCGGGTCCATATACATCGCATTGTAACCTGCAGTAAAGAGAGGAGGCGCCTCGCATGGCAGATTCATTAGTAATCGTGGAATCACCCGCCAAAGCTAAAACGATTGGAAAATATTTAGGAAGCAAATATATCGTTAAAGCATCAATGGGACATATTCGCGATTTGCCCAAAAGCCAGATCGGCGTCGAAGTTGATAAGGATTTCAATCCAAAATATATAACGATTCGCGGTAAAGGCAGCATTCTGAAGGAATTGAAGGATGCAAGCAAAAAAGTGAAACATGTTTATCTAGCAGCCGATCCGGATCGCGAAGGAGAAGCAATTGCTTGGCATTTAGCCCACTATTTGGAGCTGAATGAAACAGAATCATGTCGGGTTGTTTTTAATGAAATAACGAAGCAAGCGGTAAAGGATGCATTTAAAACACCGCGCAAAATCAATATGGATTTAGTCAATGCACAGCAAGCAAGGCGCATATTGGATCGCTTAGTCGGATACAAAATAAGTCCATTGCTTTGGAAAAAAGTGAAAAAGGGCTTATCTGCTGGCCGTGTGCAATCTGTAGCTGTAAAGCTTATCATTGATAGAGAAAACGAAATTGACGCATTTGAACCTGAAGAATATTGGTCAATTACGGCGAAGCTTAGCCACACAGGCATTCC
The DNA here is from genome assembly GCF_056269185.1 of Paenibacillus sp. J31R122. Lineage (NCBI taxonomy): Bacteria > Bacillati > Bacillota > Bacilli > Caryophanales > Paenibacillaceae > Paenibacillus > Paenibacillus sp. J31R122. The sequence continues at coordinate 39,557 of NZ_JBWDNM010000002.1, forward strand.
GTTCGATGCGAAGTATTATTCAGTCAACGGGGAGAAACGTGAGTTAGGCAAGGAAGCGGATGTACAGGATGTTCTAAGCGCTATGAAGGGCAATCAATTCACAGTGTCCGATGTAAGAGAGAAAGAGCGTTTACGGAACCCTTCTCCGCCGTTTATCACGAGTTCTTTGCAGCAGGAAGCAGCGAGGAAGCTTGGCTTTCGAGCATCCAAAACGATGTCAGTCGCTCAGCAGCTCTATGAGGGCATTGAGCTTGGCAAAGAAGGTACTGTCGGCTTAATTACATATATGAGAACTGATTCAACTCGTATATCACCTATTGCTCAGGATGAAGCAAGGGAATACATTGCGGAAAAGTACGGCGCAGCTTTTGTGCCTGAACAGCCGCGAGTATACTCGAAGAAAAATAGTCATGCACAGGACGCGCATGAAGCGATTCGTCCAACTTCCATTTTGCGTGATCCAGAATCGATGAAGCCGTTTGCTAGTCGAGATCAATTGCGTTTGTATAAGCTCATTTGGGAGAGATTCATTTCGAGCCAAATGCAGTCAGCCGTCCTTGATACGATGACGGTAGATATGCAGGCAGGAGATACTATATTTAGAGCAGTAGGGTCAAAAGTGAAGTTTGCCGGGTTCATGAAGGTGTATGTAGAGGGTAATGATGACGGAACTGTAGAAGAGCATAAGTTTTTGCCGCCATTGGCTGCAGGAGATGTTATTACATCTGAATCGGTTGATCCTAAGCAGCACTTTACGCAGCCGCCACCGCGGTTTACGGAAGCTAGACTGGTGAAGACACTAGAAGAGCTGGGTATAGGACGTCCAAGTACGTATGCTCCAACTCTAGAGACCATACAGAAACGCGGATATATAGCTATGGAAGAGAAGAAATTCATTCCTACAGAACTGGGTGACCTTGTTATTCAGCTTATGGAAGAGTTTTTTCCTGAAATTTTGGATGCTGAGTTTACCGCCAACATGGAAGGAAATCTCGACCATGTAGAGGAAGGCACTGAAGATTGGGTAAAGGTGCTTGCGAATTTTTACGAAACATTTGAGAAGCGGTTGGAAGTTGCCGAAGAAGAAATGAAGGAAATTGAAATTAAAGACGAAGTATCCGATGAGATCTGTGAGAAATGCGGAAATCATTTGGTCTACAAAATGGGCAGGTTCGGTAAATTTCTGGCATGCTCTGGGTTTCCGGAATGCCGCAACACGAAACCAATTGTGAAGGATATCGGTGTTACATGCCCTAAATGCGCGGAAGGAAAAATCATTGAGCGTCGCAGCAAAAAAGGACGTGTATTCTATGGTTGCGATCAATATCCAGGCTGCGATTATGTCTCATGGGACAAACCGACAGGAAAGCCTTGTCCAGTTTGCAACGCGATGCTTGTTGAGAAGCGTAACCGCAGCGGAGCCAAGCTCAATTGTACGGCTTGTGATTACTCTATAGAAGTTACAGAGGATGAAGATCCAGAGTTTGAGAACGGATAATCACTTCTGCTGAACATCACTAATCTAAAATAAAGCTAGACAACTTCAACTGCAACACACCGTCCTCCCTGACTAGGGAGGACACCGTTGTTATACGAGCCTGTGAAATCATCTAATCAAGATGATTTCCAAACAAGCTCATAGTCACCCTCCCGAACAAGGGAGGGTTTAAGTATCAAATGGACTGAACATTCAAACTAATTGGGATATTAACATTTGGTCGGATGGCACGAATGGTGATTGTATGGTGATTGATCAATTGAGATCCATACAGGGTATCTATGTCAGTCTCGAAAAAGATATTTTTTCAGCAGTCGGATTGTGGTTGTAAATTAAATTAGTTCAGAATGTGAAACTAATGGGACGAAGAATGGGAATAGTGACATATTAGTTTCAGAATATAAAGCTAATCTGTCGAAATGGTGCTATCCTCTGGCCAACCTAGTGATTAAGTTCATTCAATAACACTAATTCATATCTCAGACCTCACATCACCCATTTAATTTCAATATGTGAAACTAATGAAGTTTTCCCAATAGATCGTGCTTGGTGCTTATCCACTAAAAGGATGAAGAAGCCGCTAATCCGCTATATGGAATGGACTTACTTTGTACTGATCAGTTGTTAAATGCAGAATGAGCTAATGAAAGTTAGAACACACCAAATTAAAGTTAGTACACTCGAAAGTAAGTTAGTACGAACTAAATAATGTAGGTCACACCAAATTAAAGCTAGTACACTCGAAAGTAAGTTAGTACGAACTAAATAAAGTAAATCACACCAAAATAAAGCGTGTCCCGCAGGGACGATAGCGATCCAATACAAAAGGTAACTCACAGCGAACTCTATAACTCGATCGTTAGTCCAATTGCAGGTGTCCAGAGGGTGCAACCCTCGGGGCCCTCCCTTGGAAGGGAGGGTTTGGGTGGGTTCGAAAAGCCTTTGAAGGTTGGGGTAGAAGCCTTTGAAGGTCCAGGTAGAAGCCTTTGAAGGTCTAGGTAGAAGCCTTTGAAGGTTTGGGTAGAAGCCTTTGAAGGTCTAGGTAGAAGCCCTATGTAGGGTTTGGGTAGAATAATAACATAACATTATCGAAGGGATTGGCTAATTTGTCACAACCACAAAAAGTAACAGTCATCGGAGCAGGCTTAGCAGGAAGTGAGGCGGCATGGCAAATCGCTTCTCAAGGCGTTCCAGTCGTACTATATGAAATGCGCCCGGTAACCAAAACGCCGGCCCACCATACAAATCAATTTGCGGAGCTAGTTTGCAGCAACAGTTTGCGCGCAAATGGATTAGCTAACGCTGTAGGTGTTTTGAAAGAAGAGATGCGACAATTAGATTCACTTATTTTAAGCTGTGCCGATCAACACGCTGTACCAGCTGGCGGAGCTCTTGCTGTTGACAGAGACGGCTTTTCGGGAGAAGTAACCCGCAGACTGCATGAGCACCCGCTTGTAGAGGTGCGTAACGAGGAAGTGACAGAAATTCCGTCAGACGGCATTGTTGTCATTGCGACAGGCCCTCTAACCGCGCCGGGATTGTCCTCACAAATACGTGAGCTGCTTGGAGAAGAATATTTTTATTTCTATGATGCGGCAGCACCTATCATAGATAAAGATTCCATCGATATGAATAAGGTATATCTTGCTTCACGTTATGATAAGGGAGAAGCTGCTTATTTGAACTGCCCTATGACGGAAGAGGAATATGATATTTTTCATGAGGTGCTCATTACAGCTGAAACAGCTGAGCTGAAGGAATTCGAAAAAGAGGTTTACTTCGAAGGCTGCATGCCAATTGAGGTCATGGCAAGCCGAGGCAAGCAAACTGCATTGTTCGGTCCTATGAAGCCTGTAGGTTTAATTAATCCTCATAACGGAGAGCTGCCACACGCTGTTATTCAATTGCGTCAAGATAATGCAGCAGGTACTCTATATAATATGGTTGGTTTTCAGACCCATCTCAAATGGGGTGAACAAAAACGTGTTTTCTCGTTAATTCCGGGGCTAGAAAATGCGGAATTCGTTCGGTTTGGCGTAATGCACCGCAATACGTTCATTAACTCTCCAACACTTTTGAAGCCTACCTACCAGTTGAGAAATCGCGAGACGCTCTTCTTTGCCGGTCAAATGACTGGGGTTGAGGGTTATGTAGAATCAGCTGCATCAGGCCTTATTGCCGGTATTAACGCTGCGAGACTGGCTCTAGATCTCGAACCGCTCACATTGCCGGAACAAACAACATTAGGCAGCATGGCACAATATATAACAACTGCAGACTTTAAGCATTTTCAACCGATGAATGCTAATTTTGGATTATTCCCGCCGTTAGAGAAAAGAATGCGCAGCAAGAAAGAGAAAAATGAAGCGATTGCGAATCGCGCGTTGGAAAGTATTGATCAATTTAAAAAGGAACATTTGCTCCATTTGTCCGTAGAGTAAGTATTCGTTTCGAATAAAAAAGCTGTTTATTGCTCACGATGGGTCAAGTTTCCCCATTTATCCAATAAAATAGAGGAGGCAAAGTGATGGAGATGCAATTTCACGCGACTACAATTTGTGCTGTAAGACATAACGGGAAGGGTGCGATAGCCGGAGATGGACAGGTGACCTTCGGAAACAGCATGGTTATGAAGCATACAGCTAAAAAAGTAAGAAGATTGTATCGTGGACAAGTGGTTTCTGGTTTTGCTGGTTCAGTTGCAGACGCGATTACATTGTTTGAGAAGTTTGAGGCAAAGCTTGAGGAGCATCATGGTAATTTGCAGCGTTCCGCGGTCGAGCTCGCCAAGGAATGGCGTTCGGACCGTGTTCTTCGCAGGCTTGAGGCTATGATGCTTGTAATGGACAAAAGCGGTTTGCTGCTTATTTCAGGTAATGGTGAAATTATTGAACCTGATGACGGAATATTAGCTATTGGTTCGGGCGGCAGCTTCGCGCTGTCAGCGGCCAGAGCACTTAAGCGTCATGCTCCTGAAATGGAAGCTAAAGATATGGCGCGCGCATCACTTGAAATTGCTTCGGAAATTTGTGTATTCACAAACAATAATATTATCGTTGAAGAAATCGAATAAATCGATAACAGCACATATTGTCTAGTATGCCGAGCTTTGAATAGCGATATATATGAGTAAATAGCGGAGGGGATTTTAAAATGGGAAATGATGCATTGACACCGCGTCAAATCGTGGCGGAGCTCGATAAGTATATTGTAGGTCAGAAACCGGCGAAACGTTCGGTTGCAATTGCGCTTCGTAATCGTTATCGGAGAAGCTTGCTTGATGAGACGCTTCGTGATGAAATTGTTCCAAAAAATATTTTGATGATTGGCCCAACCGGTGTTGGTAAAACGGAAATTGCGCGCCGTCTTGCTAAGCTCGTGAAAGCACCATTCGTCAAGCTTGAGGCTACTAAGTTTACAGAAGTGGGCTATGTTGGCCGTGATGTAGAATCAATGGTGCGGGATTTGATTGAAACCGCGATTCGAATGGTAAAGACGGAGAAGACGGAGAAGGTCAAGGACAAAGCCGAGAAGCTTGCTAACGATCGGATTGTGACGCTTCTCGTTCCGTCTGCAGTAAAGACTAAGTCTCAAAAAAATCCTTTCGAGATGTTGTTTGGTAATCAGCAGCAAGAAAGTGATGAAAAGGATGAGCCTGAGGTAGATGCCTCTATGTATCAGAAGCGTTCACAAATTAAGGAACAGCTAGCTGCAGGTAAGCTTGAGAATGAGATTATCGAAATTGAGGTTGAGGATTCTTCACCGAACATGATGGATATGCTTGCAGGTCAAGGACCCGAAGGTATGGGTATGAATATGCAAGAGCTATTTGGCCAACTAATGCCGAAGAAGCATAAAAAGCGTAAGCTTCCGATTAAGGAAGCTCGTAAAGTATTGATACAAGAGGAAGCGAATAAGCTGATAGACATGGATGATGTCATTTCAGAATCGATTACTCGCGCGGAGCAATCCGGCATTATATTCATAGATGAGATCGATAAAATCGCCACACCTTCTCGCGGATCAGGACCGGATGTATCACGTGAAGGCGTGCAACGGGACATTTTGCCAATTGTGGAGGGTTCGACTGTCATGACAAAGTATGGCCCGGTTAAAACGGACTATGTTTTGTTTATTGCGGCAGGCGCTTTTCACATTGCAAAACCTTCGGATTTAATTCCGGAATTACAAGGTCGTTTTCCGATTCGTGTAGAACTTACGAGCCTAAGCCTAGAAGATTTCGTTAGCATTTTAAAAGAACCGAAAAACGCGCTCACTAAGCAATATGCTGCGCTTCTGGAAACAGAAGGCATTGAAATTGAATTTTCTGATGAAGCTATTCATGAGCTGGCATCGATTGCGGCAGACGTAAATCGAAATACTGAAAATATTGGTGCCCGCAGACTTCATACGATTTTAGAAAAGCTGCTGGAGGACTTATCTTTTGAAGCGCCAGAGCTCTCCTTGGATAAAATGATCATTACACCTGAATATGTCCGGGAAAAGCTGGGAAGTATTGCGCAAAATCGGGATTTGAGTCAATATATACTGTAGTTTTATGAGTTTCGGGAGGCATTAAAATGACTTTACTTACAAAAACAAGAACGTTGAATCGATTGCTGCAGCGTGCCGCAGGCAAAGCGCTTAGCTTTAGAGAAATGGCTGAAGTGCTATGCACAACCATTCAGACTAATGTATTCGTCGTTAGCCGCAAAGGGAAAATACTCGGTTGTGCCGCTGTCGATGTTTATGATCATGATTTTATTCGTACGCTTTCTGTAGATGAGCTGCGATTTACAAAAGAAATAAATGCTCGTTTTCTAGATATGCATGAATCAATGACAAATGTAAAGCCGGATGCAGGTGTTTATGAGACGTTTCCAAGATTGGGCGATCAGGAAATTATGACTGTAGTACCAATTATTGGTGGCGGGGACCGCTTAGGTACATTGGTCCTTACACGCTTGTCCGGAGTCTTTGATGATGATGATCTAGTTCTTGCGGAGTATGGTTCCACCATTGTCGGGATGGAAATTTTGCGAGAGAGAACTGAGGAGATTGAGCAAGAGGTTCGAAGCCGAGCTGTCGTTGCAGTGGCTGTAGGGTCACTTTCTTTCAGTGAATTAGAAGCGGTGGAGCATATTTTTGAAGAACTGAGTGGTAAGGAAGGCTTGCTTGTAGCGTCGAAAATCGCTGATAGAGTAGGAATTACGCGTTCGGTAATCGTAAATGCGCTGAGAAAGCTGGAGAGTGCGGGTGTCATTGAAACGAGATCATTGGGAATGAAAGGCACGTACATTCGGATCTTAAATCACCAGCTTCTGCAGGAGCTCGAAAAGGTTAAATCCTAAAAATAGGTCTTACAGACCATTTCCGCCCTATCTTTTTTTAAAGATAGGGCTTTTTTCTCATTGTAATAATTTAGTAAAATGTCGACTATTATTAGGTCGGCATAAATCGACACAACTGTCTCATTTTTTTAATATTTAATGTCGAACAAAGCAGGAATGAGTGTAAATCTGTTGAATAATTAGAAATGTAATCATCTAAGTGAAAGTGGTGAAACTACGTGAATTTGTTGGGTGGCGCTGCATTTGGAAGGATGGAAAGAGCAGTTCAAGCAGCCGAGATGCGGCAACGCGTCATTTCAAACAATGTGGCAAATGGTGATACGCCGCATTTTAAGCGATCTGAAGTGTTATTTGAGGAATTGTTGGAACAAACGATGGGAAGTAATCAGCAAGGACAGCTTGTAGGAAAAAGAACTAACCAAAAGCATATCCCGATTGGAGCAGGAACATCCGCAACACCAATGGCGCAAGTAATTACAGACGAGACAACTTCGATGAACAACAACAAGAATAATGTCGATATTGATCGTGAAATGTCGTTGCTAGCCAAAAATCAATTAAGCTATAACTTTTATATCCAGCAAATCAATCATGATGTCAAAATGATGCGAACTGGGATTGAAGGGAGAGGCTAATCGGTGAAATTATCAACAGGATTTGATATTAGCGCTTCCGCCTTATCAGCTCAACGTTTGAGGATGGATGTTATTTCATCAAACATAGCGAATGCGGAAACTACACGCGCTAGCTACGTAAATGGACAATTTCAGCCTTACAAACGGAAGATGGTCGTAATGGAACCCATGCAGCAGTCATTTTCGAGCGTTTTATCACAACAGCTCGGAAACAACAAGTCTGCACAAGGAGTTAAGGTAACTAGAATCACGGAAGACCAAACTCCGAATAAGCTTGTTTATAATCCAACGCATTCAGATGCTGATGTCAATGGATATGTGCATATGCCGAATGTAGACATAGCTAAGGAAATGGTAGATATGATTGCGGCAACTCGATCTTATGAAGCGAATGTAACTGCAATTAACGCTTCAAAATCAATGTTTGTCAAAGCTTTGGAAATCGGTAAATAATCGAGGATAAGGGGGGATTTTAATGATACAACCGATGTCGCTCGGTCAGATTGCGACTAAAGCAATTGAAACAAAGCCCGTTCAGCAAGCTACTCCGGCAGAGATGACACAATCATTCGGTCAGTTTTTGCAGAATGCGATTGAGAGTGTTAGTGCACAAGAACAAAATGTACATAAAATGAATGACAAATACTTAATGGGTGAGGTTGATGTATCACAAGTGCTGATCGCCTCAGAGAAAGCGCATCTGAGCTTGCAGCTAACTTCACAAGTCCGCAATAAAGTCGTTGAAGCATACCAAGAAATTATGCGGATGCAGATTTAAACATACTTTTAATAAAAGCATAGCATTTGGGTGAGGTGAAATTGTGAACGAGAGAATCGCCCAATATCGAGCAAGGCTTACGCAATTTTGGAGCCAGATGGGCAGAAGACAAAAAATATGGTTGGGGGCTTCGATTGTCGGATTACTGTTAACAATTGTGTTGTTAACTATCGTATTTACGAGAACCGATTACGAGATTGCTTTTCAAAATCTAGACTCAACGGATGCAGCTGCCATTATGCAGCATCTTGACAGCACGGGTATTCCTTATCAGCTAAGTCCAAATGGTAAAAGCATTTCTGTTCCTAGTGCGGAAGCATCCCGCATAAAAGTTGATGTAGGTTCACAGGGACTTGTTCAAAATGGTTCGATCGGGTTTGAGTCATTTACTTCAAATTCTTCATCCTTTGGAACAACTGAGAATGAATTTAACGTTAAATATTTAAATGCCTTAAACGGTGAGATTCAGCAGTTGCTGAATGGAATGCAGGGTGTGGAAAGCTCTAATGTACTAGTGAATTTACCAGAAGAAAGTGTATTTCTTACTGTTGAAGACGCAAAGCGCGCATCTGCCTCCATCATGTTGAATTTCGCGGCAGGCTATCGTCCTAGTCAGAAAGAAATTGATGGCTATTATAACCTAGTCAAAACTGCAGTACCTGACTTGGCTATTCCCGACATTACAATTTCAAGCCCACAAGGAGAGCTTCTTTCTTCTGATACTGGTGGAGCTGCTGTCGGAAGCTCGGATGCAATAGAAGCTCAATTTCAAATTCAACGTAAATACGAAACTGAGTTGAAAAATAACATCCAGCAATTTCTCGGCCCTATAGTGGGTACGAACAATCTGGTTATCAGCGTAGCAAGCAGTTTAAACTTTGATAAGAAACAATCAGAGGAAATGCTCGTAACGCCATTGCCAAACAACAATAATAACGGAATTATTATAAGTGAAGATATCAAAAATAGCGCTTCGACAGGCCAATCTGGTCAAGCTGGCGGCGTAGCAGGTACAGGAGAGACTGATGTACCTGGTTACGAAGCAGCCTCGACAGGTGAAAATTCAGCTGAAACAAGTTCCCAAATACGTAATTATGATGTCAATCGCATTAATAATAAGATTGAATCAGGACCGTTTGCGGTTAAGGATCTTTCTATCAGTATTGGTGTCGAGCAAGATAAATTGAATGAAGATCAAAGTAAAGCAGTAAAATCGTACTTGATCTCTCTCGTTAGAGCGCAACTTGCCGAATCAGGTCAAGATGTCAATGACGATGTATTGATCGAGAAGAAAGTTTCGATCATCGCCCAAGCCTTTGCAGAAGGCAGCGCAGCAAAACAAACAAACGGTTTATCAATGCCATGGGTTATTGGAATCGGCATTGCGGCACTTGCGCTTATCGCCGGACTAATCTTCATGCTTGCTCGCAAACGTAAGAATGCATCAGAAGTCGAAATGGAATTAGCTGCACCTGCAGTTGTCGAATATCCGACGCTTGATCTGGAAAGTGTCAATAATGACAGTCAAGTCCGCAAAAATCTTGAAACACTAGCCAAACGTAAGCCGGATGAATTCGTTAACCTCCTCCGTACCTGGCTTGTGGATGAATAGAGGTGTTCAATTGTCAAAGTTATTGCAAGGAATAACTGGTCGTCAGAAGGCTGCAATTTTACTCATTACACTTGGACCAGAAGTATCAGCTCAAATTTTCAAGCACTTGCGTGAAGAAGAGATTGAACAACTGACTTTAGAGATTGCGAATGTTCGTAAGGTTGACAGCTCAGATCGAGAAACTATTTTAAGTGAGTTTCATCAAATTTGTTTAGCTCAAGAATATATTACGCAAGGCGGTATAACTTACGCGAAAGACATTTTGGAGAAAGCGCTTGGAGAACAGAAGGCTCTCGAAGTCATTAATCGTTTAACAGCTAATTTACAAGTAAGACCTTTCGATTTTGCTAGAAAGGCCGAACCAACACAAATTTTGAACTTTATTCAAAACGAGAACTCACAGACAATTGCACTTGTTCTTTCTTATTTGCAATCGGAGCAGTCATCACAAATTCTGTCATCATTGCCGCAAGATAAACAGGCTGATGTTGCAAGAAGAATTGCTCTAATGGACAGCACATCCCCTGAAGTCATTTCACAGGTTGAGAGAGTGCTTGAGCAGAAGCTTTCAGCAACGGTTACACAGGATTATACGAATGCAGGCGGTATCGATTCTATCGTTCATATTTTGAATGGTGTCGACCGAGGTACGGAACGGACCATTCTAGATGCGCTCGAAATTCAAGATCCGGAGCTTGCGGAAGAAATCAAGAAACGGATGTTTGTATTCGAGGATATTGTCAATATCGACAATCGTTCCATTCAACGAATCATTCGCGATATCGAAAATGCGGATCTGCAGCTTGCGCTTAAAGTGGCAAGTGAAGAGGTTCGTGAAGCGATTTTCCGCAATATGTCGAAACGTATGGCCGAGTCGTTCAAAGAAGAAATGGAATTCATGGGACCTGTTCGGTTGCGTGATGTTGAAGAAGCGCAAACACGAATCGTTGCTACTATTCGCAGGCTAGAAGAGTCAGGTGAAATCATCATCGCACGCGGTGGAGGAGACGATATCATTGTCTAATTTGATAAAATCTTCGAGCGTGATTTCAGTCGAACAGTTGAAGCAACTAGTTATTCTACAACATCGTAACGACCAAGTAGATTCTATTGTCGAAGTGCAAAATGATGATGAAGATAAGCTGCCCGATGAAGAAACCATATCATTACGAGATCAAATCTTAAGTGATGCACAGTCGTTTGCAGAAGAGGTATTACGTGAAGCAGCGCAGTCAAGTGAGCAAAAGCTTCTAGATGCTGAACAAGAGATTGAAGTCTGGTGGCTGCAAAAGCGTGCCGATGATGAGGCTGCTTCTGAAGCTTCGAGACAAGCTGGCTATGAGCTTGGTTATTCCGAAGGAGCTGCTCAATCTGAAGTTCAATTAAAGGAACAATGGGAACAAAGACTTAATGAAGCGTCAGTTGTTCTGAAATCCGCGTATGATACGCGTGAACAAATTATACAGGAAGCAGAACCTTTCCTTGTGGAGCTGAGTTGTGCGATTGCTGAGAAAATAATTGGTCAACAGCTAACTTTAGCACCAGAAATGGCTATTGAGCTCATTCGTAAATCATTATCAAGACGAAGAGAACAAGGTGTCATTACACTGTGTGTGGCTCCAGGACAACTAACATTTGTCCAAGCTGCAAGAGAAGAGCTTCATTCTGCAATAGATTCACAAGCAGAGCTTCAAATCCTTCCAGATTCTACTGTACAAGATAATGGCTGTGTTATTCGTTCGGCTTATGGCAGTATTGATGCTCGTATCGACACTCAGTTATCCGAGATTAAACGTGAATTAATCAACTTGGCTCATCATAGTGACGAAGAGCGAGGTCAAACGGATGAAAATGAATAGGCTTGATTCCCAGAAGTATATCGAACATCTGCAACCATTGGACCCAGTAAGAATTAATGGAAAAGTAATTCAGGTTATCGGTTTAACAGTCGAATCCGAAGGTCCTGACGCCAGCATTGGAGATGTGTGTCACATTTATCCATCAAAGGGCTTAAAGCCTTTGAAAGCTGAAGTTGTCGGATTTCGAGAGAATAAAGTAATTTTAATGCCATTAGGCGATCTTCATTCCATTAGTCCGGGCTGTGACGTTGTAGGAACAGGTAAGCCGCTAACGGTGCAGGTTGGCTCTGAATTGCTTGGCAAGGTGCTGGACGGTCTTGGAAATCCGCTTGATGGATCTTTTTTACCTAGTCGTATGCCGCATTACTCTACTCACAATGAGCCGAGTAATCCATTGAAGCGACCTCGCGTAGTCGAGCCACTAGGGATTGGAGTACGCGCGATTGACGGTTTGCTTACAGTTGGTCAAGGTCAACGGGTTGGTATTTTCGCTGGCTCCGGTGTTGGCAAAAGCACTTTGTTAGGTATGATTGCTCGTAATACATCAGCAGACGTGAACGTTATCGCACTTATCGGTGAACGAGGCAGAGAAGTTCTTGAATTCATCGAGAAGGATCTTGGCCCGGAAGGCTTAGCACGTTCAGTTGTCATCGTAGCTACATCAGATCAGCCTGCGTTAATTCGAATGAAAGGCGCTTTGATTGCTACTACGATTGCAGAATATTTTCGCGATCGTGGACTCAACGTTATGCTGATGATGGATTCTGTGACTCGTTATGCAATGGCATTACGAGAGGTTGGTCTCGCAATTGGTGAGCCGCCAGCTACTCGTGGTTATACACCATCCGTATTCGCTGCATTGCCTAAACTGCTTGAGCGAGCAGGAACCGGACCAACAGGTTCGATTACTGCTTTTTATACCGTCTTAGTTGACGGTGACGATATGAATGAGCCTATTGCGGACGCTGTCCGCGGTATTTTAGACGGTCATATCGTATTGAGTAGACAATTAGCGCATAAAGGACATTTTCCAGCAATCGATGTTTTGGCTTCCGTAAGCAGGGTAATGAAAGAAATTGTAACGGAAGAGCAACAGGATGCGGCTAATGAGTTGAAAAAACTTATGTCTATATATAAAGATTCGGAAGACCTCATCAATATAGGGGCGTACCAAAGAGGTTCTAATAAAGAAATTGATTTGGCGCTAGAATATATTGATTCTATTCAAACCTACACGAAGCAAAAAACGACAGAAAAGGTTAGTTTAGAGGAAGCGCAGCAACGATTAATTACTGATTTCTACAGGAGTTGATCCGTTTAGTGAATTCATTTCGATATACCTTTCAAAAGATCGTTGATTTAAAAGGAAGTGAAAAGAGCCAAGCTGAATGGATTCTTACCTCAGCTATTGGAACACTTTCTGCAGAAGAACAGTCGTTAAAGCAATTAGAAGCAACACGTCAAGATTGGGAGCAAAAGCTGCTTGAAGCCTCTCAATCTGCTGTATCGCTGTCCGAGCTTCAGGTCATCCAACAATACTTGGATTACTTATTAGCATGTATTACAAACAAATTGACTGATGTGAAGCATGCACAAAAGGCGGTTGAGCAAAGCAGATTAAAGCTTTCTGACAAGATGAAAGACGAGAAGGTATGGCTTAAAACAAAGGACCATGCACTCGAACGGTTCCGGTACGCGTTACAAATCAAAGAGCAAAATGATCTAGATGAGTTGGCTACCGTCCGTTTCATGATACCAACCCCATAAAGTGATGTGTGACGCCGGCTAGAGGGAGTGAATGAAATTGGCGGGTCCTGAAATGGAAAAGCAAAGCTACAGCATGTTGGAAAGAATTATGTTTTTGATGACACCTATTTTGTTTACGATCGTGTTGCTGGGTGTACTGTTTACATTGTTTAATATGGACTTTCGTAACAAATTGTTTGAAGTTGGAAATTCTGTCCCTTTTCTAAGAGACGTACTTCCCGAGCCAAAGGTTGCAACAACTTTGAATAGCGATGAAAAGCTGAAAGCCGAAAACATGTCAGCAAAGATAGCGGATCTGCAAACGAAATTAACAGCTGTCGAGAATGAACTGGCTCAGGCAACACAAACAAAGGCATCATTAGAGCAAGCGTATAAGGATTTGGAGAGCGATAATGCTCAGTTAAAGAGAGTCAATGATGAGCAGTTGCTTGAGGATGAGCAATATCAAGCGAAAATTCAAGAATTGGCAAGTATGTTCTCTAAAATAACGCCAAGTAAGGCAGCGCCTATCTTACAGAGTATGACGCTTGAGGAAATGGTTCTTGTATTCTCCTCGATGCGCGCAGATGACAGGGTTCGAATTATGGAAAAGATGAATCCACAAACGGCAGCTGACGCGGCAATGATGCTCAAGGATAATGTGACAGCCAAGGATTTGCAGATTTCAGCTTTGCAAGCTAGATTGGACAGTCAAAAACCAAAAGATACTAAAGCGGCATCTTCACAACTAGATCAGGAGCAATTAAGTGCAACATTTACAGCAATGGATCCCAAAAGCGCAGCTGAGCTGTTAATCAAAATGGTGGATGTCAGTCCAAGCAAGGTGCTTCGAATTTTAAACGGAGTAGACAACAATACTCGTTCAACGATTATTGCTGAAATGGCTGCACTTAATGAAACAACAACAGCACAGCTTGTAACTAAGCTGATGCCTGGCAACTAGTTTTTTTAAAGAATCCTTCTGAATCTTAGATTTGAAAGGAGGTGAAAAAATGGAAATGATGATTCCGCAAGCCGTGTCTGGCCAAGCGCAGTCAGCTAGCAGCAGCCAACAAAGCAAAAGTGCTGACGGTGTTGTTTTTCAAAAAGCTCTTGTGCAACAAATAAACAATGAGACTTCCGTAACGACAGAGTCAGCTCAATCAGCTTCATTGGTGATGAATGTCGCTCAGCCAATTTTGAGTGCAGTCGAAGGAACAATCGTTGCGCCAACTTTATCTGAATTAATGTCTATCATTGACGGTTTAATAGAGCAATTAGAAACTCCGGCAATAGAAGAAGAGAAGCTGCAAGCAGCTGATGAACAGAATATTGTTGAGCTTGAAGCAGCTCTCGATCAAATGTTAGCTTTACTTTCTCTAATGGGTGTTCCAGTTGCAGCTATTCAACAACCTACTAAGGTTGCAGTTAGCGAAGATGGCAGCTTCGCTGTGGAAACGGATGTTTCGGCAACCAGCGTGAAGAGCAGCTTGCAAGATACGCTGCTACATCTTCAAGCATTGCTTCAGCAAGGAACTGTGAAGCATGTTCAGCAAAAGGAGCCCATGGCACTTATTGGGCAACAGCTGCAAGCTTTAGCAGCTCTTTTGGAAGGTGATTCAGCCGTCGCTCTGAAATCTGAAGTGAAGTCTGCGCCGATCGCGCAACAAATGTTTGTTGCACAATCTGTACCGCAAGCAGAGGTTAGCTCAATGCTACAGAGACTATCACAGCAAGTCATTCACCCAGCATACATATCTGCTACAGCCGCTAGCGGTGAGTTAACTGCAGAGGCAGATTCACAGCCAATGCTTCCTGATGATCTAGCTTTAGCACACTTGACAGCAAATACATCTGATACTACACGTGGACTTGCTCCTTTAGTATCTAAGACAGCAACCTCCTATGTTTTTGCGGATGAGTTTGCTAACTCGATGACGGGGATGATTGTTCAGAAGTTTGATTTGACTACATTAAACGGAGTCTCTGAGGCGAAGATTATGCTGTTCCCTGAGCATTTAGGCCAGGTTGACGTACGTATTACGATGCAAAATGGATTATTAACAGCTATTTTCCAAACGGATACAGCGATGGCAAAAGACATGCTGGATAACCAGATGTCTCAGCTGAGAGCTGCTTTGCAAGCACAAGGCTTAATGGTTGATAAGCTTGAAGTGTCACAAGGACAACTAGCAACAGGTCTTTCACAACAGCACCCAGGTCAAGGCAACGGTCAGCAGAAATTTACTAACCAGCAATCGTCTACAGGTACTGAAAGATCAAATGAAACCGTATTTGAAACGGAGTTGGTTGAGCAAGCTGCAGTACAGGGCCTTGGATATGGTAGAGCTATAAATGTGAAGGCTTAATCGATCATCCATTTTATTCGTAAGAATGGAGGTGAACAGAAATGGCAAGCGTAGTATGGCCAAACTATAATGTATCCAATGTTCAAGCCGCAGCTGCTAAGAAGACAGATACGCTAGGGAAAGATCAGTTTCTTAGCATCCTTGTAACACAGCTGCGTAATCAGGATCCTATGCAACCGCTACAGGACAAAGAATTCATTGCCCAAATGGCTCAATTTACATCCGTAGAGCAACTTATGAATATGTCGACTGAGCTTCAATTAATGCGTCAAAATATAGGTTCAGCTTCAAGCTTGATCGGTAAAACGATTGAGTGGAATGAGTATAATGAAGCTGGAGAAATTGTTAAAGCAACAGGGGTAGTTGATTCGATCCTTTCAAAAGAAGGCGTATTATATGCTTCAGTAGGAGCGGAAGAAATAGCGCTTGATTATGTGACCTCTATATCGGAAACGAAGGCGGGGTCTGGTGAAGGTGACGGATCATCGTCAGATGGAAATGATAGTGAAACCGATACGGATTCCTCAAATTCAAACGATTCTGAGGAAGGGGCTGAGACACCGTGAGTGACAGAGTGAAGATTGGTCATTTATTTCCGGTAAAGTCTACACCGCTTCAAGCAGCAAAATCAACTGCAGGCCGCGTGCCTCAATCGAATGAATTCCGAGATATGCTGGACGCTAAAGTGCTTAAGTTCAGTCATCATGCTGAATTACGGATGCAGCAACGCGGAATTAAGCTCCAGCCTGAATCGTTGACGAAAATAATGGACGCAGTCGAGAAGGCGGCATCTAAGGGAGCACAGGACTCGTTAATTGTATTTCGAGATATTGCGATGATTGTCAACGTGCCAAGCCGTACGGTTGTGACGGCTATGGATGGCGGACAAATGCAAAGCAATCTATTTACTCAAATCGACAGTGCAATCATTTTATCGTAAGGCTGGACCTAATTGGAGGCCTTAGGCTGCCGACCGACTGAAGCAGCTAACATCTAGGTTGCGAAGCTTACGAAGTAAGTTTTGCTTTCGAAGTAAGTTTTGCTACACAAAACTTTTAAGGAGGAACAAGATCAATGCTAAGATCGATGTATTCGGGCGTTTCAGGTATGCGTGGTTTTCAGACAAAGCTTGATGTAATTGGTAACAACATCGCAAACGTAAATACAGTAGGCTTTAAAGCAGGCCGCGTTATGTTCAAAGATATTCTTAGTCAGACGGTTGCCGGTGTGACAGCTCCTGCAGAAGGTGAACGTGGGGGCGTTAACGCGAAGCAAATCGGATTGGGTGTATCGATTGGTTCCATAGATACAGTTCATACGGCAGGCAGCGCGATGACAACCAACCAACCGACAGATTTACGTATCGATGGCGATGGTTTTTTCGCAGTAAGAGCCAATGAAGAGGCTGAAATTCTAATTACTCGCGCTGGTAATTTTACATTGGATGCCAATAGACAGCTAGTAACTGGTGATGGTTATTTTGTTCTATCTGTAGATGGCGAACCAATCGTCCTAGATGAAGCAGTGACTGCATTCTCCATAGGCCAAGACGGTACCATTATGGGTGTAACAGCTGATGGAACGGAAGCAATCGCGCAATTAGGTATTGTTAAAGTTGTTAATCCTAGCGGATTGGAGAAGCTCGGAGGCAATATGTACCGCGTTACAGCGAATGCAAATCCTGATGCATTAATTGAAGACTTTATGACTTTCGCTGGTGATCCTGAACTTGGTACTGGTGCAATCATATCTGGTCAGCTTGAAATGTCGAACGTTGATCTGACAGCAGAATTCACAGAAATGATCGTAGCACAACGTGGATTTCAAGCGAATTCTCGTATCATTACGACATCAGATGAAATTTTACAAGAGGTTGTTAACTTAAAACGATAGATAAGTCTTAACCAATGGGAGGCTTGCTAGCCTCCCCAAGGTGTGAGGGGGTAACTGATGATAACGGTAACGCGTTTAAACGGAACAAAAGTAACAATTAATGCCCTTTTGATTGAAATGGTAGAGGAAGCAGCAGATACGGTTATAACGCTTACGACAGGAAAGAAGCTGGTTGTTAAAGAAAAGACAGCTGAACTGTTGTTGCTTAACGAGCAGTTTCTTCGTACGATTGGCCTTATTGCGGCGGCCCAGATGAATGAACAAACGGAGGGTCCATCGAGATGAAAAGAATGATGCCTTGGTTAATAACTATTTTGTTAGCCATAACCTTAATCGCGATTGTTTCTATTATTTTATTCAAATCAATCTTTAATGAAGAAACAGGCAACCAAACAGCGGAAAACAAGCCAGTTGCAGTAAAAGTGCTCTCAGCAGATGATCGTTTGAAAGTAACTTCTGAGCTGAAGGAATTCAAACGAAACTTGAAGGACACTGAATTTCTCGTCGTACTAAGCTTCGCGTTCCAATTAGACAACAAGAAAACAAAAGAAGAATTTGACAAGCTGATTGATATCGAAGTGAAGCCGATTATTAATCGCACACTTGCTGATATGTCTGCAGAGGAGCTTCATGGATCCCAAGGCGAAGATGCACTTGAATCTAAGCTATTGAACTTGATTAACCCGATCATGCCAAAAGGAAAGTTAGTTAAAGTTGAAATTACCGATATTATTATTACTGAACTATAACTTTGAATGCCAACATTCCTCGAAGGAGGTGAGATAATTGGTTGATGTTTTATCGCAAAACGAAATTGATGCAATACTAGCTGCGTTAGATTCAGGAGAAATGAATGCAGATGATCTAAAGAAGGAAGAAATGATCCGTAAAGTAAGTGTTTATGATTTCAAACGCGCCGTTCGTTTTTCGAAGGACCATATTCGGAGCTTGACTCGAATTCATGAAAACTTCGCGCGATATTTAACAACTTATTTCTCAGCGCAACTTCGCACATTTGTTCAGATTAATGTTGTGCAGGTAGAGCAATTACCGTACGACGAATTTATTCGATCAATTCCGAAGATGACTATTTTGAATATTTTCGAAGCTGAGCCATTGGAAGGTCGGATGGTGCTGGAGGTTCATCCCAATGTGGCGTATGCCATGCTGGATAGACTGCTGGGCGGTCAAGGAACTGCTCCTTCGAAAATAAACAATTTGACTGAAATTGAAACAATTATTATGGAAAAGATTTTCAGCCGGACGTTCGAAAGTCTGCAGGAAGCGTGGAAAAGCGTAATCGATATTTCACCAAGACTTGAAGCGCTCGAAACGAATCCGCAGTTTATGCAGATTGTATCACCGAACGAGACGATTGCTCTTATTTCTTTTAGCACTAAAATCGGAGAAACAACCGGTATGATTAATTTATGTATACCGCATGTTGTCATTGAGCCATTAATGCCAAAATTGTCTGTACATCACTGGTTTGTTTCTCAGAAGAAAGCCCGTGCGCCTGAAGAGGTGGAAATATTAGAACAACGGGTAAATAAAGCAAAACTTCCAATTGTTGCGGAGCTTGGCGAGTCGTCTCTGACGATTAAGGAGTTTCTTGGTTTAAATGTGGGCGATGTCATTTCACTAAACAAATCAGTGAATGATGGGTTAAAAATTAAAGTTGGAGAAAAGCTTAAATTCATAGGCAGTCCTGGTTCGGTTAAAGATCGAATCGCAATACAGGTGGATGAAATTGTTAGCGAAGGAGCGGAAGAAGACTATGACGAGTAAAGACTATTTGTCACAAGAGGAAATTGATGCATTGCTTCGTCAATCCTCCAATGACTCGGACGCGGAGCAATCGTCTGATACCGTAATGCAGCTATCAGACGTCTTATCCGACATGGAAGAATCGGCATTGGGTGAGATTGGGAATATTACGTTTGGAAGTGCGGCAACTGCGCTTTCTACATTGCTAGGTAAAAAGGTAGATATTACAACTCCACAGGTAACTCTAGTACGTAAGGATGAGCTTGGAGATATTTTTCCTAAGCCTCATGTTGCAGTAAGTGTGCAATATGTAGATGGCTTTCAAGGCATAAATTCTCTTGTCATTAAGACGAAGGATGCTCAAGTCATTGCAGATCTGATGCTTGGTGGAGAAGGCGATGTTGTAGTAGAAGAATTAAATGAGATTCATATTAGTGCTGTACAGGAAGCGATGAACCAAATGATGGGTTCGTCTGCGACATCGATGTCTACGATTTTTAATCGATTTGTTAATATTTCACCGCCAGGAATTGACATTCTTGACGTTAACAACGGCGATGGAATGGGACATCTGCCACCTGTAGATATATTTATTAAGATTTCCTTCCGCTTAACGATTGGTGATCTTATCGATTCTACTATTATGCAATTGCTCCCGATAGATTTTGCAAAACAAATGGTTGATATATTAATGGGTAATGTGGAGGAGGAAGTTGCTCCACCTGTTCAACCGGCAAATCAACAACCAGTGGCTCAAGTAGAATCGGCTATGCAGCAAACTGCTGCAGCGAGTCAGATGTATGCTGCTCCAGTGCAGCAAGCGTCTCCTAATCCATATCCATCACCTGCGGCTGGATTTGATATTCCGATGCAGCCGCCTGGTCCGCATACATATGGTCAAGCAGCAAATCGTAATGTTAATGTTCAACCTGTTCAGTTTGCAAATTTTAATGCTGCGCCATTCGTTCAACAAGATGAAACGAATCTTAATTTACTGCTCGACATTCCGCTTAAGGTCACAGTAGAATTAGGAAGGACCCAAAAGCAAATAAAGGATATTTTAGAATTATCACAAGGTTCCATTATTGAGCTGGACAAGCTTGCTGGTGAACCTGTAGATATTTTGGTGAACAATAAGTTAATTGCAAAAGGTGAAGTTGTTGTCATCGATGAAAACTTTGGTGTTCGTGTAACCGATATTGTAAGCCAATGGGACCGCATTCAAAAATTACAATAACTTCCTGGGAGGAACAAAAAAAGATGGCAAACCGCATTCTTATTGTAGACGACGCAGCATTCATGCGCATGATGATTAGAGACATTTTATCCAAGAACGGCTACGAAGTTGTAGGTGAAGCGCAGGATGGCGCACAAGCGGTCGAAAAATATAAGGAACTAAGACCTGATCTCACCACTATGGATATTACGATGCCTGAAATGGATGGCATCTCCGCTTTAAAAGAAATTAAGAAGCTCGATGGTAATGCGAAAGTAATCATGTGCTCTGCGATGGGTCAACAAGCAATGGTAATTGATGCGATACAAGCAGGTGCGAAAGACTTTATTGTCAAGCCTTTTCAAGCTGACCGTGTAATTGAAGCGATCAAGAAAACACTCGGATAAGGTAATATATTATGTTTAACTTACAATCTCGCATTTCAATCGTATCAGCTTTTGGGGTAATGCTTTGGCCTGGATTTGCAATCGCTGCTGCGAATGAAAGCAACGCAAATACGGAGGAGCAAATGGTCTTCTCCGGAACGGATAATCTTGCAAGCAGCTTAGTATGGGTCATTATTGCACTTGCCATTGTAATTGTCTTAATAATTTTAGTAATAAAGTGGTTGGCCCAGCGAAACCAATCGTGGGGAGCGAATCGTTCGCTTCGTTCCCTCGGCGGGCTTGCTCTTGGTCAAAACAATTCACTTCAAGTGGTCGAAATTGCTGGGCGCATTTATATCGTAGGAGTAGGCGAGAACATTACGTTACTTGACAAGTTTGATGATCCTGAGCAGGTACGTTCCGTGTTGGATGCACTTGAACGCAAACCGAATAACGCTTGGTCTCAGAACGCACTATCACAGTTGCTGGACAAAGTACGCAACCGTGATAAGCAGGCTGTAGCAGAGCCGTCGAACGAGCAATGGAATTCGTCTTCATCCTTTGCGAATATGCTGCAAAGCAAGCTCTCACAACAAGCTGACCGGAAGCAGCAGATGGAAGCGTTGCTTCATGACCCTAAATCAAATGAACGGTTGATGGATGATGAAAAATAAGTGGTGGATCGCAATCGTTGCCGTACAGCTGCTCGCTTTTCTTTCTAATAATCAAGTCTATGCGGAGCCTCTACCCGACATTTCCATCAATATTGGTAACGGGAGCTCTGAAAAGCCTGATACGAGTGCCTTATCCATTTTGCTATTAATAACAGTACTAAGTGTTGCTCCTGCCATAATGGTATTGATGACAAGTTTTACACGCATTGTAATCGTTTTGGGGTTTGTTAGGACATCACTTGGAACGCAGCAAATGCCGCCTAACCAAGTACTGATCGGTCTGGCGATGTTTTTAACCTTCTTTATTATGGCTCCAACCTTCTCACAAGTGAATGATGTGGCGTTGCAGCCATATTTGAAAGGTGAGATAACACAAACAGCGGCTTTCGAGAAAGCTGCTGTACCGATGAAGAAGTTCATGTTCTCACACACGAGAGAAAAAGACTTAATGCTATTCATGAACTATACGAAAACAGAAAAGCCTAAGACATTTGAAGATATTCCGATTACGGTGTTGATTCCAGCTTATGCAATCAGTGAATTAAAAACAGCCTTTCAAATGGGTTTTATGATTTTTATCCCGTTTTTAGTAATCGATATGATCGTAGCAAGTACTCTGATGGCAATGGGGATGATGATGTTGCCCCCAATAATGATTTCATTGCCTTTCAAATTATTGCTTTTTGTACTAGTCGATGGCTGGTACTTAATTGTCAAATCATTATTGCTCAGTTTCAGCACGTGACAAAAGCAAGGAGGAACATTTAATGAGTACTGATTTCATTATCGGATTGGCTGGCGAAGCCGTCTTTGTGGTTTTGAAAGCCAGTGCGCCGATGCTCGTTCTTGCTCTGGTAGTTGGCTTAATGGTTAGTATATTTCAAGCTACAACTCAGATTCAGGAGCAGACATTGGCTTTCGTCCCCAAAATAGTAGCCGTTTTTTTGTCGATAATCGTGTTTGGTCCATGGATTCTTAATACGATCGTCGACTTCACTTACAATCTGCTGAATAATCTTCATAAATACATCGGATAGGTTGTGTGTGAATGAGTGCGGTTATCCAAGGTTTTCCTATTTTTTTGCTTATTTTTTGTCGAATAACTGCGTTTTTCGTCGTTGCTCCTGTTTTTTCGTCACGTGGTGTACCGAATACATTCAAAATCGGTCTAGGCTTTTTCATTTCATTTATTGTGTTTCTAACTTATGGAATGAAACAGTCGATTGTACCGGACGCTCAATATTTGCTTATTGTTATACGAGAAATATTAATAGGTTTAATGTTGGGATTCATCGTCTATTTGTTTTTCTCGGTAGTACAAACCGCAGGTGCGTTCATGGACTTACAGATCGGATTTGCAATGGCCAATGTCATAGATCCACATACTGGAACATCTGCACCTCTGTTAGGTAATTTTAAATATATGCTGATGATGGTCATTTTTCTTATGATGAACGGTCACCACTATTTACTTACTGGGTTAATGGACAGCTACCAATGGATGCCGTTGTCCAATGAGATGTTTAGTAGACTTATGAGCGGGAGCATAACAGATTACTTGAGCCGATTGGTGGGCACTACTTTTCTTCTGGCCATTCAAATAGCAGCACCTTTGGTAGTTGCAATGTTTTTAACAGATGTTGGTCTTGGTTTCCTGGCTAAGACGGCGCCTCAATTTAACGTCTTTGTAATAGGTCTCCCTTTGAAGCTTATTATTGGGCTGTTCTTGCTTATCTTGTTAATGCCTGGTCTTGCAGCAATATTCGAACGACTATTTTCCATCATGTTTCAATCGTTGGAACAGTTTTTCGGCATCGTGCAAGGGCCGCCTGACAGGCAATAGGAGGCCTCAACGTGCGGACTTACCGTCTTAAGCTTAATTTGCAATTGTTCAGTGGTGAGAAGACTGAAGAAGCTACGCCAAAAAAGAAAAGTGAATCTAGGAAGAAAGGGCAAATTGCCAAATCTCCGGATCTGCCAGGATCCTTAATATTATTGTTCACTTTCCTTAGCTTCATGATGCTAGGCTCGTATTACAAACAGCATATTATGAATCTGTTTGGTAGTCTCTTTGAAAATTGGCTGGTACTTGAAATAACGCCTGGTAACGTGATGTCACTTTTTAATGATGTAGCTAAAGAGCTGCTTCTCATCTTAGCTCCCATTTTTGTGATCGTTATTATGACTGCGATACTCGGTAATATCGTGCAGTTTGGTTTTTTATTAACAGGCGAGCCATTAAAAATGAAGCTAAGCAAATTAAACCCTATTAACGGATTTAAACAAATTTTCTCCATGAAAAGTATTGTGGAGTTTTTGAAGAGTATATTGAAGATTCTAATTATCGGTATATTTGTATTTACAACCATTTGGGGACAATGGGAGCGTATTTTGCTGCTGTCAAGCTTGCCGATTCAACAAATTTTCAGCTTTGCAGCAGGACTTACTCTTAATTTAGGAGTTAAAATCGGTGCTGTCCTTATTGTTTTGGCATTTGCCGACTATTTCTATCAACGCTACGAGCACAATAAAAGCTTAAAAATGTCAAAGCAGGATATCAAGGATGAATATAAAAAATCGGAAGGGGACCCAATAATAAAAGGACGCATTCGTGAGCGTCAGCGCAGAATGGCGATGCAGCGCATGATGCAAGAAATTCCAAATGCTGACGTCATTATTACAAATCCAACTCACTTTGCAATTGCTCTAAAATATGATGCTACCAAAATGGAAGCCCCGACGATTATTGCTAAAGGGATGGATCATGTGGCACTGCGTATTAGGGAAATAGCGAAAGAAAATGGTGTTGTAATGATGGAAAATAAGCCGCTAGCTAGAGCGCTTTACGAACGAGCCGAAATCGGAGACGTTATTCCAGCAGACTTGTTCCAAGCGGTGGCGGAAGTGTTGGCATATGTATATAAAATGAAGGGCCGAGTGAAATCATTATAATTCATTGGGAGGAGGCAGCGTCATGAAGTTGAAGGATATTGTCATATTGTTCGGAATGATCGGCATTGTACTTATGATGATTATCCCGATCCCAGTGTTACTACTAGATGTACTGCTTATACTAAATATTTCAGTGGCGCTAATGATTTTACTTATTGCTATGAATACGAAGGAAGCTTTAGATTTCTCAATCTTCCCAGCTATTCTATTGATAACGACATTATTCCGTCTAGCACTGAACGTGTCTACAACACGTAACATACTGCAGCACGCTGAAGCTGGAGAAGTAGTGGCTACGTTTGGCAGTTGGGTAGGCGGTGGGCAAATTGCGATTGGGTTTGTCGTATTCCTAATTCTTGTTGTTGTACAGTTTATCGTTATAACAAAAGGTTCTGAACGGGTAGCAGAGGTTGCCGCTAGGTTCACACTCGATGCGATGCCAGGTAAGCAGATGAGTATAGATGCTGATTTGAATGCTGGTCTCATAAATGAGGTGCAAGCTCGAGAGCGTCGTTCCAAAATTGAACGTGAAGCTGATTTTTACGGTTCAATGGATGGTGCGAGTAAATTTGTAAAGGGCGATGCAATCGCGTCGATTATCATTTTATTAATTAACTTAGTTGGCGGCTTTATTATTGGTATGGCAATACATAAATTCAGTTTCGGTGAAGCTCTTGAAACATATTCCATTCTGACTATCGGTGACGGACTCGTTAGTCAAATTCCTGCATTGCTTATTTCTACAGCAGCAGGCTTAATTGTAACAAGAGCGGCTTCTGACGGAAGTCTTGCAGAGGATGTTACAGCTCAGCTATTCAAATATCCTAAGCTGTTGTATGTAGCAGCGGCTACTATTACACTGTTGGGCTTCACGCCGATCGGTTTTCTACGAACTCTCCCATTTGGTTTATTACTAGCATTTGGGGGCTGGAAAATGCAAAAATCACTTACGAAGCAGCAGGAGCAAGAGGAAATGCTTGTTGAGGAGCAGCAGATTGAAGAAGTACGCAGTCCAGAGAGCGTGATCAGTCTATTGCAAATTGATCCAATTGAATTCGAGTTTGGTTATGGGCTTATTCCATTAGCGGATACGCAGCAAGGCGGTGATTTGCTCGATAGAATCATTATGATTCGCCGACAATGCGCACTTGAGCTAGGTCTTGTCGTTCCCGTTATTCGGATAAGAGACAATATACAATTGAAACCGAATGAATATGTGATCAAAATTAAAGGAAATATGGTTGCTCGAGGTGACTTGTTACTCAATCATTATTTAGCAATGAGCCCAGGCTTTGAAGACGATTCAGTCATTGGGATTGAGACGACTGAGCCAGCTTTTGGACTTCCGGCAATTTGGATTGATGAGCAGATGAAGGAACGCGCGGAGCTCTCAGGGTACACCGTAGTTGATCCCCCATCCGTTGTAGCTACTCATTTGACTGAAATTATTAAACGTCACGCTCATGAGCTTATTGGCCGTCAAGAAGCGAAAATGCTCGTGGAAAATGTCAAAGATTCGTATCCTGCACTTATTGACGAGCTAATTCCTTCGATCCTTACAGTAGGTGATGTGCAAAAGGTGCTGGCAAAGCTTCTGCGTGAAAAGGTGTCCATACGTGATCTTGTTACGATATTCGAATCACTGGCTGATCACGGGAATTATACGAAAGACCCTGACGTTTTAACCGAGTATGTTCGTCAAGCGTTATCCAGACAAATTACGCAGCAATTTTCGCCGTCAGGTGATACGCTACGTGTTATTACGGTAGGTCCTCAGCTTGAGAAAAAAATCGCGGAGTCGGTACAGCAATCCGATCAAGGAAGCTATATCGCATTAGATCCGGTTTCTACTCAGCAAATCTATCAAAAGTTGAATGAGCATGTAAATCGTCAAATTCAATCCGGGCAACAGCCAATTGTTCTTGCTTCACCGACGATTCGAATGTATTTGCGACAAATTGTTGAGAGAACAATGCAGGATGTTCCCGTGCTATCTTATAGTGAGCTCGAGCCGAACATTGAGGTTCAAAGTGTTGGGGTGGTGAACTTATGAGAGTAAAGCGTTACGTTGTTAACGAATTGCCTGAAGCTGTTTCCATGATCAGAAGCGAACTAGGGAAAGACGCTGTTATTTTGAACACGAAAGAAATAAAGGTTGGCGGATTCATGGGCATGTTTCGCAAGAAGAAGATGGAGGTCATTGCGGCCATTGAATCCAATCCATCAAACGCTCCGGAGCAGCCAAAGCGTAAAGATTCTCCTCAATTAAGTGCCGCCGTAGAACAAATTTTGCAAAATGTTCAGCGAAATTCGTCTTCGACCGCAGTGCTGGAACCACCAGCAGCTGCGGAGAAGGCGAATATCAAAGTGGATAAGGAACAATTCATAATAGACGAGATCCGGGATCTGAGGCAGTACATGGTCAAGCTGTCTAAGCAACAAAATGATCGTAAAGTTTTACCTGAGTTTTTGTATGAGCTCCAGCAGCGATTAATAGAGCAAGAAATGGATGCAGTATGGATTGAGCGATTAATTGAGGCAATAACTGCTAAGCAAGATGAGGCGGCAGTCGAATTTAGCAAGGAGCAAGTATGGGAGCTCGCAGAGGAACAGCTTGAAGAATGGATCAAGCCTTACAGTAAGACGGGAATAAGCAGTTTAGCACGAGTTGTTCATTTTGTTGGACCTACAGGTGTGGGGAAGACGACAACGATTGCAAAGCTTGCGGCAGAGCAGACAATCAAGCAGGGGCGTGCGGTTGGTTTTATTACTTCTGATACGTACCGAATAGCTGCTGTCGATCAGCTTAGAACCTATGCGAACATATTGAATGTGCCGATTGAGGTCGTGTTCTCACCGATGGATTTGCCGAAGGCTTATAAGCAGCTTGAAAGTCGTGAGTTAATTTATATGGATACCGCAGGCCGGAACTTCCGCAGTGAGCTGCATGTATCTGAGGTAAACAGTCTGCTGCAATCAAATGAGCCTAACGAGACGATCCTCGTGCTTAGCTTGACAGGGAAGACCAAAGATATGTCTGCTGTGGCGGAACAATTTAGCAAGTATGGCGTTCGCAAAGTGTTGTTTACAAAGCTGGATGAAACATCAGTATACGGTGCGATTTTCAATCTTATAATGACCTATGAGTTGTATCCGACGTATATGGCGAGTGGTCAGACGGTACCTGATGATATTGAAAGATTCCAATCACACTCCTACATTAAGAAACTGTTAGGAGATATCACCTATGATTGATCAAGCTGAAGCATTACGCAACTTGGTTAAACAACAGGAGCTTCAGGAAGAAGGTCGAACGACACGTGTTGTCACAGTAACCAGTGGCAAAGGCGGTGTTGGAAAATCCAATTTCAGTTTAAACTTTGCATTATCACTTAGTCGCTTAGGTAAAAAGGTACTCATATTCGATGCAGATATTGGTATGGCTAATATAGACGTACTGATGGGGATATCGTCGACTTATAATTTGTACCATTTACTGAAGCAAGAAAAGACTATTTGGGAAATTGTACAGGAAGGGCCTGAGGGGATACATTTTATTGCTGGGGGTTCAGGCTTTAGAGATTTGATGGAATTGACCTCTGAGCAACTAAATCGATTCGCAGAAGAAATTCAAAAGCTTCATGGCGTATACGACATCATATTGTTTGATACGGGAGCTGGATTATCTAAAGAAACGGTAAAATTTATTACAGCGGCCCAGGAAACGATTGTCGTAACTACACCCGAGCCTACGTCCATAACGGATGCTTACGCTTTAATTAAGATGGTCAAAGGAATGGATGTCGATATCCAATTCAAATTAATCGTTAACCGTGCATCTGATATGAAGGAAGGGAAGCAAACGGCAGATAAGATTGCTTTAGTCGCCAAACAGTTTTTACATTTTGAACTGCTATCACTTGGTATTGTGCCAGATGATCCCAATGTTCCGAAAGCAGTTAAGCGACAAGTTCCTTTTACATTAGCCTATCCCGGGAGCGAAGCTAGTTCGGCTATCGAACGAATTGCTAAGCATTTTCTGGAGATACCTCATAATGATGCGGTTAACACTGGTGTCAAAGGGTTTTTACACAAAATGTTCAGACTTTCAAGATAATCCTTTGGAATTAAGGAGGGAAAAAAATGGCTCCTTATCGCGTGCTTGTTGTTGATGATTCTGCATTTATGCGAAAAATTATAAGTGATCTCATTATGCAAGATCCACAATTCACTATCGCGGCAACGGCCAGCAATGGTCAAGAAGCGATTGAGGCCGTCACAGTATGGAAGCCAGACGTCGTTACAATCGATCTGGAAATGCCAGTGATGAACGGATTAGAAGCGCTTAAGCTCATTATGAAGAGTAGCCCGATCCCAATTATAATGCTGTCGGGAATTAGCGAGGATAATACGAGAGAAACGATTAAGGCGTTGCAGTATGGAGCATTTGATTTTATACGAAAGCCATCAAGCGCGTTTTCCAATGATATTCGTCAGGTTGGAGAGCTTTTATTAGAAAAACTTCGAATTGCTGTTCTAACGAAACGTCAGCAGCCCGTCATTTCGATAAAAGAATCTTTAGCAGGATATACCTCAGATGTAGAGCTGAGAAAACCAAGTTTAAATAATGAGCAGCTAAAACATGAGGTAAAGCCAAGTGTACCTTTACCGGTACATCTGAAGGATCGTAAGAAGCCGATCCTTCCCTCTGCTGAGGGTAAACAACCGAAGCAGCAGCTGGCATCCCCTTTACATACAAAGCTTAAAGGAATTAATCAAGAAACATTATCTGAAAGTAAGAAAAAACCAACTGTGGCGCCACGTAAACCCATTTTACCGGAATTGCCAGCGGTACAAGCTCACACGCAGATAAAGCCGACTTCTGTCACATCACAGAAGAAAAATGGACATGCTTCATTCCAGCATATTGTTGCGATTGGAACCTCTACTGGTGGACCGAGAGCACTACATGAGGTAATTTGTTCATTGCCGGCCGATTTTCCGGCACCGGTGCTTATCGTGCAGCATATGCCTCCCAAATTTACGAAATCGTTGGCACAACGATTGGACACTTTTAGTGAGCTTCAAGTAGTTGAAGCTGAGCAAGGTGAAAGAGTATCGGCAGGGGTCGTATATATCGCACCAGGCGGGTTTCACATGGAGCTGGCAAAGGATGCCGTGGGTTACAAAATTTTGCTCACAGATCAACCGCCGCAGAATGGTCATCGTCCAGCTGTGGACGTACTATTTGCATCGCTGACAACGTATCGAGAGCTTAAGCGGCATGCGGTAATTATGACGGGAATGGGCAGTGATGGCGCAAAAGGGATGAAGCTTCTATTGGAAAACGGTGTGGAGTCTACCGTTGCAGAAGCTGAAGAAACATGCGTCGTTTATGGTATGCCACGTTCTGCAATTGAAGCGGGATTGGTTCAAACTATTTTACCGTTGCAACACATTGCACCGCATCTAGTGCACGCAGTGTTAAAATAATAGGTTTGATTCACTCATAAGTACTAACAGGGGGTGCTAGGAAATGGATATGAATGCCTATTTATCAATGTTTATCGACGAATCAAATGATCATCTGCAATCATTGAACGAAAACCTGCTGCGACTCGAAAGCGAACCTGAGGAGCTTAGTATCGTTCAAACCATTTTTCGTTCAGCTCACACGCTGAAAGGGATGTCTGCTACGATGGGTTATGAAGATTTGGCTTCTCTAACTCATGAGATGGAAAATGTACTCGATCTAGTCCGCAATAGCAAGCTGAAAATGGACAGCTTTATTTTTGACACTTTGTTCAAAGGTTTGGATGCTCTTGAAGCAATGGTTCAGGATATAGTGAATGGCGGTACAGGGAAGGCTGATGTAACGTCAATCGTTGAATCACTGAAGGTCATTTTAAAGAGCGATTATAGCTCGAGTAGCAGCACACAGGCTGAAGGCAATGACATTAAAATAGCCGGAACGCCAAAAACTGGTTCAGCAATGATGCTGCTTGACGAGTATCAAGCTTCGATTTTACTGCAATCCATCGAGTCAGGACATAGCGTATATCATATACAGGTTGTTATTCGAGACAACTGTTTGCTCAAGGCAGTTCGTGCATATATGGTTTTTGATCTTCTAGAGCGTAACGGGGAAGTTATAAAATCTGATCCTTCTGTCCAGGATATCGAGCAAGATAAATTTGGTTTTACTTTTTCTGTATTTACAATTTCAAGCTTGACAGAGCAAGAGCTAAATCAACAGATTTCCAATATTTCAGAAATAGAATCTGTCGCGGTTACTTTACTAGATGCAGAGTCGCTGTCAGTGCTGGGAAGTACACAAGCTTCATCGTCTCAGAGTCCGAAAGAAGAGACGGCGTCTGTTATTAAGGAAGTTGCAGCTCGTGAAGTGAATTCCGGCAAAGAACAAGCGGCCGTAGCGTCCGCGCCAGCTGCCGCTTCACGAACTATTCGTGTCGACATTGAGAGATTAGATGCTTTAATGAATTTGTTCAGTGAGCTGCTAATCGACCGCGTAAGGCTTGAGCAGCTTTCAAGTGAGATAAAGCGTACAGATTTGACAGAGACGGTTGAGCATATGACGCGTGTGAGCTCAGACCTACAAAGCATTGTTTTGAAGCTGCGGATGGTTCCAGTAGATTCTGTGTTCAATAGATTCCCGCGGATGATTAGAGATTTAGCGAAATCATTGGACAAAAAAATTGATCTAGTTATCACAGGTGCTGACACAGAGCTTGACCGTACTGTTATTGATGAGATAGGCGACCCGCTTGTGCATTTGCTTCGTAATTCGGTCGATCATGGTATCGAAACGGTTGAGGAGCGCATAGCGGCTGGAAAGCCTGAAACAGGCGTCATTAATTTAAGAGCCTATCATAGCGGAAATCATGTTTTCATTGAAGTAGAGGAAGATGGACGCGGTATTCATCATGAGAAAGTAATTAAGACAGCCATAAAGAATGGTGTAGTCACGGCGGAGGAAGCCAAGCAGCTTTCACCGGATGAAATTAACATGCTGATCTTCGCAGCGGGATTCAGTACTGCTGATAAAATTTCAGACATCTCGGGGCGCGGAGTTGGTCTTGATGTGGTAAGAACCAAGATCACATCACTGGGCGGTAATGTAACGATAGATTCGGTTTATGGAAGAGGAACTAAATTTTCGGTACAACTGCCGCTTACGCTATCCATTATTTCAGCTATGCTTATCAAGCTAGGATCTGAGAATTATGCGATTCCATTATCATCTATTGTAGAAACTGGAATTATCCGCAAGGAACAAATATTAAATGTTCATGGCA
The DNA here is from genome assembly GCF_056269185.1 of Paenibacillus sp. J31R122. Classification (NCBI taxonomy): domain Bacteria; kingdom Bacillati; phylum Bacillota; class Bacilli; order Caryophanales; family Paenibacillaceae; genus Paenibacillus; species Paenibacillus sp. J31R122. The sequence continues at coordinate 71,609 of NZ_JBWDNM010000002.1, forward strand.
ATAAGATGATAGAGTTCCGAAATGCCATTATTCCGCTAGTTTCTCTAAGCAGTGTGCTTGATTCTCCTGATTTTGATGAAAACGACGAGCAAGAGACAGAAATTGTTGTTGTTCGTAAGGGTGAGAAATGGGCTGCAGTTATGGTCGATGAGTTTATTGGCCAAAGCGAGATTGTGCTCAAATCATTAGGCAAATATTTGACGAACATCGATGCTATCTCGGGTGCAACCATACTCGGTGATGGATATGTCGCTTTGATCATTGATCCGAATGCACTAATCAAATAGGGAGGTTTTTACGATGGGAGAAGAATTAAAGGTTATCGTGTTCGCGTTAGGCAACGAAGAGTATGGGATTGAAGTGGATAAGGTCCGCACGATTGAAAGATTGTCTCCAATTACACGCGTTCCCAAAACGGCGACATTTATTAAAGGGGTTATTAATCTACGCGGTGTCGTGGTCCCAGTAATCGACTTGCGCGGCCGATTTAGTTTATCGGAAACAACTCCAACTGAAAATTCACGGATCATCGTTGTGGCTGTTGCTGATATTGAGGTAGGCTTTATCGTTGATTCCGCGAATGATGTAATCGATATCGATACTGATGAAATTGAATTACCGCCTGAAATCGTTGGCGGAATTAAAGCGAAATATTTACGTGGAATTGCTAAGCTTGGTGAAGGCCGACTACTAATCATGCTTAATCTAACCGAGGTTTTGAATAAGAATGAAATCATTCAATTAGAGCAGCTAGAGGTATAACACGTGAGTATTTTCGGACGTTTTGAAGCAATGGAATGGGATGTATTGAAAGAAGTCGGTAATATTGGAGCAGGTCATGCGGCAACCGCGTTATCGCAATTGCTGGACAGACCTGTTGATATGGCTGTACCTAAAGTCAGTTTGCTCCCTTTTGAAGAAGTAGCTGAAATTGTTGGCGGTTCAGAGCAAGTTGTCATTGCCGTATTTCTCCGGGTTGAAGGAGAAGCTCCTGGCAACATGTTTTTTATAATGGAGGAGCCTGCTGCAAAGCGTATTTTGCAGCAGCTGCTGCCGGGAAATCAGGATGAGCAGGAAGGCTATTCTGAGATGGATCTTTCTACTTTATGCGAGATCGGAAACATTTTAGCTGGTTCCTATTTATCATCATTAGCTGATTTCACGCAATTATCTATGGCACCGTCCGTACCATCAATTGCGGTTGATATGGCGGGTGCTATTCTGAGCTACGGTCTGATGCAATATGGCGAGATGGGCGATTCTGCCTTATTGATCGAAACGACCTTCTTAGAGGATCATCAATCACTAGAGGGACATTTCTTCCTTATACCTGATCCAGAATCGTTCGAGAAAATTTTCAGGGCTTTGGGAGTCGTCAGCGAATGATACAACAAAATGTGGTTAAGGTCGGCATGGCAGATTTAAATATCGCGACAGAGGGTGTCATTCTAAAAACGACTGGTTTAGGATCATGTGTAGGTCTAACTTTGTTTGATCCTATGTGCAAAGTAGCAGGAATGGCACATGTGATGCTTCCTTCCTCAGAAATTGCTCGCGATACTAACATTAATATAGCTAAATATGCTGACACTGCCATACCTGAGCTCATCAGAAGAATGCTTGAGGCAGGGGCTTCGATTCAACGCTTGAAAGCAAAAATGGCTGGTGGCGCGCAAATGTTTGCCATGACAAGTCAATCGGATTCATTGCGTATTGGGCCTCGGAATGTAGAGTCATGCACAGAATTGTTGAAAAAACTTAACATCCCTATTTTGTCCCATGATACTGGAGGCAATTTCGGACGAACTATTGAATTTGACAGTAATAGCGGCATGTTATCAATTAGAAGTGTACAGCACGGAATAAGGGAGATTTGATATGCTAGGAACATGGCGATGGAATGTCGGACTCGGGATTGTAGGAACCGTGCTTACGGTAACTTTTTCAATCGGAAATAACCCGATTTCTGTGATGCTGCTTAGAAGTATGTATGCTTTCATCGCTTTTTTTGTTCTTGCTTTTGTAGTACGTGCGGTATTAGCATACATCCTTCAGCCTCCAACTCTAGTAGGCGAACAGACGGAGCAGGATGAAGGTATAGGTTTGCAGTTTGATGTACAAACACCGGATGAAACAAAAGATTTAAATGAACTATTAAAGTCTCAGCTGCAGGATGGGGCATCTGCTGCTTCAACTTCATCAGCTCAAGTACATAGTAGTGAGGCTAACACATTTAAGCCACTAAGTCCGCCTCAATTAGTTTCTACCCAAAAAAAACAACCTGAGGAATTGGTTCAAGCAATTCGTCATATGACAGGAGAGTGAGTCAATGGCTGAGTTGAAGACTGCTCATTTGACAAACATCCAGATGTGGCAAGCTTGGAGAGAACAAGGCGATCTGGATGCTAAGAAGAAGCTTATCGAACAGTATTTGCCGCTTGTAGATTACGTAACAAATCGTATGGCAATCGGACTTCCCAAAAATGTAATAAAAGACGATTTGGCTAGTAATGGGGTTATGGGTTTAATAGATGCCATTGAGAAGTTTGACTATATGCGTGGCTTGCAGTTTGAAACCTACGCTTCATGGCGAATTCGAGGTTCGATTATTGATGGATTAAGGCAAGGAGATTGGGTCCCGCGTTCTGTTCGTGAGAAGGCTAAGAGAGTTGAAGAAGCTTATCAGCATCTGGAGCAGCAATATTTACGATCGGTAACCGATAGTGAAATAAGCAGTTATTTGCAAGTTACAGAGAAGGATTTTATTAATATGCTTCAAGACATTGCTGTGACGACGGTATGTTCGTTGGAAGATCCGATACGTGAAGAGGAATCCGAAACCAGAATGTCCCTGCTAGTTGATGACAAAGCAAAAAACCCGGAGCACAAGGTTCATGAGTTTTATTTGAAGGAATCTTTAATAAAAGGTATTGAACGATTAACGGAGAAAGAACGCACAGTTGTCTCTCTCTTTTATTATGAAGAATTATCACTAAGTGAAATCGCTGAAGTCATGTCATTATCACCTTCGAGAATTTCCCAGCTTCATTCGAAAGCTATTTTAAGACTTCGGGGAGCATTGGCTAAGCATAAAGATCAACTCATGCAGCAGTAAAGAAGGGGAGGTAAAATGGATAATCAACAATTAGATTCATTCTTGAAAATTCAGACATCAGTCGATAAGCTATCTGCTTATTTAACATTTAACCGAATAACGGAAGAATTTAATTGCAACGGCGAGGAACTCGAGCGTTTTGTCCGAAGCAAGGGTATTGTCCATGGACTCCAATCTGATGTGCTGGATCAAATCGCTACTAATTCTCTTGCTTATTGCAAGGAGCAAACGCTAATCGCCATTGGACAAGCACCAGTTCCAGGAAAAGACGGCTACCTCAAACTTGCATACGATATGGAGACTAATAATCAACAGCCAACTGAGCTTGAGGATGGGAAGGTTGACTTCAAAGAGGTTGTGAAGCTGAAAAATGTGAAGCGAGGACAGCTGATTGCCGAACGTTTTGAGGCGCAAGCAGGCCCAAGAGGCAAGACTGTCACCGGTGAGGAAATTCCGGCTAAACTTGGTAAGCAGGCTCGGTTTAAGATAGGTAAAAATGTTGTTGTGAATGGTGATCAAACTGCGATGTATGCAGCAATTGATGGTCTTATTACGATGACTGACAAAGAGAAGATTAATGTATTTCCTGTATATGAAGTGAATGGCGATGTGGATTACAGCGTCGGAAATATTGATTTTGTAGGGACGGTTGTCATTCGCGGCAATGTACTAAGCGGCTTTCGAATTAAGGCGTCAGGAGATATTCGCATCATTGGCGGTGTTGAGGGCGCAGAGGTTGAATCAGAAGGTTCAATTGATATTACCGGCGGTATTTTGGCTGGTAATAAAGGGTTTGTGAAAGCAGCTCGCAACATACGCAGTTCTTTTATACAAGATGGAATTGTTATTGCAGGCGAGGATGTGCTAGTATCACAAAGCATAATGCATTCCAATGTAAAAGCTGGCAAGAGCGTCATCTGTTCGGGGGCGAAGGGTTTGATTGTAGGTGGACAAATCCAAGCAGGAGAGCTTGTTAGAGCGCGTAATATTGGAAATGCAATGTCAACGGCAACATCTATCGAAGTGGGAGTTAATCCACAATATCGCACAGAGTTGCTTGAGTTGCGCGCGAGGCTTAAACTTGCTTTGGAAAGCTTAGATAAAACCGATAAAGCACTTGTCATATTGGATCAATTAGCGGCAGCAGGACGTTTAACACCTGAAAAGCTAGCGCTTCGTGTAAAGCTGAATTCGACTAAGCGACAATCCCTATCGGAGAATGCTGAGTATAAATTGCGAATTCTTGAACTAGAAAAGACACTTGATGATACAGATCGTTCGAGAATAGATGTATCCAATACCATTTTTGGAGGTACAAAAATAGTTATTGGAAGATCCACTAAATTTATTAAGGATGCTTCGCAACGAGTTACTTTCCGCTGCATGGAGGGGGATATCGCGCTTATCCCTTATGTTACGTAAGCAGTTACATTTCATAGCGTGAAGGGAGAGGATCGATATGACCTTCAAATCAATTGATTTGCAGATGTCTGTTCCACGTACGCAGGAATTTAGCGGTAAGCAGAGCCAGATTACGCATAAATCAGTAGCTGATCAAAATACGCTCGCCAACCAGGCGGCAAAAAATACAGAAGAGCTTCGCAGAAAAAATACAGGGATTGAGCATACTGCTGGACTTCATGTACGCAGTGATCAGGGTGAGCAGCAAGGGCATGCTCACCCTAATGCTAATGGAAAACGGAAGTTGGATGAGGTGGCTGAACAAGATCACGTAACGCCGCCGACACATCCATTCAAAGGACATTCCGTCGATATAAAGCTATGAGCTAACAAGTTCGAACTGGAAAGGCAGGATATAGACGATGCAGTCATACTGGCAATATGTTGTACTTCTCGGAGCGGTTGTCATTGTCTGCGCCTTTGTATGGCCTCGAAAGCAGCAGAGTGCAGCAGTTCCAACACAAACTATGCAAAACATGGAGATTGCGTTAGAGCAGTTTATGGAAAACATGGAGAAGGATAATCAGGAACTTGTAGAACTGGTGACTAAAGCACAGCAGGAATCCAAGTCCGAAGCGGAGCAGAAGGAACAACGAATTGTAGCACTTGAGCACAAATGTGAGCTGTTAACAGAACAGCTTCAGCGTGCACCTGAGCGAACTGCTCTTGCTGCGGATCAGGAAATCGATTCTATTTCACTGACAAAAGACATTTCGCCAGCTCCAGTGGCAGATGTTGTCATTGGGACGGATGCGGCAGTACCTGAGACGGTACAGCCTTCTTCAATTCATACCCGTTATTCAGAATTATTCGCATTGTACGAACAAGGGAAATCTATTGAGGCAATCTCGAAAAAGCTCGGGTTGAATAAAGGCGAAGTGCTGCTCATTATTCAGCTATCGAAGCAGGAAGAGGCCGTTCATGCTTAAAAATCGCCCTTTTTTAATGGGTTTAGGCACAGGGATGATTATAGGTGCATTGCTATTGCAGCTTATGTTTCAGGGTGACCAGAATCAAGAAAAGCTTGAAAACATGGGCGATAATAATGATGAGAAGCTATATACGCAAATAGAAGTAGATGCATTGCTTTCTGCTGTCAAAGATTCCGCCTCCGTCAATAAAGAACTTAATCAAAGTGCTGTAGTGCAGGACAAGCAAAGTAGTGTTGACGATAATAAACCCACTTCAGACGCTGTAGATCCAACTAAAGAGGATCAACCAGTTAATGATACAAGTAAGGAAGAAAAACCGCCAGTCACAGCTGATCCAATTCAGCATATAATAAAAATCGACGCAGGGTCCGGATTAGCTAAGACGGCCGAGTTACTGGCTGGTAAAAACATTATTCAAGATAAAACAGCATTTATCAATCAAATGAAAAAGTCGAAAAAGCTGGTTCGCGCCGGTTATTTTTTGTTTAATGAAGGTTTAACTACAAATGAAGCGATAACGGTTGTCACAAGTCAGCCTATACCCAAAGAACAGGCGAAAGATATGTTATCGAAAGTGAAAAAACAATAACTATTTTTTTTATAAATAGTAAACTATAAACGAATATACAAACGAATGTTGCATGAGTTATCTATTTATGGTATATTAATTCACGGTGTTAAAAACGCACGCAGGTCAATTTTGCCAACGGTGCTTTCGTCCGACGAAAGTTTTGGTGAAAGATGCGACTAGCGGAGGAGCACACAAAAAACCATTACAGGAGGTGTTGAGGACATGGCGGTTATTTCCATGAAACAGCTACTAGAAGCTGGGGTACACTTCGGTCATCAGACTCGTCGTTGGAACCCGAAGATGGATCGTTATATCTTCACTGAAAGAAACGGAATTTACATTATTGATTTGCAAAAAACGGTTAAAAAAGTTGACGAAGCATACAACTTTGTTCGCTCGATCGCTGCTGAAGGCGGCACAATGCTGTTCGTAGGTACGAAAAAGCAAGCTCAAGATTCCGTTAAAGAAGAAGCAGAACGTTGCGGCAATTTTTACATCAACCAACGTTGGCTCGGCGGTACTCTAACTAACTTCCAAACTATTCAAAAACGTATTGAGCGTTTGAAACAGCTTGAGAAATGGTCAGAGGACGGCACATTCGAAGTTCTTCCTAAGAAAGAAGTTATTATTCTTAACAAAGAAAAAGACCGTTTGGAAAAATTCCTTGGCGGTATTAAAGGAATGAAAGGTTTGCCAAGCGCGTTGTTCATTATTGACCCGCGTAAAGAGCGTATCGCAGTTGCGGAAGCTCGTAAACTTGGTATTCCTATCGTTGGTATCGTTGATACTAACTGTGATCCGGACGAAATCGATTATGTCATTCCTGGTAATGATGATGCAATTCGTGCTGTTAAATTGCTTACGGCTAAAATGGCTGATGCAATCGTTGAAGCTACTGCAAACAACGAGCAACCAACAGCTTAAATTTAAAGAAATACTATTCAACAAAGGGTGGTCAGACGGTGTAAAACCTCTCACCGCCCTTTTTTTGGAACTCAAAACAATAATAGATAATGGTGATTGTACCATTCAGGAGGGTTTAACATGGCGGTTAGTGCTAGCGCAGTGAAAGAACTTCGGGAAAGAACTGGAGCAGGAATGCTCGATTGTAAAAAAGCTTTGGACGAAACGAATAACGACGTAGAAAAAGCGATCGCGGTACTGCGCGAAAAAGGTTTGGCTGCTGCAGCAAACAAAGCAGGACGTATTGCTACAGAAGGCGTAGTTGAATCGTATATCCATGCTGGCGGCCGTATCGGTGTAATTGTTGAAGTTAACTGTGAAACTGATTTTGTTGCTAAAACAGATCAATTCCGTGAATTTGCTAGAGACGTTGCTATGCAAATCGCTGCTGCAAATCCAAAGTTTGTACGTCGTGAAGAAGTTGCGGCAGAAGAGCTTGAAAAAGAGCGTGAAATTTTGAAAAATCAAGCGCTTAACGAAGGTAAACCAGCTCATATCGTTGAGAAAATGGTTGATGGACGTATTTCGAAATATTACGAAGAGTTCTGTCTGCTTGAACAATCGTTCATTAAAGATCCAGACAAAACTATAGCTGAAATACTTAACGAAAAAATTAATAAAATCGGTGAGAACATTTCAATCCGTCGTTTTGTTCGTTACGAACTAGGCGAAGGTCTTGAGAAAAAAGTCGACAACTTCGTAGAAGAAGTAATGGCACAAGTTAAACAGTAATCCGATCGCACAAGTGGGGCGGGGCGTGCGCCCCGCCCTGCCTGTATAAATAGAACATAAATGAAGGACCTCATCACTTGAGGTGCATGATGGAGGTATAATCGTTGGAACAGCCTGTTTTTAAACGGATCGTTTTGAAGGTAAGCGGTGAATCATTGTCTGGACAGGAAGGATACGGTATTGAAGCGACCGTTATTGCTTCCATTGCTGATCAGGTTAAAGAAGTTATCGCTCTTGGTGTAGAGGTAGCGATTGTTGTTGGCGGAGGCAACATATGGCGCGGAATTGCGGGTAGTGCTAAAGGTATTGATCGCGCTACTGCTGATTATATGGGTATGCTGGCTACACTCATGAACTCACTTGCACTGCAAGATGCTCTGGAACAAATTGATGTGCCAACGCGTGTACAAACGTCGATTGCGATGCAGCAAATTGCTGAACCGTACATAAGACGTCGTGCGATTAGACATCTTGAGAAGGGCCGTGTCGTCATATTTGCAGCTGGAACGGGTAATCCGTTTTTCTCTACAGATACGACAGCAGCTTTGCGCGCAGCTGAAATTGAAGCTGAAGTAATTTTGATGGCGAAAAATAAAGTAGACGGAGTATACTCCGCAGATCCATTTAAAGATAGCTCAGCAGAAAAATTCGAGGAGCTCACGTATCTCGATATGCTTAATCGCAATTTAGGCGTTATGGATTCAACAGCATCTTCGCTCTGTATGGATAACAATATTCCACTCATCGTATTCTCGATCACTGAGAAAGGGAATATAAAACGGGTCGTCCTGGGCGAGAAAATCGGAACGATTGTGAAAGGAAGTGCTAAGTAGTGCCACAAGAAGTGAAGAAAAACGCAGAAGAACGTATGGATAAAGCAATTCTAGCGCTAAAACGGGATTTGTCATCGTTACGCGCAGGTAAAGCTAGTCCATCGTTACTTGATCGCATTCAAGTAGAATACTACGGGGCAATGACGCCTCTTAATCAGCTAGCTAATATCAATACCCCAGATTCTCGTACACTGTTCATTCAGCCATGGGATAAGTCTTCCATGTCTGCTATTGAAAAGGCGATTATGAAATCCGATCTTGGTTTGAATCCATCAAATGATGGTGTGGCGATTCGTATTTCAATCCCTCCTCTTACAGAAGAGCGTCGCGGTGAATTAGTTAAAACGGCGAAAAAATTCGGAGAAGATGCAAAGGTTGCAATCCGCAATATTCGTCGTGATGCTAACGACTCTGTGAAAAAGCTGGAGAAAACAATAATTTCTGAAGATGAATCGCATGGACACCAAGAGGATATCCAAAAGGCGACCGACAAGTTCATCGCAGAGGTTGATAAGGTTCTTGTAATGAAAGAAAAAGAAATTATGGACGTCTAATAATACTCTAGGCCCCTCCGTCAGGTGGGGTTTGGTTTTGATTCCGGTTGGGAGGATGCAAGATGATCGAGCGACTTTTGGCCAAATTAGGCAAATCGTCACAAAAGCCGATTAATCCTGAGGCCTTTGATAATGTGCCTGAGCATGTTGCTATCATAATGGATGGGAATGGTCGCTGGGCAAAAGATCGTGGTTTGCCACGAATGGCGGGGCACCATTCCGGTATGAAAGCAGTTAAGCGAATTACGATAGCGGCTGAACGCATTGGCGTCAAATATTTGACGTTATATGCGTTTTCTACGGAAAATTGGAAAAGACCAAAGGCAGAAGTGGATTTTCTGATGAAGCTTCCTCAACAATTTCTTGAAATAGAATTAGATGAGTTAATTAGAAATAATGTACAGGTTCGAATGATGGGGCACAAAGAGGATTTGCCGGAATTTACAATTAGCGCAGTGGAAGAAGCAGTGGTCAAAACAGCTAACAACACGGGTCTAGTTTTAAATTTTGCTTTAAATTACGGCAGCCGTAATGAAATGATTGATGCTGTTAAGGTAATAGCAGATGATGTCCAGCAAGGCCGTTTGGCAATCCAGGACATAGATGATAAAGTGATGTCTAATCACTTGCTTACTAGTGGTATCCCGGACCCTGATCTACTTATTCGTACGAGCGGTGAATTGCGTCTCAGCAACTTTATGTTGTGGCAGTTGGCGTATAGTGAGTTGTGGTTTACTGATGTGTATTGGCCGGAATTTTCGGAAAAGCACTTTCATGAAGCCATAGCGGAATATCAGCGTCGCGCGCGTCGATACGGTGGATTGTAGCTTCAAGTAACGGAGTGTGAATTTTTTGAGACAACGAATGATTACCGGAGTTATAGCTGCTGTTTTTTTTCTTGGTTTAATGGTGTTAGGCGGCTGGCTCTTTACAGCGTTGCTAGTATTGCTCGCCTTAATTGGTTTCTCTGAATATATTCGTATGAACGGTGTTTCATGGTCGCACCCCGCCGCGCTGCTAGGGTATGCAGGAGTCCTTTATTTTGTATTGCCTTGGTCTAAATGGGGAGTCGTAATGCCTTCAGCATTGACGATTATATGGATGCTTGCATTCTTATTGCTTGCTGTGACCGTTATAACGAAAAATAAAACGACAATTGATGGCGCCGCACTTATGTTGCTAGGCGCTTTATATGTTGGTTATGGGTTTGCCGCAATGATTGAAGTTCGTCAAATGGATCAGAATGGTTTGTTTTGGACTTTTTTATCGTTCTGTTGTATATGGGCTTCTGATATTGGGGCCTATTTCGCTGGACGGGCTATTGGCAAAAACAAGCTTTGGCCGTCCATAAGTCCTAACAAAACAATCGAAGGTGCTCTTGGCGGCGTTGTATTATCGTTGGTTGTAGCCGTTTTATTTGCTTTGTCGGCACCTGATTTAATAGAGCTGCCAAAGGCTATGCTTATTGGCTTACTTGCAGCTGTAGCTGGTCAGTTCGGCGATTTGATTCAATCGGCTTATAAGCGAGTGCGAAATATCAAGGATACAGGTACATTATTACCGGGTCATGGCGGCGTTCTTGATCGCTGCGATAGCTGGCTGATTGTATTTCCACTGTTATTGCTAGCGGAGCTGCTTCCCGTATAATAAAGGAGGATATTCGCATGAAAAAAATTAGTATTTTAGGTTCAACTGGTTCTATAGGTACTCAAACTTTAGATATTGTTGCACATCATCCAGAACGATATAAAGTTGTCGCTCTAGCGGCTGGTGCAAATGTTAATCTTCTCGTTGAACAAGCCAAAATATTTAAGCCATCAATCGTTAGTTTAGGTTCCAAGGCGCTTGCAGACGCCGCTAAGCCTTATTTGCCGCCTGGTACGCGAGTTGTATATGGTGATGAGGGTTTGGTTGAAGCAGCTGCTGGAACGGATGCTGAGGTCGTTATAACAGCTATTGTCGGAAGCCGCGGCTTGCCGGCAACCTTGGCTGCTATTAACGCAGGTAAAAATATTGGTTTAGCTAATAAAGAAACGCTGGTTACAGCTGGTCATATTGTAATGGAGTCCGCAAAACGACGTAACGTCTCGATTTTTCCGATCGATAGCGAACATTCCGCAATTTTTCAATGCTTGAATGGGGAATCTCGACAATCTGTTCAGAAAATTACATTAACGGCTTCTGGAGGATCTTTTCGAGATCGGACCAGAGAGCAACTTGAAGGTGTAACGGTAGCTGAAGCACTTAATCATCCGAATTGGTCTATGGGAGCAAAAGTTACCATCGATTCTGCAACTATGGTGAATAAGGGGTTAGAGGTTATTGAAGCTAGATGGCTTTTTGACGTTCCATATGATCAGATAGATGTCATTATTCATCCAGAGAGCATCATTCACTCATACGTGGAGTTTTCCGATAACAGCATAATTGCGCAGCTTGGAATGCCGGATATGCGTGTGCCTATACAATACGCGTTATCTTACCCAGAGCGTATTCCTACACCGACTAATCGTCTTAACTTAGCGGAGCTTGGCAAGCTCCATTTCCGTGAAATGGATTTCACTAGATATCCGTGCTTACGTATGGCGTTTGAATGCGGCCGTCAAGGCCAATCCGCGCCAACGGTTTTTAACGCGGCTAATGAGGTAGCTGTTGAGCGATTCCTAAAGGGTGATATAACGTTTCTAGATATCGAACGGATTCTAGAATCGGTTATTAGTCGTCATCATGCTTCGGATATAAATGACCTTCAAATGATTGAAGAAGTAGACACGTGGGCTCGGCGGGTTGCAGAAAAGATGTAACAGGTTCAAAAACCGGTTCTCTTGTATCGGACGGGAGAATAATGATAATCTATGTACAAGCCGTAACGAACAGGAGGCTGCAACTTAATGCAGATGATACAGGTCGTCTTTCTGACCGTACTCGTATTTTTCGTCATCGTGACGATACATGAATGGGGTCATTATTACTTCGCAAAACGCGCAGGAATTTTGGTTCGCGAATTTGCAATCGGTTTTGGACCGAAGCTTTTATCCGTTAAGCGTGGGGAAACGCGATATACGCTTAGACTTATTCCAGCAGGCGGTTTTGTACGCATGGCCGGTGAGGATCCGGAGATTGTCGATGTTCAGCCCGGTCAGACGATAGCGGTCCGTTTGAAGGATAACTTAGTTTCGAGGTTGTATTTGGATCGTCTGGATGAACGAAGCGGTGTTATACGCGGAGAGGTCGTCGCTATTGATCTGGAGCGGAAGCTTTCTATAACGTTAGATGTCGAAGGAGAAAACGAGAGTTACTTCGTACACCCTGAGGCGTTAATGATTTCAAAAGGCAAGGAAACGCAAATTGCACCTATCGATAGACAGTTCGGCAGCAAGACGGTAGGGCAACGCGCGCTTGCTATATTTGCCGGCCCGATGATGAACTTCGTGCTCGCGTTTGTACTGTTTGCAGCTTATATTCAAATGGCTGGCATACCAGTAGAAAATCCAGACAGATTATTTGTTAACGAAGTGTCTCCCGATATGCCTGCGGAAAAAGCTAACCTGAAAAAAGGTGACGTCATTGATGCGGTAAACGGGGTGAAAATCGGTGCGGATTTTGATAAAATGATCGATATTATCGGAAAATCACCGAATGTTCCAGTGAAAATGGATATTATCCGTGACGGAATAGCACAACAGGTTGTATTGACGCCGACGCCAAATAAAGAAGGGGTTGGGAAAGTAGGAATTTCAGCTTCTTTACCGACACGTTCGGCAAGCTTCTCTGAGACTATTACAGGCGCTTCTAAGTTAATGAAAAATATGACCATTAGTATTTTTGACGGATTCAAGAAGTTAATAATGGGTCAATTTAAACTTGATGATTTGGGCGGGCCTGTAAGGACGGCTGAGTATACAAGTCAAATTGCACAGCAAGGCATTGCTGAGCTTACCTCTTGGACAGCTTTGCTCAGCTTATATTTAGGTATATTCAACCTGCTTCCTATTCCAGCGCTTGATGGAAGCCGACTAATATTCCTAGGATTAGAAGCCGTGAGAAAACGTCCAATAGATCCTAATCGTGAGAGTATGGTCCATTTTGTCGGATTCGCATTAATCATGCTGCTGATGCTTGTAGTAACCTATAATGATATTTTACGGTTGGTAAGAGGGGAGTAGTTTGTCGGTCATGTCTAAAGATAAACAGTTTGTTACTGAAATAACGCCGCAAGGCGAGGATTTCTCTAGATGGTATATTGACGTTATTAAGAAAGCTGAGCTTATGGATTATTCTCCGGTACGAGGATGTATCGTATTTCGGCCGGAGGGTTATGAATTATGGGAAAATATTCAACGCGATCTGGATCGTCGTTTTAAGGAAACAGGACATCGCAATGCTTATTTCCCATTGTTTATACCTGAGAGCTTCTTCCAGAAGGAGAAGGAGCATGTGGAAGGCTTCAATCCGGAATTGCCATGGGTAACAGAAGCGGCAGGAGAGAAGCTGGAGGAAAGGCTAGCTATTCGTCCTACCTCCGAAACGATGTTTGGGCATATGTATTCGAAATGGATTCAATCTTATCGTGATCTTCCCTTGCTTATTAATCAATGGGCTAATGTAGTTCGTTGGGAGAAGCGGACGATGCCGTTTCTGCGGACGAGTGAGTTTTTATGGCAGGAAGGTCATACAGCTCACGAAACGGAAGAGGAAGCACGACAAGAAACGATGCAGATGCTTGATGTATATACGCAATTTGTAGAAGAGTTTCTTGCTATTCCAGTTATTAAAGGTGAGAAAACACCTTCCGAGAGATTTGCAGGGGCAGTGGATACTTATTCGATCGAAGCGATGATGAAAGATGGGAAAGCTGTACAAGCAGGAACCTCGCATTATCTTGGAACGAAGTTTGCCGTAGCTTTCGACATCAAGTTTCTTGACCGTGAAAATACTCTGCAATTCGCACATACGACGTCATGGGGCGTAAGTACTCGTCTTATTGGCGCGCTTATTATGGTTCATGGTGATGATCGCGGTCTTGTCCTACCTCCGAAGGTTGCACCGACACAGGTAATAATGATCCCTATTGGACCGGCGAAAATGCGGGAGCAGGTCGTTGGACGAGTGGACGAGCTTTATGCTGAGCTTAAAAAAGCAGGCGTACGTGTTCGTGTAGACGATCGTGCTGATGTTAGTCCTGGTTGGAAATTCAATGAGTACGAGATGCGCGGCGTTCCATTGCGACTTGAGCTTGGTCCTCGTGATATGGAGAACGGACAAGTTGTACTTGTGTCCCGTGTTACCGGGGAGAAGAGAGTTGTTTTACAAGTTAATTTGATTGATGAAGTGGAAAAGATGCTGGCTGAAACTCATGATGAGATGTTTGAGAAGGCTAAGCAATTCAGAGCGGATAATACTTGTTCCGTTGATACTCTTGATGAGATGAAAGACTTCCTTCAAGAACAACGCGGCTTCGTAGAAGCTGGATGGTGCGGTTCAGCCGCTTGTGAGAAGCAAGTAAAGGAAGAAACGGGCGCAACAAGCCGTAACATACCTTTTGCACCCTCTCAAGAAAAGAAAAGTTGTCTCGTATGCGGCGATGCCGCTAAGCATACTGTCGTATTTGCACGCGCTTATTAAGAACTGAAGTTGGTTCGGTTCGAATTGTCAGGAGTGGAATCGTTTGAGCCAAACTGCAGACAAGCGTCAGCGCTTTGAACTGCTATTGCAGCAGGCGGAGTTGCCGCAAGAGCTTATTCATAGTTATTTTCAAGATGGTTATATTGAGCAGGTTGTTGTAGGCAAAAGCAACCGGGAATGGACGTTTTGCATCCGCAAAACGTCCTTAGTGCCCTTACAGGCCTATAATGGGCTATGTCAGGCTGTTAGAATGAAGTTCGAGCATATTGCAGGTATAACCTTTCATTTTATTTATGATCCTGTAGTGGAAACAGAATCTATTTTACTGCAATATTGGGGCTTATTTATGGAATGGGCGCAGCACGAGGTAGCATCCGTAAATGGATGGCTGCAGAAAGCGTCAATTGCAGTAGAAGATGATGCGCTAACATTATCTTTGCTAGATAATACCGGTTTAGATTTAGCTCGCAAGAAACGTTTGGATGAGTATATTATCCGTTTTTATAGCACTTATTTTCATCGAAATTGTAAAGTTAAAATGATTATTAACGAAGCTAGACAAGAAATTATGGAAGAATACGCGATGAAGATCGTTCAGGAAGAACGTGAATATGTTCAAGAGCTTATGGCAAGCTCGCAGTCTGAATCAGATTTGGTTGACGAGGGAGAAATTCGTCTAGCTGTCGGTTACGATATACGAGAAGAGCCTGTTCCACTGATGAACATTCAAGAGGAAGAGAAAAAAATTACGGTCCAAGGTGCCGTATTTGGTCTGGATATGAAGGAGCTTCGTAACGGAAGCACCTTGTTCACATTCAATGTTACTGATTTCTCGGATTCAATCGCTATGAAGATGTTCGCTAAGACAAAAGACGATGTTAAAATTTTAAGTCAGCTTGCTAATGGAAAATGGGTGAAGGCACGGGGACGGGTCGAATATGACCGCTTTATGCAAGAGCCTGAGCTTGTGATGATGCCGAATGATTTGCATGAGGTGAAATCACCTCCTGATCGTAAGGATAAAGCAGAAAATAAGCGGGTTGAATTTCATTTGCACACGACGATGAGTGCTATGGATGCCGTTACACCCGTCGATGTATATATCAAGACAGCAGCAAAGTGGGGGCATAAAGCAATTGCAGTCACGGATCATAGTAATGTGCAATGTTATCCTGACGCTTTCAAGGCAGGCAAGAAAAACGATATAAAGGTTTTGTTTGGTGTAGAAGCGAATGTGGTCAATGATGCGGTGCCTATGGTATTAGAATCAAGGCCTGAGCCACTTGCTACTGCACAATACGTTGTGTTTGATATAGAGACAACCGGTTTATCAGTTATTAATAATAAAATAATAGAGCTTGCTGGCGTAAAAATGCGTGATGGAAAAGAAATCGATCGCTTCTCAACCTTGATTGATCCTCATGAAAAAATTCCTTATCATATCCAGCAATTGACAAACATCAACGATGATATGGTACGCGGGCAACCAGAGCTCGAGCCAAAGCTGCGTGAGTTTATCGAATTTATCGGTGACGATGTTCTTGTTGCGCATAATGCGAGATTCGATATCGGCTTTATTCAAGCGAATTGCAAAGCTTTCGGCATGCCTGAAGTTAAAAATCCAGTTCTTGACACGCTGGAATTAGCGAGGTTTATTTTCCCGACTCTCAAAAATCATCGGTTGAATACGCTGGCGGACAAATATAAGATCGGCCTTGAAAATCATCATAGAGCTGTCGATGACTCCCTTGCGCTTGGCGGTGTTCTTTATGGTCTAATCACTGATGCGGCAGAACGTAATATTACGGATCTGCATCAGTTAAACGATTATGTCGGAATAGATTTATCGAATTCACGTCCGTTCCATTGCGGTGTATATGCATTAAATGCGGCAGGCAAGAAAAATTTATTCAAACTGATTTCCATGTCGCACACCGAACATTTTAAGCGTGTTCCGACGATGCCTAAGAGCAAGCTTGTTGCTTTGCGCGAGGGTCTGCTTATTATTTCTGGCTGTGAAAAGGGTGAATTTTTCGAAACGGTTCTGAATAAATCGTATGAGGAAGCGCTGGAGGTTGCTCGTTTTTATGATGTGTTGGAAATTCAACCGATTGATTTTTATATGCATTTGGTGGAAAAAGGTTTAGTTGGCAGCCGGGCAGAGCTAGAGCAAGCTATCAGGCGTGTATGTCAAATCGGCGACGAGCTTGGAAAGCCGATCATCGCGACCGGCAATGTTCATTATTTGAATCCGCGAGACAAAATGTACCGTGATATTACTATTCATGGCATTACGGGTTTTAGCCCATTAAAGAGTATTCGAAAGCCGGATGCGCATTTCCGTACGACAGATGAGATGTTGGAAGAGTTCTCATTCTTAGGTGAGGCGAGAGCACTTGAGGTCGTCGTAACGAACACGTCTGAGCTTGCTGATCGGTTCGAGTCGTACGAAATGTTTCCGAAAGGACTCTTCGCTCCGGATATTGAGGGGGCTGACGAAGAAATTCGTAATACTTGCTACGATACAGCTAAGTCGATGTACGGAGAAGAGCTGCCGCAGGTAGTCATCGATCGTCTAGAGAAAGAACTAGTTCCTATCATAAAATTTAAATTTTCCGCCAACTATTTGATTTCAGAGAAACTTGTGAAAAAGTCAAATGCCGATGGTTATCTAGTTGGTTCACGGGGATCTGTTGGATCATCGGTTGTTGCTATGTTCCTTGGTATTTCTGAAGTAAATCCACTGCCTGCTCATTATATGTGCAAAAATTCAGATTGTCTTCATAGCGAATGGTTTTTGGATGGCAGTGTGCCGAGTGGATTTGATTTAGTCGATAAATTGTGTCCACATTGCGGTGAGATGATGAGGGGTGAAGGGCAGGATATTCCATTTGAGACGTTCCTCGGCTTTAAAGGTGATAAGGTTCCCGATATCGATCTTAACTTCTCAGGCGAATATCAGCCGATTGCGCATAATTTCACCAAGGATATATTTGGAGAGAAAAATGTATTTAGAGCAGGAACTATTGGTACGGTTGCTGACAAAACGGCTTACGGGTACACAAAGAAATATGAAGAGGAAACGAACAAGAAATGGCGCGGCGCTGAAATCTTGAGACTAGCAAGCGGATGTACGGGGGTAAAGCGAAGTACTGGTCAGCATCCAGGAGGAATTGTCGTTGTGCCAGAATATATGGATATCGAGGATATTACGCCCGTTCAGTATCCAGCGGATGACGTAAATGCGGAATGGAAGACGACCCACTTCGATTATCATGCTTTTGACGAAAACTTGCTTAAGCTTGATATACTCGGTCACGATGATCCGACGATGATGCGAATGCTTCAGGACTTAACAGGAGTTGATCCGTTAACCATTCCGATGAATGACGCGAAGGTCATGAGTATGTTTAACTCCACGACGGCTCTCAATGTGCCAGGTGAACAAATTCGCTCTTCGGTTGCAACTTACGGTGTACCAGAGATGGGGACCAAGTTTGTACGCCAGATGTTGCAGGAAACACAGCCATCATCCTTTGCGGATTTACTGCAAATTTCCGGACTTTCTCATGGAACGGGAGTTTGGCTGGGAAATGCACAAGAACTTATTAAAAATGGTACTTGCAATATCAAAACGGTTATCGGTTGTCGTGATGATATCATGCTTTTCTTAATATACAAAGCCGGTATGGATGCGAGTCTGGCATTTAAAATTACGGAGAGCGTTCGTAAAGGTAAAGGCTTGACGCCGGAATGGATTGAAGAGATGAAGCGCTGCAAGGTGCCTCAATGGTACATTGATTCATGCTTGCGTATTGAATATATGTTTCCTAAAGCGCATGCGGCAGCGTATGTTATATCAGCAG
Source organism: Paenibacillus sp. J31R122 (assembly GCF_056269185.1). Taxonomy (NCBI): domain Bacteria; kingdom Bacillati; phylum Bacillota; class Bacilli; order Caryophanales; family Paenibacillaceae; genus Paenibacillus; species Paenibacillus sp. J31R122. The sequence continues at coordinate 90,261 of NZ_JBWDNM010000002.1, forward strand.
TTCGCACCGCTTACTTCAAGCTTTACTATCCGATTGAATATTATGCGACTTATTTTACCGTTCGATCCGATGATTTTGATCTAGAGCTGTTATGTCAAGGATACGATGCGATCTTGCGCAAGCTGATAGAAATTGAAGCGAAAGGTTTTAATGCGCTCCCGAAAGAGAAGGGGATGGTGTCACAGCTAGAGATGTCTTTAGAGATGACAGCACGCGGCTTTTCTTTCAAACCGATTGATTTGTATCGATCCGATGCAACTAAATTTTTAGTAGACGGCGATTCCCTTATTCCTCCTTTTGCTGCTGTCGGCGGCATTGGTGATAATGCAGCGCGAAATATTGCAGCCTCTAGAAATGATGGAGAATTTCTTTCTATCGAGGATTTCCAGATGAAATCTAAGGCGACAAAGACGATCATAGAGGTGCTGAATAATATGGGCTGCTTCCGTGGATTGCCTGAATCAAATCAGCTTTCCTTGTTCTAAACTGTAATCGAATAGAAAACATTTCTTGTCACTCTAAGGCGGTTATGTTATAATTTTTCTGGCAATGATGATGATAAAGACTTTGATGCAGAAGAGTGGGGAAACCCACTCTTTACGTTTTGTAAATGGCAAAATGGCATAGTGCGTATAAACAGGAGGTCAATTAAATTTGAGTACATCCAACATCAAAACCGTCGTTGAGCAAATGGTACAGCCATTTCTCAGCAATAATGGATTTGAACTGGTTGATATTGAGTACGTCAAAGAGGGAAGCAATTATTTCCTAAGAGTTTTCGTAGATAAAGAAGGCGGCATCGATATTGATGATTGCGGCCGTATCAGCGAATTTATGAGCGAGCAATTGGATGAGAACGATCCGATTACAGATGCTTACTTTTTAGAGGTATCTTCACCAGGCGCGGAAAGACCGCTGAAGAAGCCCGAAGATGTGCATAAAGCGATCGGCAAACACGTTTACATAACGACATATGAACCGATCAGCGGCGCTAAAGACTTTGAAGGGCTGCTACTTTCATTTGACGGGGAGAACGTAGTTGTTCGCGTAGGCAAAAAAGAGCATACGATTCCTTACGCTAAAATAGCTGGCGCTCGAATGGCAATCGTGTTCTAATACTTGTTTTTTATTATTGAAAGGGGGAATTTCGTTCCGATGAGCATGGACTTCATTGAAGCGTTATTGGAAATCGAAAGAGATAAGGGAATCACCAAAGACGTACTCCTAGAAGCTATAGAGGCCGCGCTTATCTCAAGCTATAAACGTAATTTTAATACAGCACAAAATGTAAGAGTTGATATTAATCGTCATACAGGCGTCATCAAAGTATACGCCCGCAAAACGGTAGTCGATGAGGTGCTTGATCCAAGGCTCGAAATTACAGTCGAAGCATCACGTGAAGTAAACCCGCACTATCAACTGGACGATATAGCAGAAATTGAAGTAACGCCTCGCGATTTCGGTCGTATCGCAGCTCAAACTGCTAAGCAGGTCGTTACGCAGCGAATTCGCGAAGCAGAGCGCGGTCTCATTTACAATGCCTTTATTGATAAAGAAGAAGATATTGTAAACGGGATTGTTCAACGTCAGGATGTTCGCAATCTGTTTGTGGATTTAGGTAAGGTAGAGGCTGTATTGCCGCTAACTGAGCTGATGCCTACGGATAAATTTAAGCATGGCGATCGAGTGAAGTCGTATATCACAAAAGTTGAAAACACGACTAAAGGACCGCAGATTATTTTATCCCGCACACATCCCGGTCTATTAAAACGTTTATTCGAGCTAGAGGTTCCAGAAATTTATGACGGTGTTGTAGAAATTCGTTCGGTAGCACGCGAAGCAGGTTTCCGGTCTAAAATTGCTGTTCATTCACGCAACTCTGAGGTCGATCCTGTTGGATCTTGTGTCGGTCAAAAGGGAATGCGCGTTCAGACGATCGTAAACGAGCTAAAGGGCGAGAAGATCGATATCGTACGTTGGTCTGAAAGCGTAGATGAATATGTGGCGAACGCGCTTAGCCCGTCTAAAGTGTTGGAAGTAATCGTGTTCGAGCAGGAGAAGATGGCAAGAGTAATCGTACCTGATTACCAGCTATCACTCGCGATCGGCATTAAAGGTCAAAATGCGCGGCTTGCTGCAAAACTGACTGGCTGGAAAATCGATATTAAGAGCGAGACACAGGCTGAGCAGGAATATGGCCGTCCTAAATCGTTAACGACGGTTATGCATCAGGACTCGGTTTCTATCGATTAACAAATTGGAGTAATGTCATTCAACTGGCAAAGGAGGGGTGTACGGTGAAACCGAGAAAAGTACCACTTCGCAAATGCGTCGCTTGTCAAGAAATGATGCCGAAGAAGGAGCTCATTCGGATTGTTCGGACACCGTCCGGAGAAGTTCAGATTGACCTGACAGGCAAGAAAGCGGGTCGCGGCGCTTATTTATGCGGCAAAGTAAGTTGCTTCAAATTAGCGAAGAAAACAAAAGCACTTGATCGAGCGTTAAAGCAGCAGGTCGGAGAGCATATCTATGATCAGCTCGAGCAAGACTTCGTATCGGTAGAGGAGCAATTCATCGCTGGTAAGGAGTTGATAAGCGATGAAGCAGAATAAAACCCTTTCACAGCTTGGAATGGCTATGAGGGCCGGGAAACTTATTACAGGCGATGAAATTGTTCTAAAGGCGGTAAGAAGCAAGCAAGCATATCTAGTAGTAGTAGCTGCTGACGCTTCGCCTAATACGAAGAAGAAATTTCGAGATAAATGCAACACCTACGGAATACGACTCGCCGAAGCATTCGACCGTGATCAACTAGGAAAGGCGATTGGTAAGCCAGAACGGGTTGTACTAGCGGTTACCGATGCGCAATTCGGAAAAATGATTGCGAGTCATCTGAGCCAAAATACGGAGGTGGATAATATTGAACAATAAACCAGACGGCAAGGAAAATAATAAGGAAAAGTTGCGCGTGTATGAGTACGCTAAATCACTCAATATGAGCAGCAAAGAAATTATTACGATTCTTAAACGACTTGATTTGCCAGTCAATAACCATATGAGCGTAATGGAAAATGAAATGGTAAATAAGGTTGAAGGTTTTTTTCGCAATATTAAAGCAAATGCCGCTGCAAAACGTGCGCAGGAAACAACTAACGTAACGGTATCTTCCGCTCAATCTGCTGTTAATCGGCCGCAACCGACTCAGCAAAGTGAACAGGATCGAAATTCGAAACCACAACAAGTGCAAGCAAATAAAAACTTAACTCAAGACAGACAGGGGCCAATGAATTCTATTAATACGAATAATACAAAACCACAATCGACTCAACAGCAAACTGACGTAAGACCTGCTCAACAATCAAGTAATCGTCCAGCACAATCCAGTTCAAACTCGAATCGTCCGGCACAAGGACAAAGCAATCGTCCGCAATCCACCAATAGCAATTCGAGTCGTCCTGGACAAGGACAAGGCGGGCAAGGCAACCGTCCAGCTTCATCTGGACAAAATCGCAATAGTCAAAACGGACCAAGCGGACAAGGAAGCTCAACGAGCACCCGTCCAAGCGCTCCTCGTCAAGATGGAGCTAACCGTCCAGCACAACAAGGACCAAACCGTTCATTTGATTCTAAGCCGGCTCAAGGCGGCCAAGCGCGTAGAACAGACGATGCGAATAAACCAAGATCGAACCAAAAACGGTTTGAAGATGGTAAGGGCGGCGGCTACAAAGGCAACAACAATCGTGGTCCTAAAGGCCGCGGCGGAAGATTCCAACAGCAGCCTGCTCGTGAGAAAATTGATAATACGCCGAAGAAAATCATCGTTCGCGGAACAATGACAGTCGGTGAAATGGCTAAATTATTGCATAAGGATGCATCAGAAGTTATCAAAAAACTGATCTTCTTAGGTGTAATGGCTACAATCAACCAAGAAATCGATATGGATGCTATCCATTTGATCGCGTCAGACTATGGCGTTGAGGTTGAAGTGAAGATTCCAGTCGAAGAGGATTCATTCGAAACGGTTGAAGAATCAGATGAAGATGCAGACTTGCTAACTCGTCCACCAGTTGTAACTATTATGGGTCACGTCGATCACGGTAAGACGACTTTGCTTGATGCAATTCGTCAAACGAATGTTACAGGTGGCGAAGCTGGAGGCATCACGCAGCATATTGGTGCGTATCAAGTAGAAATTAACCATAAAAAAATCACTTTCTTAGATACTCCTGGTCACGAAGCGTTTACTCTAATGCGTGCTCGGGGAGCTCAGGTTACTGATATTACAATTATAGTCGTAGCTGCTGATGACGGCATCATGCCGCAAACAGTTGAAGCGATTAGCCATGCTAAAGCTGCAGGCGTTCCGATTATCGTAGCAGTTAACAAAATCGATAAACCGGAAGCAAATGTAGATAAAATTAAGCAAGAAATGACCGAATATGAGCTGGTTCCAGAAGAATGGGGCGGCGATACGATATTCGTAGAAGTATCTGCGAAGCAGCGGATTGGACTAGAAGGCTTGTTGGAAATGATCTTGCTAGTTGCTGAAATGAATGACTACAAAGCTAACCCGAACAAACGGGCGCGCGCAACAGTTATTGAAGCAGAACTAGATAAAGGAAAAGGCCCAGTTGCTCGTATCCTTGTCCAACACGGTACTCTCAAAATTGGCGATGCTTTCGTTGCTGGTAATTGCTTCGGTCGTATTAGAGCAATGGTTAACGATAAGGGACGTCGTTTAAAAGAAGCAGGTCCTTCTACTCCTGTAGAAATTACTGGTTTAACAGAAGTTCCTCAAGCAGGCGATCCGTTCATGGTATTCGAGGATGAGCGTAAAGCGCGTGCAATTGCTGACCGTCGTGCCATTAAACACCGCGAATCGGAAATGGGTGCCAATACTCGAGTAACACTTGAAGATTTGTATAGCCACATCAAAGATGGTGAAATTAAAGACTTGAACGTAATTATTAAATCAGACGTTCAAGGTTCAGCAGAAGCACTTAAAGGCTCACTTGCTAAAATTGACATTGAAGGTGTCAGAGTTAAAATTATTCACAGCGGCGCAGGCGCGATTACAGAATCGGATATTATTCTTGCTTCCGCTTCAAATGCTATCGTAATCGGCTTTAACGTTCGTCCTGATCCACAAGCTGAAGCAACGATCGCTCAAGAGAAAGTTGACGTACGGATGCACCGCATCATTTACAACGTCATCGATGAAATTGAGCAAGCAATGAAGGGTATGCTTGATCCGATTTACAAAGAGGTTGTTATTGGTCAAGCTGAAGTACGTAACGTATTTAAAGTAACTAAGGTTGGCGCAATCGCCGGTTCAATGGTAACTTCCGGTAAAATTACGCGCTCAGCTGAAGCTCGTCTAATTCGTGGCGGTGTTGTAGTATTCACTGGTAAGATTGAATCCCTCAAACGCTTCAAAGATGACGCCAAAGAAGTCGCGCAAGGCTATGAGTGCGGTATTACGCTTGACCGCTTCAACGATTTGAAAGAAGGCGACATAATCGAAGCGTTTGTCATGGAAACGGTAGAGAGGTGAATGTAGTATGGCAAAAATTCGAGTAGGACGGGTCGGCGAACAAATTAAAAAAGAGCTGAGCCAAATTATTCAAACCGAATTAAAAGATCCGCGAATTGGTTTCATTACCGTCACTGGTGTTGAAACAACAAGTGATCTGTCTCAAGCAAAAGTATATTTGAGCGTGCTCGGAAGTGAAGAGCAGAAGGAAGCGACACTTAAAGCACTAGCTAGCGGTACTGGTTTTATCCGTACTGAGCTTGGCAAAAGAATGCGACTTCGTCACACGCCAGTGTTGTTATTTAAATTTGATAGCAGCATCGAGTATGGCAGCAGAATAGAAGCGTTGCTTGAACGAATTAACAACGGGAATGAAGCTCGATGATCGCTGACTTCAGCTATTTGAAGCAGTTAGATGATGCGTTAGCCTTTGTGAAAAGCACGGATAATTTTCTTGTCGTATCTCATGTACAACCGGACGGCGATGCAATCAGCTCTACTGTAGCTGTAGGTTGGCTGCTTCAGCAGCTTGGGAAATCAGCTGTGCTTATCAACGAGGGTGATTTGCCTTCTAGACTGAGCTATATTCATCAGTTCGATACGATTGTTAACTATAAACAAACGTCTTCAGATCGGAAATATGATGCAATTATCGCAGTAGATTGCGCAGATTTTCGTCGGATTGGAGAAGTATCAAGCAGCTTTGCTCCTGGAGCAAAGCTGCTTAATATCGATCACCACCCGACAAACAATGGGTTTGGCACTGTAAATGTTATTCGATCGGAAGCAGCCGCAACGGTTGAAATCCTTTTTGATTTGATCGAGAGAGCAGGCCTTCCACTTGACTTGAATTGCGGGACAGCTATATATACAGGGCTTCTAACCGATACAGGCGGCTTCCGTTATTCGAATACAAGTCCGCGAGTAATGGAGATAGCTTCTCGATTGCTTGCAATAGGCGTTTCGGGTAATGAATTGGCTGACCACTTGCTTGAGAAAATGACAATGGCAAAGCTCAAGCTGCTTCAAACCGCTTTAAATCGCCTTACTTTTTCATCCAACCTAGAGATAGGCTGGGTGTTTATTGGAAAGGATGACTTGCGTGACACTGGAGCCGTGTCTGAAGATCTGGAGGGCATAGTCAATTACGCTTTGAATGTTGATGGTGTTGAGGTCGGCATTTTATTCAAAGAAGCCGACGATGGCGCTGTGAAGGCAAGCTTACGATCTGCGGGCAAAGCGGATGTAGCGGCTATCGCACAATCTTTTGGCGGTGGTGGTCATGTTAGAGCAGCAGGATGCCGTTTAGAAGGGCCATTAGAGGATGCTATTCAACAATTAGTGGAAGCAGTAAGAAAGGCGTTGGTTTAGACGATGGACGGCATTTTGGCAGTTTGGAAGCCGGAAGGCTGGACTTCCCACGATGTGGTTGCGAAAGCTCGACGACTGCTGAAGATGAAGCGAATTGGACATACCGGTACGCTTGATCCAATGGTAACGGGCGTATTACCGTTATGTCTTGGACGCGCCACAAGAGTGGTAGAATACTTGCAAGAACGCCCGAAAGCATACGAAGCGGTATTACAGCTTGGTATTGCAACAGATACAGAAGATTTGACTGGGAAAGTAATCGAGAGTCAAGCTGCTGTAAAAGTTACAGAAGCAGAGATTCAAGAAGTCCTACAACGTTTTATAGGTCAAATCGACCAAGTTCCTCCAATGTATTCTGCAATCAAAATCGATGGCAAGCGTCTATATGATCTTGCTAGAGAAGGAATAACGGTTGAACGCAAGTCTAGAACGGTTACGATTTATGAATTAAATTTAATCGAAACACAGCTAGATCTTGAACAGCCTACAATCTCATTTTCGGTTGTTTGCTCGAAAGGAACTTATATTCGCACACTATGTGTAGATATAGGGAAGGCGCTCGGTGTACCAGCTGCAATGGCTACGTTAACGCGTACGATGTCAGCCGGAATTACGAAGGAAAGCTGCTTGACACTCGAGCAAATCGAGCAACTACAGCAATCCGGACAATTACATGAGCATCTTATCGCAGCTGACGATGCGATAGCGCATTTTGATAAAGCTGTTGTGCCTATGGCTATCGGAAAGCTGGCACTGCAGGGTCAAAGAGTTAGTTTGTCACATGCGGTTCAGAATTTTCCGAAAAGCGCGGATGGACAACTTGTTCGGTTTTATAATGACGATAATACTTTTCTTGGTATCTATCAAATTGACACAAGATTGTCTGTTTTCAAGCCAATAAAGGTTTTTACAGATTAAGCGAGCTTAGCAATGTAGTTAAAGAGGAAATGCAGGTGTGTCAGCGGTGGAAATTATACCTTTAAGTTACCCATTAAACGGTTTGTCTACCTTAACGCTAGACAAGCCGCTTTCTATAGCTATTGGTCATTTTGACGGTGTTCATCGCGGACATCAAAACGTCATTCGTCGCGCTGTTGAAGCGGCGAGAGAGACTAATATGCTGGCAGCGGTTATGACGTTTGATCCTCATCCGAAGGAAGTACTTGGTCAAGGCGATCAATATTATTGCTGCTTGACCCCTTTGGACGTGAAGGTCAAACTTTTCGAAGAGCTTGGCGTAGATCTCGTATTCGTTATGCGCTTTGATTCTTCTATATCCGCTGTTTCGCCGGAAGGCTTTGTAAACGATGTGCTGCGTACTCTTCATGCAGAGCAGGTTGTTGTAGGCTTTGATTTCACCTTCGGATACCGTGGCTTAGGAAACACTGTGCAACTTACGGAGCTCGGTGCTCCGGATATTAAAGTTCATGTTATTGAGCCTTTGTATGAAAATAATAAGAAGGTGAGCAGTACCTATATACGGGAGTCACTCGTGCAAGGAGACTTAGAAATGGCTGAGCGCTTGCTGGGCAGACCCTATGAAGTAATAGGTACTGTAATTCACGGAGACGGTAGGGGTAGAACCATCGGTTTCCCTACCGCTAATCTTGAATTTAAACATCCCTATGTAGCTCCTAAACTTGGCGTTTACGCGATTACAGCTTGGCTGGGAGACAAGGCATACGCAGGGGTATTGAATCATGGCATGAAGCCTACTTTCAACAAGCTTGATGTCAAGCCAGTTATGGAAGCTCACTTATTTGACTTTAACAGTGATATCTACGGAGAAGAGCTGCTCATTCAATTCCGTTCATTTATTCGTACGGAGAAGAAGTTCAACTCTATAGATGAGCTTGTCAAACAAATAGAATTAGATTCCATACAGGCCAGACAGGTATCCGAACGTGTGTGAGTTGTTCTGAACTAGTTGTATGATATAGGTGAACGAGAATATCTAATATACGGTTAGACTCGACAACCACCTAGCCTATGTGTTATACTTTACAACGTTGTGATTAGACATACATATTGTGTGTACTAGCCGCATACTGAACCTTAGCTTGGTTGTCCGATCTCACCGGCGGCGGCGAGGCTAATGGCGATTATTTAGAAGGAGGTGAATGAGGATGGCAATTACACAAGAACGTAAACAAGAACTGATTGAGACGCATAAGACTCATGCAACTGATACAGGTTCTCCGGAAGTTCAAGTCGCTATCCTGACTGAAAACATCGTTAACTTGACACAGCATTTGCGGGAGCACAAGAAAGATCACCATTCCCGTCGTGGTTTGCTCAAGATGGTAGGTCAGCGTCGTAAGCTGCTTGCATACCTGAAAAACAACGATATTAGACGTTACAGCGCATTGATCGAAAGACTCGGCCTTCGCCGATAGAACTTGCGAAATGAAAAGCAACCTGGCTGTCCTGCCGTCCGGGAATAACGGATACGCGGATTCGGGTTGCTTTTTGTAATATGAAAAGACTCAGAAAAAACTGCTAAATCTGCAGTGCGATATATTTTGGAGATATTGAAGCTACATATAGGAGGGATATAATGGTGCAACGAATTGAGATGACAGTAGGCGGAAGACCGCTGTCGATTGAAACAGGTCGTCTTGCGAAGCAAGCCAACGCTGCGGTAAAGGTTCAGTACGGCGATACAGTTGTATTGTGTACAGTTACAGCATCTGCGGGACCGAAGGATTTGGACTTTTTCCCGTTGACAGTAAACTATGAGGAACGTTTATACGCCGTTGGTAAAATCCCGGGAGGATTTATTAAACGTGAAGGCCGTCCAAGTGAAAAGGCGATTTTGTCTAGCCGACTTACGGACAGGCCTATTCGTCCGTTGTTCCCGGAAGGCTTCCGGAACGATGTACAAGTTATGAACATTGTAATGAGTGTTGATCAAGACTGTCCTCCTGAAATTGCGGCTATGATCGGTACATCAGCTGCGCTCACGATTTCAGATGTTCCTTTTGATGGACCAATTGGCGGTGTTAGCGTCGGTCGTGTTGACGGTCAATTTATTATTAACCCAACAGTTGATCAAGAGCAGCAAACGGATATATTCGTCGTGGTTGCCGGAACTAAAGATGCCATTATGATGGTAGAAGCGGAAGCAAATGAAGTGTCTGAAGAGGTTATGCTTGAAGCGATCATGTTCGGACATGAAGAAATTAAAAAGATTATCGTTAAGATTGAAGAGCTGCAAGCCATTGCGGGTAAACCGAAAATGGAAGTTAAGCTTCAAATGATAAACGAGCAAGTAAATGCGGACGTTCGCGCATTTGCTTCAGAGAAACTAGTCCAAGCTATTAAAGTCGAAGAAAAGCATGCCCGTCAAGATGCAATTGACGCGGTAAACAGTGAAGCTGCAGCTCACTTCGAATTGCAATACGCGGATACGCCTGAATTGCTTTCCGATGTGAAAGATGCACTATATGATATAGTCAAAGAAGAAGTCCGTCGACTTATTTCACATGATAAAATCCGTCCTGATGGTCGTTCATTGGAAGAAATCCGTCCAATTGATTGTGATGTCGCGCTTCTACCGCGCACACACGGATCTGGCTTATTCACACGCGGTCAAACTCAAACACTAAGTATTTGTACGCTTGGCGCTATGGGTGACGTTCAAATTTTGGACGGTATTTCATTAGAAGAAACGAAGCGTTTCATGCATCATTACAACTTCCCGCCTTTCAGCGTTGGTGAAGCTCGTCCGCTTCGTCCTCCAGGCCGCCGCGAAATTGGTCATGGTGCTCTAGGTGAACGCGCATTATCTAAAGTAATTCCTTCTGAAGCAGAATTCCCTTATACGATTCGTCTTGTGTCTGAAGTGTTAGAATCAAATGGTTCTTCTTCACAAGCTAGTATTTGTGCGAGTACACTTGCAATGATGGATGCTGGAGTTCCGATTAAAGCACCGGTTGCAGGCATTGCAATGGGTCTAATTAAAGATGGTGACCATTTTGCGATCTTGTCTGATATCCAAGGGATGGAAGATCATCTTGGGGATATGGATTTCAAGGTAGCGGGTACTGCTGAAGGTGTTACAGCTATTCAAATGGATATCAAAATTGCCGGAATTAACCGTGATATTTTGAAACAAGCGCTTGAACAAGCTCGCCAAGGCCGAATCCACATTTTAGGAAAAATGCTTGAAAGCTTGCCGGTATCACGGACAAACCTTTCTAAATATGCACCGAAGATTTTGACACTTCGGATTAATCCGGATAAGATCCGTGACGTTATTGGCGCGGGCGGCAAAATCATCAACAAAATTATCGAAGAAACTGGCGTTAAGATCGATATTGAGCAAGATGGCATGGTATTCATTGCTTCTTCAAACGAAGAGATGAACCAAAAGGCTAAGTCAATTATCGAAGGCATCGTGAAGGAAGTAGTTATTGGCGAAATCTATCTCGGTACGGTTAAACGTGTAGAGAAGTTTGGTGCTTTTGTTGAAATATTACCAAACAAGGATGGTCTTGTTCATATTTCGCAGCTTTCAAACGAACGTGTTGCTAAGACAGAGGACGTAGTTAATATCGGTGACCAAATCAAGGTTAAAGTAACCGAGATCGATCAGCAGGGCAGAATAAATTTATCTGCTAAAGTTCTTATGACCCCTGAAGCATCTCCGCAGTAATAGGCGGGGATTTGACAGGCAACAATAGCAAGCCATGTAGAAAGAGTCAGATCTGATCTGTCTCTTTTTGTTTTTCAATATAGTTTCCGCTTGCATAATCTCGTCCCATTTCTCATATGTATGGATAAACGCGATCCCTGAATAAGGGAATGCGAACGGCCTCAGTGGGAGTGGAGATTATGAACATGCGAAAAGCTGCGACGATTGCAGTGACCATGCTAATGTTGCTCGTTTTCGTACGCATGAATGAAGATGTGTTAGGTTTTATTACAGCTCTAAAATTCAATGTAACTCAGCAAGCTTCTGCTGCAATTAACTATTCAGAGCCCGAGAAGAAAAAGATGTTGATCTTGATTTCCGAGGAAGCTGAGAAACGAAGAATTGAACCTATTAACGCTAGTCTAGACCGTATTTGGAAAGCGGTTCCTGGCTATAACGGCTTAGAAGTCGATGTAGAAAAAACACTTGCAGCTACTTTAAGATCACCAACAAGGGATATACATTATGTCTATAAAGAAGTTGAACCTAAAATCACTCTGGATGACGTAGGACCTCATGAGATTTTTCGCGGTAATCCGAATAAGAAGATGATTTCGTTCATGATAAATGTAGCATGGGGAAATGAATACATAGAACCAATTTTAAAGACGCTTGAGAGTGAGCATGTGAAGGCAACCTTTTTCTTGGATGGAAGCTGGCTCAAGAAATACCCTGATGTTGCTAAGCAAATACAAGCTGCAGGTCATGAAATGTCCAATCATGCTTATTCTCATCCGGATATGAAACAGCTAGGCCGACAAGCCGCATATGAGCAAATAGCTAAAACCGAAGCGTTATTGAAATCAATTTTGAACGTGGATAATAAATGGTTTGCCCCACCTTCGGGATCATATAATCAAGCTACTGTTCACATAGCAGCGGAGCAAGGGTTAAAAACAGTATTATGGACGATAGATACGGTTGACTGGATGAAGCCTTCAGCAGATTCCATCGTAAGAAAAATATCATCCAGGCTGGAGCCTGGAGCATTAATTCTAATGCATCCAACCGCTTCCTCACGGGATGCGCTTGCAGGTATGATTAAGTCAGCGAAAGCAAAGGGTTATGTGATAGGAACGGTAAGCGATACTCTTTCATCAGCGCGAGTACCAGTCGCTGTTGAGGGAGCGAACTTATTCTGATATAGTGAAAGCATTCATGTCGTAGGAGGATACTTAGTGAACAAATACACACTTAGCAATGGTTTACGCGTCGTCGTTGAATATATTCCGACAGTAAGGTCCGTTTCATTCGGCATTTGGGTCAAAACAGGCTCGCGTTATGAAACGCCGCAAAATAACGGAATTTCACATTTCATTGAACATATGCTGTTTAAAGGTACGGAGAAACGTACTGCAAAGGATATTGCAGATTTATTTGATGGAATCGGGGGTAACGTGAACGCTTTTACCTCTAAGGAATATACTTGTTATTTCGCAAAGGTGCTGGATGAGCATTTGCCAATTGCGGTTGATGCGCTGTCAGATATGTTTTTCAATTCTCAGCTCGATAGCGAAGAGCTCGCTAAAGAGAAAAATGTTATTTTAGAAGAAATATCGATGTATGAAGATACGCCTGATGACAAGGTTCATGATGAGGCTTCACGAGCTGCTTATGGTGACCATCCGCTGGCATATTCGATTTTAGGTCTTGAAGATATTTTGACAGGAATGGGCTCGGATACACTTCGTCAATATATGGATGATTGTTATACGATTGAGAATACCGTTATTAGTGTAGCCGGCAATGTGGAGGAAACCAGCTTGATCGCACTGCTAGAGAAGCACCTCGGTGGATTTTCAAATAATAAACCAGAGATCGCGGTAGGAGAGGTTCCTTCGTTCCACAGTGACTACTTATTTTTCAAAAAGAAAACGGAACAAAACCATTTGTGTATTTCGTTCCCAGGCTGCTCTATAACAGATTCTAAGCTGTATGCCATGATATTGTTAAACAACGCGCTTGGCGGAGGAATGAGTTCGAGGCTGTTCCAAGAAATTAGAGAAAAACGCGGCTTAGCTTATTCCGTGTATTCTTACCATACGTCTTACGCGGACTCAGGCTTATTCACGATCTATGCAGGCACGGCTCCGAAACAAACAAAAGATGTTCTCGATTTGACGATGGAGATGCTGCATGAGCTGTCTGTCAAAGGACTTGGTGAAGATGAGCTGCACCGCGGCAAGGAGCAATTGAAGGGCAGTTTGATTTTGAGTCTTGAAAGCACAAGCAGCAGAATGAATCGTCTTGGTAAAAACGAGCTGATGCTTGGGAAGCATCAGACATTAGATGAGCTGCTCAAGCGTATTGATTCCGTAAAAATGTCGGATGTGCATGAAGTGACTGGGCGGATGCTTTCTGTTCCTTTCGCGGTTGCGATGGTAGGCTCGAACGACAAAGCAGCAGCGCAATTAAGGAGGAACCAACTTGTATCAAGTAATGTTTAAACGTTTAGAAGGAAATGAAGATATCGCTATTCCGCGTAAAATGTCTGAATGGGCTGCAGGCTTTGATTTGCAAGCAGCAGTTAACGAGCCGGTAGTGCTTCAACCAGGTGAGCGTATGCTCATTCCGACTGGCTTTGCTATGGCGATGCCAGGGCAACTGGAGGCGCAAATAAGACCGCGCAGCGGTCTTGCCTACAAGCATGGAATTACTTGCCTGAATACACCGGGTACGATTGATGCTGATTACCGCGGCGAGGTAAAAGTGCTGCTCGTTAATTTAGGACAGGAGCCTTTTACGATTACACGCGGTGAAAGAATTGCACAGATGGTATTCCAGCAGATTCCCGCGGTATCCATTGTGGAAGCGGATGAATTGCCGGAAACGGTACGCGGTGCGGGTGGATTTGGCCATACAGGTGTTTAAGTGAACTGAATATATTCGTTATTAATGTAAAGATCGGGGATTTTCCTCGATCTTTTTTTTATTTTTTCACCCCGCTCTGGGCGCAAGCATAAGATGATCTAGAGCTAGTAGCAAGAAAGGAGTGAAGCCTGATGCTTACAGGTGTTCAAGTGCTATTGCTGGGTGGGGACGCAAGACAATTGGAGGTCATACGAAAGCTGACAGAACTGGACGCTTCGGTCACGGTATCTGGTTTTGACGGCTTACATTCGTCGTTGGACGGCGCTGTACAAGCGGAATTTGAAGAGCAGCTGTTTGAAAACGTGGATGCGCTGCTGTTGCCTGTTGTAGGAACAGATGATCAGGGGATTATTCATGCTGTTTTTAGCGATCGTCAAATGCAAGTGACTGATGTACATTTTGCAAAGCTGCCAAAGCACTGCACAGTTTATACCGGTATGGCGAAGCCTTATTTGAAACAGCTTTGCGAACAAAATGGATTGTCGTTAGTCGAGCTGTTTGAGCGCGATGATGTGGCCATATACAACTCCATTCCAACAGCGGAAGGTGCGCTTATGATGGCCATACAAAATACGGATATTACGATTCACGGATCGTCCTCGATGGTGCTCGGATTAGGTCGAACTGGGTTTACGATGGCACGAACGCTTCAAGGATTAGGGTCAAAGGTGAAGGTTGGCGTACGACGTTCAGAGCACTTTGCGCGTGCTACTGAAATGGGGTTCGAGCCTTTCTACATCAGCGGTTTGTTGCAGCATGTAAGCAATATTGACTTGCTTTTTAATACAATTCCGACTATGATAGTCACAGCACAAATTATCGCAAATTTACCTTCGCGGGCCGTAATAATCGACCTCGCATCTAAGCCTGGCGGAACAGATTTCCGCTTTGCAGAGAAGCGGGGAATTAAAGCGATGCTTGCACCCGGACTACCCGGTATCGTTGCACCGAAAACAGCTGGACGTATCATAGCGGATTGCTTATCACAGTTGATTTTGGACGATACGATTAAGCGGGGGAATGGGATATGAATTGGTCTGGAATTACAGTAGGTTACGCTTTGTCTGGCTCTCATTGTACGTTTGCGGAAGTCATGCCTGAAATTAAGCGGTTCGTCGATGCGGGTGCGAACGTAGTGCCGATCGTTTCGAATACGCTTATGACTACGGATACCAGGTTTGGAAAATCCGAGGATTGGCAGACACAGTTAAAGGCTATTACGGGAAATGAGCTTATTTCAACGATCGTGCAGGCGGAACCGCTAGGGCCATCTAAGCTGCTTGATGTTCTAGTAATCGCTCCATGCACTGGAAATACAACAAGCAGACTAGCGAATGCAATAACCGATAGCGCCGTACTGATGGCTGCCAAGGCGCAAATGCGCAACGGTCGTCCTTTGGTGCTTGCCATATCAACAAATGATGGACTTGGTTTAAATGCTGCTAATATAGCGAAGCTTCTAGTAGCTAAACATATTTATTTCGTACCGTTCGGCCAAGATAACCCTGTGCAGAAGCCTAATTCACTTGTTGCCAGAATGGATTTGGTCTTGGAAGCATGCGAAGCAGCTCTAAGAGGGCAACAGCTACAGCCTCTGCTTGTCGAACGTCATAACTGACATGCAATAGAGGGGGAGACGACAGCAAATGTCGAATCAGAAATTGTTCAATGTTGCAGTTGTTGGAGCAACAGGAGCAGTAGGAGAACAAATACTAAAATTACTCGATTCAAGAAACTTCCCGATTCAAAATCTTAAGCTGTTATCATCTGCACGTTCAGCAGGCACAAAGATTATTTTTAAAGGGCAAGAACTAACGGTTGAGGAAGCTACTCCAGACAGCTTTATTGGTGTGGAAATCGCTTTATTTAGCGCAGGTGGAGATGTTACTAAAGCACTTGCTCCACATGCGATCAAACATGGAACCGTGTGTATCGATAATACGAATGCATACCGGATGGATGTGAATACACCGCTTGTTGTACCAGAGGTGAACATCGAGAAGGTTAAGGAACATAAAGGTCTTATTGCGAATCCTAACTGTTCGACTATACAAATGGTTGCGGCGCTCAAGCCTTTGAAGGATAAGTATGGCATATCACGTATTATTGTTTCTACTTATCAAGCGGTATCCGGTGCAGGCAGCCGTGCTATTGATGAAATGCTGCGACAGACAAAAGCAGCTTTAGATGGTGAACCACTTAATCCTGATATTTTACCGGTGGGCGGTTTGCCTGTTAAGCATCAAATTGCTTTTAACGCGATTCCTCAAATCGATAAGTTTCAAGATAATGGCTACACACTAGAAGAAATGAAAATGGTTCTCGAAACAAAGAAAATTATGGATGATGAGTCCATTCAGGTTACGGCAACTTGTGTGCGTATTCCTGTTGTTTATGGACATTCAGAATCTGTGTACGTTGAACTTAAAAACAACTACGATTTGGAAGATGTTAAGCAGCTGTTAGCAGATGCTCCGGGTATTACACTCGTTGATGATCCTGTTAATCAGCAGTACCCGCTAGCGACTGAAGCAGCCGGTAAGCCGGATGTTTTTGTTGGTCGCTTGAGACGCGATTTAGGACACGAGCGCGGACTTAATATGTGGATCGTCTCTGATAACCTGCTCAAAGGCGCAGCATGGAATGCCGTTCAAATCGCAGAATACATCGCAAAAGGTTAAACGTATTAAGTGAAGGGGAATAAGCAGCGTCTTCCTATGGTCGATTACGGAGGATAACTATATGCGCATCCTGATCCAAAAATTCGGGGGCACCTCACTATCAACCGACTATGCGAAAGAACATGTAATCCAGCATATAAGCAGAGAACGCAACAACGGTTTTGCAGTCGTTGTAGTTGTTTCCGCTATGGGACGCAAAGGAGATCCGTATGCAACAGATACGCTGCTGCAGTTGATCCGTGACAATGGAAATCGGCTGCCGGCTCGTGAGCAAGATATGCTGCTAGGCTGCGGAGAAATTATTTCTGCAGCCGCTTTATGCAGTTTACTTCATGCAAACGGTATCCCTGCTACAGTGTTAACTGGAGGACAGGCGGGTATGCTTACGGATGAACAATACGGGCATGCACGCATTAAAGAGATACGCCCTGACAAAATTATGAATCGATTGCATTCTGGCGATGTGGTCATCGTAACGGGCTTTCAAGGTAGTACGGGGCACGGTGATACCACTACACTTGGCCGTGGTGGAAGCGATACTTCCGCTACAGCTTTAGGTGCGGCGCTTCGCGCGGAAATGGTCGATATATACACGGATGTAAATGGAATATTAACAGCAGATCCTCGAATTGTTGAAGAAGCGAAGCCATTGCTTGTTGTCAGTTATGCTGAAATATGCAATTTGGCTAGGCAGGGAGCAAAGGTCATTCATCCTCGCGCAGTTGAAATTGCTCAGCAAGCACGTATACCGCTGCGGGTACGTTCAACCTTTACAACGGACACAGGTACGCTAGTGACGGATTCGCATGAATTAAGGGCTGATCTTTCTGTTAAGGATCGTCATGTAACAGGCATTGCGCATGTGTCTGGATTAACTCAAATATCGGTTAAAGCAATCGAAGGACGAAATGACGTTCAATTGCAGGTTTTTCAAGCTATGGCGAAGCATCGTATTAGCGTTGACTTTATAAATGTGACACCGAGTGGTGCAGTTTATACCGTATTTGATCGAGATGCAGATCGAGCAGTACAAGTATTGAGTGAGGGTGGATATTCACACGTAGCGATAAATGGATGCGCGAAGGTATCGGTCATCGGCGGAGGCATGAATGGTGAGCCAGGTGTAATGGCGCGTATTGTGGAAGCGTTGACCGAGCAAGGAATCTCGATTATGCAGTCCGCGGATTCAAATACTACAATTTGGGTGCTCGTGAGTGAAACGGTAATGGCAGAAGCGTTGCGCGCTCTGCACGCGAAATTCGAGCTTCATCGATAAATTAGCAATATAATAATGCAATCATGTAATTTGTGTCTTGCAAAACTTTTAGGAGGAGTCTAAATGGAATTTGGAAGATTGATTACCGCAATGGTAACCCCATTCGATGCGGATGGTCATATCGATTGGCCAACAACAGGCCGTTTGATTGATTATTTAATTGAGGAGCAGAAAAGTGACAGTATCGTCGTTTCCGGCACAACAGGCGAGTCACCTACGCTGTCGGATGAAGAGAAGGTCGAGCTGTTTCGCTATGCTGTGAAGCATGCGGATGGTCGTTGCAAGATTATTGCTGGTACGGGCAGCAATAATACGGCCCATTCCATCCATTTGACAAAAGATGCTGAAGCAGCTGGTGTAGACGGTATATTGCTCGTTGTTCCTTACTATAATCGCCCAAGCCAAGAAGGGCTATATCAGCACTTCAAGGCGATCGCAGAAGCTACTGCCTTGCCAGTCTTCCTTTATAATGTGGAAGGTCGTACGGGAGTAAATCTTGCTGTGGAGACAACACTTCGCTTAGCGGAGATTTCTAATATCGTTGCTACTAAGGACTGCGCATCCACTGATCAATTAACTCAAATTATTAGTGCTGCTCCAGCGGGGTTTAAAGTTTACAGCGGAGATGACAGCGCGACACTACCAGCGCTATCAGTAGGTGCATATGGGATTGTTAGTGTGTCCAGTCATATCATTGGAGCAGAGATGAAGCAGATGATTACAGCATTCGTCGAAGGCAACGTGCAAGAAGCGGCACGATTGAATGGGGAATGTCATCCTATTTTCAAAGGATTGTTCGGTTGTCCGCATCCTGTGCCGAATCCTGTTGCTGTTAAATATGCAATGGGTTTAAAAGGCTTTCCTGTCGGTGGAGTCAGACTCCCTCTAGTTACAGTAACTGAGGCGGAAAGTGAATTTTTGCAAAAACTAATTCTGTAAATAAATGTTATTCGTTGCTTGCAGCCGGTGCATCCAGCATCGGTTTTATTTTTTTGGAAATGATATTTGATAATAAGCTTTAATCAGTTTCACTTGTATTCCTACTTTTTCATCATGTATAATGATCTCAAGTGACTAAGTGCGGCAAATATTTGGAAATGAATAAAACGTCAGAGCGGCATCTGACGATAAAAGCACATAATTATGAATATGACAGCGTTGTACTTAAATCGGAATTCGTTTATGATGCAAAATTTGCGTCGACAAAAAAAGATAATGATTACGGAGCAGATTGTTGCTTCGCAAAAATTTTAGGAGGTATAGATACACTTGTCTAAGAAGAACAACCAGGATAAACTGCTCATATTTGCTCTAGGCGGAGTAGGCGAGATCGGAAAAAACATGTATGTTATACAGTATAATAACGACATTGTTGTTGTAGACTCAGGATTAAAGTTTCCAGAAGAAGACATGCTCGGTATTGATATCGTTATTCCAGATATTTCGTATTTAACGGAAAATCGTGATAAAGTACGAGGAATTATTATTACCCATGGACATGAGGATCACATTGGCGGACTTCCATATGTATTGAAAAGTCTAAATGTGCCACTTTACGCTACAAAGCTAACACTTGGCCTTATTGAAGGTAAATTAAAAGAAGCCAGCTTGCTAGGGGAAACGAAACGTATCCTTATCAACGCGGATTCCGAAATTCAATTGGGAACCATTCGTGCTTCGTTTTTCAAAACGAACCATAGTATACCGGATTCCGTTGGTGTGTCTCTTGATACGCCAGAAGGAACTGTTGTTCATACAGGTGACTTTAAATTCGATCACACTCCTGTTAATGAACAGTTTGCTGATCTGCAGCGTATCGCTGAAATCGGGAAAAACGGAGTTTTGGCACTGCTGTCTGACAGCACGAACGCAGAACGTCCAGGCTATACGCCTTCAGAAGCCAACGTTGGGGATAATCTAGAAGATATTTTCCGTAAATCCGCACAACGTGTAGTAGTAGCAACGTTTGCTTCGAACGTGCACAGAATTCAACAAATTATTAACGCAGCAATTGCAACACGCCGCAAGATTGCTGTAGTTGGCCGCAGTATGGTTAACGTTGTAGGTATCGCTTCAGATCTTGGTTACTTGAACATTCCAGAAGGGATGATCATTGAACCTGAAGAAGTAAATAAATTAGCGGCTGATCGTGTCGTTATTTTATGTACAGGCAGTCAAGGGGAACCGATGTCGGCGCTTACACGCATGGCACGCTCCACACATCGTAAAGTTGATATTTTACCTGGAGATACGGTAATTATTGCCGCAACGCCTATCCCTGGTAACGAGCGTTACGTTGGACGTACTGTAGATGAGTTGTTCCGTTTAGGTGCAAACGTTATTTATGGTAATGGCTCTGTATCGGGCGTTCACGTTTCTGGTCACGGTAGTCAAGAAGAATTGAAGCTTATGCTCAATTTGATCAAGCCTAAATATTTTATTCCTATCCACGGTGAATACCGTATGCTTCGTCAACATGCGAAACTAGGTGAAGCTATTGGCATCGAACGTGAAAATATTTTCGTTATCGATAACGGAGATACGGTTGAGTTCCAAAACGGCAAAGGCCGTAAGGGTTCAAAAGTACAAGCAGGTAATGTACTGATTGACGGTCTAGGTGTAGGTGATGTTGGTAATATCGTACTGCGTGATCGCAAGCTATTGTCACAAGACGGCATCTTGGTCGTTGTTGTAACTTTAAGTAAGCAAGACGGTGCTATCTTGTCAGGACCGGATATCATTTCTAGAGGTTTCGTTTATGTACGTGAATCAGAAGGCCTGCTTGATGAGGCTAACCGTATCGTAACATCGACGTTGAATCGTTTAATGAACGATAAAGTAAATGAGTGGGCTTCACTCAAAACGAATGTTAAGGATGCACTTGGTCGGTTTCTATACGAGCAAACGCGCCGTCGCCCAATGATTTTGCCGATTATTATGGAAGTATAAGGTTTAGCACTCGAAACGGATGTTGCCGCATGGACGGCAGCATTCGTTAACGCTTTAGAGGAACGCTTGTCCGTACCGCATTGCCGCGGCGGACGCAAGCGTTCCTCTTTTTTTGGTTCCAAATGTCGATAAGCTTGGTATAAATTCCTTATTACACCCCATACTATGACAAGCAATATTCAATATGAGGGGGATGTGCATCATGATGCAATCGAGCATGGACATAAAATCAGAGCAGCCTGATCCGAGCCAAGATGAAAAAAGAAAAGGGAACCCTGTCGTTGAAACTATCCAACAGCTTGGACAAGTATCAACTCCGGCTCCTACAGAGTCTAATATCTTCTGTATGACGATTATTGGTCAGGTGGAGGGGCATCTCGTACTGCCTCCGCAAAATAAAACGACGAAATATGAGCATCTTATTCCACAGCTAGTGGCAGCAGAACAAAATAGTAAAATTGAAGGCATACTCATTGTATTAAATACAGTTGGCGGAGATGTTGAGGCGGGTCTCGCGATTGCTGAAATGATTGCTTCCTTGTCAAAACCGACCGTAACGCTTGTTTTAGGAGGAGGACATTCTATTGGAGTACCGATTGCAGTTGCGGGAGATATGTCGTTTATAACGGAAACAGCAACGATGACCATTCATCCGATACGAATGAATGGGCTAGTAATTGGTGTACCACAAACATTCGAATACTTGGAAAAAATGCAGGAGCGTGTCGTACGTTTTGTAACGACACATTCCAATGTATCTGAAAATACTTTTAAGGAACTAATGTTCAAGATGGGGGAGCTGACACGCGATATTGGAACGTCGGTTATCGGTACTGATGCTGTCAAGCATGGTTTGATCGACGCAATCGGCGGCTTGGGTCACGCTCTGCGTGAGTTAAACCGCAGAATTGAAGAGAAGAAAGGAGATACAAATGAGGTGATAATCCAATGACTTTATATACGAATATGCCGTTAGAAGTTGTTTTGGAAGGAATGAATGATAAAACGGAGCCGCTTCAAGAAATTTCATTTCAAGGTGTTAAGATGCAGGTGATGCCTATTGCACCGGGTATAGGGAAAATTGTTCGGTTGTTGGAGTGCAGCCTGGATGACTATTTGAATCCGAGTCTTACGCCTGGAACAATTGTTAAATATAGTTAAATAAAATCAGACGACCATACTATCGTCTCATAGGAACATTTGCCCACCTATGGTATAATGTTATACTAGAGGTGACTGATTTGGCGAAGAAAAAGAGAAGGAAAAAATCGATTGGAAAAAGCCTGAAATATGAAGTTTATGGTATATTGATAATTACGATTTCCATTATAGCACTCTCAGGTGAAGCGACAGTCGGACGTTCTTTAGCTAAGTTGTTCGGACTTGTGCTTGGAAAATTTTATTTTGTGCTGGCGTTAATCGGTGTTTTTATAGGACTAAGCGTTATGGTCAAGCGAGCATGGCCGCGCGGCTGGACAAGCAGGCGGACTGGTTTGCTTGTCCTGGTGCTGGCATTGACCTTAATGTTATCTGTTACAGAAATCAACCAGAAGCTCAGACCTGTAGCGGAATTATCAGGTGGTATCATTTTTGATCAGCTAAGCAGTGATTTAAGAGGAAGCCTTCTAACCTCATGGGATGGACAAAGTGATCGAATACAGGATAAAGATATAAGCGGTGGATATATCGGAGCTATTCAATATTCGTTGTTCTATTCGTTGTTTGGCTACTATGGAGCATTTCTTATTATGCTGGTCATGTATGCTATCTCCATTATGTTATTAACCGGAAAGTCTTATGTTGAATTGATTAGAATAATTAGTACAAGAGCGACTAGGATGTTCAAATTGATTAGTGCCAAATGGGCGAAGCGCGCGGCTGTTCAGACAGCAGCCTCCTCCGCTGCAAATAGTAGAACGATACAGACAGATATAGATGATGACGATGATACGATTGATGATGAACACGAAGACTATGTCGTCTCGCCGCCAAGAAAGCGAAAATCGCTATTTTTCTCATGGCGTCAAGACAATACGATTGAACATCAAAACGCTCAGGATGATGCCCACGATGAATGGGTATTTGAACAGCAGGATAATGATAGTATGACGGGAGCTACGCCAGCTTGGCAGGCTGATTTCGACCAGCCGTGGGAAAAGTCAGGCGAAGAGCTTCAGCCTGTTGCAGAATTAGATGCACAAGCTCCTCATGCTCCTTGGGAAGGAGCAGAATCGCTTATACATACTGATTCTGAGCTTCCACTAGGTGAAGAAGCGGAGGACAGGGCGGGCGATTGGCCAATCACTGAACAATCCGTTGAAAGTAATGAAGTGCAAGACTTGGAAACCGTTGATGAAGAAAGCGACTCTGAATTGAATGACGACCATGAGGTTTCCGTGATTTCTTCAGAGGCTTTGATTAGCGAATCAATTGCTGTGCCAAGAAGACCGATTACTGAAGAGCTGGCCACAACCGAGAAGCCCTATTTACTTCCGCCATTTTCTTTATTGACGAAGCCGAGTCTTCTAGGAAGAGGCGCAGATGCTACAGATATGTATGATTCTCGGAGAAAGCTCGAGGCAACGCTTGAAAGCTTCGGTGTCAAAGCAACAGTTCTTGATGTCGTACGCGGACCAGCGGTTACTCGCTATGAGGTACAGCCTGCTTCAGGTGTGAAGGTGAGTCGTATCGTAAGCTTGACCGATGATATCGCTCTGGCGCTTGCAGCAAAGGATATTAGGATGGAAGCGCCAATTCCAGGTAAGTCGGCAATCGGTATTGAGGTTCCAAATAGTGAAGTATCAGTTGTTACAATGCGTGAGGTTATGGAAACAGCGGCTTTCCAAAATGCCGCATCAAAGGTTTCAATTGCTTTCGGAAGAGATATTTCAGGACAGCCTATTATCGGAAATTTAGCGAGAATGCCCCATTTGCTCGTAGCAGGAGCAACAGGCTCAGGGAAATCGGTTTGTATTAACGGCATCATTACGAGCATTTTGTACAAAGCAGCACCGGACGAAGTGAAATTTCTGATGATTGACCCGAAGATGGTTGAGCTAAATGTATACAATGGTATCCCGCATTTACTCGCTCCCGTCGTAACAGATCCGCGTCGCGCATCGCTGGCACTTAAGAAAATTGTGGTTGAGATGGAGAAACGGTACGAGATGTTCTCCAAATCGGCGACTCGCAACATCGAAGGTTACAATACGTTGATGGCAGACAATCCCGCTGCGGTGCTGCCTTATATCGTGGTAATCGTCGATGAGCTTGCAGATTTAATGATGGTCGCGGCTAACGATGTAGAGGATTCGATCGCAAGACTGGCGCAAATGGCTCGGGCAGCCGGAATACATCTCATCATTGCAACACAGCGGCCATCTGTCGATGTCATTACAGGGGTCATTAAAGCCAATATACCATCACGTATTGCATTTGGCGTTTCGTCTCAAGTCGATTCAAGAACTATATTGGATATGGTTGGAGCCGAGAAGCTGCTGGGTCGAGGAGATATGTTATTTCTGCCTGTCGGTATGTCTAAGCCGATCAGGGTGCAGGGAGCTTTTCTATCGGATCAAGAGGTTGAATCACTTGTGGCGTATGCTCGCGATCAAGCGGAGGCGGAGTACAAGGAGGATCTTGTTCCTGAAATAGAGGAAGAATCGGCTGATGGAGAAGTCATGCTTGATGAATTATATGATCAAGCAGTCCAGGTTATATTGGACGCGAAGCAAGCCTCGGTGTCGCTATTACAACGTCGAATGAGAATCGGCTACACAAGAGCGGCAAGACTGATTGACCAGATGGAAGCCCGCGCTGTAGTTGGGCCATACGAAGGCAGTAAGCCACGTGAAGTGCTAATAACTCTAGACCAGTTCCAAGCGGGAAAGATCAGTTCTTAATATAACGATTTTGAAGTAGTCGATTTGGTGCATAGAAGGAGATCATCTTTCTCATACTAGAGTTAGGTAACGCTACCTTAAGCGAACTAACTTGTAAGAGAAAGGCAGATCCCTACATGAGAAATCGTTTGATTGTGTTGACCACGATTATCGTTCTGCTACTGTTTGGTTCCTTCTCACTTTTGCGAGGCGCGCAGAACGAGACGCAAGAAACGTTCAGCAATGCTACGTTGAAACAAGGAGCTTCCGGGCAAGACGTATTTGAATTGCAAGGTCGTCTCAAGCATCTTGGTTATTTTAATGACAAAGTGGACGGGAAGTTTGGTCCTACGACAAAAAATGCGGTCACTTGGTTTCAATGGAAATTCGGATTGAAATCTGACGGGGTCGTCGGAGCAAAAACAAAGCTGAAGCTTTGGGAAGCTACAAAAGCTTGGAAGCCTACAGCTGATACTTCTAAGCCTCCTGCGAATACTGGAACAGATCAGAAAGAGAATGCCGATTCATCCTCCATTCCCAAATCGAACCGATTAAACCTTACCGAAAACGATTTGAAGATGATGGCAAATGCTGTTTACGGTGAATCGCGCGGCGAACCCTATGAGGGACAAGTCGCGGTTGCAGCGGTTATTATTAACCGAATGAAATCGCAAAGCTTTCCAAACACGATTTACGGCGTTATTTTTCAGCCGCTCGCATTTACTGCTGTAGCGGATGGTCAGATTTGGTTGACGCCAAACGCGAAAGCAAGAGAAGCGGTAGAGGATGCGATTAACGGCTGGGATCCTACCGGTGGATGTCTTTATTATTTTAATCCAGAAACGGCTACCTCGAAGTGGATATGGACGCGAACACAAATTAAAACAATCGGAAAGCATATATTTTGTATGTAGTCCGACCAGATTTTTCGAAAGGAAGCAGCCGTTTCTGCCGAGTGCAGGAGCGGTTGCTTCTTCCATTTCCTATAGGTTAAAATGGAATAGGGATTTGACAACTGGAATAGATTTACTCTATATCCGTATGTACTTAACCTGCTTCCGCAATGGAGCAAAACCGCATAAATGAAAGGAGCAAAACGCATGACCCAATTTGAAAGAGGGCAATTACAGCGCATTCGACTACATGTTTTACCTACAAAGCGATTTAAGACGTTTGCTATTTCATTATTTGCCGGTCTTACACTTGATGAAGCAACGGTGACGCCTACGGCGTTAATTCCGTTTGTACTTAGAAGAGGAACCGCAAGCACACCGGAAACAATCGCTTTTCGTGAGAAACTAGATGACCTGTATGGTGCTGGCTTTGGTTTTGACGTATACAAAAGAGGCGATTCTCAAATCGTCCAATTTCGAATGGATGTCATTAACGATAAATTTGTCGCAGCGGATACACCTTTACTCGCAGCTTCGTTACAGTTTTTGGGGGATGTGATTACTGACCCTTGTCTCGAAAATAACGGATTTCGTCAAAAGTATGTCGATGCCGAAAAAATAACGCTAAAGAAGCGGCTTGAAGCCATTGTGAATGACAAGATCCGCTATGCAGCTGAACGCTGTTTAGAGGAAATGTGCGCAGATGAGCCTTATCGCTTGCATCCGCTTGGCAAGCTGGAGCAAATAGATAAAATTACTACTGCATCGCTATTTGAATCATATGAACAGTGGCTAGATCATGCTGCACTCGATTTGTATGTCGTTGGAGATACAACACTAGAAGAGGTTACACAGCTCGTTACGCAAGCGTTTAAGCTTAAGGCGGGTACTCCGTCCCCGTATTCGCTGCCTGACATCAATCATCCTGTTAAAGAAGTGAAGAAAGTGACTGAACGGATGGAGGTTAGTCAAGGCAAGTTGAATTTAGGTCTCCGTATAGGAATTGGCTATGACGATGAAGCTTATCCTGCAGCCTTGATGTTCAATGGCATTTTAGGCGGATATCCTCACTCCAAGTTATTTCTGAATGTGCGCGAGAAGGAAAGCTTGGCGTACTACGCGGCATCGCGTTTAGATGGTCATAAGGGCTTGATTACCATTCAATCAGGAATTGAATTCGCTAATTACGATAAAGCTGTTGCCATTATTCAAGAACAGCTAGAAAGTATGAAACAAGGCAACCTTTCTGAGCTCGAGCTCGATCAGACGAAAGCCATGATATCCAATCATCTTCGTGAGCTTCAGGATTCGGCCTACGAGATGATTGCTTATGATTTCAATAGTGTGCTTACCGGTAAGAATAGAACTGCAGACGAGCTGCTTGCGCAGGTTCAAGCGGTAACCGCCAAGGATATTATCAAAGTTGCGCAAGGCGTGCAGCTCGATACGATTTACTTTTTGCGCGATCGAAAGGAGGCTTAACAGATGCAAACCCTTACTTATCCAAACGTGCAGGAAACGTTGTATAGAGAAGTTCTTGATAACGGGCTAGAGGTTATTGTTTTACCGAAGGAAGGCTTTAATAAAACGTATGCAACCTTCTCAACGAAATATGGCTCAGTAGATAATTGTTTTTCGGTTGGAAATGAGCCTGCTGTTAAAGTGCCAGACGGTATTGCTCATTTTCTCGAGCATAAGATGTTTGAAGAGCCGACCGGTGATATCTTTGCTGTATTTGCATCGCAAGGCGCTTCTGCTAACGCATTTACAAGCTTCGACCGCACGGTCTACTTGTTTTCCGCGACAGAGCAAATTAACGCGAATTTAGAAACGCTTATTAATTTTGTACAAAATCCATATTTCACGGATACGAACGTAGAGAAAGAAAAAGGAATAATCGAGCAGGAAATTAACATGTATCGAGACAATCCGGATTGGCGTGTATATTTTGGGTTAATTGATGCGCTTTATCACGATCATCCCGTTCACATTGATATTGCGGGAACCGTCGAATCGATAAGACAAATCGATAAGGAAACCTTGTATCGCTGCTATGAAACGTTTTATCACCCTTCCAACATGCTGCTGTTTGTAGTTGGCGGTGTAGAAGCGGAGGAGGTATTCAAGCTCGTACGAGACAATCAAAACGCAAAATCATTTAGTCCGCAGGGAGAAATCAAGCGTTATTTCGATCAAGAGCTTTCCACGGTCAAAACTGCGCGGAAAGTAACAGAGCTGCCTGTCTCTCAGCCTAAATGTATGCTTGGGTTTAAAGAGAAGCGGGTTGGCTTGACAGGAGAAGCGTTGCTGCGCCTTGAAGTAACGACAAAGCTTATGTTAGATGCGCTAATCGGACCAAGCTCGTCGCTTTATCAGGAGCTGTATGAGAAAGATCTTATTTCCGACTCGTTTGGCCATGAATATAATTCCAGCACAGATTATGCGTTTTCTGTTATTGGAGGGGATACGCCTAACCCAGATGAGCTTATCTCACAGATTCGTTCAGGCATAGAAAGTGTATTGAAAAGCGGGATCGAGCCTTCCGCTTTTGAAAGGTCGAAACGCAAAAAAATCGGCGGGTATTTGCGCATGCTGAACTCCCCTGAAGCAATTGCCGGTGAATTTACACGATATCGTTTCCGTGACAGCGACATGTTTGATGTATTGACCTTCTATGAAAACTGTACCCTCGATGAGGTTAATGAACGGCTGAGAGAGCACTTTGTTTTTGATCAGCTTGCTGTGTCTATCGTGGAACAACCTTCAAAATGAAGAAGCTTCAAGAAATGACGGTGCTAATAACCGGGGGAAGCCGTGGTATTGGAGCTGCAATTGCAAAGCGCTTTGCCGCGGAAGGCGTTAATATCGTCATTCATTATTTAAATTCGCATGAGTCAGCAAATGAAACAGCCAGAACTTGTATGGCCTTAGGCGCTAATGTGCTGACCATTTCAGCGGATTTACGTTCGAAGGAGCAGCTTGAACGAATGAAGGAAAAGCTGGAAAGCCATAACATGCTGCCAGATATATTAGTTAACAACGGTGGAATTTCTCATTACGGGATGCTCATGGATGTATCAGAAGAAGAATGGGACGATGTAATGGCAGTCAATCTGAAGGGAATGTTTCTTTGTTCCCAGCTGTTTATGCCAAATATGATCGCTGAACGATACGGCCGAATCATTAACGTCTCTTCCATTTGGGGCATGTCAGGCGCCTCTTGCGAAGTGCTGTATTCTACGACTAAAGGTGGCATGAATGCCTTTACCAAGGCGCTGGCTAAGGAGCTGGCGCCCTCTGGTGTAACAGTTAATGCGGTTGCCCCAGGAGCGGTAGATACTATTATGATGAATGGCTTTAATGCGGAGGAAAAAGCTGCTTTGGAGCAAGAAATTCCAGTAGGACGTTTTGGTTCAACCGATGAGATTGCTTCACTTGTTTATTTTTTATCATTGCCGGAGTCTTCGTACATCACGGGTCAAATTATTAGTCCTAATGGCGGTTGGCATACCTAACTGTTTATTACTACTTTTTTGATGTACAAGCTTTCTGCATAATTAATGACGCTTTGATACAAAATAATGACTGTTGATGATTCTTTTCTAAACCAATAGGAGGCGAAGAGGCATGTCAACCGTCCTTACTAATTTTGGAACTTGGAAGCATTTTTTGGCGGACCGTGTATCGCAAGCAAAGAAGATCGGAATGACGGAAGAAACCATTGCGTCTTTGGCTTACGAAATCGGGACTTTTCTCGAAGAGAAGGTCGATCCAAAAAATGAAGAGCAACGTGTGTTGAAGGAGTTATGGGACGTGGGCGATGAGGCGGACCGCAAGGCGCTCGCCGGCTTAATGGTTAAGCTCGTTCAAAAATCATAACAACTGCAATCAGACGCTGGGACGATTTTGTTAACAAGAATGGAACAGAAGCAGGAAAGCCTCCCATAGGAGGCTTTTCTGCAATGTTTCTTTTTGGGTTGCAGGATTGTGCCGGAAATTGTAGAATAATGCTCTGTAGTGAAAAAATAAATTAATCGATATGATGAGGCCTAGGACGGTGACAGCTTTGGAGTCAAAACAGTGGTACATGGAGTATAAGATACATAAAAACCGACCGGGCTTGCTTGGTGATATTGCATCATTACTTGGAATGCTCGAGGTCAACATTATGACGATTAATGGCGTCGAGGACCGAACTCGTGGTATGCTTTTACAAACGGATGATGATGAGAAGATAGAGTTGCTTGGCAAAATGCTTCAGAAGGTTGACAATATTACGGTAAATAAGTTGAGAACGCCTACAATCGTAGACATATTGGCGGTTCGTCATGGACGCTACATCGAACGTGATTCCGATGATCGTAAGACCTTCCGATTTACTCGCGATGAGCTTGGTATTTTAGTTGATTTTTTAGGTGAAATATTTAAACGAGAAGGCAATCAAGTCATTGGCTTGCGGGGAATGCCTCGCGTTGGAAAAACGGAGTCTATCATAGCAGGAAGCGTATGTTCTAACAAGCGTTGGACATTCGTTTCATCAACTTTATTGCGGCAGACGGTTCGCAGTCAGCTTTCTGAGGAAGAAATGCAGCCGAATACTATTTTTATTGTTGACGGTATTGTAAGTACAATACGCTCGAATGAGAAGCATTACGGCTTGCTTCAAGATATTATGGCTATGCCTTCAACAAAGGTTATCGAGCATCCAGATATTTTTATTAAAGAATCTCAGTACGATTACAGCCACTTCGACATTATAGTCGAGCTGCGCAATACACCGGATGAGGAAATATCGTACGATTCTTTTATCGCCAACTATAATGACGATTTCTAAAAGGAAGGAGACCGTCTCATGTCTGATTTAGGTGCATTGCTTCGTAATGCGAGAGAACAACACGGTTTAACACTTGATGATATTCAAGAAACAACAAAAATTAGAAAAAGGTATTTGGAAGCGATCGAAAGTGGAGATTATCGCGTGCTTCCAGGAACCTTTTACGTCAGAGCATTTGTGAAAAGCTATTCCGAAGCGGTTGGGCTTGATCCTGATGAAGTGCTTCGACTATATCAGCATGAGGTGCCAGCTGCTCCTGTTGAGCATGTAGTCGAGCCAGTCTCTGCTAGAGCGCCTCGTCGCGTAAAGTCGCGATCCTCAGAAAGAATAGGGAAAATCGGCTTTAATATAATGATGTGGTCCTTTCTTATTTTGATCATCGTTGTAGTCTGGATCTATGTAATTAATAAAGAGGAAGCACCTACTGATAAGGTAGATCGAAGCACGAATATTACAGATGCTTCCAATACTCCTTCTCCTACCGATAAAGTCGATAATGGTACAAATAACGGAGGATCGACAGTTAATCCAGTTGTAACACCTACGCCGCCAACAAAAGAGCTGACAACAGTTACTTTTGCCAAAATAGTCGGTAAAGCTGATCAATATGATATCGGGCCAGCAGGCGAACATAAGGTTGAAATAAAAGTGGCGGGTGGTAAAAACTGGGTTGAGGTTCGTTCCGGGAGCAACAAAGGGGAGAAGCTCTTCTATAGCAATGCTGAGGACGGCGATGTTAAGACTTATGATCTGAAGGAGCCAATCTACATCAATGTCGGGCGTTCTGATTTCACGGAAATACTAGTGGATGGAGTGCTTGTTCCAGACGGAGATCGTGCGGGTTCAAAAAAATTATTGCTGGTACCTGCGGCAGTTGAAGCACCGATCACGAGTGATACTCCGACTGAAGGTGCTGACAACAGTACCACAAAAACGGAGTAATGCTTGAAGTGCTTACGAAGTAGGTTTTGCATTCGCAAAACTAAGAATATGCTTACGAAGTAGGTTTTGCATTCGCAAAACCTTTAAAGGAGAGATATAACATGGCGTCAGAAAATGCTTTTGATATCGTATCTAAGGTAGATATGCAGGAGCTTGCGAATGCAATTAAGCAAGCGGAGCGGGAAATTGAAACACGTTTTGATTTCAAAGGAAGTAAGAGCAGCATTACACTAGATAAGGAAGATCTAGTCGTTGCGTCTGAGGACGATTACAAGCTGAAGAGCGTACTCGATATTTTGCTTTCCAAAATGGTAAAGCGCGGAGTGCCGATCAAAAACTTGGACTATGGTAAGATCGAAGGTGCTTCGGCTAATACAGTTCGTCAACGGATTAAGTTAAGACAAGGTATTGAGCAGGATGTATCCAAAAAAATCAACATTTTGATACGCGATTCGAAATTGAAGGTGAAAAGTCAAATTCAAGGCGATCAGCTGAGAGTTTCTGGAAAAAGCCTTGATGATTTGCAAGCTGTTATGAAGCTTCTAAGAGAAGCAGATTTACCTGTAGAGCTGCAATTTACTAACTATCGCTCGTAATTAAGAAGAAACGACTTCGTCGTACTTGTCAAAGGACAAAGCGTTTCTCGCAAAATATAGGCGGAGTATAAAGGTAAAACTTATACTTTCCTATATTTCAAGCGTAAACGGCTGTCGCCGTCCTTGGCGGCAAAGCTCGTTTCGCGGTGGTTATATAGAAATGGATAAGCGTGAAACTTATAAATTCTATATAACTAACGAAGCTTCGTTTCATCGCATAGTCGAGAGGCGAGGCTTTTGTTTGATGTTTATGCAATAGTAAAATACCTTTATTCCTGTTTTTGACACGTGTAGGGTCATGTATTATACTTAATGAAATAGCGTTCTTGAAGGGGTTTGGAACACGCAGATGGCAGAACGAACAGAGCTACTCACACATCGTTACAAGAGAGATCAGGCCCATTTTACATTATTAACAGGTTCAATCCACGAACAAGGGGTTCGTATAACGCACACCTACGAGTTTGAACTATCCAAGGAGGTCATTGCGTGAACCTGGCGAATAAAATTACACTTGCCAGAATATTTTTGGTGCCGGTTATCATGTTTTTTCTGCTCATCAAAATGGACTTGGGGTCGTTTGTTATTTCAGACTTCTCCATAACATATAACCAGATCATTGCGGCAATTATATTTATCGTGGCAGCAAGCACAGATGGACTAGACGGTTACATAGCACGCAAGAACAAAATTGTTACAAATCTGGGCAAGCTGCTTGATCCGCTTGCAGATAAGCTTTTGGTTGCAGCGGTACTTATTTCACTTGTTGAGATGAACAAGTTGAATGCACTGATCGCGATTGTAATTATAAGTAGAGAGTTTGCAGTCACTGGATTGCGCCAGATTGCTCTTCTTGAAGGCTCAGTAATGGCAGCAAGCATGTGGGGCAAATGGAAAACAGCGATTCAAATTACGATGATAATCGCGATATTGCTTAATAATTTCCCGTTCGCCTTAATCGACTTCCCGTTTGACGTATATGCAAGCTGGATTGCGACCATTATTACGGTTTACTCAGGTATTGATTATTTTATGAAAAACAAACATTTGATTCCGGTCGAGTAATGATAAAAGCATCTTTCCGTGTTTACGGGAGGGTGCTTTTGTGTCTAAGCAAGGCAGCTTTGTGAATATGTAAGAGATGGGGAATGAATGATGAAAGCAGAAATTATCGCAGTAGGCACGGAGTTATTGTTGGGTCAAATCGTAAATACGAATGCACAGTTTATATCACAAAGGTTAGCGGGATTAGGTGTGGATGTCTATTTTCAGACTGTTGTTGGAGATAATGCCGATCGATTAAAACAAGCAATTGAAATTGGCAGAAGCCGTGCTGATTTGCTGATCTTTACAGGAGGACTTGGGCCTACACAGGATGATATTACGAAAGATGTGCTTGCTGCTTATCTAAACCGCGGGCTCATTCTTCATGATCCGTCCATGGCTGCAATCGAGCATTTATTCAGCTCGAGAGGTATACATATGGTAGAAAGCAATCGGCGTCAGGCATTGATGATCGAAGGCAGTGTACCGCTGGAAAATACAGCAGGTCTTGCTGTTGGAAATGGGTTGTCGGTGGATGGAACCTTGTACATGCTGCTGCCTGGACCGCCAAAGGAAATGAAGCCGATGATGGAAGGCGCGGGCGAGCTATGGCTTCGGTCGATGATAGGCGATATGCAGGCGCTGTACTCTCGTTTGTTGAAATTTGCGGGAATCGGTGAGTCAAACCTCGAAGCAAAGCTGCTTGAATTAATTGAAGGACAGTCAGATCCGACAATTGCTCCTTATGCTAACGAGGGTGAAGTATCCATCCGTGTATCAACGAAAGAGAAGTCGCTTGCCGACGCAGATCGGAAAATCGATGAAACGGTGAATAAAATAAAGCAGCTGGTTGGCGAATACTTGTATGCGGAAAAGGATATTCCAATTGAAGAAGAGGTCGTACATCTTCTAAGGCGTTCAAGCCGTAAGCTAGCAAGCGCGGAAAGCATCAGCGGTGGATTGCTGGCCGAGCTCATTACAAACGTTCCTGGGAGCAGTGGAGAGTATTTAGGAGGGGTTGTAACCTATACGAATGTTATGAAGCATAAGCTTCTAGGTATTCCGATGTCTCAGCTTGAAGGAGAAGGCGCGCCCGGTGCGATCAGTGAGTCTACAGCGGCATTAATGGCGGAGCGGATTAGAGAGCTATCAGATGCTGATTTCGGTGTATCATTAACCGGAGTTGCTGGACCCGCGGAATCGGAAGGAAAGCCGGTTGGGCTAGTGTATTTCGCAATAGCAGAGCGCGGGAAGCCGACATTGGTGCATACGATGAACTTGAGCGGTAATCGGTCGATTATTCGTTTAAGAGCTGTTAAATCCGCGTTCTATCAATTGTGGCGTTCATTAAAGGCATAGATTTCGTGTGATTACAGCTACATTGTCTGATTATGTAAAAAATAGTTGTCAAATGCTGATAGGATGTTATACTAGTAGATAATTACGGAAGAACCGTGGCGAAGATTACTTCGCTGCGGTTTTTTTATGTCCTAATTTGGAGGTGACACAAAAAAGACGAATGTATGTTCGAAAAAAATGCTTGGCAACCTGTCCGAAAAAAGGTATCATAACATTATAAATAGTGAAGGATGTGAGATCGTTGTCGGATCGTCGCGCTGCGTTGGAAATGGCTATGCGCCAAATTGAGAAGCAATTTGGTAAAGGGTCAATTATGAAATTGGGTGAATCAACACACATGCAAGTAGAAACCGTGCCCAGCGGTTCACTTGCTCTAGATATCGCATTAGGAATAGGCGGATTGCCGCGTGGACGTATTATTGAAGTTTATGGACCTGAATCATCAGGTAAAACTACAGTTGCTCTTCATGCTATCGCAGAGGTACAGAAGGCCGGAGGAACTGCAGCATTTATAGATGCTGAGCATGCGTTAGACCCACTTTATGCTAATAAGCTTGGTGTTAATATTGATGAACTGCTGCTTTCACAGCCTGATACGGGCGAGCAAGCATTGGAAATTGCCGAAGCACTTGTACGAAGCGGAGCGGTTGACATTATTGTAGTCGATTCCGTTGCTGCACTAGTTCCGAAAGCAGAAATTGAAGGGGATATGGGAGATTCTCATGTCGGTCTTCAAGCCCGCTTGATGTCACAAGCATTGCGGAAGCTATCGGGAGCAATTAGCAAATCGAAGACGATCGCTATTTTTATTAACCAATTGCGTGAGAAGATTGGCGTAATGTTCGGTAACCCGGAGACAACTCCAGGCGGCCGTGCGCTTAAATTCTACTCCAGTATTCGACTTGATGTGCGTCGTATTGAAACAATCAAACAAGGTAATGACATGGTTGGTAATCGTACTCGTATCAAGGTCGTTAAGAACAAGGTAGCTCCGCCATTTAAGCAAGCAGAGATCGATATTATGTATGGTGAAGGTATTTCTAGAGAAGGAAGCCTTGTAGATATCGGTGTTGAGATGGAAATTGTTCAGAAGAGCGGCGCATGGTTTTCATATAATGGTGATCGACTTGGACAAGGACGTGAGAATGCAAAGCAATTTTTGAAGGACCATAAAGACACGGCTTTGATCATCGAGAAGCAAATCCGTGATGCAAGCAATTTGGCAGCAACAGCAACGCCGGCTGATTTCTCCAAAGATGAAGATGAAGATGAATTCGAAGATTTAGATTAAATTATAGTAAACATGATAGATGTACAGGCATCGCCGTCCCAATAGGGAGGCGATGTTTTGTTTAGAGAAGGAGCCGTACATGTGATAAACGAGGAAAAAGATAATACCTATACGATAATGTCGGTTAAACAAGATAAAAAAGAACGAAGACGGTATCACATTTTCTGCGAAGCGGAAGAACCTGTACTGTTTGTTCATGAAGATATATTAATACGTTTTCGGTTAATGAAGGGGCAGCAGCTAACAACTTTAGAAATTGAAAACATACGCAGAGAAGATGAGCAGTACCGCGCATATGCGCTAGCTGTCTATTATCTTGGAGCGAAGCCTAGAACGCGTAAACAATTGGAGCAGTATTTGACGCGCAAAGAGTTTGAAGAGAACAATATTAATTATGCACTAGACCGTTTGGAAAGTGAACACATTATTGATGATGATGCGTATGCCAAACAATTTGCGGCGCAACGACTTCGAAATGGGCTGAAGGGTCGTAGATGGATTAAACAAGAGCTTCAGCAGCGTGGTATTTCGAAGGATACGGCCGCAGAGGTTGTTAATTCACTCGATCAAGAGTCTGAACTGGCTTCTGCAAAAGTAGCTGCCGAGAAGAAATGGCGTTCTCTAAAAGGAGAGCAAAGAGAGCGGAAGCGTAAGCTGATGGGCTATTTGTTACGTCGAGGCTACCCAGGTGATATAGTAAAAGAAGCGGTTAATTCGATCAATTTAAAAGAAGAAATAGAGATGTTCGATGAAGATGATGGGCTTTTGCTTGACAATTGATTTTGCGAAAAGATAAAATGAAGTTGTATTCTTTCTATCATGAATCAATTTTCCTTCCAAAAGTTGATTCAAAACGATTATTTTCGTCAAATTGTTTGATGATGAAACGGTATTGAAGCCGATTGAAAACCTAATATCATCCCAAGTAGTGCCTTGGTGTATGCAACAAGGAGGTGAACAAGATGAATCCAATTTTTGTGATCTTGATCTGTCTCTTTGTTGGCGTAATTTTCTTTTTCGTTGGTTATTTTATACGAAAGTCGATTGCCGAGGCTAAAATTTCAAGTGCAGAGCAAGCCGCTGTCCAAATCGTGGAAAACGCGAAGAAGGAAGCTGAAGCACAGAAAAAAGAAACCGTACTAGAGGCGAAAGACGAAGTCCATAAACTCCGTACCGAAGCTGAGAAAGACATTCGTGAGCGACGCAACGAAGTCCAACGTCAAGAAAGACGCTTGGTACAGAAAGAGGAGTCGCTGGATAAAAAGTTAGAAGCGCTAGAACGCAAAGAAGAGATTGTAGCCAATAAAGAGAAGCGGATCGAAGAGACGCAAGAGCAAATCGATACGATTTACAAGCAGCAGCTTAGTGAGCTAGAGAGAATTTCTAGCTTAACAACTGAAGATGCGAAATCGATTATTTTGTCAAACGTTGAACAGGAAGTTCGACAGGAAACAGCTCAAATGATTAAAGAGATCGAGCAGCAAGCGAAAGAAGAAGCTGACAAAAAAGCACGTAACATTATTTCGCTAGCAATCCAACGTTGTGCGGCTGATCATGTGGCTGAGACAACGGTATCCGTTGTAACTTTGCCGAATGAAGAAATGAAAGGCCGTATTATCGGACGTGAAGGCCGAAATATCCGTGCTTTGGAAACATTGACCGGTATCGATCTCATAATCGACGATACACCGGAAGCGGTCATTTTGTCTGGATTCGATCCAATCAGACGCGAAATTGCCCGCACTGCTCTAGAAAAACTTGTAGCTGATGGTCGTATCCATCCTGCTCGCATTGAAGAAATGGTTGAAAAATCACGCAAAGAAGTAGATGAGCGCATTCGTGAATACGGTGAGCAAGCTACTTTCGAAGTGGGCGTACATGGCTTGCATCCTGATCTAATTAAGATTATCGGTCGCTTGAAGTTTAGGACAAGTTATGGTCAGAACGTACTGAAGCACTCCATGGAGGTTGCTTACCTAACTGGCTTGATGGCGGCAGAACTTGGCGAGGATGTTACTCTCGCGAAGCGCGCAGGATTGCTGCATGATATCGGTAAAGCGCTAGACCACGAAGTGGAAGGCTCTCACGTTGAAATCGGCGTAGAGCTGGCGAAGAAGTACAAGGAGCATCCTGTTGTTATTAACAGTATTGCATCTCATCACGGTGATACGGAAGCAACTTCCGTTATCGCGATTCTAGTAGGAGCGGCTGATGCTTTATCAGCTGCACGTCCAGGGGCTCGTCGTGAAACGCTTGAGACTTACATCAAACGACTGGAAAAGCTTGAAGATATTTCCTTATCATTTGAAGGTGTTGAGAAATCGTTCGCGATTCAAGCCGGCCGCGAGGTTCGCGTCATGGTACAGCCAGAAAAAATCGATGATACAGAAGCATTCCGACTCGCTCGGGATATCACGAAAAAAATCGAGAGTGAACTTGATTATCCGGGACATATTAAAGTTACGGTTATTCGTGAGACAAGAGCAGTTGAATACGCGAAATAAACAACAATCAAATAGTTATGACAGAAAAGTGGCTGCTCGTTCAGCCACTTTTCTGTCTGAATAATGAGTGTAAATGAAAAAAGGAAGTGTACTGAAGTGAATGTATTATTTATAGGCGATATCGTAGGAAGTGTAGGAAGAAGCGCGCTAAAACGTGTGTTGCCGGCACTAAAAAGCAAATATAATCCGCATATTATTATAGTGAATGGTGAAAATGCTGCTGCAGGACGTGGTATTACCGCGGCAATTGCGAAGGAATTTTTCGAATGGGGTGTTCATGGCATTACGATGGGCAACCATACGTGGGATAATAAAGATATATTTGAATGGATTGATGATGAACCTCGAATCGTTCGTCCTGCGAATTATGCTGAGGGTTCACCAGGACAAGGAATGGCTATCATCAAAGCAAACGGAAAGCAGCTTGCTATAGTAAACCTGCAGGGACGTACGTTTTTGCCCCCAATTGATTGCCCTTTCCGCAAAGCGGATGATCTGCTTGAAGAAGCAAGCGAATATACGAACAACATACTTGTTGATTTTCACGCTGAAGCAACATCTGAGAAAATAGCGATGGGCTGGCATCTAGACGGAAGAGCATCAATCGTTGTAGGCACACATACACATGTGCAGACAAATGACGATACGATTTTGCCAGGAGGTACTGCATATATTACGGATGTAGGTATGGTTGGTCCCAAGGAAGGTGTACTGGGAATGGAAAGAACGGCTGTTCTACACAAGTTTATAACGCAATTACCCGTACGATTTGTAGTAGATGAAGGAAAATGGCATCTTCATGCTGTGTCCGTTCAACTCGATGATGCGACAGGGCAAGCACGTAAAATAGATAAAATTAGACTCACAGAAGACGAATGGCTGCTGATGTAGTCGTTCAAATAGTTGAAAAGTTCCGACAATTCGGAACAGTTTGTTAATTAAGGCTAATAAAGCAGGAATTATTTAACCTCTCCCGAATACTATTTAAAAGTGGAATCCATCCAACAGTACAAGGGGAGGTTCTTAATATGGATGTATTAAAAGTTTCAGCAAAGTCCAATCCAAATTCCGTTGCAGGCGCGCTCGCGGGCGTTCTTCGTGAACGCGGCGGTGCAGAGTTGCAAGCCATTGGGGCAGGCGCACTTAACCAAGCAATTAAAGCAGTTGCAATCGCTCGAGGATTTGTCGCTCCCAGTGGGGTGGATTTGATTTGCATACCAGCTTTTACTGACATTGTTATAGACGGGGAGGATCGAACAGCAATCAAATTGATTGTTGAGCCTCGGTAGCAAAGCTTGGAGAAGGAAATGACAGCCTGAATAACACAATTGTTCGCCTGTTTACGACGTAGACAGGTTTTTTGCTATGAAACTTGCCAATCCAATGAATTGAGGTGTACAAATGAAAGTGGTTGATTTTCATTGCGATGTACTTTGTAAGCTGCTGATTGATGATCGTTTGACGTTTGAAGGAACGGCAGCTAATGCGTTAGATGTTACCTACGAACGTCTGAAGGCAGCTGGTACGGTTTTGCAAACTTTTGCGATATATATTCCCCAGTCATTGAATGGACGACTAGAACCGATTCTAGAGAGTATTGATCGTTTCCACCAAATGGTATTAAGCTGCGAAGACATGATCTGGGTAAGAACGTCCAAAGAGCTGGACACCGTAATAAAAGAAGGTAAAATAGGCGCATTATTGTCGCTTGAGGGAGTTGATGGACTTCAAGGGCAAATGTCTCTCGTTCGTATCATGCATCAGTTAGGTGTTCGTGCAGCGGGATTAACATGGAATTATTCGAATTGGGCTGCAGACGGCGTTATGGAACCGCGTGGCGGGGGATTGACGGCCAAGGGAAAAATGTTTGTTGAACAATGCGATAAGCTCGGGATACTTTTGGATGTCTCTCATTTATCAGAGCGGGCTTTTTGGGAGGTAGTCGAATTATCAACCCGACCAATAATTGCTTCTCATTCCAATGCAAAAGCGATTTGCGACCATCCCCGTAATTTAAGTGATGAACAAATAAGAGCTTTAATTGCTAAGGAAGGTTTAGTAGGCATTACTTTTGTGCCTTGGTTTGTAGCAAACACTGAAATTGTTACTATTGATGATTTATTGCGACATATTGAGCATATGTGTGAGCTTGGCGCTGAATCGCATATTATGCTGGGATCAGACTTTGATGGGATTGATAAATACATAACAGGATTATCGCATCCGGGCGAACTGTCACAGCTTTATGACGCCTTAATAAAACGCTATACTGTACAGCAAACGGAGCTGTTTATGTCTGGAAATTCATTGCGATTTTTAAGGAAAAATCTCCCTCAATAAACTTAAATTATTTAATCTTGTTCTGGTATGGATTCAATCGAATCAAACTATGTTTCGGATGTGTGTTTACATCTTGATTTTTAAACGTTTCCACTTTAAACTTGATTTGAATGTTATGACTTATAATATATGATTTTTTAATTGTAGAAATAGGTACATGTTGATGAAAAAGAGGAGTTGGGCATTTTGATTAGTCAATTGTCTTGGAAGATCGGGGGACAACAAGGGGAGGGCGTCGAAAGTACGGACCGGATATTTTCCACGGCGCTTAACCGCTTAGGCTATTATTTATATGGGTATCGACATTTTTCATCGAGGATCAAAGGTGGTCATACTAACAATAAAATTCGTATTAGCACAAAGCCAATTCGAGCGATTTCTGATGATTTAGATATTCTTGTTGCATTTGATCAGGAAAGTATTGATTTGAATGCGAAGGAATTACGTCTTGGCGGCGTCGTAGTGGCGGATGCGAAATTTAATCCAACTATACCTGAGGGTATAAACGCAAGACTGTTTGCAGTACCTATTACAAAGCTGGCAGAAGAGCTTGGAACATCATTGATGAAGAACATGGTTGCTTCAGGCGCATCATGGGCACTTCTTGGACTGCCCCTAGAGGTATTC
The DNA here is from genome assembly GCF_056269185.1 of Paenibacillus sp. J31R122. Classification (NCBI taxonomy): domain Bacteria; kingdom Bacillati; phylum Bacillota; class Bacilli; order Caryophanales; family Paenibacillaceae; genus Paenibacillus; species Paenibacillus sp. J31R122. Next base: position 131,949 of record NZ_JBWDNM010000002.1, read on the forward strand.
AATAAAGCGGTAGAAGAAGAATTCGGGCGCAAAGGCGCAGCGATCGTAGAGAAAAATATTGAAGCCGTTAAACTCGGTGCCGAATATGTTCTTGAGTTAGCTGGCGGTCCTATCAACGAGTTTAAGCTCGGAGATGCTGATGGTGTGCAGAAGCTGTTTATGATCGGAAACGAAGCCATTGGTCTGGGATCTATAGCTGCCGGCTGTCGTTTGATGTCTGCATATCCAATTACACCAGCTTCAGAGATCATGGAGTATTTGATAAAGAAGCTGCCAAAATTCGGCGGCACCGTTATTCAAACGGAGGATGAAATAGCTGCAGTAACGATGGCAATTGGCGCTAACTATGCTGGTGTCCGCACAATGACAGCATCAGCAGGTCCAGGCCTTTCCCTAATGATGGAAGCAATTGGACTTGCAGGTATGACTGAAACGCCTCTTGTTATCGTAAATACGCAGCGTGGAGGTCCTTCGACAGGTCTTCCGACAAAGCAAGAGCAATCAGATTTAAACGCGATGGTGTATGGAACGCATGGTGAGATCCCTAAAATCGTAATTGCGCCTGCATCTATTGAAGATTGCTTCTACGATACAATAGAAGCCTTCAACCTAGCAGAGCAGTACCAGGTTCCAGTTATATTAATGACGGATCTTCAGCTATCACTGGGCAAACAATCCTGTGAGCAACTCGATTATAACAAAATCGTTATCAAACGCGGCAAGCTTAGAGAAGATGTTCCAGCACTAGAAGGTCATGAATTGTTCAAACGCTACGAATTTACGGAGGACGGCGTATCACCTCGGGTTCTGCCAGGTGAGAAGGGCGGTCTTCACCATGTAACGGGTGTTGAGCATGATGAAGTAGGGCGACCATCCGAGAGTGCGGTAAACCGTCTGAATATGATGGATAAACGAATGAATAAACTGAATGGTATGTATATTCGTGATGCGATCCGCGTGGACGCTTCGCATGATACACCAGATTTATTGCTTATTGGTATGGGTTCTACAGGCGGTACAATTGATGAAGCTAGAAGAAAGCTAGATCAAGAGGGTATTAAGACTAATCATATTACGATTCGCCAAATTCATCCGTTCCCAACGGAATTGTTGCGTCCTTACTTGCAAAATGCAAAAAAAGTGATCGTTATCGAAAATAACGCTACCGCGCAACTAGCATCTCAGATTAAGATGCATGCGGGATTCGCGGAAAAAATCGAAAGCTTGCTTAAGTATGACGGCAATCCATTCCTGCCTTCTGACGTTCACAAAGCTTGTAAGGAGTTGAGTTTAGATGGCAACGTTCAAAGAGTTTAGAAATAATGTAAAACCAAACTGGTGTCCTGGCTGCGGAGATTTCTCTATTCAAGCAGCTATTCAACGCGCAGCTGCAAATGTAGGGCTTGAGCCTGAAAATCTAGCAGTCATATCCGGTATTGGCTGTTCCGGACGGATCTCAGGCTACATTAACGCATATGGATTTCATGGTATTCATGGCCGTGTGCTTCCAATCGCTCAAGGTGTAAAGCTTGCTAACCGTGAGCTGACGGTTATTGCTTCTGGCGGTGACGGGGACGGCTTTGCTATTGGTATGGGTCATACCGTTCATGCGATTCGACGTAACATTAACGTCACTTATATCGTTATGGACAACCAGATTTATGGGTTAACGAAGGGGCAAACGTCTCCGCGAAGCGCAGAAGGGTTCAAAACTAAATCGACTCCTGAGGGTTCGATTGAGACGACCTTATCACCGCTAGAAATTGCGTTGTCTGCAGGAGCGACATTTGTTGCACAATCATTCTCAAGTGATTTGAAGCAGCTGACGAAATTGATAGAAGAGGGTATTAATCATGAAGGCTTCTCTCTAATCAATGTGTTTAGCCCTTGCGTTACATTTAACAAAATAAATACGTATGATTGGTTCAAAGAGCATATCGTGAACCTAGAGCAATTCCCTGATTATGATCCGTCTGACCGTGTTGCAGCAATGAACAAAGTGATGGAAACAAATGGTCTGGTAACAGGTCTTATTTATCAGAACAAAACACGTAAAGCATATGAGGATTTGGTTACGGGCTTCCAAAAAGAAGGTTTGTCAAAGCAAGACATGATGATTACACCGGATCAATTCGACAAACTTGTAGCAGAATTTAAATAAATGATATGATAAGCATACGGTCGCTATGGCCGTTTGCTTATTTTTTTGTAAAACGCGAATAGCGTATCGATTATTTCGTGGCGGGAGAGTGACAACATGATACATAAAGAAGTTCCAATTGGTGTATCGGCAAGACATATTCATTTATCACAGGAGCATGTCGAGCTATTATTCGGCAAAGGTTATAATTTAACAGAGATGAAGGCTTTATCACAGCCAGGACAATACGCTGCAAATGAAACAGTTGCTGTTATTGGTCCGAAGGGATCCTTTGTAAAGGTGAGAATACTCGGTCCAGCTCGCAAGCAGACACAGCTGGAAGTATCGCGAACTGACGCCTTCACGCTTGGAGTTAATGCTCCTTTGCGGGAGTCAGGTGATATTGTTGGATCTGCAGGAATAACACTGAAGGGTCCTGAGGGTGAAGTAGTAATAGAAGAAGGTGTCATAGTAGCAGCGCGTCATATCCATTTCCATACTAGTGACGCTGAGAGCTTTGGCATTGCTGATAAGCAGTTGCTGCGCGTTCGTTTTGGCGGCCAGCGCGGTGTCGTGTTCGAGCAGGTAGTCGCTCGTGTATCGAAGGATTTTGCTCTGGATATGCATATTGACACGGATGAAGCGAATGCAGCCGGTGTGAAGAATGGGGATTTGGCGGAAATAATAGAATAAATTAGCATCGGTTAAGTATAAAGGAAGTCAAAAGCAAAATAGACTGCTTTACATTCGTGCATGACGAGTGGAAAGCAGTCTATTCGTTTTGAAAGGGTAAAGATAAGTACGATTAGTTTAGTGTCCCATCATCATTGATACTTCAGTCTTCTCATCAGGGCTGTTATTAGGTACCTGCTTTGGTCTGCGGAGCAACAGTGCAATAATAGCTCCGAAGACTGAAATAACAGCTAAGATGAAGAAAGTATCACCATATGCGGAATAGATTACATTAGGACCTGGACTCACTTCACCATAGTGCTTGGCTTTACTTGTTAAAATAGTAGACAAGCCGGCAATTGCAAAGGAAGTCATAACTTGTTGTGCAGCCGCAGTAAGTGATGTAACACGAGTTACTAGCTCTCTTGGTGCAGACTGCATAATGTGTGTATTAAGCGGCATCATGGACAAACCCATACCCGCGCCAAGCATAGCAATTGGGATCATGAGTGTTAATAGGGCTGTATCAGCCGAAATTTGACTGAGTATGAAACCAGCGATAGCAACAATCGAGAGTCCAACAATGACTATTGGACGCGCGCCAAATCTATCAAACAGTTTTCCTCCAATTGGCATGAAAATACCGGCTGCAAGTGCTTGTGGGAGCAGAATTAAACCAGTATTGAAAGCGGAATAGCCTTTTGCAAGTTGCATAAAAACCGGGATAAGAAATAATGTTCCGAATAGTGCAATCTGTACTACCCATTGCAATATAACGCCACGGGTAAAGTCGCTTGATTTGAATACACGCAGCTCGAGCAAAGGCTCTTTACGATTCAGTTCTACGATAATGAAAATAATGAGGGCAATACCGCCGACAATCATACCGATTAGTGCAGCCGGTGACGTCCAGCCGCTGCCGGAACCACCTTCACCGCCGCCAGCTGAGCTTACGCCGTAAGCGAGCATTGCAAATGCTAACGGTGCGAATAGCATCCCGAGAAAATCGAGCGCGGGCACACGCTTGCGTTCAATGTTAGGCAGTGTACGGATTCCGATTATAACGGCAATAATTCCGATTGGCAGATTAATAATGAAAATCCAGTGCCAAGTTGCATAGTCGATCAACCAGCCGGCTACGACTGGGCCTAGAGCAGGAGCGAGCAGCATTGGAATGCCGATCATACCCATTACTGCACCTTGCTTGCCAGGAGGGCTTAGACGGAATGTGAAAGCCATGGCAATCGGAGCAACCATACCGCCGCCAAGACCTTGGATTACACGGAAAATAATGAGTTGTTCCGCTGTCGTGGCAAAAGCACAAAGACCAGAACCGATGGTGAACATGATGATCGAAAATAAAAAGATTTGTTTGGCGCCGAAACGATCCGACATCCAACCAGCTAATGGGATAACAGCAGCTTGTGCCAAAGCATAGCCGGTAATTGTCCATTGAACGAGAGACATGGGACTATTGAAATCCTTGATTAAACCAGGCATTGCGACGTTCATTGCAGTACCATCCAAAATAACCATAAACATACCGACGATTATTGCGATCAAAGGTGCAATAATATTTTTGATCGACATGGGGTCGCCAGCGGGTACAGCTTTCTTTGAAGCTGAAGACATTGTATTTCCTCCTATCCATCTATAGGGCTTCTCTATTACTTACCGTTGTTGACCTGCTCAACAGCTCAGGATACAATGTAAAGAAGTCCAAATCTCTATGCGGACAATTGTCCGCATACTGTATAATAAATTTGATCAGCGTAAATGTCAATCACTTCATTTAAACTTAACAATAAGGAGAATCACGATATGACGGTTCCCGACAACAACAGATCCAAGCATGAGTTGAGCAAGGCGATTTTGCACACCGCGAATCACTTGTTTAAGGAGCATGGTGTTGAATCTGTCAGTATGCATCAAATCGCGAAATCGGCTGGAATTGGACAAGGTACATTGTACCGTCGCTATTCGAACAAAAGTGATTTGTGCATGGAAATGATGAAGGGGAATTTCAATCAATTCAGCAAAGAAATTGAGCAGTATTTGCAAGAGGCAGCGCATTTATCTGTTCAGCAGCGTTTGCGAGACATTATGAGGAAAATTATCGTGTTTGTCGATAAAGAATCGAGTTGGTTAGGCGTAGTGCAATCCTGCAACCAACAGCAGCAATCTAAGTTCGACTTTTTTCAAACGCCGCCATATCATTTTTTACACAGTCTGTTAAGCGGCTTGTTAAACGAGGCTATCGACAAGGGACTCGTTCATCCGATCGATCCTGAATATACGGCACATTCGATTATTGCTGTACAATCACCTCATATGTATATGCAGCTACGTAATGTAGTCGGTTACACCTGTGAAGAAATACAGGATCGTTGCTGTCAAACGAATATAGATCCGTTGTTTCTTTAAGATAGTCACATTCAGTATTTTCAAATTCCTGTTCGAGTGCAAATAGTGGTCTTAACATTGTATATCGATGGATTAGGTGAGGGCATTGTGATATAATTTATTATTGCTATGCTAATTAAATGATAAAAAATATTTGTTATAGAACATATGGCTATAAGGAAGTGACAACCGAATGACTCAGGAGAACTCAGTGGACTTAAAATCCACCAAGAGTGTAAAGGACTATAGTAAGTATTTTGACTTTTCGGATGCTAAGGTTATTTCCGAGGAAGAAGGCAAAACAACTTACCGCATCAAGGGTCGCAACGTTCAGATCAATTCGACGCCTAACCATCGCGATGAGAAAAAACGTGGAAAAGAAGAGATTCAGGTTTTGACCTTTGAAGATACGAATACGGAACAAATAATGAATATGTTTAGAGACATGAATGGACAAACTCAGCTTTATTATTTAATACAAACTTATGGCTGCCAAATGAACGAGCATGATACAGAAGTGATGAAGGGCATGTTCGAACAAATGGGCTATTTGTCTACAGAGGATAGAAATCAAGCGGACGTAATTTTACTTAATACTTGTGCCATTCGTGAAAACGCAGAAGATAAAGTATTTGGTGAGCTTGGACATTTGAAGACGCTGAAGACGGAAAAGCCTAATCTACTGCTAGGTGTTTGCGGCTGCATGTCGCAGGAAGAGTCAGTAGTTGGGCGTATTTTGCAAAAGCATGCCTTTGTCGATATGATCTTCGGAACACATAACATTCATAGACTTCCACATTTGCTTCAAAACGCTTATTTCAGCAAAGAATTGGTTGTAGAGGTATGGTCCAAGGAAGGCGACATCATCGAGAACATGCCGAAGAAACGTGAAGGTATGCGGGCTTGGGTTAACATTATGTATGGATGCGATAAGTTCTGTACCTATTGTATAGTGCCTTATACTCGTGGCAAGGAGCGGAGCCGCCGTCCTGAGGATGTAATTGCTGAAGTACGTGAGCTGGCTCGTCAAGGCTTTAAAGAAATTACGCTGCTCGGCCAGAATGTGAATGCATATGGTAAAGATTTCGAAGATATCAACTATCGCTTCGGCGATTTGATGAATGATATGAATAAAATTGATATTCCGCGTGTTCGTTTTATGACTAGTCATCCGCGAGATTTCGATGATCATCTTATTGAGGTGTTAGCGCAGCGCGGTAATTTGGTTGAGCATATCCATTTGCCTGTACAGTCTGGCAGCACAGAAATTTTGAAACGGATGAGTCGTAAGTATTCACGAGAGACGTATTTGGAGCTTGTTGCAAAAATTAAAAAAGCAATTCCAGACGCAATGCTTACCTCGGACATCATTGTAGGCTTCCCTGGAGAAACAGATGAGCAGTTCGAGGATACGATATCTCTTGTCAAAGAGGTGGGCTTCGACTCCGCCTATACGTTCCTCTATTCACCGCGTGAAGGAACACCTGCTGCTGGGATGGAGGATAATGTGCCGCTTGAAGTGAAGAAAGAAAGACTTCAACGTCTCAATGCGCTTTTGTCTGCAAATGCACGAGAAAAAAATGAGCAGTTGATTGGACAAGTCGTAGAAGTATTGATCGAAGGCGAAAGTAAAAACAACGAGAACGTTCTTTCTGGACGTACACGTACGAATAAATTGGTACACATCGAAGGGCCTAAAGAGTGGATCGGACAATTTATTGTCGCTAAAGTAACAGACGCACAAACCTGGTACATTAAAGCGGAATCGATCGAACAGGATACAAAAGAAGCCGTAAGCTAACGGTAAAACAGGAGAGATGACAAATGGCAGAACAACAATCAGCGGCAACTCAATGTGAGCAGCATGATCACGACCACGATCATGCGAATGGTGGCGGCTGCGGCATACCGAGCTTCAATACGCGGGACTTAATTGTACGTGAAGATATTACTACTAAAGCGAAAGAGCTGGCTTCTCTTATTTTCACTTCAGAGGAAGTGCAGCATTACCGCCGCGCGGAACAACAAATAAACTCCAATTTACGAGTTCAAGATCTAATTGCGAAGATTAAGAAGAAACAAAAGGAAGTAGTCGCTTTTGAGACGACCTTCAAAAATGCGGATATGGTTAAAAAAATTGAAGGTGAAATGTCCGTATTGCAAGATGAGCTGGATGGCATTCCGATCGTATCGGAGTTTCAACAAAGCCAATCAGATATTAACTATTTGCTGCAGCTAGTCGTATCCATTGTTCGCGATACGGTTTCGGAGAAGATTAATGTTGAAAATGCATCTGAGCCGGATCCAGAGGATTGCAGCGACTAATAAGTACGAATACACCTTAGAAAATAATAAAGCCGCACCCAGCAAGTACTCTGTAAGGAGTATTAGTCGGATACGGCTTTTTTTTATGCATATATACAAATATATTGGAGTTTACGTTTATAATTATGGATTAGTTGTAACTTTTTCGGAAGTCAAACGTGTATATGGCGAGAGTGAAAGGTAGATGAAGGCCGGAGCGAGTTGGAGGGTGACAGAGCCCAATAATTTAGACGAATTATATATGATGCATATGAAAGTTGTATATCGTTTACGGAATGGGAGTTACTGGTCCGACAAAAGAGTTGTTGAAATTGCGCGAATCGCCTTATGTGCAGCATATTCGCATCGGTAAGGTACGATTATGGAGTTGGATGGAGCAAAGTGAAACAGGAACTAGATAATAATCATGGTTATATTCACAAAATGAAATATTTGCTACAATTAAACCATTAATTTGAAAAGAGGCGGTTTACATGAAAAGCATGACAGAAATATGTTGGGCAAATCAACTGCGGGGAATAAAGCATAACTAGCCCATTAAACTGCAATTCCCCCCTATTTTGAAAGGGGCATTAGTTTGATCAATCCTTTTTTAATTATTAATAATCCACAGCCATATGGCGCAGGTTCTTACGAAATGGCATTCCCATTAATAAATGCTCTTAAGCTTAAAGCTGGTATGCGAGTGTTAGAGGTAGGAGCGGGTTCAGGTCAAGTAGCTGCGATATTAGCAAAAAATTGGGGAGTATCCGTAATTACGCTAGAACCGTGGGGAGATTTGAAGGTTATCCAAGATTTCGCAGCTGAACAAGGCGTAGGAAATGATGTTCTAGCAATGAATACAAATGCAAAGCATTTGCCGTTTGCGGACGAATCGTTTGATGCTGTTTTTGGAATTGGTTCTTTCTTTATGATTGATGAACGAGAACAAGCATTAAAAGAGATGATAAGGGTCACCCGTAAATCAGGTTATATAGGAATTGCAGAGCCAATGTGTACGATTAATCCTTTACCATCTGAGTTAAACAAGTATGAAATCTTTGCCTCATATAAAGAATGGTTGCGATCAGTAAATTGGAATAGTGACTTATTTCAGAAAAATAGGTTAACGGTTACTGAGGGGTATTACTATCCAGAAGCTTATCAATGGATGCTCGATAATTTTAAATATTATGATGGTGAAAAGGACTTTATACTAGAAGATAATGGTCGTTGGATATCTTTGGGACTCGTAGTTGGGCAGAAATGATAATAGTTAAGATCGCCTTGATTGGCGGTCTTTTTCTTTTGAAACGGTAGTAAATTTAGCTAAATGTATTGACACTTACGTAACGTAACCATGTACCCTAACCACAAAAAGGAGTGGGTTTCGTGAAAATCAAAGAAGTTTGCAAGCTTACAGATTTGACGGAGAGAACGGTACGTTTCTATGTAGAAGAAAAACTGATCAATCCGAAATCAACTTTAAAAAATGGCAGGGAGTACTTTGATTACTCAGAACAAGATATAGCTGAACTAATAACGATCGCTGATTTACGAAAGCTGTTTTTTTCCATTAGTGAAATAAAAGAAATGAAAGAAGCTCCGACAAGGATAGCTGATGTCGTTACCGCATATAAAAATAAATTGAACACGGAAGCAACAGCTAAGGCAACGATTGTTCAAACTCTTGAACGGATAAGCTTTTCTTCATTTAAAGATATAGACTCGCTGGCTATAAGTTTGAAAAATGTGTCCGCGAGCCTGCAATTGCCCAATCGTGATATAAACCCTAATTTCGGCAGATTTGATAGTGAAACGAAAGAAGACAGGGAACGCGAATTTGAACGGTTCGAGGCCCGCCAAGAGCGGCAATATCATATGGGCAAAATCATTGTTTTTACCATTGCTACGATCCATATTATTTCAACCATTGTGTCAGCATTTATCGATTTTAATTTCTTTTCTTTCATTATTCAATTGGTATTAGGTATAGCTTTGTTTGCAGGTGTGACTTGGGTTCGTTATTTCTTTGTTATTGGTGCGGCGCTAAGTATTTTCATGGGGTTTGCGTTGCTTGCAAGCGGTTATATATCGGAGTTGTCATCGGGCCATGTATGGTTGCTTGTGGTTCAGATGATTTATTCTGCTGGAGCAAGTGTTCTCTTACTGGCACATAGCGGGGTGAAGGAATTTTTATATACACAAAAAAATGGCTAGTACAATTAGATGAAATATTACGGATCAATCTCAATATTAGTGCGTGATAACATGAAACTCTATACAGAAGTGCAGAGCATCCTTTACCATCATTCTATTTCAGCGCATGTAAAGGGATTGATGTGTAATCAGAATGGATATTGTACATTCAAACAGCTTATATTTCCATGTTTCAATGTGTTTGAATGGAAAAGATACAATCAAATAGGTCGTTAGAGGCTCTTTATCTGCGTAACAGGCGATTAGCTTGTATGAAATACAGTCAGTGACAAAGACAACGTTTTTGAAGTGGTGTTGATTGTATTAAATACAGTCAAATACGACAACAGAAGAGTGTAGGGCAGTGAAGTGCAGTTAAGTGCAGTGAAGTGCAGTTAAGTGCAGTGAAGTGGAGTGCAGTGCAGTGCAGTGCAGTGCAGTGAAGTGCAGTGCAGTGCAGTGCAGTGCAGCATAGCACAGTACAGTACCGTGGAGTAGGCTGATCTCACTTTCTATCAGACGCTGATTTTTGGGTTGAGCCAATATTAGATAAGATGAGTTTAAATCTGTTGAACATAAAGGATATTTCAGCTAATAGTTGAATTATATCTTAAACTAACCCATCGTAATGATAAAGGAGAAATGCCCTATCCATCTCCCTCAACTCCCACAATATGAGCAGTACAAAAAGATATTTTCAGGAGCAGCAAAGCCATTCGCCTATGTCAATCTTGATTTACTGGATGTGAATATCCGTGCAATTGCAGCGGCGGCAGGAGGCAAGAGGATCCGTGTGGCGAGCAAATCGATTAGATGCGTAGAAGTGCTTCGGCGGATTATAAATGCGGATGAAGTGTTCCAAGGTGTGATGTGTTATGCGGCTAGCGAGGCTGCATATCTATTAAAGCAAGGATTCGACGACTTGCTGATCGGTTATCCAGTTTGGAATGAGGATGAGATTACAGTACTCTTACAGTCAGTGAATAGAGGAAGCACCGTTGTCTTTATGGTTGATTCTATCGAACATGTGGAGCATCTTGAGCAACTGGGAGCAAAAGCCGGCGTAAAAGTGCCCTTATGTATAGATATTGATATGTCTGCTCATTATCCAGGACTGCGTTTTGGCGTATGGCGATCACCGATCACCTCATGGGAGAATGCGCGTCCGGTTGTGGAGCGGATAATCGGCTCAAACTGGTTAAAGCTTGAAGGCATTATGGGTTATGAAGCTCAGATTGCTGGAGTAGGCGATCAAGTGACTGGACAGTGGCTGAAAAACAACTTTATTCGCGGGCTGAAAAAACGATCCATTCGAGAAGTTGCCGAACGTCGGGCTGAGGTATTGCAAGGCATCATGGCGATGGGTGTAACGCTGCGTTTTGTCAATGCCGGCGGCACTGGAAGTATGGCAAGCTCCAGATTGGAGGCGGGTGTTACCGAAATAACGACTGGTTCTGGCTTCTATTCTCCGGCTCTATTCGATCATTATGCGGGCTTTCGCTATTTGCCTGCGGCAGGCTATGCGGTAGAGGTTGTTCGGAAGCCCAGAGAGGATATCGTTACCTGCTTAGGCGGAGGTTACATCGCATCTGGCGTAGCTGCTCCTGAAAAGGCGCCGCAGCCTTATTTGCCGGATGGCGTGAAGCTAGTTTCATTAGAGGGAGCAGGCGAGGTGCAGACACCGCTTCACTTGCCGAAAGGCATACGTCTTGAGTTGGGGGATCCGGTGTTCTTTCGTCATGCGAAGGCAGGCGAGCTATGTGAGCGGTTCTCCAAGTTGTATGCAATTGCAGAAAATGAAATTGTAGGAGAGTACTTCACCTACCGCGGAGAAGGAGAATGCTTCTTATGATGGATAATATGAAGAGCTGGAGAAATTGGTCAGGTTCGGTGACAGCCTCGCCTGAGCATATTGCTTATCCGCGAACGATAGACGAGATTGTAGAGCTTGTACGCAAATGTGCTGCAGAAGGGCGGTATTTGCGGGTGGTCGGCTCGGGACATTCTTTCACACATGTTGCAGCATCTGACCAAGTACTTGTCATGTTGGATAATATGCAAGGTATAGAGAGCTTAGATGTTGATGAGGGTACAGCTGTCGTCTGGGCAGGAACAAAGCTGAAGCTGCTCGGTGAGCTGCTGCATGCGGAAGGTCTGGCACAGGAAAACCTAGGGGATATTGATGTTCAGTCAATTGCTGGTGCGATAAGTACGGGAACGCATGGAACGGGAAAGAGTTTGGGAGGCATTGCGACGCAAGTTATCGGACTTACTTTGGTGAACGGTGTTGGTGAGGTGCTCGAGTGCACGCCAGCATCGCATCCCGATATGTTTAAAGCGATGGGAGTATCACTAGGTACGCTCGGTGTCATCGTTAAGGTGAAGCTGCGTTTAAAAAACGCTTTTGTGCTGGCTTATGAGAGCAAACGTATGGCTTTGAGAGATTGCTTGACACAGCTGCCTGAGCTAGCCGAGCATAATCGTCATTTTGAGTTTTTCTGGTTTCCTTATGCAGAAACCTGTCAGGTGAAGCTGATGAATGAAGCGGATATCCCCACCCGCGCCACCCCTTTACGTGATTATGTGAACGAGAGATTACTTGAAAATACGCTGTTCGGTGCTATGTCAGAGATTTGCAGGGCTTTTCCCGCAGTGAGTACTGCCGTAAGCCGCGTTAGCGCATCAAGTGTGCCGGTTACAAAAAAAGCTAATTATAGCCATCGGCTCTTCTCCACTCAAAGGAATGTTCGATTTAATGAAATGGAATATAACCTTCCCGCGGAATCAATGGCTTCGGTTATCCATGAAATGCGCGATGCGATGGAGCGGGAGAAATTTCATGTTCACTTTCCGATTGAGTGTCGATATACAGCAGCGGATGATATATGGCTCAGTCCTGCCTATGGACGAGATTCAGCCTATATTGCAGTCCATATGTATCGTGGGATGCCATATAAACGTTATTTTGAAGTAATGGAGGAAATCTTTCTCCGCTATGGAGGCAGACCCCACTGGGGCAAAATGCATACGCTCAAAGCAGCAGATCTCAAAGGTCGTTATCCGATGTGGCAGAGGTTTGCAGAAATCCGCGCACTGATGGACCCGCAAGGGTTGCTGCTAAGCCCTTATTTGCGAGAGCTGTTAGGGGTCTGATTGGAATAGACCAGATAGAGGAACGAAAGGGAACGAAGGGTAGGATATGTGATAAGATAGATTAGACATTAATTGAGAGAAAGAAAGAAAGAAAGAAAGAAAGAAAGAAAGAAAGAAAGAAAGAAAGAAAGGCATCATAGATATGAGCAAAAATACACAATTTTTCAATAGAAAAAAGAATGAATTAAATGTTACTTTAAATGAGATTCAGCAGAAGGCCGTGCTGCATACAGAAGGACCGCTCCTGCTGTTGGCGTCGCCCGGCTCGGGCAAAACGACGACAATGATCATGCGAATCGGCTATTTAATAGAAGAGAAGGCGGTTGATCCTGCCCGCATTAAGGCGGTTACGTTCAGTCGCGCATCAGCTAATGATATGAAAGGTCGCTTCAAACGCTTTTTTCCCGAGCTTCCGGCAGTAGATTTCTCTACGATCCATAGTTTAGCGTTTGAGATTGTAAGAGAGCATTTTTGGAAGATGAACACCTCATACTTAATCATTGAGGGCGATGTGGATACAGAGGAGCAGGATGATCTTAACGCGGATCATTTACCGATGCACAAGAGAATTATTTTACGTAAGCTGTACCGGTCGATTGTTGGAGAAAATATAACCGACGATCAATTGGATGAGTTAACCTCCTACATTAGTTTCATTAAAAACAAAATGATACCAGAACAGGAATGGGATACGGTTAAAGTCGGTGTGAAGGAAGGGGCACGCATAGTACAGGAATATGAGTCGTTTAAGAAATCCGGCCATAGCAAGCTGCTGCTCGACTTTGACGATATGCTGACGATTAGCAATGAGGTGCTTGAGAGGGATACGAAGCTGCGGCGGAAATACGGACAAAGATATGATTATGTAATGACGGATGAGAGTCAGGATACATCGCTTGTGCAGCATGCTATTATTGAGAAGCTGGTAATCGGACATCGCAATTTATGCGTCGTTGCCGACGATGATCAATCCATCTATAGCTGGCGCGGCGCGGAACCGTCGTATTTGTTAAACTTCAAACAGAACTACAAAGATGCAGCCGTCCTCTATATGGAGCAGAACTATCGCTCCTCCAAAGATATTGTTCATGCAGCAAATTGGTTCATTAAACGGAACAAAAACCGTTACGACAAAAATATGTTTACAAACAATCCATCCGAACATCCCGTTCATTTCAAAATTTTAGCTTGTTACAAGGATCAGTCAGGTTATCTAGTGAAGGAAATTCAGAAGATGGACAACCTATCTGAAACGGCGGTGCTCTATCGAAATAATTCCTCGTCCATCGCATTAATGAATGCATTTGATCGCGCGGGAATTCCATTCTATATGAAGGATGTGGATAATCGATTTTTCTCGCATTGGGTGGTAGAGGATATTTTGAACTTCATGAGGATGACCTTCACCGATAAGCGTTCCGATATTTTGGAGAAAATTCATTTGAAGCTAAATGGCTATATAAGCAAGGGGCAGATGGCCGCGCTAAAGGAAATCGAGAACAGTGAGTCTGTCTTTGACAATCTGATTCAGCACGTTCCACTGAAGGATTATCAGGCCAAGCTAATAGTTGAAGCCAAAGAAACGTTTCAGGGAATGAAAGGAATGCCGCCGTTACAAGCGATTAGGGTCATTCGAACCAGATTAGGCTATGAAAAAGCGATTGAGCGAATGTGTGACCGACTTGGCTTCCGGAAGGAATATTTGATCGGCATGATGAACACGTTGGAGGATATAGCAGAGGGACTGCCGTCGATGGAGAGCTTCGCAAGCCGACTCAAGGCGCTGGAAGCAGCTTTGAAATCGTCCAAGGCGAGGAGAGGGCAAAATGCAGTAACGTTCTCTACCTTTCACAGCTCGAAAGGCTTAGAGTTCGACAGCGTATATATGATTGATCTGATTGATGGCATAATTCCTTCACGCGAGGACAGTAAAAATGTAGACGGGAATGGGGAGGAGGCTGTTCGTTTGTTCTATGTAGGCATGACGCGAGCAAGGAAGCATTTGGAGCTGATTGCTTATCAGGAGCGGGACGGAGAGAAGGTGGCCGAGTCTCCTTTTATAACAGCCGTGCGGAATATCGTGAATCCTCCTACAAAATTCAACGCGAACCCGGTAATTAGCAAGGGTAGAGCGAGAAACGGTGCTGTCATTACTCAAGAACGCAAGTCAGCAGCCCCTCCCAATCCGAACGCGATTAAATCAATAGGACAGCTAGGTTTGAATAAGCATGTTAAGCACAACGCTTTTGGACAGGGTGAAGTTATAAACATCGATAAGGAATTGATCGAGATTCAATTCAGTCAAGGTGTGAAGAAGCTATCTGTTAAAGCGTGCTTGGAGATTGGGCTTTTGGAGCCGGCACGTTTGGTGTAATTGGGACAATGGAGCAAACATGCCGGCAATACGGTGCAGGGAAAGTCGAACAAGTAAGTATCAGCAGTTAATCCAACAAGAGTAGTTGGAAGCTGGGTAATATGAAGAAGTAGAGGAGGTACTTCGGTGAAGCTTTATCATTTTAGTGAGGAATCAAATATTAAAATTTTCAAGCCAAGGGTCAAACATAATAGACAAAACATGCCTCCGGTTGTATGGACGATAGATGAACAACATGAATTTACTTTTTATTTTCCCAGAGATTGTCCAAGAATTGTATATACAAAATCGGAAGGTGTTAGTGAGAGTGACTACAACACTTTTTTCGGACTAACGGAATCAGATATTGTCATCACAATTGAAACAGATTGGTATAAGAGGATCAATAATACGATTACTTATAGATATGAGCTGCCTGGAGAAACCTTTACTTTGTTTGATGAATTCGCAGGTTATTATATATCAGAAGAAGTAGTAGAACCGACAGGAATAAAGGTTATGGATCATTTAATGGAACGACTTATCGAGCTTAACATAGAGATAAGACTTACACCAAATCTAAATCGGATTAGAGAAGCTTTACTTGAGTCATCGGTTAAAGACTTTGGAATTCATCGATTTGAGAACGCTAAAAGCTAAACGAATGGAAGTAATCATTTTTGCTCGATTAGTTGTAAGATAGGCTGAATAGTACTATTTTTCAACTCTAGGTATAAGAACACTTGTACGGTTTCATGGAAAAAGGTAGTATATAAATACAATTGAATCTTGGGTGGGTGTGGTTTCCCTTCGAAAGGAGGTGAAGCCATGGAAGTAAAAGATGCACTGACGATTATGTTCCTTTTTGGAATGTTTATTCTTGCACTTTTAACATACATTAACTTAAACAACAAGAGAAAGTAAAAACCCACCCGAAGATTAACAGCCGAAGGTGGGTTTTTATTCCTATGCAACTCAGAAGGGAATTTACCATCCAAGCCAATTGTATGGACCAAGTGTAACAGCACTTGGTCTTTCTAAATACTATGATAACATAATCCATTTATTGCTTCAAACTTAAAGATCAATAAATGGAGATAAAGATCATTATACTTTCTCTTTATAAACCGCTTAGGCATAGGTGTTTATTTACTTATGTCTAAGTGGTTTTTCTGTTGCTGGGAATAAAGAAATTTTAAGTGATAATTGTTGTTTCATCCATTTGTTTTGCCATAGTTGACGTACGAATATAGGCAATGTAAGGTGTTAAGGAGATTGCCACTAAAGTACCGACTAAAGATTTAAGCGCATCGCCAATGATAAATGGATAGAAGCCGGCAGCCATAGCTTTCGGAAATGTGAAATGAAGAACATGCATCATCCAAGGAATGCCTGTCACATAGGCCAATAATGAGCTGAACAGCTCGAAAATAATGAAAAAAGCGATAAACGAAACGACTTTATTCCCTTTGGATATTTTGCTGTTCAGCAAACGTCCAACCGCGAGGCTGACAAACATGGCGCAGAATGGGAATGCGAAAATAAATCCTCCAGTGTATCCGATCAAATGCGCGATGCCGCCTACTCCATTGAAGAGTGGCAAGCCGAACGCGGCAAGCACGATAACGACTGCGATACTTAAAAAAGCGTTGCGGGGCGTTAGGAATAAGCCAGCTAATAGAACGGCTAATGTTTGCAGCGTAATCGGGACAAGTGTGGCGGTTAGTCGAATACTTAAGGAACTCATGTAGATAAAAAGTGCTGCAAATAAGGCGGTAAATACGAGTGAACGAATGTTGCTAGTTTGCATAAATAATTACGACTCCTTTATGTAGTTGCATTTTTATTGTTAACCTTATATATTTGATTTAGGTTAACAAATGGAATTGTAGCATAGCCAAACGTTTTGGGGAAGAGGTTGGGTGAAATTTTTTTGGAACAAATTTGTCAGATTGAGTTAAAGCATATAACGGTGACGCCGCCTATAATGACGGAGGGGCAGAAGACTCGTTCTATAATAAAAGATGTTAGCTTCCAAATACATAAAGGTGAATTTATTTCTTTGCTTGG
The DNA here is from genome assembly GCF_056269185.1 of Paenibacillus sp. J31R122. NCBI lineage: Bacteria > Bacillati > Bacillota > Bacilli > Caryophanales > Paenibacillaceae > Paenibacillus > Paenibacillus sp. J31R122. Next base: position 149,243 of record NZ_JBWDNM010000002.1, read on the forward strand.
TCGGAATGGGAGTGGAAAAAGTACGCTGGCTAAGGTGGCTGCAGGCTTTCGAATGGCGGGTATGACAGGCAAAATAAGCAGAAGCATTAGTACATTCACTGAAGGAAAGCCGATTCCAATTGTGATGCAGCAGCCTGAAGCGGCTATGATTGGCGCAACGCCCTGGGAGGATGTTGTCCTTTTATTGGAACAGAATGAGATGGACGCGAAGCGAATAGTAGAATGGGCAGAAGATGCACTGCACAAGGTAGGAATGGGCCAGAGAATGTTTCAACCCATCGAAACGTTATCGGGCGGGCAGAAGCAGCTTGTTGCAATAGCAGGCTGTTTAGCCGTTCACTCGCCAATACTCGTTCTTGATGAGGTGACAGCGATGCTTGATCCTGAAGCTGCTCTTTTTGTGATTGAGCAGGTCAGAGAATTGAATAAGAGTGGAATAACGGTTATTTGGATTACACAAAAGCTGGATGAACTACGGGAAGGCGATCGGATTGTTGCTATGAATGAAGGTGCGATTGTGTTTGATGGTGAAGCTGATCGCTGGTTTGTTCGTTCAGTTGACGGTGATACTCAAAGTGTATGCGAGCAGCTTGGTTTTGAGGCTCCCTATGTAGTTCAGGTTGCATGGGTTCTTGAAGATCTGGGTGTGAAGTTGAGGCCATTTCCATTTACAGCCGACATGCTTGCAGAGGCGGTGCACCATGGCAAACGCTGATTGGAACCTGCGTGGTGTTACTGTAATGACAGAGGGTGCAGAGAAGCGAGTGCTGCTACAAGAGGTCGATGCGCAGTTTAAAGCGGGACAGATTACTCTTCTGCTTGGCAGCAACGGAGCTGGCAAATCGACGCTGCTGGAAACAATGGCAGGCATAAGGAAGCTGCATAATGGGACGATTGAACTTGGAGATAAGTCGCTTTGGGTAAGTAGAGGCCAGCGAAATCGGGGGATTACTGGTGTAGGAAAAGATGAAGTAATAGATAAAAAAATAGATAAAAGAATAAATAACAGAGTAGATAAAAGAAATAGGCTTAATTTGGATGTGACTCTTAAGCTTGGAATAGCTATGCAAAATTCGGAGTCGCAATGGTTTGCGGCGACTGTTCGCGAGGAGTTTCTTTATTCATTGAAGCCGTACAAGGTATCGGCAACGGAAGCGCAGCGACGAATGGATAGCGCGCTGGCTGAAGCGGGGCTGGACAAGGAGCTGCTTGAGCGTGACCCTTGGACGCTCAGCGGTGGTCAGCAGCGAAGGCTGTCACTCGCCTGCTTGCTGGCGTGCGAGCCGGATTGGCTGCTGCTGGATGAACCGACGGCGGGGTTAGACGCCGAAGGTATACGCCGCTTGGGCGCGGTGCTTCAAGCGCACAAGGCGGCAGGGCGCGGAGCGGTCGTTGCCACGCACGACCTCGATGCGCTGCTGCCGCTAGCGGACGCGCTCGCCGTGGTCAGCGGCGGCGCTGTCCGCGAAGCGGCTCCTGCAGCAGCGATATCGCATGCTGCAGCCGCGCCGCAGGCGCTTCGCGCGCTGGCGCTGCTGCGCGCGGAGGCGGCTTTGCCGCCGCAGGCACCCGCGCGAAGCGGCGGGGCGCCGTGGCCAGCGCCGCGTGAGGTCGCGGCGGCGCTGGCAGCGGAGCTGGGGCGACCAGCGCGCGAGCAGCTTGCTGGCGCTGGAGCTTTGGCGAGCGCGGAGGCTATGCCCGCGCTCGCAGAGCAGTCGCCGCATGCGGCAAAGCCTAGCGGCGGTGAGCTTAAGGCGCGAGCGCCGCAATTGCAGCGCGCCGAAGCTGATGAGCAGCCGGCTAGTACAACATCGGCTGCCTCTAAGTGGCTCCGTGCGGATCTCTTCGATCCGCGAGCGCTTATTGCAGCCTATATGCTGCTAGCAACTGGGGTGCTGGCTATGCAGAGCTTCTTACAATTAGCTCTTGCTGCCCTCGTCGTTGGAGGACTGCTCGCGCCTTTCCATACGCTGATTAAGCCGTGGCTGCGGGTCATTCGTGCATACGGCATTCTTATTGTGATCTTATGTGTCATTGGAGGCTTAACCTTTAATCCGTTAGTTTTTGATTGGGAGAAGACAGTTCCAACTGCCCTCAGGCTAAGCAAGCTGCTGTTGGTTATGCTGCTCAGCATGCCGATGTTAAAGCTAATGACTCCTTTCAGGCTTCAGCGTGCTATCCAGCAAGCATTTGGCTGGTTGAGCCGATTTCATGTGTCCATTCACACCTTTGCACTGTTAGTAACACTCATTTTTCGGTTTATTCCTTTGCTTACGGGAGAATGGGAGAGGTTTGCTAAGCTAGCTCATGCGCGAGGAAAAGCGGTAACTTCTTTGCGATCGGTACCATTTCGTATGATCCGTTCTGTCCTTATTCCATATATTCGCTCGATCCTTCGTTTAGCGGAGCAAATGGCCGATGCGCTTGAAGCGCGAGGCATTGGTTATAAGAAGCGAAAGCCGACATACGGCTTTCGTCTACACTTCAGCGTTTCGGATGCCATAATGATTGGAATCGCTATGGTTACCTTTATCTTATTACTTTTAATCAAGACGTTATTGTAATAAAGCTTCGACTTTCGAAATCCAATGACCATCATCATCGGCAAGCAGCGTTCGCCATCCGTGCAATGCTGCTTGCCTTAAATTTTTATCCTGATCATCAATGAACAACACGATACTATCTGGAGGGAAATTTTGTGAAACGAGCTCATAAATTGCAGGGTTTGGCTTGCAAATGCCGACTGAACTGGAAATCGTAATACTTTTCACAACATCATTAATAGGGTTAACTATAGAATCAATCCAAGTCGGAAGATGATTGCTAAGTAAATGAATATCTGCGATTAAGCTCCAGTCAGCGATCTTCGATAACGCGGGCAGCGGCTGTAAGCACGAAGAAAGAAAAGCTTTTGCTTGCTCGATTGAAACAGAAGGTGTTTGTTCATTGAGCCAGCTCCAGAATTGATCCTCTGAAAGCTCGCCAGTCCAAAGAAGCTCGCTTTTTTGCATTTTGTAAGATGCATATAAAGCTTCTTCAGATATACATGCTTCAGACGCAAGAAGACGCCAGAAGCGCGGCGATAAATTCGTTGCAAGCACACCGCCAATATCAAAAATAAGTTGAGGCCGAATCATCTGCCTACCTCCTTGCTAGTTGTGGAACGTAAATGTGTTGTTGCATGATCTTGTCTTGCCCAATAAAATATCAACAGCACTGCTGCAGCGCCTAATAGTGAGCCGAACAAAAAACCTCCATTTAACCCCCAGCTCTCGTTCAGCCAACCCGCCAGGAATGGCCCGGAAAACATTCCAATAGCATATATTGCTTGATATAAGCCCATCCCCGTTGCCCGGCCTGGCAATTCTACATCACGAATGGCTAGTCCGAGCAGCAGCGGCAAATGAAGACCCTGCGCAAAACCATTAATCGCTTGTGTAATGACAAGCATACTGAACGATTGTGTATAGATCATCGAAATAGTACATAGCGCGCTAATCACAAACCCAGTCCCTATCGTTCCCCAGTTGCCGAAGCGCGGCGTAAACCACCTCGAGGTGACAAGGGAGGCAAAAGCATGAGGCAGCATAAAAGCAAAAACGAGAACGGTCAAACCGATTCCTCCAGCACCTATCTCCTCAGCTTTGAGCGGTGTAAAGCCGAACATTGTAATAAATAAAACGCCATGCGCTAGAATAGAGAGCAATGAAACCCTCAGCAGTGTTTTTGTTCGAACGACATTTTTAATCATAGCAAATGACATGCCGGGCTGATCCTGTTGCTCGGAACGTGGCTCCTTCAACATTATAGCAAGCAGAAGTCCAATACCTGCAATGATTGCGCCAATTGCGAAAGGAGCCTTATCGCCAAAGCCTTCAGTCAGCCATCCGCTGAGCAGCATGCCGATTAATTGCCCGGAAACTGTCATCACACTTATGTTGCCCATCGCGCGACCTGTCTGGCCAGCTCCGAAATAGCTTGCATACATGACTGTAAAAGCAACCCAGGTTGAAGCGCACACACCTGCCATCAGTCGGCCGAAGAGGGGCCAAACCCACAAACCTGGAATGAGAAATAGCAAGCAGCTAATGGCGGCAGTCAGCATACCGAACAAAATAAACGGCTTACGCTTACCCCAACGATCCGATAGAATACCAAGCGGGAAGCGTACAAACATTTGCACGAAGCCGTAGCTTCCTAGAATAATGCCAATCAATTGCAAAGAGAGTCCTTTGGAGCTTAGAAAAGGCGATAGTGTAGGGACATATACATACATAGAGGTCCAATAAAAAAGAGTAACAATGGTAAACAACAGCCGTTGTGAAGACGATGATGGATTCATGGTTGTCAAAAACTCCTCTCATCTTCACTTTATCGTATCGCAGCTTTAGTTGTCACTTGCTAATTTAGCAGCGATTTGGAAACTTTTAACGGCTTTTGAACGTATTAAGTTATGGACTTTTAAATGTCTTATGATGCTTCTAATAATAGTTGAAGAGGTGGCTGTGTTGAAAACAGAAGGACCGTCGGGGAAAAAGTGGGTTCGTGAAGTCCGGGAGTGGGTCGTTTCACTCGGAATTGCAGTAGTTGTAGCGATGTTATTTCAGACGTATGTATATGCTCAGTCAGAGGTACATAATGTATCCATGCAAAATACGCTTGTCGAAGGTCAACGTTTAATAGAAGATAAGTGGTCCTATCGATTTCATGAGCCCAAGCATGGGGATATTGTCATTATTAACGGTCCTGAGAGCGATTTACGGCTCATCAAACGAGTTATTGCTTTGCCAGGTGATGTGATCGACTTTAAAAATGGGGCTGTTTATTTAAATGGTCAGGAAATAGAAGAACAATACGTCAAAGGGCAAACACTGCCGGGAAATATAGAAGTTCCGTTTACTGTTCAAGATGATCAGCTTTTCGTTATGGGTGATAACCGTGAGCATAGCTTAGACAGCCGCGCACTTGGACCAATAGCAAGATCAAGTATAGAAGGTAAAGCGGTTTATCGAATATGGCCACTCCCAAAATTCGGGGATTTGTACAAATAGAAGGAGTTGTAACAAACGTATGCCCTTTACACTTTCACATCCTTTATTTGCAGCTCCACTCAAAAAAATAGTGCCATCGTTAAGCGTAACAGGGCTTATCCTCGGAAGTATGGCGCCGGATATTGAGTATTTTTTCGCTATGCAGCCGTATAGCACAATTGGGCATCATTGGACAGGCTTCTTCTTGCTTGGTTTGCCAGCTTGCATCGCCTTTGCTTTCGCTTTTCATCGTACGATTAAGCCAGTCCTTCCTAGTATGCTGCCATCCTTTCTAGGCATTAATCAGTTCACCGCTGAACGAATTCGTCCTTGGCGCTTGACCACGGGATTAGAATGGACTTTATTTATACTGTCAATATGGATTGGTTTCTTATCTCATGTGTTTATGGATAATTGGACGCACAGCAGCGGATGGTTTGTACAAAGGCTGCCATTCCTGCAAAGCGTAATTGCAGGTGATCAGGTATATCATATTTTGCAGCTATCTCTATCCGTGGTAGGTGCGTTCATTCCGGGGCTGTATTTTCTACATCTTTGGAAAAAATGGCGACGGACAATTGACGTCAAGTCTATGAATGTCTCGTCTAGTCGTTATGACCAAAAGCAAATCTGGCTGATCCTCTTCTTCACTGCGATATTTCTTCTAAGCAAGCTAATAATAAGCGGTCAATATTTTTCAATTAACATATGGGTAGCCGCACCAGTCACCTCGTTGTTCCTCGGTGTTTTTTTAACAGCTATGCTGACTATGGCTCGTCGATCAAATCGATTGACTGTAGGCATCATGTTTGTCATCGTAATATTTCTAGTTATAGCGATATACAAAATTTCGCAACAATGGATGGGAAATGAATTGCTTATATGGGTAATTTATACATGGGTCATATCAGCTGTTATACTTATAAGCACAATAATTTGCAGCTCTAAACCAAAATTCCCGCAAACGTAATAATTTTGTAAGAATTGGATACTTATTCGTTTAGAAATAGCCATTATGATAAAACCTAGACTTATATAGATTGTTTCAGTGAGGCGTGAATGTAATTGTCCATACGAGTGAAGCTGTATATGTCTTACTTGGCAATGGTTTTTGTACCTATAATTTTGATGTCAGCCTTTATGATGTTTATTTTTTATGCAGGCGGGATTCAGGATGTTCGTCAATATTTTGACAAGGAAAAAAATGAGCCTTTCCTTCAAGCGTTAGTATACGGTGAGCTGTCCTATGTGCTTAGCAACGATTCAGGTGAGCTGGAGAAGCCGGACTATGTGAATGAATTGCAAGCTAGACTTGATGATTTATGGGCAGGTTTAATCATCTCTCGAGATGGGGAAATCACTTCAGTTTCTTCGTTCTTAGAGCAAACCTCTCCAGGCGAGGACTGGAAAAAGCTGCTGGAGGCGCCGCCAACGAAGGTCAATTTTAACCTTTATCAATTCGAAACGAATACCATTGATTTTATCTATCCTGATGGCGGTGAAGGTAGAGCTGTATTGCTAAGACGAAATGATATCGTACCTATTTATTGGAGACCGATCAGTACAGCCATCAGTCTAGCATTTATCGGACTTACAAGCTTATTGCTGACTTACTTTGTATCTCGAAGCATTATAAGACCCATTCATACACTGAAGGCAGCTGCACTTCAAATTAAAGACGGTAATCTATCACATAAAGTGGTGGCGACTTCCAAAGGTGAAATCGGTCAATTGAGTACAGCTTTTGAGGAAATGAGAGTAAGACTGAAGTTTTCCATCGATCAAAGCTTACAGTATGAAGAAAATCGAAAAATGCTGCTGTCGCATATTTCACATGATTTGAAAACGCCCATATCAGCCATTAAAGGTTATGTAGAAGGTATTATGGATGGGATCGCCAATACCGATGAGAAACGTGACCGCTACATGCAAACGATCTATCGTAAAGCGACGGATATGGATCAGTTAATTGATGAATTGTTTTTATTTTCCAAGCTAGATCTTCAGACGGTCGCGTTCGATTTTAAAGTGATTGATGTTAATCGCTACTTGGAGCATTTCTTGGACGAGCAGCGGTTTGATCTAGAGAAATCAGGTATAAGGCTGTATTATTACGATTTAGATGGTAAATCCCTTATGGTTGCTGCTGATCCGGATAAGCTCAGCCGCGTTCTGTCGAATATTTTGAACAATTGCTTAAAGTACATGGGGCAAGATTCAGATAGGAGCACAAAGGAAATTTACGTAAAAGTGGTTGACCTAGAGGGAGATGTAATAATCGAAATCGAAGATACAGGGCCTGGCATTGAAGAGGAGGATCTGCCATATATCTTTGAACGTTTTTATCGAGCAGAGCAATCACGTAATTCGGAAACGGGCGGAAGCGGTCTTGGTCTAGCTATAGTCAAACAAATTATAGAAGGGCACGGCGGAATCGTTTGGGCAGAAAATAGGGAACAGGGCGGAGCAAGGTTCTGTCTCAAGCTGCCAAAATCGATTCCAGTCAAGACGGTGGATCAGCATGAAGAACATTCTAATCATTGAAGACGAGAAGTCAATTGCCGAACTTGAGCGTGATTATTTGGAAAGCTACGGCTTTAACGTTCAAATTGAAGGACGAGGAGACATCGGCTTACAGAAAGCATTGGAAGGACAGTTTGATCTTATTATTTTAGATGTGATGCTGCCTAAAGTGGATGGCTTTGAAATTTGTCGGCAGATTAGGCAGAAAATGAACGTTCCTGTACTTATGGTAACAGCTAAGAAGGAAGACATCGATAAAATCAGAGGGCTCGGCCTTGGAGCAGATGATTATATGACGAAACCATTTAGTCCGAGTGAGCTTGTAGCGAGAGTGAAAGCACATTTAGCAAGATATGAACGGTTGACAGGGGACAAGACGGAACAGCGAGAGCAAATTCGTATTCGCGGTCTATTTATTGATAAGCCGTCGCGCAGAGTGATGATACATGAAGAGGAAGCTATGCTTACCGCGAAGGAATATGAGTTACTATTACTGCTTGCTTCCAATCCGAATCGTGTTTTTGAGAAAGAAGAATTATTTGAACGTGTATGGGGGGTAGATTCTAATGGTGACGCAGCTACGGTAACGGTGCATATTCGTAGACTGCGTGAAAAGGTTGAACATGACCCTTCGAACCCTCAATATATTGAGACGATTTGGGGAGTGGGATATCGTTTTAAGGTGTAGATAGAAAAATGATTGGGAGTGGATAATTTTGAAAAGCATTATACGATTTTCTCTTAATAATAAGTTTGCTTTATGGATTTTAACACTGATCGTATTATTCGCCGGTCTATATTCAGGAATGAATATGAAAATGGAAACCTTGCCTGATGTTACTATTCCAATTGTCAGTGTAACTACTGTGTATCCAGGAGCTGCTCCTGAAGAAATTATGGAAAAGATTACGAAGCCAATCGAGCAGCGTACGCGCAACTTGACGGGCGTTAAAGTGGTTACTTCGACATCTTACGAAAATGCATCATCAGTCGTAATTGAGTATAACTACGAGACGAATATGGAAAAAGCGGCAACTGAGGTGAAAGAAGCTCTGTCAGAGCTCGAGTTTCCAGCTGGCGTTCAGGACCCATCCGTATCACGAATTAGTTTAAATACTTTTCCAGTTTTATCGTTAAGCGTTTCTAATGAGAATATGGATTTGGAGCAGCTGACTAAGACGGTGGAAGCGAATGTTTTACCGCGATTGAAAGGGCTAGAGGGTGTAGCTAGCGTTCAAATGTCCGGTCAAAATGTTAGGGAAGGCGAGCTTGTTTTCAAAGAGGATAAGCTGAAGCAATACGGATTAACACAGGACATGGTAAAGGGCATCATTCAGGCTTCTGCTCTTAATGTGCCGCTTGGAATTTTCGAGTTTGGTGAATCGGAGAAAGCAATCGTTGTTGATGGCAACATTTCAACAGAAGAAGATTTGAAGAACCTCGTTCTCATACCTACGGTTAAACTAAGCGACGTAGCTGACCTAAATATCGTCGGTAAAGCGGAATCGATTTCTCGTACGAATGGTAAAGATGCAATTGGCTTGAATATTGTCAAAGCGGCCGATTCGAATACCGTAGACGTCGTTAATCTCGCTAAGGATGAAATTAAGGAACTAGAACAAAAAAATGAAGGCTTGTCCATCATAGCAACACTCGATCAAGGTCAGCCGATCGAGGATTCTGTTCACACGATGTTAAGTAAAGCGGTTATAGGCGCGTTGTTCGCCATACTCATTATTATGATATTTTTGCGTGATATTCGTTCAACGATTATTGCGGTGGTATCCATTCCGCTATCTATCTTAATCGCACTACTCATTTTGAGTCAGATGGATATTACGTTGAATATTATGACACTCGGAGCGATGACCGTCGCCATTGGACGTGTTATTGATGACTCCATTGTCGTAATCGAGAACGTGTACAGACGAATGTCTCTCTCTACAGAGAAGCTTACTGGCAAGGAATTAATTCTGGATGCAACACGTGAAATGTTTATGCCTATCTTGGCATCAACTATTGTAACCATAGCAGTATTCTTACCGCTTGGACTTGTGTCCGGTATGATCGGAGAAATATTCCTTCCGTTTGCATTGACGATTGTTTTTGCGCTATTGGCGTCCTTGGTCGTCGCGATTACAGTTGTTCCAATGCTGGCGCATATGATGTTCCGCAAAGGCTTGAAGCCTGGCAAGGCTCATCACGATAAACCAGGTAAAATGGCTGAATGGTACAAAGGTGTATTGCGTTGGTCGCTAAATCATAAATTTATCGCATTCGGCTTAGCAGTTGTTATGTTAGTCGGAAGTTTGTTCCTTATTCCTGTAATCGGAGTAAGCTTCATGCCTGCTGATGAGCAGAAAATGATGGTCGTTTCTTACAATCCTGCTCCGGGTGAGACGCTTGAACAGGTAGAGAAGATGGCGCTTGAAGCAGAAAAAATTCTGCTTGATCGTAAGGATGAGGGTATAAATGTTGTACAATATGTGGTTGGTGGAAGTAATCCTTTTAGCCCGGGCGCATCGAAGCAAGCATTATTTAACTTAAGTTATAATGAAGATGCACCTAATTTTACAGCTGAAAAAGAGAAAATCGTACCGTTGCTACAAGAGCTAGGCGGCAAAGGGGAATGGAAGCAGCAGGATTTCAGTGGCGGAGGTATGGGCGGTTCGGGCATTTCGATGCTCGTTTACGGTTCAGATATGAAGTCACTTCAACCCGTAGTGGATGAATTGACAGCTAAGCTTGCGGATAACAAAAACTTGAAAAATATTGATTCCAGCTTGGCTGAAACCTATGATCAATATCGAATTGTAGTTGATCAAGAAAAGCTTAGTATGACTGGTCTGACTGCAGGTCAAGTTGCAATGGCGCTCAGCCCAGTACGTGACCGTCCTCTCATCACAACAATTGAGAGAGACGGCGAACAATTCAACGTTTACGTGAAGGTTGAAGCGAAGACGTATAAGGAAAAAGCGGATCTGGAAAATGTGAAGCTAATGTCACCTGCCGGTGTTCAAGTAGCTCTGAAAGATGTCGTTACTATTGAAGAAGGCGAATCACCGAATACAATTACGAGACGTGATGATCGCGTTTATGCAGAAGTGACTGCAGATGTGACCACATCTGATGTAGGTAAAGTATCTACCGAGCTTCAGAAGATGATAGACGAAATGGAACTTCCAATAGGTATTGATATTGAAATGGGCGGTGTGACGGAGGATATTCAAGAATCGTTCACACAGCTAGGACTTGCAATGCTGGCTGCCATAGCAGTTGTATACCTAGTGCTGGTTATTACATTCGGCGGAGCATTGACACCGTTCGCGATCTTATTCTCCTTGCCGTTCACAGTCATTGGAGCACTGTTAGGCCTACTCATTGCTGGGGAAACGCTAAGTGTTACCGCCATGATTGGTGCGCTCATGCTTATTGGTATAGTGGTCACGAATGCTATCGTACTCGTCGACCGAGTTATTCATAAGGAAAACGAAGGGTTATCCGTACGTGAAGCATTGCTTGAAGCAGCAGGAACTCGTCTACGTCCGATTTTGATGACCGCAATTGCTACGGTTGGAGCATTGCTTCCACTAGCATTCGGATTTGAATCTGGCGGACTTATTTCCAAAGGCATGGCGATTACTGTAATCGGCGGCTTGACGAGCTCGACCTTGCTTACGCTGATTATCGTACCGGTTGTCTACGAATTCCTAAATCGTAAGAAGAAAAATAAAGTGAATATTGCAAAATAATTGATGCTGTAGAGATACGGTAAAGTAGAAGCTGTCCCAACGGTCATTGGCCGAAGGGGCAGCTTTTTTGTGTTTACCAGTATCTTCTAACTTTGTTATACTTATCGAATGTTAAGGACGATGACGCATACACATAAAAGTATTATTTGATGAAAATAAGACAAAAGGGGTATGAAAAATGACAATTGTCGGTGCAGTGATTGGATTAGTTTTAGTCATTATTTTAAGCCTAATATTAGGCCCGTTTGGTATACCTGTTGTATTGGCAATCATGTTTGGCATGATTTTTAGTAACTACCAGAGCAATAAGCAAATTGCGAAAGACATAAATTTGATTAAAGAAAAGCTTGGTGTTGAAGAAAAGGAAGATCATATAAGTACGGATGAAGAAATCGAAGAAGAGCTTGAGCATTATATCGAGAATGAGAACGAGAACGCTGGCAATAACGAGCAAGAGGATGAATCAGCAGAATATAAATTACTGAATAAACAAATTGAAGATGAGCTTGAGGAATTTATCGAAAATGAAAGTGATGATCCTAAAAAAGATGGGAAGTGAGTGGTCAACCCGATGAACTCCGGGTTAAGGAATCATATTTAAGAAGCAAACACTACTATAAGTAAAAATAATTTAATTTCTAAAGAACTCAGAAATTTATTTATTGAAATTTCTTTTGAAATGAATAGTGTAGTTGTGTACTCCTTTATTTGTAATCTAATCGCTGGGAATGAATCTGCTCATCTTTATAGTATTGCTGCAGATATATTGGCAATTCCTTTATGTTTCATTGAGGGGGCCTATACTAATTGTTTGTACCATAGTAAAAGAGCAATATGTGATACCAGTTTTTTTGTAAAATCGTTTAAATGAAAAAAATTAATGGAGAAAAAGGAGTTTAGACATTGATTAACAATAATTTTTATGACGAAGCACTGGAAATCTTACTGATATACGGAAATACTTTCGAAAAAATCGCGATGTTTTCAGAAAAGGAGAAAAAATTACTTCAAATATTCGACGATAAAAATTTTGAGACTGAGCAGGAAAGGGAGATTCAACAGTTATTAATAAAAATTAGACAACGCTATTTACAGTATTATTCAAAGATAAGAATGACAAGTAAAACACATGAACAAATGTTTGAGGAAATACTGATCATAAAACATAAGATGGATAGTTTCAGAAGAGAGCAAGTATAACTAAGATTTTGCGAGTAAGGAGTGGAAACTTAGAATCCTAATAAGCTGATGATGTCGAGCATTTATATTTTCAAAAAGAATTACCATTGAATGCTATTGCTCCAACGGTGCAGCAATAAAAAGTCAAAGACTGATTAGGACTTTCTGCAGTAAATTGACGTTTAAGCAGGTTAGGAGCCACTCTGCTGTCGGACACCCAATGACGTACCCGGCCTTTATCCTGTGTCTTATATTTCTCAGCTATCTGACGATATGTCTATTTATCCTCCTCATGTAATCGGATAGCCTCTTACTTCCCTCATTTGAGAGTACGTTACTTTGTCTATTCAATCGAGCCAAATGGGGAAGAAGTGTTGAAAGAAGTGAAAGAAAAAGGAATAAAAATGCAGTTAGAAATTATGGAAGTGTTGTCACTTGAAGAACAGAATCAGCTGCTTACGATCTACAAAAAAATTAACAAAACATTCTCTACAGAGTCGTGAAAGCTGACAAATAATGCAATGAAAGTTCGTTTGTCGATGAACTTTATCAACGAGATACAAATTCCATCGTAAACGCATAGTAAGGACCTTATTGGGTGACCCTATTTGCTATATCAAGAAGGTAGGTAGGAGTGATTACATGTTAGGTCATATGCTTATAAAAGCTGCATTCGCCATTTTATGCTTCTCCAACTCGGGAGTTATTGCTGATGAAGCTGTAGCACTGTACGCTGAACCCAACTATGCGAAGTGGGGAAAAGTTGCGATGGAGGAAACAATAAAATCATATCACGATGCTTCCATTGTCGACTATAAATATGAAGGCAGACAGAAGCTAGGGGACGGGCAAGCGGAGGAACGGTTTATGTTAAGACTGCGTCAGGATTCGCAAGAATTTGGCGTGCGTGTTAGTATACGAATTAAAGACGCTTCAGATACGCTTATTAACGTAAAGCTTAATGAATTGGATAGAAAATAATTGAAACATCCTAGTTATTGTCTCGTATATAGAAGCAAAACAAAATCACATGCTTCTTAATTGGGGCGAGAGGGGTTAAATTATGCTTATTACTACAACACCAACAATTGAAGGTCGTCCTATTCAGGATTATATTGGAGTCGTTACCGGTGAAGCGATCATGGGCGCAAACGTCGTTCGAGACTTTTTTGCATCCATTACAGATATCGTTGGCGGACGTTCTGGCGCATACGAAAGTAAGCTGAAGGAAGCGCGTGACGTTGCGATTGACGAGATGAAAAATCAAGCTTCAAAACTTGGAGCAAATGCGATTGTCGCGATTGATATCGATTACGAGGTTGTTCGTGAAGGTATGTTGATGGTTGCTGTGAGTGGCACGGCCGTTCGTTTCTAAAGTATACTTCTTACAAGCGTAAACGACTGATGCTGTCCTCAGGCGAATTAAGCTCGTTTCGCGGTGAAATATAGGCGGAGTATAAGTGTGAAACTTTTACTTTCCTATATTTTAAAAAAAGTGAGTAAGCTTCGTTCATCATGCGTTAGATTGCATGCGAAAGAGGTTAGCTCATTTTTTTTGTTGATTACAAGTTAAATGGACGATATGGACAATGCTTTGGCAACGCGATACAATGCATTCAAACAACAAAATTAACGAGCAAAGCTTGAAGGGATGGATAGCATGTATCCAGAAATAACAACAGATGAGTTGGAAAACCAGCTAAAAGAAGGTAAATCACTTAATCTAGTAGATGTTCGTGAAGAAGATGAATGGCAAGCCAGTCATATCAATGAGGCTCGTAACATTCCATTATCGGAATTGCAGGAACGTGTTGATGAGCTTCAACAGGGTGATCAAGAAATAGTCATCATTTGTCGCAGCGGCGGTCGCAGCACAAAAGCATGTAATTTCTTACATTCTCAAGGATATAAAGTAATTAATGTAGCTGGCGGTATGCTTGCATGGTCAGGAGAGGTAGCGTACGGCGAATAGCTCAACCGAATATTGGTTATTTTTCGGACTAATCTTGACACCAAAAGCTAATTCCTGTATAAATACTTTAAAGTAAATATCAGAATATTCATACAACAACATTAAAGAATGGAACAGTAGTTCATGACGGATAGTTACAGCGAGCCGGGTCAGTGTAAGCCGGTACGGATGTCAAGGATGAAGCGGGTCCAGGAAATGGTTTGTCGAAGTGTTCGAAGTAGACAAATCCGGTCAATGACCGTTACGAAAACGAGGGGTTAGGCCAATTATTGGCTCAACACTTAGAGTGGTACCACGGGATCTTCACGGCTCTCGTCTCTTATTTAGAGACGAGGGCCTTTTTTATTTCATCCAATTGGAGGGAATTTCTATGATCAACGAACAAATTACGACAGCAATTGAAGAGATTACACAAAACTTACTGCAAGAGGTGGGGGCTCTGCAACCTGACAGTTTAAAGGTTACTGTCGAACATCCGGCCAATTCTGAGCATGGCGATTACAGCAGTAGTATCGCTATGCAGCTAACAAAAATTTTAAAGAGACCTCCTATTGTAATAGCTAATGCTTTCAAGGATAAATTACTGACTCACCCGCAAATTGTCGCATTATTTTACAAAATAGAAGTGGCTCCGCCAGGGTTCATTAACCTTTATCTCGATTGGCAAAAGTGGGCAGTGTATTCGGAACAAGCGGTATATGCTTCTCAACAAGCCAAACAAAAGGTGCTCATCGAGCATACGTCTATTAACCCAAACAAATCCGCGCATATTGGCCATTTACGTAATTCCTGCATCGGAGATACACTGGCTAGGATGCTGAGAAAGAGCGGTCACCAGGTTGAGGTTCACAATTATATTGACGACCTTGGCAATCAACTAGCCGATACGGTAGTCGGAATCCTTCACACCTCAACAGAACAAGCCTACTCAAGGTTCGGAGATTTCTGCTGGGAGACATATTCGAAAATCAACAAAGCTTATAAGGAGCAGCCAGAGCTGCTTGTTGAACGCACAAACGTGCTTTCTGAGTTAGAAGAGGGGCGCTCAAATATTTCGTGGATGGGACTGCTTATTGCGGAAAAGATCGTAAGTGAGCATGTCGAGGAAATGAAGCAATTCGGCATCACCTATGATGTGCTGGTATGGGAGAGCAGCATCGTTCGTGAAGGATTTTGGTCGCGTGCCTTCGAGCTGCTGCAGACGACAGCGATATTCCGTCAAGAGCTGGAAGGCAAGCTAGAAGGCTGCTGGGTACTTAAGCAATCTGAGGATGAGGCTGATACTTCAGAGCAAACGGAGTTTCATGCGGATAAAGTATTGGTGCGCTCGAATGGCATTTTAACGTATACGGCTAAGGATATTGCCTATCATCTATGGAAATTTGGCCTCTTGGACAAAGATTTTCGTTACAAAAAGTTTGCGGATCGTCTTTGGACAACACATACGGACGGCGTAAAGAAACCAATTGGTCGTGCAGACATGGTCATAAACGTCATCGATCAAAGACAGGAATATCCGCAAGCGATGGTGAAGCAAGCACTGCTCGCATTGGGTTTTGAGAAGCAAGCGGCTCAGCTTAGACATGTTAGCTATGGCGTCGTCTCTCTCAGCCCCAATACGGCGAAAGGCTTAAACATTGATACGTCTGATGGGAAGCACGCTTACGCGATGTCGGGCAGACAAGGAATCGGCATTAAAATTGCTGAATTTTTAGAGAAAATGGCACTTATTATCGATACGAAGCGTTCTCGTAAAGCAGGAATATCGAGCCGTGCAATAGCAGCCGCTTCAATTAGGTACTATTTATTGCGTTTCCATTTGAATACAGAGGTTGTATTTGATCTTGAGCAAGCAACGGAGGTGTCAGGAAATACTGGGGTATATTTGCTGTATTCCTACGCGCGTTCACACAGCATTTTGGAGAAGGCGAAGGTAGCGCCTTTATCTGTTCTTGATCTTAAGTTCAATGAGCTTGAAGCTCAGGAGCAGAGCTTGCTTAGACAGCTGGCTTATTGGCCAGAGACATTGCAAGCAGCGGTCAAGGAGCTGGCGCCGAATCAGCTTTGTACGTATGTGCATGAGCTTTCGACCTCTTTTAACTACTTCTATGCTACCTGTCCCATTCTTAAAGCGGTTGGTACGAAGAGAAGCTTGCGTTTGTGGATCACGGAGCGCTATAAGCAAACGATGCATGAAGCGCTAGAGCTGCTAGGTTTGCCGACACCAAAAAAAATGTAACACATGTTCCATTCATGCAATTCACTTGCCTGTCATATAGTTTAACTCAGAGGTACAGGCATAGATAAGTGGAGAGTAAGAGTGGAAGGCGGTTGCGATAGATGGAGCAGGCTGGGCACATTAATCAAGATGGAACGATGAATAAGAACGTAACGATAGATTTTGCCGTGCAGGGAATGAGTTGTTCTGCTTGTGCGGCGCGAATAGAGAAGGCTGTTGGCAAAATGGAGGGTGTACAATCGGCGGCGGTCAGCTTCCCGCTTCGTACAGCCTGGGTCCAGTTAACCCCTACTCAAGTGGGGCTGCAGCAAATTGCAGAGCGAGTCAAACAGCTTGGCTTCGAAGCGCTGATTAATGAGTCTCCGCGTCAGGGGCTGCGCAAGGAGCATAATACGCTTGGTCTAAGACTTATCGTAGCTGTAGTTTTTACGATACCTTTGCTAGCGTCTATGACGCAGCATCTGCCGATGCTGGAGCCCTTTATCAGCATATTGCCGAAATGGCTGTTTCTGCCATGGCTCCAATTAGCTTTGGCGACCATTATTCAGTTTGTCATTGGGATGCCCTTTTACTTTGGCGCTTATCACGCGCTGCGACAGCGAAGTGCTAATATGGATGTTCTCGTCGTAATTGGGACAACAGCGGCCTATTTATACAGTCATTTTGTTGTATTTCAACAAGGCTTGTTCACTCCTATGGATGCTGCTTTGCACGCTCCTCCTTTATATTTTGAGACATCGGCTGTTGTTATTACGGCGGTCCTGCTCGGAAAATATATAGAAACTGCAGCATCACTGCGTGCGCAGCAAGGCTCGGATGGCTATGGCAAGCTGTTAAGTCAAACAGCTACAGTAGAACGGGCAGGTGAATTGCTGCAAATTCGCACCGAGTTTGTGCGCGCTGGCGACATTGTCGTTGTAGAAGCGGGTGAAATCGTGCCTGTTGACGGCTTCGTAAGTGAAGGTATTTCATCGGCTGACGAGTCCCTGCTGACTGGGGAAAGCTTATCGGTTATGAAACGAGTGGGCGATCGCATATATGCGGGGACACGTAATGAGAGCGCCTGTCTTCGTATTCGGACAGAAGCGGCAGGGCATGACACGATGCTTAACCGAATTCAAGAGCTTGTACGGCAAGCGCAGCGGTCAAAGTCTGCAATTCAGCGAAATGTTGATGTTGCCGCAAGCTGGTTCGTACCGATGATGCTCCTATTTGCATTCATCACATTTATATTATGGGGATCTATTCTTGATCCAGGCAATTGGAGCAAGGCTTTCGTTTGTACGATAGCCGTATTATTAGCAGCATGTCCCTGCGCTCTTGGCTTAGCAGCTCCGATTTCCCTTGTTATAGCTGCTGGAAGGCTTGCTAAGCAAGGAATTGTAACGAAGGAAGCGGGAGCGTTAGAACGGCTTGCTCGTATCGAAACCGTTATCTTTGATAAAACGGGCACGTTGACTGAAGGTAAGCCGCGGGTAAGCTCAATACTTGCGCTTAGAGGAACACGCTCTATGATATTGCGATTTGCAGCGGCTGCTGAATCGGAATCGGCGCATCCGTTAGCAGCTGCGATTAAACAAGAGGCTTTGCATATGGGGCTTGTAATCCCTTCAGCTGAGCAGCAATCATATACACCAGGCGGTGGAGTAAACGCAATTGTGGAGAAGCAGCAATTTGCTGTCGGCAATGAACGATTTGCGTCAAATCAAGGCTGGAACGTCAGCAAGGAGGCAAAGGCGTTTGCAGTAAGCCGTGAATTGGTAGGCGAAACGGTATTATTTGCTTCCCTAGAAGGGGTATGTGTTGGTGTTATTGCTTTAACCGACATGATCAAGCCATACGCTCGGGATGCGGTGAAGGAATTGAAGGGTCTTGGTATATCTGCTTTGCTCGCAACTGGTGATCATGAAGCGCCGGCACGCGCGGTTGCGAAGGCAGCGGGAATTACGGTGATTCACTCCTCAATGCTTCCAGAGAGTAAGCTGGCCCTTGTTGAAGCGTTGAAGCGGCAAGGGAAAAGAGTTGCAATGGCTGGTGACGGCTGGAATGACGCTCCTGCTTTAGCAGCAGCAGATGTTGGCTTGGCTATGGGGAATGGAACGGATGCAGCGCTCAGCGCGGGACATATGACGTTATTATTTTCAAAATTAAAATCTATACCAGAGGCAGTACGAATCAGTCGGTTAACGATACGAAACGTAAAGCAAAATCTTACTTTCGCTTTCCTGTACAATGTCATTATTATTCCGTTTGCCGCGTTCGGCATTCTACAGCCATGGATGGCGGGCACAGCCATGGCGCTTAGCTCAATATCAGTTGTAGGTAACGCGCTTCGTTTAACCGGACAATTGCGCCGTATAGAAGGCTCACACTCATGATCATGTCATGGAACCAAGTCGGGTTGATTATTTTAACGGGATTGTTTAGCGCTCCACATTGCATAGGAATGTGCGGTGGGATTGTATCTGCGGTATCACTGCAGTCTACCGCATCCGTGCGAAAATCGATGCTGTTATATAACGCGGGTCGTATCTTCTCTTATTCCGTACTAGGAGCAGTGATGGGTACCGTCGGCTCCTTTGTCGATGTGGCAGGCAAGCTTGCCGGAGTACAGGGACTTGCTTCAATAATCGGAGGCTGCTTTGTGCTTCTTTGGTTATGGAGAAGATTTCAACTTCCGCTTATGCATAAGGTCTCAACCGTATTGCATAAAAGGCTTGCAGGCGGTGCTCAGCGTTCTTCCAGCCAAGAGGCAGTACATTTGCTGGCGACGGGGATAGCATTTGGTTTTTTGCCATGCGGTCTCACTTATGCGATGCAAATGACCGCGGCATCAACAGGATCAGCTGTAGCAGGAGCTGCAGTCATGGCATTATTCGGTCTGTCAACATTTCCCGCATTAGCGGCCGCTGCGTCGATAGCCGCGTTTGCCAATAAGAAATGGCGGCGTTTTATGCGCAGGGCAGGCGTAATAACGGCAATTGCTGTTGGAGTTTTAGCGATACTTCGAGGCTTGGCTGTTAACGGCGTTATACCGACGATTTCACCTTGGCTATGGTAAAGGTGATGATAACGAGCTTTTTTATTCTTCCTAGTCAGTACTCATATTAAATCGGTTAGTTACCAATATAAGGTATCGTAAAGCGGCATGATTGTACTCGACTATCCATTTATTTGTTGGTGTGATATCTCCATAATTACATTTACATCTGGCGACTTGAAGGCAATGTTAAATTAGTTTCACATTGTGAAACTAATGAGTAGCATTATGGAATTAGAGACGCATTTGTTTCACAATGTGAAGCTAAATCACCGGTAACAGGGCGCGAATCGGGCTAACCTAGCTATTACGTTCATTTTCTGAAACTAGATCGCTGCTGACCTTTTTGCTTTCTCATTTAATTGCAAAAAATGAAACTACGCGTGCTTAGCACATAAGTCTGCGAACACGGCACATTAGTCTGCGAACACGGCACGTAAGGCAGTGGACACAGTTTATAAGTCAGCGGACACAGAAGCGTTTATTTGTGAGCATTACTTCATTTTGGAGGTGCGTGAGGACATCATATGCGTTATTTGTGCTAAAAATTTCAAATATACCCCGATTGAAGAGGAATAACGGAATCTATGTCAGAAATATGACCTAAAGAGCATTAAAACCACAAATAACAGAACCTATGTCCGTTGCTGTTCTCATTACATAGATAATAAAAGAGGTCAATGCACCGCCTGCAAACGGCGAACTACCGTATACGATTCGTCCGCAGTTTTTATAGATAACGTTGCTTTCCATGTTCCAGCCATAAGCGGCACACCTTCTCCTTTGTACATGCCGGGTGCGATTTCTTTCATATCAAAAGTGTAGTTACCGCAAACCATGCCAATCATATCGAGCTGAACCGAGACAGCAGCATCCTGTAGAGGAGCGCCGGAAATGTCTGTTACTTGGAAGGTAAATGTATTTTCATGCAGCACTTTCGCAGCATATGGATTAATGGTCCATACGGCATGGCCATTTTTGAAATCATGCTCTGTCGTTGCTGGCGCTGATACAGCAGCTTTATCAGAGTAAAGCCAATAAAGCGCAATACCAATGAGCAGAGTGGTCAGTGGTATTATTATAGCAAGCTTATGAATAGGCTTGAGTGCTTTCTTTTGCGGCAGCATGTGATCAGTCCTTTCTTATCTTGCTATTTTAATGTAAGGATTAAATAAAGCTTCTCAAGTGGGTTCACTATGTTACCTATGCGGTTAATGGAAGGTACAGAACTGCAACTAAGCAATGGTTTGTCCTGTTTTAGCCTTGATCTAAGTTTGAGGATGGATAAAGGTGAAATGGATTAGGGTAAAGAGTAGACAAATAATTGGCGAGAGTGTATAGTAACTACTGATAATTTAATAGTTAATAAATAGGTGCTTGAACGAGTTTATACGAGAATATTTTCATTAATCTCTTATACTCATTGAAGCTTAATAGGGAAGACCGGTGAAAATCCGGCACGGACCCGCCACTGTTAGGACCGGCAATGCGAGGTAACACTTGCCTTTGCCAGCGCGCCAGCTGCATGTCACTGAGCTAATAGCTCGGGAAGACGTTGGCTGCGAAATCCGAGTCAGGAGACCTGCCTGTTTACATAACGCTGTATCCTACGTGGACTTAGGGAGGTGTTGGAAGAGCAATTCGCTATCTTTTTTTGGCGTATGACAGCATTTCTGACACATTTGTCAGAGATGCTTTTTTGTTTTTGAAATATGGGAAAGTTCATACTATACTTTTTTCCTGTATTTCACAGCGAAACGAACATATGCCGCCAGAGGCTGGCGCCAGCCGTTTACGCTTGTACGAAATAAAATTATAAGGAGTGCATTAAAGAATGGTTAGAAATAACAAGAGTTTGATGAAAACATTATTAGGTTTTATGCTAGCAATGATGCTCGTATTTACAGCAGCATGTGGCGCAGATTCGAACAAAGAAAACAATACGGGGAATAAATCAACGAATACGGAACAGGGATCAAGTAATAAGCCAGCGGCTGCATACCCCGTTATTATTAAAGATGATACAAATACGGAAGTGAAGTTTGAACAAGCGCCTACGAAAATCGTAACGCTAGTACCAAGTGAAACAGAAGCAATCTATGCGATCGGTTCAGGGGAGCAGGTTGTTGGCGTAGACGAGTGGAGCAACTATCCGGAGGAAGCAGCATCGAAGCCGAAGGTTGGCGATATGACAACGAACATTGAAGCGGTAGTTGCCCTTAATCCTGATCTTGTTCTAGCTTCTTCATCCATGAACACAGAAGCGATTAATAAGCTCCGTGAGTTGAAAATTACAGTATTTGCAACAGACCCTTTGACTTATGATGCGGTTGTTGCCAAAATCGAAAATTTAGGTAAAATTATGAATAAGCAAACAGAGGCGGCAGTTGTTGCTGACAACATGCGAGCGGTAAAACAGCAAGTAACCGATGCAGTGAAGGGTGCAGAGAAGAAGAGTGTATACTTAGAGTTCTCACCTGGCTGGAGCGTTGGCAGCGGGACTTTCCTTGATGAGCTGCTTACACTTGCAGGCGGAACCAATGTTGCTGCAGCGAAGCCAGGCTGGTTCGAAGTTAGCGCTGAGGAAGTCGTTAAGCAAAATCCGCAATTGATTATTTATCCTGCTCTGAAGGAGTATCCGAATCCGATTGTTGCTGGCATAAACAGCCGTCCAGGCTGGAATGTTATCGACGCGGTGAAAAACAAACAATTGTATGCTGTAACGGAGGATCCGCTTGTACGAGTTGGTCCACGCCTTGCAGACGGCTTGCTTGAGCTGGCAAAAGTGATTCACCCGGATCTCGTAAAATAAATGTTGAAGCATAAATTAGTTTGGTATGGAGGAGCAGCTATGCTCCTTCTTGCTGTTTCTATCGTTACTAGTCTATCTATTGGCTCTGCCGGAATTTCAGTACGTGATGTTTGGGGCATATTGATCCATCAGCTTCCATGGCTGGAGGGCGAGCCTGGTGCTTACACGCCCGGAGAAATTGCTATCGTTACGCAAGTGAGGCTTTCACGTGTTCTGCTCGCTGTTCTCGTTGGTGCTTGTCTAGCGCTTGCAGGAACAGGATTTCAAGGGGTGCTGCGAAATCCGTTAGCTGACCCATATACGCTAGGGGTCGCATCGGGATCATCTGTAGGCGCTGCTTTTATTATTTTGTTCGGTCTGCAAACGGTGCTTGGGATGTGGACGATTCCGCTTGTGGCTTTCGCAACGGGCACAGTAACATTATTAGGTGTTTTCTGGCTTTCGCGAGATAAAGGCGTAATGCATATTGAAACACTCATATTATCTGGCGTAATTATTCAATCCTTTCTTGGCGCTTTTGTTTCCTTTATGGTGTCGATGTCTGAGGGTGTCGTCAATGAGATTTTGTTTTGGTTGATGGGGTCGCTTGCCATGAAAAGCTGGGATAATGTATATATGCTGATTCCTTTTCTTATCGTTGGATTGCCTCTCTTGCTCGCATACGGACAATCTCTTAATCTATTTGTACTCGGAGAGCGGCATGCGGCACATTTAGGCATTCGTGTTGAGAGGACTAAGCTTATTGTTTTAATTTGCTCAACGCTTCTTACAGCTGCTGCAGTGTCTGTTTCAGGTGTAATCGGCTTCGTGGGACTTGTCGTTCCTCATTTGATTAGACTTATCGTGGGTCCTGATTATCGATTGATTACACCGTTGTCGGCGATTGGCGGAGGCATATTTGTCTTATGGGCAGATACACTAGCAAGAAATGTACTGACTCCAAAGGAAATTCCACTTGGCGTCGTTACAGCGCTAATCGGGGCGCCTTTCTTCGCTTACTTATTACACCGCCGCAAGCTGAAACAAGGAGGCTCGCTATGATTGATGTACGAGGAATTGTGCAGTCGGTTCAAGGCCGTCTTGTATTGAAAAATCTTTCTTGTTCCTTTCAAAAAGGTCTGATGTACGGGATTATTGGACCTAACGGTGTTGGTAAATCAACACTGCTTCATATGTTGTCAGGTGTGGAGCGTCCGAAAGAAGGCGAAGTTCTGCTGGAGGGAAAACCGATTACCGAGTTTCCACGTAAGCAGTTGGCACGAAAGATGGCAGTGCTGCAGCAAAGCGGTCTTCCGCCAGTTGGCTTCACTGTCCGTGAAGTTGTCAGCATGGGACGATACCCGTACCAGAATTGGATGGGCAGCGAGGAGAATGATTCCGATTCAATCATTGATGATGCATTGCAAGCAATGGGCTTACAAGAGCTTGAGCTTCGCAAAATGGACCAATTAAGCGGTGGCGAGAGGCAGCGTGTAGCGCTCGCAAAGTTGATGGCGCAGGAGCCATCTATTATTTTGCTGGATGAGCCAACTACGTATTTGGATATTGGATTTCAAGTTCAATTGCTGGATACAGTTCGGGATTGGCAGAGAGAACGCGGGCTGACCGTTATTGCCGTTCTACATGATTTGAACCTTGCTTCCCTTTACTGTGATGAGCTTGTTGTACTGCATCAAGGCACAGTTGCGGCAGCAGGGAGGCCGCATGAGGTGTTAACCTCCGCGCTGATTGAGCAGGTATATGAAACGACTACTTCGGTCATCGCTCATCCGATTACTGGCAAGCCGCAAATTATGCTGCAGCCAGGCTTTGAACATCTAGTTTGACTGAATATAGAGTACGAAGGAGCAATAAGTAATGGATGACCATTTGTACGATGAATTGCTGAATATCGTTGCGAAGATTAAACCGTTTGAAGAGGAGAAAGCACAGCTAGCTGATCAACATTCTAATTCACTGACGAAGCCTCCGGGAAGTCTTGGCAAGCTTGAAGCTATTGCTAGCCAGCTTGCAGGTATTACAGGTCACTTATGGCCTGATTTATCGCATAAAGCAGTTATTGTGATGGCTGGCGATCATGGTGTTTGTGAAGAGGGGGTTAGCGCTTTCCCGCAGGCGGTTACACCGCAGATGGTTATTAACTTTCTAAATGGCGGAGCAGCTGTTAATGTGCTTGCCAGACAAGCAGGCGCAGATGTCGTATGCGTAGATATTGGTGTTAACGCTGATCTGGAGCACGAGCTGCTTGTAAGCCGGAAGGTTGTAAGAGGGACAGCCAATATGGCAAAGGGGCCTGCGATGTCTCGTGAGGATGCCATTCGCGCGGTTATGGTTGGAGTCGAGGTCGTCAATGAACAGGTGCGTCGAGGTGTGCGCCTCATTGCAACTGGTGAGATGGGAATTGGCAATACGACGGCAAGCGCAGCTATTACGACAGTGCTTACTGGCTTATCTCCGGAGGAGTCTGTTGGACGCGGAACGGGTATTAACGATGCAAGCTGGTTGAACAAGGTGGAGGTAGTTAAGCGCGCAATAGCCTTGAATAATCCTAATGCCGCCGATCCTATTGATGTTCTTGCTAAGGTTGGCGGCGTAGAAATTGCCGGTCTGGTCGGCGTTATTATCGGCGCTGCCGCTAACGGCTGTCCGGTAGTGATCGATGGTTATATTTCATCGGCAGCAGCACTTGTCGCGTCTCGAATTGCGGAGCAGACGAAACCTTATATGATTGCTTCTCACTTATCGCAGGAGCAGGGACATTTGAAGCTGCTGGAAGCCATCGGCTTATTGCCGATGATTCAATTGGAGCTTAGGCTCGGTGAAGGTACTGGAGCAGTATTGTGCTTTCATTTTATTGATGCAGCGCTTCTCCTTATGCAGGAAATGGCGACTTTCGATAGCGCTGGTATATCAAAGGGTTAGGTGATAATTGATGGCAATACTCGTAACTGGCGGTGCCCGCAGCGGCAAAAGCGGCTTCGCCGAGCAATACGCGAAGCGATCCGGCGCGCGGGGCATTTATATTGCTACATGTCAGCCCTATGACGAGGAAATGACGGAGAGAATCGGTAAACATAGAGAGGATCGCGAGCTTTCTGGTTTTTTATGGGAGACTGTTGAGGAGCCTTATGAGGCCGCGGAGCTTCTTCAACAATTTGCAATACAAATTACTGAAGAAGTAAAAAAAGGTCAAGAGCCTCCGGTAGTATTGTTAGACTGTTTGACGCTTTGGTTAACAAATTGGCTGCTGCGTGTCGACTATGAATCTCTTGGTGAAATTCGGTATGAAACAGAAAAGAACAAGCTAATAAATGCAATTCAGAAATTCCCTTACACACTGCTATTGGTTACAAACGAGGTGGGTGACGGTATCGTGCCCGAATATCCGCTTGGCAGACTGTTCCGGGATGAGGCAGGCCGTCTTAACCAACGAGTTGCAGCCATATGCGATAGGGTTTTTCTAGTGACAGCAGGAATCCCTGTCGAGCTGAAAACGCAAGCTTTTAGTTGGGATCAGCTATGATAGATTATTCCATGGAAGAACTGCTGCTGCTAACGGCAGCAGCCATCGTAATCGATTGGATCTTCGGAGATCCAAAGTGGCCGACCCATCCTGTCATTTGGATAGGTCGGCTTATTCGATTTATAGAGCGTATGCTTGCGCCAGAACGAAGGGAAGACCGGCCACATATTGTAAGGCTGCTAGGTATTGTTCTGACAGCATCTACATTATTGATAAGCTGGAGCGTGATGTGGGGCTTGATTTGGGCGGCAAATGCGATACATCCTTGGCTTGGTTATGTGATAAGCGCGTGGTTCATCTCGACTACGATTGCCGTTAAAGGCTTGAAAGAAGCTGCGATGCTCGTCTATAAGCCTCTTATAGCAGGAAGGCTTGATGAAGCTAGAAAGTATGTAGGCTACATAGTGGGAAGGGATACGGATAAGCTTGATGAACGTGAAGCAACAAGGGCTACAGTAGAGACGGTCGCTGAAAATACGGTAGATGCGTTCGTGTCTCCCATTTTGTTTGCTCTATTAGGAGGCGCTCCACTTGCGATGCTTTATCGCGCAGCGAATACGTTAGATTCAATGGTTGGCTATCGCAATGATAAATATAAATACTTTGGTTGGTGCTCGGCGCGTATGGATGATGTGCTAAACTATATTCCAGCCAGAATAACTGGTCTATTGCTTACTTTGACAGCATTTGCAGCTCCTGGTATGAAAGCCGGACAAGCCATGCGAGCTATTATCAAGTTTGCGCGATTTCATCCTAGCCCAAATAGCGGCATTCCTGAATCTGCTGTTGCAGGAGCACTCGGCTTTGAACTCGGTGGAACGAACGTTTACTTCGGTAAATCGAGTGAACGTGCAAGAATGGGGTGGCCGTTAAGACCTTTGCAGCCGAATGATATTAGGCTTACCGTTTATTTACTGTATAGTGTTAGCGTTATAATATTTGCGGGGGTGGTCGCGGTATGGTTAGTGGTTCGGTGAAGCTGCATGTTCAAGCTTTTGTTGCAGCCTTTCAATTTTTAACTCGTCTGCCTGTGCCTATGACAGTTCCCTTCAACTCACCTGTATTAACGCGGAGTATCATCTATTTTCCAGCAGCAGGAGCTTTCATTGGCGGATGCTTAGCAGCATCAGCTTGGCTGTTAAATCTAGTTTTGCCTGAATGGCCTGCCGCGGTCATTCTTCTCGCGATATGGACGGCGCTTAGCGGAGGACTTCATATAGATGGCTGGATGGATACGGCTGATGGTGTGCTTAGTCATCGTTCACGCGAGCGTATGTTGGAAATAATGAAGGATAGCCGAGTAGGAGCAATGGGTGTGCTGGCTGCGGTACTTCTTCTTCTGCTCAAAGCATCTTTGATAGCGGAGCTGCTCATTCAGGAAAATAGTACAATATGTTTAATGGTATTAATAATTAACCCTATATGGAGTCGTGTATGGATGGCTGCTGCAATTGGGATTTGGCCTAGCGCACGGCGCGGAGAAGGAATTGGACAACTATTTAATGGCGTTAATCGAATGGGGGTTATAGCAGCTTGTCTCGTATCCTTTATTCTATCATTCGGCATATTAATGGGTTTTCAAGTCAAGCTGACGGAAGCAATTGCCTATGTGCTAGCTTTTTTCCTTATTACCATTCTATCCGGCGGTCTTCTAGGCATTTGGTTAAATCGTAAGCTTGGCGGATTAACGGGTGATACATACGGTGCGATGAATGAAGCCGTTGAAGCGATGCTGCTTCTGGCAGCGGTCGTTTGGCTAAATGCTGTTTAAAATAACAGTTCATAAGAATTGCATAAAGAAGGAGCTTGATACAAAATGCTGGAGAGATATGGGCATGGCGGAGATTTGCGAACTGCAGAGGAGGCATTCGGAAAACCGGCGGACACCTTCGTCGATTTCAGCTCGAATATGAATCCTCTGGGACCTCCAAGTGGAGTTAAGCAGGCATTGTTAGCTTATGCGGATATAATTGGACAATATCCCGACCCTGCCGTGCGCGATCTGAGAAGTAAGCTTGCGCTTCATCATGATATCGACGAGCAATCCATCTTAATAGGCAATGGGGCAGCCGAGCTGATCGACTTAGTTGTTCGGGCAATACAGCCTAAATCTACAACGCTGGCTATTCCATGCTTTGACGAATACAGGGATGCCGTTCGCAAAATTGGCGGAGCCGTGTACGAGATTAATCTATCGGCAGAAAGCCAGTTTGAGCTGGAAGCGGAATTAGAGCAATTCTCTTTAGCAGCGTCTGAGGGTACGTTAATTATGCTAGGCTCGCCAAATAATCCGACTGGGAAGCTTGTAGATCCTGAGATTATTCGGTTTCTACTGCAAAGCGGAGCCTATATGGTTATTGATGAAGCTTTTATGGATTTCGTTCCCAACGAATCGCGTTACAGCTTAATTAAAGAGGCTTCAAGCAATGACCGACTGTTTGTTATACGCTCGATGACTAAATTTTACTCAATACCAGGTATACGACTTGGCTATATTGTAGGCACGCCTAAAGGTCTTAGCAGATTGAAGCGACTTCAGGTTCCGTGGAGTGTAAATTCATTAGCTCAGCTCATAGGGGAAGCTGTATTGGATGAAGTAGAATTCGCTGAACGAACGCTGAAGTGGCTGGAGGAAGAAAAACCTTGGTTGACTGCGAAATTGCAGCATATGGGGTTCGAAGTAAATCCGAGCTCAGTCAATTATTTGCTGTTAAGAATTCCAGAGCAGCTTGGGCTCAGCGCAAGCATGCTGCAGCTTGAAATGGGAAAGCAAGGTGTACTTATTCGTGATGCATCGCGGTTTCCTGGGCTTGATCATACCTATATACGCGTGGCAATTAAGCTTAGAGAGCAAAATGAGCTCTTGCTGAACGCATTGAGACATGTGATAGATCAAGCTGGAAGGTGCAAGGGATGATGAATATGAGTCAAAATAAGTCTGCATCATCAACTGAAATGGGTCATACGATTATGGTGCAAGGAACAGCATCAGATGTCGGCAAAAGCCTAATCACAGCGGCATTGTGTAGAATCTTTACACAGGATGGATGGCGAACTGCGCCGTTTAAATCGCAAAATATGTCACTCAATTCCTATGTGACATGGGATGGCAAAGAAATCGGTCGCGCACAAGGGATGCAGGCTGATGCATGCGGCATTCTGGCTACGACCGATATGAATCCGATTCTGCTTAAGCCGACTGGCGATATGTCATCACAGGTTGTGGTGCATGGGAAACCGCTGCGCGAGTTTGATGCTCGTGAATATCGGGAGAACTATTTGCCGATAGCCGGCGGTATTGTCCAAGAATCACTGAAGCGACTGCGAGAATCCAATGATATTGTCGTGCTTGAAGGGGCGGGTAGTCCAGCAGAGATTAATTTGAAGGATCGTGACATTGTCAACATGCGTATGGCTGCATGGGCAGATGCACCGGTCATTTTGGTCGCCGATATTGATCGTGGTGGTGTATTTGCCTCAATCGTCGGTACGCTGGAGCTACTTGAGCCAGATGAACGAGATCGCGTTTGCGGTTTTGTTATCAATAAATTTCGTGGTGACGTATCGCTGCTTCAACCGGGTCTTGATTGGCTTGAAGAGCGGACGGGCAAACCAGTGCTTGGCGTATTGCCTTATATGCCGAATTTAGAGCTGGAGGATGAGGACTCCTTATCGCTTGGCAAGCAGTTGTCTTTCAATAAAGAGATAGAAGTTTCAGATCAGAAAGATCAGTTAGATATAGCGGTTATTAGACTGCCGCGCATTTCTAATTTTACTGATATGGACCCGCTTCACTTCGAAGCAGATGTAAAACTCCGATATATCGAGAGATCAGATCAATGGGGGAATCCCGATGCAGTCATTATTCCAGGAAGCAAAAATACGATAGAAGACTTACTATGGCTGAAGCAAAATGGATTCGCAGAATTGCTGCACAAGCATGTTCTAAAGGGCGGCTGGACGGTTGGCATTTGCGGCGGATATGAGATGCTAGGAACATGTTTGGTTGATCCGCTGGGTGTGGAATCGAAAATAGACAAATCGGAAGGTCTAGGCTATTTTGAGTTTCAGGTATCGTTCGCGGAAGAAAAGAAAACCATTCGAATTGAGGGCCATGGCAAGCTAAATGATTCCATGAATTCCTTGCCGATTGAAGGGTACGAGATTCATATGGGAGCTGTAGAATGGCTGCGGGATAAGGGGACGATTCGACATCCCTTTCAAATTCGTGAGCGGCTTAACTTGAAGGATGGCAATTCTTCACTTCAATATGAGTCTGAGGGTGCCTGCACGCCGGACGGCAGGCTGTGGGGAACGTTTATTCATGGTATTTGGCATAATGATGACTTTCGCCGAGCTTGGTTAAACCTAATTCGTGAATCAAAAGGATTGCTATCGATACCTGTAGAGCTGCGATTCATGGAGCGTCGCGAGAGCGCGTTCAACCGATTGGCAGAGCTTGCTCGAAGCCATCTAAATATGCCGCTCATCTATAAGCTGCTCGGTAAAGCGAAGGAGGATGAACGATGAGTCAACCTTTTCGAAGCGGACTAGACTACCATTCTACGATTTGGAATGGAGTTAGCATTCATCTATTGGAAGACCGAATTGATATGGTTTGTTCGGAAAAGTTACACACGCTAAGCAGTGCTGTTCATCCAGGCGGCTTCTCTTATGCGAATCGGATTATGAACTGGAAGGTGCCGCTTACTTATCAATGTGATGATCCTGTACATGATATTATGCGTCAATGTGGAATATGGGGCTCCGATCCGCATCATACGATCGGTCTCATCACCGCTGCTAAGCTGACGCATGCTTCAGTACTTGAGCTAGAAGGCGACCGGTTTAAGCTGGTTTGCTGCACTACGGTTGGCACGAGTAATGCTGCGAGATCGGGGTTGACGCGCAAAACGTTCTCAGCATACACTCCCGGCACGATAAATACAATTCTGCTAATCGATGGACAGATGTCTGAATCGGCAATGGTCAATGCTGTTATAACTGCAACCGAAGCGAAGACAGCCGCGTTGCAGCAATTAGGTATTGTTGAGCAAGCGAATGGGCAATTAGCTACGGGAACGACGACGGACGCAATCGTTATTGGAGTCAGTCAACACAGGCACTGGAAGGCGCTGCACGCCTACGCCGGCGCTGCCACGACGATTGGCTGTGCTATTGGCGAAGCGGTGTACGAAACGGTTCTTGAAGCCGCGCAAACACAAGAAGAAGACTAATAATTATACTTTCATTATTTGAATAGACAAGCCTAAATCTTGCATGTTATTATGACTGCGAGGTGATAAATAATGGGAGTAAAAACGGATAAAATATTCGTTAATTTACCAGTCAAAGACTTGCAAAAATCAATCGACTTTTTTACTGAAATTGGTTTTGAGTTTAATCCTCAATTTACGGATGAAAATGCTACCTGTATGGTCATAAGCGAGCAAATTTTTGTTATGCTGCTCGTTGAAGAGTTCTTCCAAACATTTACTACAAAAAAAATCATCGATGCATCAAAAAGCACGGAAGTGATTTTGGCATTATCAGCTAATAGCAAGGAAGAAGTCGATGCAATTGTAAATAAGGCTTTAGCAGCGGGTGGAATTCCATATAATGACCCAATAGATCATGGTTTTATGTATACTTGGAGCTTTCAGGATCTAGACAATCACCTTTGGGAGATCATGTATATGGAACAGGGTGCTGAAATCGGAGAATAACTTTTAAGTAAGATGGCGGTGCCGATGCTGATTCGGTTACCGCCTTTTTTATTGCTATGATTAATTATTAATGTAGTTAATTCCTCTCTATCACAAGTTCTATTAGAATAGTACGTAGTACCTATAGTATTAATCGGCATTTAAAAACTGTATATTAGATCAACTCACCATATAAGGTGTATTTCTAAATAATATGCCAATAATGCAACTTATTATTATATTTTACGTCTAACTATCGACCTAGTCAGATTTCTTCCTGGTCAAATAAAATAGATAGAATAAAGGAGTAGAGAGTTTAAGCATGAAATTAAACAGAAAACAAAGAACCATGGCACTATTACTGATTATGCTTCTTTCATTTAGTAGCGTCACTTTTGCAGTTGAACAAGAAAAGCCAATTACTTCAGGTACAACATATGTTGTCTTTTATGTTGACAAGTCTGAAGCTTTCCTAGATGGAGAGCAGGTTGTCTTGGACGCTCCTCCTACTATTATTAAAGGCAAAACATTTGTGCCGGCTAAGTTCCTCGGAGATGCTTTTGGTATGAAGGTTGAATGGAATGAAGAGAAGAGACAAGTGATCATGGAAACGCCGAAATACGACATTATGCTTGATACGATTAATAAATCGGCTTTCGTAAACGGCTATTGGTTTAAGCTTGAAGATGTTGCGACCATTAAGAATGGACGTGTAATGATTAAGCTTACATGGTTATCCGATTATATGGGTGCGACCTATACGTACAATAGTGAATTAAGACGTATCGATGTCCTGCATGTTAATCAACCGGATTCGAACTATAACCCTGATCAGAATAATTCCAAACCGGTAGCAAAATTCACATTTGCGAAGGCTAGCTACAAAATTGGCGAACCGATCAATTACGTGAATCTGAGCTATGATCCCGATGCTGAGGGAGTGAAATTCGAATGGGAAGGTAAGGAAGAAGTATTCTTCGAAGCTGGTACATATCCAATTACACTTACCGTTTCGGACAAGAGCGGAAATAAAAGCGCGCCATATACACGTAAGCTTGTCATTGAGGATGAAGTATATTTAAGTAAGGTTGAGTATCCAATCTATAAGAATCCAGTAGGCGGTTATATTAAGACGGATTGGAGCACATTATACGGAAATTACTTAAACCTGCCTCTTTTGCCTAAAGATATCACAGAGGACACTTCTAGAAAGCTTCTTTTAAGCGATAGTCCCGAAACATTCAAAGAGGAAGGCATCCTCTATCAGGACAGCTTCTCAGGCAAAGGCCGCTTATATGCGGATCACTTGAATGGCTCAGGTGAGAAAGTATCATTTGCTATCTTGGCAACCAACCTATCGTCTGAACCTGTAACGATTAGAACGACTAATAAAGGGGAGGTTTACCCTTCCATTTATGCGAATCTGATTGGCAGCGAGGCGACTACAGATTTTCTAATGAATGATCCTGTTAATGAGAAGAAGGTCATACCGCCGGGTGAAACGTTTGTTTATAAGCAATTCCCTGATTTCTATCCGGGGCAGGGTGTAAATTTATTATATGATGTAGAAACGGATGGTCTTGTACAATTCACCTTCGCTAATAGCAAGACTGTATCGAATAAGATGCTTGATCTTCCGAAGCTTCCTTTCAGCGGACATATTAGAGGAACCTTTCCAATCACCGGTTTTGACTGGGCAGTAGATTTATCTGAAAATGGGCTGCAGAAGCCAATGAGGCTCGTTTTTGGAGACGGGAAGATAGATCCGTTTCAGAAGGGCTTTGATCCGCTTCGTGGTATAGAAGTAGAAGATCCAGGCAATTACGGCACAGTATACAAAATCCATTCCGAGAACCCTCGGAAAATGGCCATTATGGTTTTAGCTAGAGGCGGCGTATTCAAAGGACCATTCAAAGTTAATGGTGAGCTGCGTAAGGTGCCAGGCTCTGGCGTGTTGACCGCTTTTGATGGTATGGTTATTTTAGCGAAAACTACAGGTAATGAGAAATCTCTCGATATCGAATTTAGTCCGCCAGCTGGTTCAGCTTTTCCAATTAATTTAATCTTCTATCCGTTAGACGATCGATAAATGTCTCATTTATAAACAAACAGGCATCTCCATTCATTTTAATGAAGGGGATGCCGTTTTTTTCTACTTAAAAGGTGATTTTCAATTACAGACGTGCTTGTTTCGTGTAAAATAGAACAATCGCGTAATCAGATCAGTGTGTACGATATGGCGTTTGAACACAGGAGGGCATCAGCGTTGATTCGAATTATTGGCTTTACGAAAGAAAAGAAGTGGGTCACGGATCTGAAGTTAGATCAAGTGAACTCCATTGATCTCGATTGGTATTGGGTAGACTTTAGCGTCCCGGATGAAGAGGAATGCAAGCTGCTGGATACGTTTTTTCATTTTCATCCATTGGCAATCGAGGATTGCTATCATTTATTGCAACGTCCGAAAATGGATCATTATGAAGATGTTCATTTCTTGGTGCTTCATGCGATTGAGCGGAAGACGCTGAATGTGAATGAGGTTAACGTATTTATCGGACCTCGTTATATCGTGACGTTTCATTATCAGGCAAGTCCAGAAATAGATGAAGCCCGTAACAAGCTTATGTCAGCTAAAAAAGTGGGTGAACATGGGCATTTGTATGCAGCGTATCAAGTTATGGATAAGCTCGTTGATCAGTACTTTCCCGCTGTACATGAGCTGGAGGATCAATTAGTTGATATGGAGATTGGAAGCGGGGACGGTCCCGACCAAACAGCGATGAGCGATATCTTCAGCATCAGATCGAGACTGCTGCGATTGCGTAAGACAATCATCCCGATGAGAGATTTGCTTTATCGCATAACCAACTCCGATCGAATCGTCGAGCAGAAGCATTACATGGCTTTCTATCATGATGTCTACGATCATTTGCTTAAGCTGTCAGAGATGATGGACTCCTGCCGAGAAATGACGGCTGACTTACGTGACAGCTATATATCCTACAATTCGAATCGTATGAATACGATTATGAAAACGTTGACGGTCATTACAACTATTTTTATGCCGCTCACTTTTTTGGCGGGACTGTATGGGATGAATTTCAACAATATGCCTGAGCTCGATTGGAGCTGGGGATACTTTGCTGTGTTAGGTGTCATGTGTATTACAGCTGTTAGCATGTTCGTTTGGTTTAAACGAAAAGGATGGTTTAAATGAATAAGGCTAAGGAGATCAAGAGTGTTATGCAAACGAATCAAACGACTCGCTTGAGTAGAAAGCGTATGTTCGCGGTTATTGGTATTATGGTTGGTATTTTACTTGCATTAGCTGTCATCTTTTATTTTATGATAATGGCGCTAAGCAATCGTTCACAGACGGATGAGGTCGCACAAAGCGCCGCAAAGCAGTATACCTATACGAAAGCGAATACTCCTAACGGAATGACATTGCATATGCTGCAGACGAAGCCATCTAACATTACGCTGGAAGCGATTCAAAACAATGTAACACTGACCAATCATGTAGGCATTAACGGCGGCTTCTTTTACGGGGATCAGCTGCTTAGCATCAGTGTTGTGAATAGTCTGCCTGTAAATGGAGCAATTGGCAAATACGGAACTGGTAATGAAAATGTGAAGTATGCACGCGGTACGCTTGTGTGGGACGGAGCGTCTGACTCGCTCAGCGTACAGGTGGTTCGACTCGCAAATGAGCTGAAGGTGATGGATCATTATCGCTTTTGGGCACAAGGCGGCATTAGCATGAGTCTTGGCGATGACAGCAAATGGTTGGAGCAAGCCATGTTAGAGAATGCACCTTTTCCAGATGAGGATAGACTGCGTTCCGCGGCAGTTTACGATGATAAGGGCGTTATCTATCTGATCGTTAGTGAAACTAAAGGGACTTTAGCAGTATTTCGTCAAGCCATTATAGATACATTTGGTGAAGGTAAGCTGGTTGATGGTATTTTTCTAGATGGTGACGGCTCCTCGCAGATGAAAAGTAAAGAGGCGTCTTTACCAGGGGATAATCGTCCTGTCGTCCAGATGATGCGTATTGTTAAATAAGATTGAGGTAAAAGAAGGAGTTTTCACCATGAATCAACTGCCAATTGATGCGGTACTACCTGAGCTGCTTGAGAAGCTGCAAGCTCATGTGAATGCGGTGCTTGTTGCAGAGCCTGGAGCTGGAAAGACTACGCGAGTACCGCTGGCGCTGCTTGATCAGACTTGGCTGTCTGGCAAAAAGATTATTTTGCTGGAGCCACGCAGGCTTGCCGCTCGTTCAGCAGCGCATTTCATGGCTAGTACATTAGGCGAACAAGCGGGTGAAACAGTCGGTTATCGTGTAAGGCTTGATTCACGTATCGGTCCGAAAACTCGCATTGAAGTAGTCACAGAAGGTGTCTTAACACGCATGCTGCAGGAGGATCCTGCACTTGAACAGGTCGGAGTAATCCTCTTCGACGAATTTCATGAACGACATCTGCATGGCGATTTAGGATTAGCGCTTTGCTTGCAGTCACAATTGCTGCTTCGAGATGATTTGCGATTGGTCGTTATGTCGGCGACACTCGATGCGGATCCAATAGCAGAGCTGCTTGGCAATGCCCCTGTTGTACGCTCAGAAGGACGTGTATTTCCAGTATCCACAAATTTTGCTCCCGCAAGTGTTAACGGACCAATCGAGCCGTATATGGGAAGGACAATCATGGAGGCACTTCTCGCAAATGAGGGGGATGTGCTTGCTTTTTTGCCTGGTGTCGCTGAAATTCGCCGAACGGCGAGGTGGCTTACCGAAGCTGGCCTTGCTTCACATATACGGATTGAAGAGCTGCATGGCAGCTTATCGTTGGAGAAGCAGGATGCAGCTGTGTCGCCATGCTTGAACGGAGAACGCAAGGTTGTACTCGCTACATCCATTGCGGAATCCAGCTTAACTGTAGAAGGGGTAACAATCGTTGTCGATTGCGGTCTAATGAGAGTACCCTGCTTCTCCCCTCGAACCGGCATGACTCGTCTGGAAACTGTTGCCGTATCGCAAGCGTCCGCCGATCAGCGACGTGGCAGGGCGGGGCGCCTTGCTCCTGGAGTTTGTTATCGGCTATGGACGGAGCAGGAGCATCCTTATTTGCCAGCTCAAAACGCGCCCGAGCTGCTTGAAGCAGATCTAGCTTCGCTTGCTCTCGAGCTTGCAGTGTGGGGCATTCAGTCTCCTGCTGAACTAGAATGGTTAACGCCCCCTCCAATTCCGGCATATGAACAGGCAGTTTCACTTCTGCGGCAATTGAAAGCAATTGATGGGTCAGGCAAGGTAACAAAAGCTGGTACGCAAATGGCAAAGCTTGGACTTCATCCGAGACTGGGAGCCATGATTCTGCATGCGGCGGAACGGGGTTATACTCGTGAGGCTTGTGAATTGGCCGCTTTGTTGAGCGAGCGGGATTTGCTTCCTCAAGAACGGAATGTAGATGTGAAGCATCGTTTGGACTTGCTTTACAGCTTAACGGGTCGTGACGGCAGCGCTGGGAAAAACAGCAGAAATGGTCATCCAAGCAGTGGTGCAGCTTATCGTATAATCGCTCAAGCAGCGCAGTGGGAAAGAGGAATCGGGAAGCATGCAGCAACCGTAAGCCCAATACCTCTAGGGGCATTGCTCGCGCTTGCTTATCCTGATCGGATCGCCCAGCGCCGGAGTGATGGCAGATATTTGCTGGCGAATGGCAGAGGCGCTGTGCTCCCTGAGCTGCAGCCGTTGTCACGCTCTCCGTTTCTTGCTGCTTGCGAGCTGGACGATTCAGGAACAGAAAGCCGCATTCGAATTGCTGCTGAATTATCTCTACATGATATCGAGCTGTATTTGACAGCTTACATCACAACGGAGGATGTAGTGGAATGGGAGGCGTCAGCCCAAGCGGTACGTGCAAGAAGGCGGATCCGGTTAGGCGCAATTATACTAAGCGAAGCTCCAGCTCATCAACCGGATGAGAATGAAGTAGCGGAAGTTTTGCTCGCTGGTATTCGTCAGTCAGGCTTAGGCATTCTGCCAATGAACAAGCAAGCTCTACAACTGCAAGCTCGTATGCGACTCATGTCTCTGAGCGGCGACGATTGGCCGGGCGCTTCTGATGAAGGGCTGCTGGATACGATGGAGCAATGGTTGAAGCCGCACATCTATGGTATGAAAAGCCGTACTGATCTACAAAAACTGTCGATGCTGCAGCTGCTTGAAGGCAAACTAACGTGGAAGCAGAAACAGGAGCTGGATGAGCAGGTTCCGACACATTTCGTCGTTCCAAGCGGATCACGAATACCGATTGACTATAGCAGTCCTGAAACGCCTATATTGGCGGTGCGCTTGCAGGAGTTATTCGGGATGAAGGAAACGCCGCGCCTTGCGAGGGGCAAGCTTCCTTTGACGCTCCATCTGCTTTCTCCGTCACAGCGTCCGGTTCAAGTGACTCAGGATTTGCGGAGCTTCTGGGAATCGGCATATTTTGAAGTGAAGAAGGATTTGAAGGGGCGATACCCTAAGCATTACTGGCCGGATGATCCCTATACAGCTGTGCCAACCAACCGCGCAAAACCGAGAAACACATAAATGTTAAAGCCTTTTCTCTTTGATAGAAAGGAAGTGTCATGTCCAATGTCGTTTTATATTTTGATAATTTATTTAATCATTATTAATGCGTATACGTTTCTGCTAATGGGCTGGGATAAGAAGCGCGCCAAGCTGCAGCGCAGGCGAGTTCCTGAGAAGAGATTGTTTATTTTAAGTGCGGCTGGCGGTGCTTGCGGCACGATGCTCGGTATGAAAGCATGGCGTCACAAAACGAAGCATCGTTCGTTTACACTTGGTATCCCGTTTCTGATCGGACTTAATCTTATCCTAGTAATTATGCTAATCTACTTCATTGCAGTAAATGTTAAACTCTAATTGCTTTGTTCTGTTATCCTATGGTATAGTTGGAACTCGCTTTTTTTATAAGACTACATATGACCGCGAAACGATTGCTGTACCGTCAAATTGAACGGTACGGCCGTTTACGCTTGGGAGGTAACTGACATGACGGTTCAAAGTGCCCTTCAAGAGGAGCAGGATCGCTTAACTGAATCACTGCGCGATATTACAGCACAACTGAAAATGATTGGTCCACGCTACAAAGGGGACGACTTTACGGAGCAAATGCTCGATTTGCAGCAAGAGGAACGTAGATTGCGGCTGGAAATTTCGAAGCGCGAGCCATACTTTGGTCGATTAGACTTTCAAGAGCTGCCAAGCAGTGAGATTAAACCTTTGTATATTGGCAAAGCCGGTGTCGCGAAACAAGGGGGCACAGAGCTGCTTGTAATTGACTGGCGCGCGCCTGCTGCGAGTATGTTCTATTCCTTTACGGGTGGGGATTTACCTGCTACGTATCAGTCACCGGATGATGAGATTTCTGGATACGTGCATTTGAAACGGAATTTTATGATTCGTCAGGGAGAAATCGTCCGTCTGGTCGACAGCTATGTGCGAGGCCAGGAGGAAGGCGCGGTAACTGATGAATTTCTATTATATAGACTAGGTGAGAACAAAGATAATAAGCTGCGTGATATCGTATCGACGATTCAAGGCGAGCAGGATCTTATTATCCGTACAGAACGTAATAAAGCGCTATTTATTCAAGGAGTAGCAGGTAGCGGAAAAACAACCGTCGCTCTGCATCGGCTGGCTTTCCTCCTTTATCAATACGCGGATCGAATGCGGGCTGAACGTATGATTATTTTCGCTCCGAACAGAATGTTTTTGGATTATATATCGGGGGTGCTTCCTGAGCTTGGAGTTGGAGATATTCAGCAGACTACGTTCAGCGACTGGACAATCGAGCTGCTCGAAAAGTCAATTACGGTAGTTGATCCTTCTGATACGATGACCTATTGGTTTGAACAGCGACGCACTGCGGATGAAATCGAGCATGCTGCAGGTCGCTTTAAAGGCAGTTTGTTATTTAAAACAGTCATTGACGAACGAATTGCTGATTTTGAGCAGAAAATTGTACCCACCATGTCATTTGTACCTATTGATCGGCTGGAGCTTTCAACCGAGCTTATGCTTGAATGGTATAATACCGATTACGGTGAAGAAACACTTATGAAGAAACGCGATCGGCTCGTGAGCAGAATCCGACGGTGGCTCGAATCTGAGCTGAAGATGAAGAACATTAACGATAAAAAAATAAGAGCAAAAGCAATGGCCAAGTTTAATAGTTATACGAAGAAAATTCCTTCCTATACGGCGGTTCAGCTGTACGCTTCGCTGTTTCAAGGTAAGCAGATTGTTGAAAGCATACCAAAGGCAATGGCGAAGGAAACAGCAGAAAGACTGAAAAAGAATGTTGCAGCTGCCGAGGATTTGGCGCCGTTAGCGTATATCCAGCTTCAGCTGTTTGGACTTCCGAAGCAAGCGTTCGATCACATCGTTATTGATGAAGCTCAGGATTATTCACCATTCCAGCTTGAAGTGCTGCGCTT
Organism: Paenibacillus sp. J31R122; assembly: GCF_056269185.1. NCBI lineage: Bacteria > Bacillati > Bacillota > Bacilli > Caryophanales > Paenibacillaceae > Paenibacillus > Paenibacillus sp. J31R122. The sequence goes on from NZ_JBWDNM010000002.1 coordinate 189,532, forward strand.
ATGCCAACGAACCGCTTCGATGACAGTATTAGGTGATTTACAGCAAGGTATTCATGCCTATGCTGGCGTTCAAAGCTGGTCGGAGCTAACAGCATTATTCGACGATGAACTGATCGGTTACCACGAGCTGAATAGAAGCTATCGTTCAACGATGGAAATCATCGAATTCGCCAACAAAATATTAGGCGAAATGACGGGCGGCGTTAAGCCAGCCATTCCTGTATTTAGGAGCGGAGACGCTGTTGTAACAGAATCAGTCAGGAATGAGGTTTGGCTGGAATCTATAGAAGCTAATGTTCGCGAATGGCAGGCAAAGGGCGAGTATGAGACCATTTCAGTTATCGGACGAACGGCTTTGGAGTGTCAGCAAATCTATCAGCATTTGGTTGATAAAGGCTTGGAAGCATCTATCGTTCAAAGTAAGCAGCCCGCTTATGGCGGAGGTCTATCGGTAGTTCCCGTTTATCTATCGAAAGGGCTGGAGTTTGATGCGGTTCTAATCGCTGATTCGGGTGAAAATGCTTATGATCGGCTTGATGCAAAGCTGTTATATGTTGGTTGTACACGTGCTTTGCATAAGCTGAAGCTGCTATATCGTGGCAATTTGACATCGTTGCTGGGCGGCGAAGCATAACTTCGGTATAATAGTATTTATACTTAACAAAACAGTGGAAGCACTTCGATATGAACGAAGACGAATAGCTGCTTCCTAAAGAAAGTGGTTTCCTGTTATTGTTACGTTTAGGATACGGAAGCCGGATTGGTCTGTTATACGAGTGGCTGCTTGGACAGCCGTTTATTCTCATCGATCGCCGTGGATTTCACGGCGGTCGTTGTTATTTTATAAGTCTTATTATAGCTGGCGGAGGAGAGTCCCTTTTATGATTACAGCAACCAGCAAAAAATTGGCCGAGCAAGCAGCTTTGTTTATTGGCGAAGCGTATTTCGAGCTAGGCAAAAGTGAACAGGATGCGAAGCATAGAATCGAAGAGGTTACACAGGAAATTGAACAGACAGGCTTCTATACGCATACGTTTGAAGAACTCAAGCATGGGGCGAAAATGGCCTGGCGAAACAACAATCGATGTATAGGCCGATTGTTTTGGCAGTCGTTGGAAGTGTTTGACGCGCGTTATGTTAACGATGAAGCTGGAGCGGCTGAAAGTATCTTTCAACACATGAAATTCGCTACGAACAACGGACGTATACGTCCAGCTATTACGATCTTCCCACCTAATCATTCTCCTAATTGTATTCGAATATGGAATCATCAGCTAGTGCGTTATGCAGGGTATAGTAGCGTCGAAGGGGTTATCGGCGACTCCACTTCATTAGCATTCACAGCAGCATGTGAGAAGCTGGGCTGGAAGGGCTACGGCACCCGTTTCGATCTATTGCCGCTTGTTATTCAGAAGGGGCAACAAACAGCGCAATGGTTCACTTTGCCAGAAGAAACCGTACTTGAAGTTCCTCTTTCTCATCCTGAGAACGAAGCGTTCGAGCAGCTTGATCTACGCTGGTATGCGGTTCCGTTTATTTCGGATATGGAACTGGAAATAGGCGGGATTTCATATAAAGCCGCACCGTTTAACGGCTGGTACATGGGGACAGAGATCGGGGCGCGAAACTTAGCTGATTCGGATCGTTATAATCAGCTGCCGAAGGTTGCTGATTTATTTGGGTTCAATACGACTACGAATACGTCATTATGGAAGGACAAATCCTTAACTGAGCTTAATGTCGCCGTGCTTTATTCATTTAAGAAGAGCGGCGCAAGTATCGTCGATCATCATACAGCGGCAGAGCAGTTCCTTCGCTTTGATAAGCAAGAACAGGATATTGGAAGAACCGTTACTGGCCGCTGGTCATGGCTTATCCCTCCGATGTCTCCAGCAGCGACTGGCATTTGGAATCGTAGCTATGAAGATACCGAGCGAAGCCCAGCTTATCGCCATCAGAAAGCACCCTATATCTTATAAATAATGGTGCACTTGCATGATGAGGTAAAAGGTTCACTACAACTACTAGTTTAAGGAATTGACTATCGTAATTATGGGGGAATAATAAACGTGGATTTTAATTTGCAGTATTTATCCTTCTTCGTCATTCATACCGATGGTGAGGAAAGTGCATCATCTTCCGGCAAACGATTTAAGCATTATCAGACGCTCGATGAGGACTCCTATGAAGACAGCGAAATTCAGAGATTTCTTGACGGTGAGTTTAAGCGAATTGTCAAAAGAAAGGTTGAACGCAACCCGAATACAGCGGGGGCACCAACGAAGATCGGTCGTTTCATGGTTGAACCCGGCTATGAATTAGGAAGCAATCAAAACTATAATCTGTTCCAGCGGCTTCGCGATGCGGATTCGAAGGAACGGTTTATTGGTATAGCGGATGAGCTGGTTCGGATATACATGGATACGAGCGCAGTTAGAGGCGGAGCATTTATAATCGCTCTCTCCAAGCTGAATACGTATTTCGATGAGCCGTTTTTATTTTTGTTGAAGTGTGACTTTGAGCCGAAGATAGCCCGAGTTTCCGATGAGCGCAGCTTAGTATCACAAGTGGAAATGGCGATTAGCGCGCGCAGCATGAAATCAATTCAGTATCCGCATATGCCGGAGGAAGGCATGCTTGAGCATTGGGAGCTGAAAATTCATCAGGCGTCGCACGCAAGATATTTTGAGGACTTCTTAAAATATGTTTCCTATGAGAAGCCGCTACCTGAGGTAATTGGCGACCAAGTCGTTGAAATGGTTCATCAGTACATTGCCGACAAATGGCAAGAGGATGAGAGCTCAGAGCGAAGAGAAGAGGAAAATGCGGTAGAGGTATGGGCTTTGAGCGAAAAGCGCGATTTGCAGGAATGGTGGTCTAAGGAGCAGGTAGAGGTTGCTGCCGCGGCATTAGTAGAGCAAAAACCAGATTTGCCGTTCTCATTCAAGCTGGATAGCGTGACAGTTAAAGGATTGCTTGCAGAATTTGGAGCTTCCATCCATTTTGCCAAGCATAATGGCCGATACCTCGTCGTGATTGAAGGCGATGCCTTCCAATTTGATAAAGGAATGTCGCCCGTTGAGCTGCTGCAGCCGCCTGATTTAGTTGATGTTATGCCGCTGATTGGCAGCAGACAGCCAGCTGATCAGATGGAACCGACGATGAGTCATGGATTAGCGGATGGCGTATCTGACATGGACGAAAGTTGGGAAGAGTAATACGAAGAGGATGTATTGAAAATCCATATAAGGGAGACGATGTATAAGTGGACAACTTATTTTTTATAGAAATTGGCATGGGGTGCGACCTTCACGGTCAAAATATTACGAAAGCAGCGGTACGTGCGGTGCAAAACGCAATCCATCACAATTCAATGCCTGGGCTCCGATCTGTTCTGCCGGGAGGCAGCTTGGACAATATGAAGGTACGCGTTAAGCTGGCGCTGCCTTGCGACCGGGAGCTGCTGGACATGGAGCAAGTGAAGGCTGTTTTGCCATACGGCCAAGTGACTGTTGAACTGGTAGACGGAGGAATGCTCACGACTAGTGGCATCGTTCTGCCAGATAAAGACGATAAAAACGACTTGATCTATATCGTTAATGCGTCTGTAGAAGTCGGCTACTAATATCTACACCCCCTTGCAAGAGGGAGACTATGATGTTTTTAAAACTTGTCATATTTGCTGTATTACTCGTATTTACAGCTTTCTTTGTCGCAACTGAGTTCGCTATTATTCGCATGCGTTCGAGTCGCGTCAATCAGATGGTGATGGAAGGCAAAAAAAATGCCAAAGCAGTAGAAGAAGTGACGACTAATCTTGATGGTTATTTGTCTGCTTGTCAACTCGGCATCACAATTACAGCACTTGGACTCGGCTGGCTCGGTGAACCAACGATTGAACAAATATTGCATCCGATATTCGAGCGATTTCATTTAGTGGGTGAGATTAGCACGTGGCTGTCGTTTATCATCTCCTTTGTGCTCGTGACCTATTTGCACGTCGTGTTAGGTGAGCTTGCTCCGAAAACGGTCGCTATTATTAAATCGGAACAAATCAGCCAAATGACCGCACCAATTATCATTGTGTTCTACAAGCTGATGTTTCCGTTTATTTGGCTGCTTAATGGATCAGCGAACAGTTTAGTGCGTTTATTGGGTTTTAAGCCAGCAAGTGAGCATGAAGCGCATTCGGAGGAAGAGATTAGAATTATTTTGTCCGAGAGCTATGAAAGCGGCAAAATTAATAAGAGCGAGTACGGTTATGTGAGCAAGATTTTCGACTTTGATGAACGTCTTGCGCGCGAGATTATGGTTCCTCGAACAGATATGGTTTGCTTATATGTGGATCAGTCGCGTGAAGAGAATGTGTCAATTATTATGCAAGAGCAGTACACAAGATTTCCTGTCGCAAAAGGCAGCAAGGACAATATTATCGGCATTTTGAATACAAAGAAGTTTTTCCTTCGTTATGAAAGAGATCGTGAGCTGGATGTTGCTTCACTCCTTCAGCCGGCTATGTCGGTTCCTGAAGTGACTCCAATTAAGAAGCTTTTAAAAAATATGCAGCAAGAGCGTGTGCATATAGCCGTGCTGCTCGATGAATACGGAGGAACAGCTGGCATTGTCACGATAGAGGATATCATTGAAGAAATAGTCGGTGAAATTCGAGATGAATTCGATGCGGATGAGGTGAAGGAAATCGAAGTCATCGACACCCAACGATATATGGTAAACGGAAAGGCGCTTATTAGCGATTTAAATGAAACGGCCGGAACGGATTTGGATAACGATGAGGTTGATTCCGTCGGGGGCTGGCTGTTTAATCAAAATCCGGATTTGACTGTAGGCAAGCCTTGGAAGTACCATCATACAACTTTTATTATCCGTGAGCGAGATGATAATCGCATTCGGAAAATTGAAATTAAGACCGATTTCTTAGAAAATGAAATGGATACGAGCGGACATGCATAGGCTAATATAAAGCAGCTTGTCAGCAGACATATGAGCTGTTTCCGAGCATGAACGGGAAGCAGCTCACCCTGTGCTTACGAAGTAAGTTTTGCATTTGCAAACTGTTGAAGTTTACTGGCGAACGAGCGAAAACATTCGAGGTCGTCATTCAGTTTGGTGCGGTACTCGCCGTGCTTGTATTGTATCGGAACCGTTTCGCCAGCCTATTGAAGTTCAACCTCATGAAAAAAATCAAGCTTTCCTGGTTCGCCTATTATCGCTTCGCGCTTGCTGCACTTTTTTACTTTATTGTTCTATAAAATATCGCTAACGTGGAAGCGGACATCCGACCTAAAAGCCTGAGGTCATCGGACGTTCGCTTTTTATTATTAGTCTTTATCCCGAATAAGAACATACGTTTGGTCTTGCGAGAAAGTGGCATTAAGCTCCAAAAACGAGCTAAAAGTCTTTAAATTGCAGAAAATATGGCTTTTAGCTCGAAAAAGGGGATTAAAAGTGGACTTTAAGCACGAAAAACATGTTTAAAGAAATCGAACATATGTTTGGTTGTCGAGAAAACGGCACTTTTTTCTGAAAACGAGCTAAATTCGCGTGAAAAAAAACCAGTCAATTCAGCTTATTTGCCCAAAAAAGGTGGCCAATAGCTTCGTTGACTGGTTTTTTGATTGGTATGATACTCTTAGTATGAACAATAGTTTCAATTGCGTTTAGATTGCGACGATTTTACGATCAGCGATCACTAAAACCGCTCGAAGCTTAATGATTAGATTCATTACGAAGCATCTTCTTGTCCAAAACAAATGTACCAAAAGGAAGAAATGAGGCAATAAAAGCAATTACAACCTTTGAAAAGGACCAGCGATGTTTAATCCAAACATGCAGTAAAGCAAATGCATAAAGTACGAATAATCCTCCATGCACTCCACCTACGATGGTGACAGGTTCATGGATGTCTGCCCAGTACTTAAGCGGCATAGCGATAAATAGAAGAACTAGGAATGAAATACCTTCTAAAATTCCGATTATACGAAATCGGCCAATTGCTGTCTTTAACATGTGAATACCTCCGGGTATAATTTAGTTTCAATGCTGGACGTTCGGTACTCTATCCCTTTCCATGTGAACAATACCGCTTTATTGTTGAAATAATAATAGACGCTCGCCTTTGTTACGCTGCAGCTAAATCAATACACTACTTATTTTATATGAAAAATCCGTAGAAGTGAAATGGAGGATATGTATAATGATTGACAAGTTAGCCGGAACTATTGCTGGGCCTCGTACACGCTGGATTACGTTAGTTTCGTGGATTGTAATTAGAATTTAAAAAGCAGAAAATGAGGGTTATCCTGCATTCAGCATAAGCTGAATGGGAGAGCCCTCATTTAATAGTGGAGCTGGATGCAACTTTTTTCCAAATACTGTCGTCTTACCAATGATATAGAAGTAAAAACGATATATAGAGAAAGTAGGGGTGCCAGATGAAAAACAGGTTACGTTGGTTTAATGTTTTTATAGCTTTTTTTATATTATCAGGAGTTGTAGGCTTTTTTGCATTTTCTAATGAAGCATACGCATGTTCTTGTGTGGACCCAGGAACGGTACAAGAGAGGAAAGAACGGAGCGATGCTGTATTTGAAGGAAAAGTAGTTAGTATTAAAAAAGCGTCTAGCTCGATGTTTAATTCTCAAGGAAAAGCTACGAAAGCCTCCTTTCAGGTAAACCAAGTATGGAAAGGTCATGTGACGTCGAAAATAGAAGTCATCACAGCACTTCATGAAGATAGCTGCGGATTCAATTTTCAAGAGGGAGAACGTTATATTGTGTACGCAAGGTCCAGCGGGAGTGCGTTGGAAACAGGCTTATGCAGCGGTATAACGTTACAAAGTGATGCAAGCGAGCACGTTATTGCACTTGGAAGCGGTTCGATCCCGCCACAGCCTACAGTAGACCCCGATCAAACATTTGGCATATCCATGAATTTGGTAATCACGATCATTTGTTCCGTTTGTTTGCTCGGGATTATACTCATTATTTATAAGAGAAATAGAAGACTCAAATCAAGAACATAGCAACGATCGTCGTTACAGTGAGTCCAATGAGCACCGGCTTCAAATTACGGCGAGCCAGCTCGAAGGGGTCAACTCCGCAAATAGCTGCAGCCGGTATGAGAGCCCAAGGGATGATCGTACCGCCTCCAACCCAAATGGCTGCCACTTGACCGAGTGCAGTTAATGTAGCAATTCCAGATCCGATAGCATGACCAAATAACTGGGCAATAGATCCGGCGAGCGATATGCCCGAGAAGCCAGAGCCATCAAGCCCGGTAACGGCTCCTACTACTGTTAATGTGATCGATCCTATATATCCATTTACCGGAACTACATGTGCTAAAGCAATACCCAGATCGTTCACGATACCGTGAGAAGCTTCAGGAAGCTTCTCGCCGAACATAGCTAGAAAACCGGAGTCACCCAAATAGAAGAAAGCAGCTATCGGGATGACGGGACCGAATACTTTAAAGCCAAAAACGAAGCCTTCGATTAAATAGCTTGTCGTTTTCTCAAGCCCTTTGCCCTTATGGGTAAGCATCGTAATAAGAAGCATGATAATAATCGACGTGCCGCCAATGAGAGCGGTTGCATCTTCACCTTGTAAATCTAATACGAACATGGCCGCTACATCTAATGCAAATAGGAGCGGGATGATGATGGCGAGCCATTTCTTAACGCCGTATGACAATGAATTGCGATCCTCTGCTGCTGCAGGGTCAACTGCTTGAACGGGATCATTTGCGGAGACGATTAGTCCATCTCTCCAGGTACCGATCCGCTGGTCCCGACGCATCATCCAGAAGGCTGCAATTGTTGTTACGAGGCCCATTACGATAACAAGCGGAATGCTTGCCTGCATAACCTCGCTTACCGGAAGACCAGCTGCGTCAGCTGTCAGCTTCGGTGCTCCTTGGATAATATAATCTCCCGATAAGGCTATGCCGTGTCCGAATAGATTCATTGCAACGGCTGCTCCTAGGGCGGGAAGACCGACTCGTATGGCAACAGGGAGCAGTACAGCGCCAATGAGAGCTACTGCAGGAGATGGCCAGAAAAACCAGGAAGTGACCATCATAATAAGTCCAATACCCCAGAAAGCAAGCGCAGGTGTTCTTAAAAACCGAGTAAAAGGCGCCACCATAATTTCGTTTATTCCAGTACGAATGAGCACTCGGCTCATAGCGACGATAATGGATATGATTAATATGGTGCCAATTAATTCCTTAATGGCATAAATAAAGCTGTTAAATATACCGCTAACTGATCCGCTTGCTGATGTGGTTGCCAGAATCCCGATTCCCAAAATTCCCGCAATACAAATTAAAGTCGTATCTCGGCGCATCAGCATAAATCCAATAATGGCGACAATAAATCCCAAATAAACCCAGTGAAGCGCCGCTAATTGAATTTCCATCCTAATCATCCTCTCATGACGTGAACGATAGCCAGCCATTGCTGCTATCGTAGTTCAATGTATGCATGCAGAAGGATAGGCGTTCATCTATGCTGCTTGCTATTGCTGGTGCTTCTAACAGTTGGCTGTGGTATTATGGAGTCAGCAATTACAGTAATAAAAGAATGGAAGGAAGAGCATAATTGATTAACATTACAGTATTGGACGCATCGATGACATTTTCAAAAGAAGATGGCAATGTAGGCAAGGTTCATTTTGGAGTAGAAGGTCATGACAATCAATATGAAATTACATTGCATAAAAGTAGAAAAGCCAAGGAATGGGGCTATGGCTTGTTTTTCTTGAATGAATCCGGCAATGAGGATCAACTGCTAGAGCTGGAGGACATGCTTGAAGAGGATGACGAGCTGTTTGATTTTCTAGTAGAGGCAGCGAAGGAAAAGCTTGAAGTAAATCAAGCTGAGTAAATAAAATAAGCTCATGCGACCAACCTTAAGGGTAATGGTTCATGAGCTTGTTTTTTTGAATAATGCTATTCAATTGAGCTTATTGTCCGCTTGACTGGGATTGATTATAACGAGCGTTCGATTTTTTCCTTTTTTGTCTTTGCTTTAAAATATCTATAAGTTAAGTATCCAAGTCCAACTACCATGAGGGCTGATACGAGCCATTCGCCATATTTATAAATAAGACCGGATAAATCTTGAACTTGATCACCGACAAATGATCCGATAATGAAATAAATGAGTGTCCATACGAAAGCTGACGGATATGCAAACATTATAAAACGACGGAATAGCATTTTATTGAACCCCATGACGTATGGTGTAACATGACGTAAAAACGGGAGACAGAGACTGATGCTGATGGCGTAACCTCCATACTTTTCACCAAGCTGCTCTGATTTAGCGAGAAACTTACTTATATTTTTTTTGCGACTGAACCAATCAGATAATTTGCTCCCTGCAAATCTACCTATGCTATAACCAAATGTCATAGCTGAGCATATGCCGAGGAACGTCATAATAAAAGCAGGAATGGGGGTCAATACACCGGCTGCCGCTAATGCTCCTCCGGTCATAACAACAGCTTCATTCGGAATCGGCAGACCAATTAATCCAAGACATAATACTAAAAATAATGCTACGTATCCAACCTCTTCTATTATGGTTAACAATAATTCATAGCCCATATACACTCATCCTTACTTCCAAAACTTATAATTTATGGATTATCTAATGGATAGATTATCATAGACGAAACATTTAGGATACCATATTTACGAAATGAATTGAAGAAAGGATTCATTTTAACTATTTCGTAACTTTTACCATATCCCAAACGAATACAATGAATTGAAGGTTTTTTTAGCGTTGAAGGGGCGACTGAATAAATGCTTAGTTTTCATCAGAAGGTTGAAGAATTAAGGCGATATGAATCGCTATGTTATACGATATGCGTTACTTTGCTTATAGATGAACTGGTTGCTTGTGAAATAGCAGAGCAAGTGTTGTGTAATTTGTATGGAGATAGCAGCTTTTGGCAGTTGGATGAAGCGGGAAGAGCACCATACCTATTAAAATGTTGCACACGTGAAAGCTGTAATAAAAAACAAAATCGGTACATGCAAACTTCCTGAATTTGAATATTTACATTGATAATTGGTACGGACAGTGATCATAATAGAATAGATAAGGATCCCGTTATTATACATCTATCATAGTGGATTAATCGAAAGGGTGAATAATGAGCATTAATCAGTCACGGAAAAAAATAACGATTGCCCTATTTGTCGCAACATTTTTAGCAGCGATAGAAGGGACAATTGTCAGCACCGCAATGCCGAGCATAACCGGTGAATTACATGGCATCCAGCAGTACAGCTGGATTATTTCCATTTATTTGTTGGCAACGGTTATAACGACACCTGTTTATGGCAAACTCTGCGATCTATATGGACGCAAGAAAATTTTCATTATTGGAGCGCTTATTTTTTTGGCGGGGTCAATGCTGTCAGGTGTCTCGCAATCGATGAATCAGCTTATTTGGTTTCGTGCTTTACAAGGCTTGGGGGCAGGGGCTTTAACGACGATTCCATACACGATAATAGGCGACTTATATCCGTTTGAACAACGCGCGAAGGTACAAGGATGGATGTCCAGCGTTTGGGGAATAGCTGGTATTTCAGGTCCGCTTTTAGGCGGTCTACTAGTCGATTATGTCTCGTGGCGAGCAATATTTTATATGAATCTTCCGTTCGGTATTGTAGCTATCTATTTGCTTACCACATCACTAAGAGAAACGCTAAATAAGAAAAAACGGCATATCGATTACCCAGGTATTGCTACCTTTACTATTGGTATGTTCAGCTTTTTGTATGCGATGACCTTATTGCGGGGCGGGGATGAAGGCACAAGCTCCAATTTGCAAATAGGGCTTTTATTTGGATGCGCAATTGTATTTCTGAGTTTGTTTGTTGCTATTGAACGTCGTTCACCTGAACCAATTATTCCATTTCAATTATTTCGTAATCGCATAATCAGCATGGCTAACTTAAATGGTTTTCTGATTTGTGTGATTAATGTTGTAATTATCTTTTATTTGCCGCTCTGGATTCAAGGGGTGTATGGTAAACCCGCAACGTACTCTGGTCTGGTGATGATACCATTATCAATTGCATGGCCGCTCGGTTCTATTTTTGCGGGAAATTGGATTGCGAAGAAGGGCCTGCGTTACATAAGCGTTATAGGCGCATGCTTTCTACTCGGAGCAAGTATTGGGTTTTCGTTATTAAATGCGGCAACACCGCTCTTATTGTTTGTTGCTTATACGCTTATGGCTGGTTTTTCGTTCGGATTGTCTTTAACGTCGTTGACTGTGGCCGTATCTTCATCCGTAGGCTGGGAACTTCGAGGCTCTGCGATTGCCAGCTTTAACTTTATTCGTACTTTAGGACAAACTATAGGTATAACAGTGTTTGGCTTGCTTTTGCAAACCGGTCAAGCAGATCGTATTGAAGCGGGTGCGCTAGAAACAAGTCTGCATCATATTTTTATTTGGACAGCCATATTGTCAATATTTGTCGTATTCGTTTCGATGGGATTACCGAAAATGCAGCAAGCTGAACAGCAGCAAAGAAATGCTTCTTAGTAAGGAAGGTAGATTGGAGAATGAAACAGTTGGATCTCTCAGCTCTTAGCACGCAGCTATCAGAATGGAAAATAAATGCTGTAATCGTCATGCAAGGCGAACAGGTCGTTCAAGAATGGTATACTCGCGGTCTAGATACTATAGGCCCGCTATATTCCTGTACGAAGAGCGTTCTTTCCGCTTTAATTGGTATTGCCATGGACAAAGGCTACTTGCAAAGTGTGGAGCAGTCAATGACAGATTATGTCACCCATCCGGAAATAAGCGGAAAGTCATTTGAGCATATTCGAATAAAACATTTGCTTACGATGACACCTGGATTTGACTGGCCAGACTTCGATAAGCCTTACAAGGCGCTTAGAGCTTCTACCGATCCGATCGGATTCGTGCTGGAGCAGCCGCTCATCCATGAACCAGGAGAATCCTTCACTTACAATTCAGGCGGCTCGCATCTATTGTCGCATATATTAACTGAAGCTACTGGCGTGAGCGCCTTAGAGTTCGCGAAGGAGCATCTGTTTCGCCCGCTTCAAATTCGCAGCGCCCGCTGGTCGCAACGTGAGGGCGTTAATGAGGGAGGCACAGGACTGTATTTGTACGGTCGCGATCTAGCTAAGCTCGGAGCGTTGTATATGAAGAATGGTGAGTGGGACAATGTTCAGCTGCTATCTGCAGAATGGATTCAACAATCATCGAAGCTGCATCACAAAGGGCTTCTGCATTATGAACCTCCTATTTATGGCGGGTACGGTTTTCATTGGTGGATTTCACCTGCGAGCAGTAATGGTCAGGTCGATTGTTATTTTGCATTTGGACATGGTGGACAATATTTGATGGTCGTTCCAGAGCTTGAGCTTACCATTGTTATTCGTAAGCAAATTACGAAACGGAATGATGCCATATATTCCAGACGGCTAATTTTCGAACATATTTTACCGACTTTTCAGTAGAATTAGCTTGAGTGTAAAAGTTATAATTTTCCCACTCGATTTATGGGAGGTCATTGTCATTATAAGGAAGATGATGAAGTTAGGTCTGGGAGATAAGGAAAAGGCCTTTCTCGTTAAGTGGTCAGCTGTTCGCAAAAAAGGAAAGTTTAGATATATTGTTACTAGGGGCAGTCTATGGGGGCTGTTCCTATTTTTCGTTTGGCTCGCCATAACTATCATTGAGATCAACACATCAGAATTCCAAAAATCGTTATACTCGCAAGATATATTTGTTAGAAGATGTCTGACATGGTTAATATGCGAATTAGTAATTGGTTTTGTACTGGCATTTGAGAGTTGGAAAGGGAGAGAAGATAAATTTCATTATTTATCTGAATAGCTCATTTTGTGTGACAACTGTTAGGTCTGAGTAATAAAAAGTATAGGTACAAAACAGCTCAGGTACAAAACAGCCGGCTGCCGACTTTTTGACGTGACAGCTTTTTTTAGCGTTCATGGAAGATCTTGTGGTCAAAAAGCGTCAAGAAGCGCTCAACCTCAAAATCAGTGCTAGATTTCGTGTAATGGTATACCGACGAGCGTTCTAGCACCCAGAGTCCCGATTCGTTATCGGTATACGGTAGCTCGTATTAGTACTCAAAGTACCTATTCGTTAACGGTAGAATGTGAATTTGAAATTTGAATGTATATTGTCCAATCAAACAGCTAAATATTTCGTTTTCTTTGCATTTGAATGGAAAAGATACAATCTAATACGACGCTAGGGACCATTTGAGTACAGAATGGACAATTAGCTTGTATGAAATACAGTCTAGCTCAATCAAATCGTTTTGGATGTGGAATTGATTGTATGATATACAGTCAAATCGATAGCTCCGCCAATTGCTGAAAATAATCTCATATACATAACTTGAAATCTCTGAGTATTGATGGCTAGGAGCTGAAGCGGATTCTATCGTTTTTGGATCAGACTACTAAGATGAGATTCAAGCAGACTGACTATAAATATGAATCCATTCCGTATTCGGTCAATCAAATAGTTTTGAGAGCGGAGGTATTTGATAAGGATGCTGCTGTAGGGGTGTTCTCTGCTACTCTGAGCAATAGTGAAACTATTGAGGCACAAGAGGATGGAAAATGAATGGAAGGGCTGTCTAGTGGCAGCCTTTTAATATATGGTAATATAAAACAAAGTATATTTCGGATTACAATATATGGTAGATGGTGGTCGTGATGTGGCAAGGGTTGGAATATTGTTAATGCTGATTCTATTGTTGCTTTCTGGCTGTGGAATACCCCGGAGTCGAGCGTTTTAAATGTGTTTATTCAGTAAGGGGGAGTTGGAATGAACAAAAAACAAAGGATTAGTTTTAGATCATCAATCATTCTAAATATATTCTTACTTGGTATAGTCATTTGGGGATTGATAAACATTAATTTTGCGAGTAAACAGTTGATCTTCACTGAAGTACAACATAATATGGTTGAATTAGAAGGGTTAATCGCACAACAAAAAGAGAACAATTGGTCGGACCCCAATTTAGTAACAGTTGAATTAGGAGACATTTTAGAAGGAATTTATGTTGGTTTAAGTAATGGGGAATATTTGAAATCTATTTCTAAGGGTGACAAAGAAACCTTGCAAAGATTAGCCTCTAAATTAAGGCAGTATCCACATGATGAACTCTATGAATTTTCTGTTTTGTCTCAAGAAGATAAAAATAGTTTTGAAGAACTGCAAATCAAGCTTCGAGAGGTTGGATTCGGTTTGAGAATTTCGTTTGGAAATGATTGGAACTCTTTTATGGATCAATTAGTAGCATTAGAAGAAAAACTTGAGCTGGCACGTTAATATCTATCAGCTAAACAATCGAAAGCATATTATTTTTATTAATGACTTAAGTCGATTATGTGTAATCATTGATGGTATTAGGAGTTCACAACTAAAAACATTAAAATCAAAAATTAGTTCTACACTTTTGACTTACCTTTTAAGCGAGGGAGTTGAACAAAGGTTAATTGAATTATATATAAATGATGGAGAAGACATGATTGTTTCTAAAACCAATGACAGAAGTGTTCTAGGAACTATGAAAGAAATAACAAGATACTCCAAAGATACACATCTGGGACTAAATGGTAATTTAAATCGAATGAAATGGCTAAATAGATTGATTTATAAACCAATTGATTATAACGAACCTATAAAAGTGTTTAAAGAAGCTATTCAAAACCACTATTCATAAAACGACTTATACAAAATTATTCAAGATTTAGAAATGCAATTAGCAGCAGCTTATTTTATCTCATGCACAGATATTTTGACCTAATAATGGGAGTGGGAAATGCTTGGAAACCAGCAGATGTAGGTTAGTTAAGTTACAAGAAACTGATTTTGAAGATGTGAAAAAAATATATGTTAATGAAGAAGTTAGGAAATATCTTGGTGGAGCAATTGATGAGGAGCATACGTCAAATAAGTTCTTGGATGCATTAGAACGATCCGAAAAGGATTCAAAAACATGGGTTGTTAGACTAAAAAGTAACGATGATCTTATTGGTTTGGTTTCTTTGGATAATCATGTTGATGGCGCAGACATTGAGGTTTCTTATGAGTTCATGCCATATTCGTGGGGCTGCGGGTATGCAACCGAGGTGATTAGTCAGATTATTACTTATACTTTCAATGAGTTATCACTCTCGAAATTAATAGCTGAGACACAAACAGCTAATCTTGCTTCATGTATGTTATTAGAAAGAGTTGGCATGAGATTAGAAAAAACAGTGCTAAGATATGGTGCAGAGCAAGCCATATACAGTAACGTGAAAACTTGAACTGGACCGATTCATTATTCAAATATCTTTAGGAGGACTAAGCAATGAATGTAGTAAACGCAACTAAAGAGGATATAAATGGATGGCTTGAATTGACCTCAGAGGTCGAATACCTGTTTGGTTCTATGGTAGATGACCCAAAATTTATTCAAGCATTAGAGAAAAATATTAATCAAAAAAGCGCATTCTGTGTAAGGCAGAATAATGGTTCACCAGGTTCACAATTACTCGGTGGTGTATTATTTTCTTCAACAAATGCCCCAAGCTATAAGATTGGATGGTTAGCTGTTTCAACCCAAGCAAGACATAAGGGAGTCGCAACTGCAATGCTTAATCATATTCTCACACTTATCGAAGTTCCATCAGATGTATCTGTTACTACATTTGGCGAAGATATTCCAGATGGTCAATCTGCAAGACGGCTCTATCAAAAGTTTGGTTTTATTCCACTAATGGAATCAATTCCGAATGGGCCAGAAGGTGGTTCACGGCAAAAGTTCCAATTGACTATTGGTTAAATTTATATTGGTCGTGAAATGTTTAGTAATTGTAACAACAAGGGGATAGTCGTTAATGGAGACAGTTCTCCAAATCTTCAGACATATTAGCACTGATCACTACTGCATGATAATGTGAGGATCTGAAGTTTTGTTCGTACATAATGGGGCAATATACATAATTCAACTTGCTAGATTTACGAGACCAATTAAAAGAATATACAAGTTGGGTTTATCTTTTTTAGATCAAATTAGATCTAACACGTTAAACAAACGGCTTAATAAAAGGGAAAGCGGGCCATTGGTAAATATTTAACTATATAAGTTCTCTACCAACTGCTCTTGATTGATTAATGATATTCTGAAAAAGCAGATGATAAAGGAGTTGATTTTATGGTTGATGTATTTGCTGTAGCTGATATTATTGTAAATCGTATTAAGACACATTATCCTCAAGATATTGCCATTGTAGGATACTACGGTTCGTATTTGCAGGGAAGGGCCACAGAGCGGTCGGATTTGGACTTTTTTTTCATACCAGCAACGCCCAGAGGAAATGAACTAGAATTACAATTCATAATAGATGGGATTAGTTTTGATTTCTGGCCAATAGGATGGGATCGGGCTAACGGGATGGCAGTATTCGAAGAATGGAACACGACCATTATTGCAGACTGTGAACTATTGTATGCCCGGTCAGAAGAGGACCGTAGGAGATTCATGCGACTTCGTGAAACCGTAGCTACAATGAGTGAGCCATCCAATGCTCTGACATTGATCAATAAATCCGAAGTTGTATTGCGTGATTGCTTTTTCAACTTAAATAATTTTCGACTAGCTGGAAGCTCTATGGATTTGTCCTATTGTCGAATGCTGGCATATGAGATTACAAGTGACATATTTAGATGTCTGGCATTGTTAAACCAAACTTTCTATAAACGAAGTTGGGGCCATTATCGCGAGCAAGTCAATAATTTACCTGTTAAGCCAAGTAATCTGAACCAATACCTCGATACAATTATGTGCAGTGATTCTGTGGTTGAAATCACTCATGCTTGTGATCAACTTGCTACAGACACTATGCATCTTATTTCATCAAAAAAGCATAGTCAGGAAGGCGTTCGCTCCTATAAAAATCAAATGAAGGGTTACTACGAAGAGGAAAGAGGGTTGCTCAATAAACTTTTGACCGCTTGCGAAAAAGGTCATTATGAAACTGCATTTTTCGTTGCCATAGGCGTACAAGATGGGCTAGCTCGAAGATTGTACGCTGCAGAAAAAGGTCTATGGCCTGGCTTATTCGATTTTGGGGAGTATCGAGAGTTTTATAATCGTTTTGGGTATCCGGATCTCACAGCCCTTTTGGATCCAAATGATCTCGAACCGCTGCGGATAGCCGTTCTGAAGATTATCGAGATGTTAGAAAATCAACTTAGGTCGGAAGATGTACAGATGAATAAATTTAGTTCAGTCGAGGAATTTGAGACTTTTATTAATAATAGAGTTTGATTATGGTTTAATCAAACTAACGTGTCATTATAACGCAGTAACCAATAAGAAAAGGCAGCCCATATAAATGACGGCTGCCTTATTCCCGTTATCGAATTGAATAATGTAGAAAGTCCCAGTACCTGACAGAAGACTCTTTCCAGAATGAGTATCTTCATATAGGTTTTTATGGTATATTATGGATATACTCTCCCTCGAGGGGTTGATGCATTTTGGTAAAAAAGAAGCCGTTTGGTTATGGGTCGCTTTCTCTATTCTTCTACTTTCAGGATTCTTAATAAACATGAAATTTGGGAATGATTTTATTGTCAGCCATTCTCTCTTTAAATTAATTGAAATAGATCTATATTCAAACGGAACAGATGGTTTTTATTATCCTCTTTTGTTATCCCTACCATTCTGGTTAGCGGCAGTATTGGTTTCTAGACGGCATGTTAATGACTTCGGCGCAGCTGTGAGTAATAAGATTGGTGAGTTCCTAGTTGCTAAAAGTGTGATTGCTACGATAATTTTTTTAATACTCCCAATTTGGATAAAGTTTTAGTGCGAATCACAAAGTGACAGCATATCCATTCACTTTGGAGGCGCTTAAGAATAGATTTCATTCTTAAAGAGTAAATTTATTTGAATGCTTCTCATTTATGAGCATGTGCTAAGGAGTCCTGCTTATTTAATAAAGCTAATGTTGGAGGCGGAACCATTGAAAACAATCCAAAAGATGTATGAACATTTAAATTGGGCTAATCAACGTATTCTAGAAACCTTGCAAAATGTAGAGATTGAGGACCAAATGTTGCGTATTTTTTCTCATATTTTATATGCTGAACAAGTATGGGTAACTAGATTAAAAGGATTGGACAGTTCTAGAATGCCCATCTGGTCGGATGGTGATATAACAGTCTGTGCAAAACTTGTTAAACAAAATGAAGAAAACTTCAAAACATTTCTCGCTGAAATAGCTAAAACTGACCTTGATAAGTTAATCACATACACAAATAGTAGAGGTGAAGAGTTTATGAGTTCTATACGAGATATTTTAACTCATGTAGCACTTCATGGTCAGTATCATCGAGGACAGATTAACTCGCGACTTCGAGTAGCTGGTATTGAACCTATACCCATTGATTTTATTACCTTTGTTAGATAGATTTTTAGTGCGAATCGAAAATTACATGGTGATATTAGGGACATAGTTAAGTTACCCGGAAACAGTCATCTTGATCACGACCACCTTCATCGATTCGCACAATATCGTAGAGGACCGAAACTTTTCCGTTTCAGTAAGCGTCGCGAGCATCTCAAACACCCTTTCGTTATATATTGTGATGATCCTGTAGTCGAATCGACCATAGTGCTTCCATATTGATTTAATCAAATAAACGTTAGTTGCCTTGCCAAATGATTAATGTGATTGTAGTCCGCCCATAGAATGAAATAGTTGTATGACGTTTCGCCGATTTGGATCGGATGCGGATATTTCTCAATGAGAGCTGATAGCTTTCTCATGTCTTCCGGTTTTCGTATCGTTCTTCGCTTACTTTTTGCCAGTGTGCCGGGTATGGAAAGCGGACGTGGTAGAGCGAATTCGAATACACTTTGGGAGGAAGCTCTGAAATGACAGACGGAGACCATTGCAGTGCAGTGATATGGCCTCCTTCAATAATCTTGACTGGGACCGGATGCCTCAAATCCAGAGTCCAAATTTGACTCGAAGGTTGTTCGTTTTCGCAACCAGACAAGTATGCAATCTGATGCCCATCAGGTGACCAACTGACCGGCGTGTCGAAGCAATTGGAAATCGCCCACGTTAATTGATTTCCGCCGATCCGGCTGTCTGTCTGAATGTACGAGTAATAGCCCCGATCATCAAAGACTGTTGCGCTGTAGGCGATTCCGGTAGCGTTCGGTGCCCATTCGGGAAAATAATTTTTGGCGAGTGGCCCGCCCTCTAACGTATAGGTTTGGCCTGTGGCTAAATCTACCGTTGTGATAATCGAAATACTCGCGCCGGGCGATGTATAGAGCGCAAAGGTTCCGTCAGGAGAAAGCCTAACGTGGTTAAGCGGTCCTTCCGTATTTTGCGTGAATTGCCTTTTTGCCGTTCCATCGATATTCATGCGAAAAAGCTGGCTGATGCCGGCTGCATCCGGCGCTGCGAAGAGAAGCTCCCGCCCGGAATGGAACCACTGGACGTCGCTGGATCCAGGCTGGATGACGCTCCAGCTGGAATGGGTAAATGTATTGTAGATGACGATCCGACCGTTTTTGACATAGCTTAACAATTGACTATTCGGGCACCAATCCAACAGAGTATAAGGCTCGATTTGGTCGATCCGCGCTATTGTTCCCATGCTTAGATCAAGGGAGTAAACGATGTTTTGCTTTCCGATAAATGCTATTTTTCTGCCGTCCGGAGACCAATAAGGAACGGAAAATACTTCTCCTAATCCCTGCGTAAGCGGAATATGGATGGTAGCAAGAGGGCTATACAGCCAAATATCGAAATGTCCGCCGCGATTCGACGTATATGCGATCCATCCGCTGTAGCCTGTCGGACGAGATTCTTCTTTGGAAACGGTATTGAACTGCTGATCAGACACAAACAAATCCCCCTTCATTGCCTTTAAATTAATGTATTCAAACGAAGGAGGATGGGCGACTGTGTGAATAATCAAGGAAGACATTTTTGGAGACACATGGACTGTGTTAGTAAGGATAACAAAACATATTGATAATACGTGGGATACATATGCAGATGTGGCTTTTATAGTTGACGAAGCACCTTGGCAATTACTCGAAACGGGTTATAGCTTTAATCTTTGGTCTGGAAAGGATATTGCAACAGTTACTATTGTGTAAATCTTAATAAAGAGAAATTCTATTAAAGAAACCACTCCAATGTCGGGAGTGGTTTTGTCTTATAGCGGGTCTCGATTGTGATCACATTCTATCCATTTGGCAAGAAGGCTTATCATTCAAACTTCTGCAGATGCTGCGCATCAGCCATCTCTTGATCTATTATGTAAGCTTCCGGCAACAGATTATCTTCTTTTGTGCTTTCCCAATCCTCTTGTATCATCAGATGAACCCACTGGCGTACCGCCTCACTCATTTGGTTAGCCGCTTTCGTCGGCAGCTGGTGCTTTTCGTTGCTGAATGTAACAAGTGTGGCATTGCGAAGTCCCTGCTGTAGTTTTCTACTGTAGCGCGTAAAGCTCCGATCCTTGCCTCCATAGAGCAGAAGGACAGGGGCCTTAATTTTGGAGAGCTGCTTCGTGCAATTATAGTTCAGACTATAACGGTAGTACTGATGAATATTGTGAGCGTTCCCGTTTTTTGTATCATTCAAAAGATTGCGAAAGGTTTGGACACTGTCAGAATTGCCCCATGTTATGCTCAGCATCAGCATGCGGATCACGGACTTCCATCTGGATAATCCGATAGCGAAACGGATACGGTTCCGCAGTTTAAAGTCACTTGCCTCAGACATGGCACTTATTAGAATTCCGCCCAAAAAACGATCCTGATAATTAAGCATGGCTTCTAATGCTATAGCTCCTCCGGTTGAATATCCGCAAACAATGGCTTGCTTAACCTTTAGATGATCCAATAACTGATTAATATCCTCAGCGATCAGCTTATAGGTGATAGGGGTACTTGATGCTTCGCTTCGTCCATGTCCGCGGATATCAAAGGTGATTACCTGAAATTCATCTGACAGTTGCGCCAGCTGGTATTGAAAATTGGCGCTAGTAAGCAGAGGGGGATGGATGAACACAAGGGGGATTCCTTCACCGTTTGTCTGGAAATGAATATTGACTCCGTTAATATTCCCGATTGGCATAAATACTCCCTCCTTTGATTGAGTGCAAAAATTCTAAATTAGTTTTCACATACACTGCCTTAATTTATTCTGACATGGAAGAAAGAATATCTTTTTTACCGCAATAATCATTAGGAAGAGGTAGCAATATTATCAGCTATCACTTCCCTGCTAAGATGGGGTCAGCGGTTTCTTCACCAACACATTTAAACGAAAACGGCACAGAAATGCCGTTTTTTTGATTCCATTTTAAGTATATCTGCGCCTATCACATATTTTTTCTATAACTTCTATGCGGATTAATGGTAAATTAAAGTTGGAAATATTGAAATCCTACTCTTATGCTGAATAACAAGGAACATTAACCTATCCCCGAAGGACTGACCATTAAACTCATCATACTAACCAATAATTATGAAGGTGATTTGGAGGAACTCTAAAATGCTACTAAAAGAAGAAATTAATCTAGAAATCCATCGTCTAGGACATTTGGAAGTTCCAGATATAATGGACCTTATGGTTGACGTAATATCTCGAATCCCTTCACAAGAACAATTTGCGATTGATGATGTAGATTACTTGCAAACCCATGTTCAAGAAAAAGGTGAAATATATGGTGCTTATCTAAATGGGAAACTCGTTGCGTATTCAGTTTTGGCGTTCCCTGGATTAAGTGAAAGTAATCTCGGAATGGAATTTGGGCTGTCAGAGCAAGAATTACCTTATGTTGCAACTCTTGACGCAACGGTAGTTCACGAATCCGTTCGAGGTATGGGTTTACAACGACATTTTCATCAGTTACGTGAAAAACGGGCAAAGGAAAACGGTTATCGATATATTTACTCAACAGTTCATCCAGAGAATCATGCAAGCATTAAAAATTTAGAAGCTGAAGGGTTTATCTTGCAATTTACCCGTCCAATGTACGGTGGGAAACCCAGGCATTGTTACGCAAAACGTATTGGGAGAATAGAATTTGAAATAATCTCAGAATAGATAAACGAAATAGGGGAGTAAATGGTGAAAAGAAAATACGGAGATCTAGCACATTGGAGAGGGATCCTTCAGAAAACGTACAGGCAAATGTACATTGAAGAAGTTGATTTCATTGGGCATGTAACACTTGTAGTATTTGATAAAGTAAAGGAACACATAACTTTTAAAGTGGCTGAGTATGATGATTTTATTATTGTTGCAAATGGATTTTCATGGTTGAAGTATTTTCCAAAAGATGCCCATCACGCAATGACGGCAGTTATAAATGAAGAAGGAAAGATTGTGCAATGGTATTTTGACATTACATTATCCAATGGTCTGACTGAAGATGGAGTACCTTACTTTGATGATCTCTATTTGGATGTAGTTGTATTGCCTAACAAGGAAATATATATATTAGATGAGGAAGAATTATTACAGGCATTGACTGCGAGAAAAATAACTGAGGCCGACTATTATTTGGCAAATACAGAGTTGAATAGATTACATATGACTTTAACACAAGGCAGCAATGATTTATTACAGAGATGGGAAACTGATTTTAGAGCATTATTTTCTCTTATTTAGTTAGAGATTTCATGTTGATGTGAGCCGGGAATTTGAAGATGGAAGGGGGAGATTATTTTGGGAGAAGGATTAATTAAATTCCATAACCTCCATTTACCCAATGAGGTGCGAGTGTTTCATATTCCCAAATCTAATATACGAGTGTGGAATGAAAGAGTAATGGTTTACGAAGTTAAAATTGATGATATGATCGGTGGAAATCTTACTTTTAGGCATTATTCATTTTATGATAATTGGTTTGAAATAAACATTACTCTTGATGCAAATGGTAAATCGATTACTGAACCAGGACCTTTTGATTGGAGTTTTAATTGTGATATATGTACGCCATGTTTTAGTTTAGGAACTAATTTCTTTAATATAGATTTGGAACTAGACATCTTAGTTAGTAATGATGGAAAAGAATATGTAGTTATAGACGAAGACGATTTTGATCATGTAATTAGTCAGATACACATCACGGAAAACGAACGTAATGGGGCAAGGAAAGGGCTTGAAAACTTAATTGAATTGATTTCATCAGGAAATCTAATAGCATTTTTGGAGGATACTTGTTCTTTCAACGAATTAATCAGTTTAGCCGACCCAATCCCATCTAATATATTGCAATTATCTGAAGTACCTATACTAAATGTGCCTGAAAGAGAAAGTAATTATGGTAAAAAATACTAGAGTTAAGAAGTAATTCAGCGAGAATATAGAGAGGGTGCTCAAATATGAATGTGTTAGATGCATTGCCAGAGTTATAATGGAATTAAGACGATCTAGCATAACAGTAAATAATCTATACCTAATGGCTTCGCCCTTTGTTTTCAAGGGGCGAAGCCATTAGACGTTTTTAGGGTTTATAACGGACAGCTCGCTATAGGCGGTTTTATGGAAAAGTAAGAAAACGGAAAAGCAAAGAAAGCATAAACTAAAGGATTTTGGTGATAAGCGCCACAAGCTAATAACTGATTTTATTCAGAAGGCTAGAGAGGTTGCTCCGGAAATTGCATTTGCTTCTTTATTAGGTTATGGTGCAACAATTTCCTTCATGATAATATGGAATGAAATTACAACATGAGATGAATCTATGACATTATCCTGAAATAGCAAAGAAAGGTCAACCCTATCTAAAGCCAAGAAAGGATGAGGAATATGAAGTTTAATTTCAAATATATCAAAAGTAAGATAAATTTCTCCATATTCACCAAGCTTGTTTTTTCTTTTTTAATCGTTATTATCCCTTTGTATGTTGTGACCTTAGCTATGAACAGAATGGGTTATGAACAGAATGAATTAGAAATTTCTAAATCTCTTTCGCTTAAATTAAAAGCGTATATGGATGCATTTGAATACGAGATTCAGAGATTATCGGATTTAGAACTGGATTATGTTATTGATACGGATTTGCTGCTGTTAAGCTCAGCAGGTGTCGGATTGACTGACTACGAGCGAAACCACGCAGTCCAGAATCTGCAGAAGCGGCTGCAAATTATGAAATCTTCCAGTATGTATATTAAAGATACGAGTATCTATATTCCCTTAATGAATCGGACAATTAATACTTTCAAATATCAAACAGAAGTGAATGCGGATGAGTTTGCTCAGTTCCAATCTAAAAATGGGAGGATCTCTATTGTATTTTTGGATAAACGATTATTTTTAAGTTTGCCTTACCAAGGTCTGCCGGCAGGTGGGAAACAGAAGACAGACTTTATAGTCGTTATTGAAATATCTACGGAACAAATCAGAAAGACTATGAATGCAGCACTAACTGTGGAAGGAGGCGGTGCCCTTCTATCCTATTCCAAATCAGGTGAAATCATCGTGAATGATGCTAACGAGGGTGATCTGCCTGCTTTAAAAACCAGCATCCAAAGACTGCAGCAATCTGGAACGAATTCATATATCGACTTGGTTTCCAGTCAAAATCGGAAATTGCTGACTGCTATTGAATACTCGTCATATTTGGATACTACCCTTGTGGCCTATGTCCCTCAAGAAAGCATCCTGGCTCCGTTAAGACAATACGAAAGCTGGTTTTTATATTTTTCCATCCTATCTATTATGGTCATCATCGTCTTTTCTTTTTGGATTTACCGTCAGGTACATAGGCCTTTGGTGAAGCTCATTTTTGCTTTTCGAAAGGTGGAGGAGGGGAATTTCACCTCTGTAATCCTGCACAAATCCCGCGATGAATTTGGCTATTTGTATCAAGCCTTTGACAACATGATGAAGCGGTTGACGATTTTGATCAGCGAGGTGTATGACCAGAAAATCAAAATTCAGCAATCTGAATTGAAAAGGCTGCAAGCGCAAATCAATCCTCATTTTTTGTTTAACAATCATTTCATCCTGGCACGACTAATTAAATATCAGGACTACGAAAATGCCGAGAGGTTTGCAGCTTATATGGGCGAATACCTGCAGTTTATTACTAGAGATGCCCAGAATGAAATCAGTATGGAACAGGAGGTCAAGCATGCAAGGACTTACGTGGATATCCAAACCTTTTGTTTTGATTCCCGTGTCGAGGTGCAATTTGATACACTGCCTTCCCGGATGAATGCGCTCCTTGTGCCGAGATTTATTATGCAGCCGATCATAGAGAATTCGTATAAGTATGTTTTTGAAAACAAGCTTTCCGCAGGGGTACTGCGAATAGGGTTCAGGTTAGACAATGGGCAAGTCATCGTTCAAATTGAGGATAATGGCGAAGGTATAGATGAGCCCCAACTGGAATTCTTAAACCGGCGTCTCTCCGCACAGGGGGTAGATGCATTAATGGAAAGCACCGGGTTGATCAACATACACCAGCGCATCCAAATCAAATTTGGATCAGAATCAGGGCTTTATTTTTCGAAAAGCGATCTAGGCGGTTTGAAAGTAGAAGTAAGGCTGCACGGAATAGGAACAGAGACTGGAGGAGAATAAGATGTATCGGATGCTCATTGTAGATGACGTTTCCATTATAGTAGATAGCTTGTTTGAGCTTTTTGTAGAGCTGCCGCACATGGAGCTGGAATTATTTAAATCGTATTCTGGAGTTGATGCGTTAGAGGTGCTGAAGCGTACCAAGATCGACATCGTCCTGACAGATATCAAGATGCCGATAATCACTGGGCTGGAAATGCTGGGTCAAATCCGCAAGCAGTGGCCGAGATGTAAGGTTATTTTTCTCACGAGTTATAATGATTTCGATTATGTCCAGGAGGCTATAGCATCCGGGGGATTCGATTATCTCTTGAAAACCGGGGGTGATCCTGCTATTATCCAATCCGTTGAAAAGGCCATAGCAGCACTTAAAGAAGAAAGGGCTATGGAGCATTTAATCGGCAAAACTCAGCAGCAGTTAAAGGCTTCCCTACCCGCATTGCAGAAGGAGTTTCTATGGGAGCTTGTACAAGGTAAGAAAATGTCTACTTCAGTGCTGGAAACCGCCTTTGAGGATATGAATATCCCTCTGTCTGTGGGGAAACCGGTAACCCTCTTAATCGGTCGAGTGGATAACTGGAAGTCAACGTTGAATCCATCGGATAAAGCCTTAATTCTTTACGCTATTCAAAATATTGTCCTAGAGTATTTATCCGAAACTGTAGAGCTGGTTCACGTTCCCTTTGATCAATCGAAAATATTATGGTTCATTCAAGCCGCTGAAGTTGCGCAAGAGCATAGACCGGGAACTGCGAGTATAGACAGCTTTGAAAGCATAGAAAGTACCTTCCGTTTTCTAATGGGTACACTTGAATCGATTCAAGCCTCCTGCAGAGAAATATTGCAGGTTCCGGTATCCTTTATTCTTAGCAGCTTGCCTGCTGCCTGGCACGAAACAGCGGATCATTTCCAGCAATTGAAGATGAAGATGAGCTGGGGACTTGGGCTGCGTAACGAAATGCTGTTAACGGATTCCAGTCCAATGGACGGAACCGAAAGGAGGGCAGCAAACCTGGGCCCCACGGCAGGTAAGCCGATTCCTTTTAATCAAATAGGCGCTTTGTCTCAATACTTGGATAACAATCAGAAGGGTGAATTTTTTGAATTGTTTGATGAGATGATGGGGACTATTTCCGGTGAATCCTCCGCGATTCAGGAAAGGCTCGCTGTATATTACGGATTAGCATCCATCTTTTTATCATATATAAGCCGTTGGAGTGTGAATTTGAATACATCGGAGCAAAAGGATCTGCGGCTCGACAAGCTATCCGCCAAGCCGGAGCCGGATGACTGGAACGAAACCGTTCGGCATTTGACAAGACTGGCACAGTGGATTTTCGATCATAAGAAGGAAGAGCAGACCGATCAAGCACAGGCCATCATCTTCAAAATACATAGCTTTATCCAGGCTAATCTGGACGGCGATATTTCGTTGACGCGGTTAGCTGACCTTGTCGCATTAAACCCTTCGTATCTATCACGTTTATACAAAGAAATTACTGGCGTAGTACTGTCTGATTACATATCGGAAATTCGTATCCAAACCGCCACTAGATTATTGCGAGAGAATGTGCTGAAAGTTCATGAAATCGCCGTGCTTCTCGGTTATAACTCGACATTCGCTTTCACACGATTTTTCAAAAGTCATATGAATATGGTTCCTCAGGAATACAGGCAATCGCTTGATCCACAGTCAAAGTAAAGAAGTGTTGTGTTGATGTCAAGGAAAGTGCCTAGAACGATTGAAACCGTATCCATTACAATAAAGTTGTAGGGAATGAAAGACTACACTATAAAAGCTTGAGAGGGGAATGAGCAATTTGAAAGAAAAAAGGTTACTGGTCATTGTATTGGCATTCATGATGGTTCTAACGTCTGCATGCAGTTCAGCGGAGAAAAAGGCAGAGCCGAGTCCGTCCGAGCAATCTAGTACTGTAGAAGGTGGAACGAATACCGAAAGTCCGACACCCGAAGATCAAGAAACCATCGATCCGATGGGCAAGTATGACCCTCCGATTGAAATGACTACGGTCGCTGGCATAAATCCAGGTGTTGTTTGGAACCCGGGCGAAGATATTGATAATAATGCGGTATACGATGCTTATGAAGAAGACTTGGGCATTAAATTGAAGAATAAATGGGCAGTAGATGGTGCTCAGTATGACTCCAAGATGAAGATTACGATTGCTTCAAACGACTTGCCCGACTTTATGATGGTCTCGCGAGCAGATATGGATCAGCTCATTGAGTCCGATATGATTATGGATTTAACAGAAGTTTATGAGAAATATGCGACCCCTGAGACAAAGAAGTTCCTGACTAATGATGGCGGGGCCCAACTGGATTCAGCAAAAGTGAATGGGAAGCTAATGGCCATTCCTAAAACAGATGGTCCTTTTGTAAATGCCCAGATGTTATATGTTCGGAAAGATTGGTTGAAAAAGCTGAATTTACCTGAACCGAAAACGATGGATGATGTTCTGAAAATATCCGAAGCGTTTACGACTATGGATCCGGACGGGAACAATAAGGCGGATACAATCGGGATTTCCGTACAGAAAGTGTTTAATCTGGGAGGGGATCAGTCGCTGCTGGGTATCTTCAACGGCTACCACACATATCCCGGAACATGGATTAAGAAAGAATCCGGTGAAGTGGAGTATGGAAGTATTCAACCCGAGGTTAAAACCGTATTAAAGCAGCTGCAGGATATGTTTAAGGCTGGACAGCTTGATAAGGAGTTTATTGTCAAGGATAGTGCCAAAGCTGCTGAAAGGATCGTGTTGAATCAAGCGGGTATGACGTTTGGACCCTTCTGGATGCCTTCTTATCCTCTCAAGGGGGCTGCAGTTAAAGATGGACAGGTCGTTCAAGATTGGGGCATATATCCACTTCCTTCCATAGACGATCAACAAGCGCTGAATCCCATTGATCTGGGTGTCTCAGGATATTTTGTAGTCTCGAAGAAAGCTGAACATCCGGAAGCGGTTATAAAAATGCTAAATCGTTGGGTGCTGGCCATGACCAGAGGCGACGAGAAGGAAGATATAAATAGATATAGTCAAGGGAAGTTGAAAGATAAACCTCAGGCCTATTATACGTTAAACCCGGTTTTGGTATATGGTCAAGATACACAGATTCGTGCCGGGGAGATGCTGCCAAAGGCATTAAAAGCGAAGGATCCATCTATTTTAAATAACGATCAAAAGTATGGTTATGATGAAGCCGTAGCATTCGAAGCGGGAGATACTGACAAGTATGGAGGTTATATGGCGTTTAAGGAAGGTGGTTCACAACCTATGCTCTTCAAATATTTCCAAGAGGATGGGTACTTGTTAAATGCATATACGGGTGCTCCGACGCCGACTATGATCGGCCGCTGGACTACCTTAACTACAAAGGAATATGAAGTATTCTCGAAGATCATTACAAATGGCGCCTCTATTGATGAATTTGATAAGTTTGTTGAGCAGTGGAAAACGCTTGGCGGAGCTGAAATTACAAAAGAAATCAATGAATCGCTAAACAAAAATAAATAAAAAAGACAGGATTGAGAAGGGGAGAGGAGGGGCTATATTGTCTGCCAATTCATTTGAATTTGATCCGATTGTTCCTTATATGTTCATAGGTCAGAAGAAAGAAGAAATGCTGCAGCACCTTCGCGAGCTGAAGGAAACGGCCGGTATTCGAAGATATATTCTTGTCTTTCCTTCTTTCGACGGGGAGTCGAAAGGTCCGCAAGCGCACTATGCCTACGAGCAGTTTGGCGATTTGCTCAAGGAAGTACGGGAAAGCGTGGCTGTCGACGGAATTGAAGTCGGTTGGTGGTGCGCGCCCAGCTTAGAGATGGGACCGGAGCAGGAAAATGGCGCCGAGCATCCTTATCAGAAAATCGTGGGCATAGACGGCGCCGCGTCAAGGACGGCTCATTGCCCCTTGGATCGAAATTTCATCAAGCTGTTCGGAAGCTATGTTCAAACGGTCGTGAAGAGGGGAGCTCCTCCTTATATCTTCTTCGAAGACGATTACAGGGTGAGCAATCACGATGTGGTGCAATACGGCTGCTTCTGTCCGTTGCATATGGAACGCTTCTCGGAGCGGATAGGGAAAACCATGTCCAGGGCGGAATTGGAGGCTGCTTTCCGTCGAGGAGACGAGCAGTCGGCACAATTGCGCAAATCTTGGGCGATTCTCATGAAGGACTCTCTGGTAGAGCTTGCCGGTGCATTGCGTCTTGCGGTTGACGAGATTGCTCCGCAAACGCGAATGGCACTTTGTCAGCCGGGGACCTGTGACTTTGACGGGGATTTTACGGAAGCCGTCGCAAGAGCGTTCGCCGGCAGTACGAAGCCGTTTATCCGCGTCTTCGGCTGTGAATATAATAGCGACATTGCAAGTAGCTTCCCTGCCCAAACCTTCCATTTCTTATATTCCAAGCAAACGCTTGGAGATGATCTAGAGATCATCCATGAATCGGATACCTTTCCGCATTCCCGGTTTTTCTCCTCGGCTGCAAAGCTGCGCTCATTAATCACATTAGCCATGTTCTACGGACTGGATGGTTCGTTGACTTATGTGACCCAATATACGGATGGTCCCCTTGAAGAGGACGGTTACTACTCCATGGTTGGGGCAAGTAGAGAGTTCTTCTCAGAGCTGAGACGTTCAGTGACAGATTACCGCTTGGTAGGCCCTCGTGTAATGTATCGTCCGCATGCCCATATCCATCGACCGATTGTTGGGGCTAGCGTTCCTCTTGTTGTTGCATCCCCATGGGCATCCGTGCTCGGCAAGTTCGGGATTCCATACTCTATCAAGTCGGAGGAGGGAGCTGATCTTGTGTGCGGCGAGGACGTTCTTGACTTGAATGGAGAGGAAATTGTCGAACTCTTAAGCGGTGGCGTTTTCCTCGATGGCTTGGCTGCTTTCTACCTTTGTGAGAAAGGATATGGCGATTTATTGGGAGTCGAGATTGCGGAAGTGGATAGCGCCACCAGTCATGCGATTTGCCAAGAAACATTAACGGTCCTTAATCCATGGCGGGAGCATACGCAAGGCTCCAGAATGTATTTTACGGACTTAACGATTACAACCTTTCAGCGTTCCAATGTATTCCGACTAGATAACCTAAGCAAATCCGTCCAGATATTGTCGGAATTTATAGATGAATTTGGACAAGTCGTTGCAGCTGCTACCGTTCTGTTTACGAACCGCTTAGGCGGCCGAGTGGCGATCAATGCGTTTAACTTAGCTATAAACACTTTGGCGTCGATTTACAATTACAAACGGAAGGAGCAGTTTAGGGGAATTATCGAATGGTTAAGCGGGACTAACTTGCCGGTTTATGCGGAAAAGGCTCCGAATGTTTTTGTCAGCGCACAGGAGCATAAGGAATCGGGGGACAAGATCGTTGCTGTCTTTAACATGAGTCTAGATCCGCTTAAGCAAGTCGATCTTCTAATCGACGATAGTTGGAAGAAGGATTATGTATATCGTTTGCATGAGGATGGGTATTGGGAAATTCAAAGCTCGGCGCGGTGGGAGCAGTTGGAGGGCAAATTCAGATTAACGGTACCTGGGGCTAATGCGACTTTGCAGCCGCTTATACTGAAGTTCTCGAATTTAAATATTAGCTTCTCGGAATGAGCTTGGGGTTAATGGGCTGAAGAGCAGGAGAAAGTTAATTTGGTGGAACGAGGAAACCCTTGTTCCGCCTGCCTCGGCGAATGCCGAGAGGTCATAGCAGGTGAGGAGGATGGTATAGTGCTTGAAAGATGGAAAAACCAATTGCCGCTACAATTGATGGTATTACCGGCGATAATTATAGTGTTTATTTACAATTATGTACCAATGGCAGGCTTAACAATGGCCTTCCAAAAATTTAATCCTGCTAAGGGATTTTTCCATTCCACATGGCTTGGATTAGAAAACTACCGTTTTGTATTGTCGATGCCTGATACGTATCGTGTCATTTATAATACGATATACATCGCGTCTATGAAAATGACTGCTGGGTTTATTGTGCCCATTATCTTTGCTTTATTATTAAATGAGGTTCGCAATAGGCTTGTAAAGCGAGTGTTTCAGACCATGGTCTATTTGCCGCATTTTTTATCATGGGTCATTCTTGCTGGTATTATGGTAGATATTCTTTCCCCTTCCACCGGTGTCGTTAACCAAATATTATCCTTATTTGGAATTGAGCCTGTATTCTTTTTGGCCAGCAACGACTGGTTTCCATTTGTGCTGGTTATATCCGATGTCTGGAAGGAATTCGGATTTGGAACAATTATCTATTTGGCAGCACTGACAAGCATCGATCCGTCCCTCTATGAAGCGGCTGAAATCGATGGAGCCAGTCGGTGGAAGCAGACATGGCATATTTCGTTACCGGGTATAACGCCTATTATCGTGGTAATCGGAACGTTAAGTCTTGGAAATATATTAAATGCAGGATTTGAACAAATTTTCAATTTATATAATCCGCTTGTATATGAAAGCGGTGATGTGCTCGATACCCTTGTATATCGAGTCGGGTTAGAACAAGCACAATATGGGGTTGCGACTGCAGTCGGTCTATTCAAATCCATTGTGAGCCTTGGACTTACTGCCATTGCTTATATTCTCGCTTACCGATTTGCGAACTATCGGATTTTTTGAAAAGTGTGGTGATTAACCTGGAGTATTCTCGAGATTGGAAAAGTCTATCCTTTCGTTGGGCTAATATTATCTTTTTGCTAATCGTATCTCTGCTTTGCCTGTTTCCGATTATTCATATTTTATCTATTTCATTAAGCTCATCTAGTGCTGCAGCAGCGGGCTCGGTTATATTATGGCCTGTAGAATTCACCTTTTCTTCTTATGAATATGTGTTTACGCAAAAGCCATTTCTTACTGCTTTCGGAGTTTCATTGGAGCGTGTGCTGTTGGGTACCACTATTAATTTTGTGCTTACTATCCTTACCGCATATCCGCTTTCTAAAGACAATAGAGTGTTTTTAGGCAGAACCGTAGTTGCATGGTACTTTGTTTTTGCGGGATTTTTTGGCGCTGGCCTAATTCCTTTCTATATGACCGTGAAAGCAACGGGTTTACTAGATACAATCTGGGCGCTTGTTATTCCAGGTGCAGTGCCCGTCGGCAGTGTGATCTTAGTGATGCATTTCTTTCGTGGATTGCCGAAGGAATTGGAGGAATCGGCCAAGCTCGATGGAGCAGGGCAAATAAGAATTCTTTGGAAAATATTCGTACCATTATCGATGCCCGTAATAATGACAGTCACGTTATTTACCGTAGTAGGACATTGGAACAGTTGGTTTGATGGATTGATATTCATGAACAGTACGGATAAATACCCGTTGCAGACATTTTTGCAAACGCTGATTATTAAAAAGGATGTACGGTTTTCTTCCGTTCAAGAAGCAGCGACTATGGCACTGATTTCGGATCGAACCGTCCACTCCGCACAAATATTCGTTGCGTCATTTCCGATCCTAATGGTGTACCCATTCATGCAAAAATATTTCCTTAAAGGTATTGTGGTGGGGAGCGTAAAAGGGTGACGCCATCTGCTCCCACATAACAAGCGCTGGTGGACTATACGGTAGAGACGATTCAGTCGCTTTGGGATGAAAGTTAAGGAACAAAATGACTGGAGGCAGAACGATGGGGAATTATCCAACGAAAGTACAATATATTTTACGCCCGGGCTATCAGATGGTACGCGACGATACGCTGTGGAATCCGTTCATGGATTATGCTAAAGCGATCCGTGCGGATGCGGTAATGCCTTTTAATTTGCATATAGAAGCCAATCATCCCGATCTGCAAAGCCTAAGGGATCGCCTTCCCATGTTTAAAGCACGGTTTGCAGAGGTGCGTGCAGCAGGCATGAGTCCGCAGATTAACTATTATACAACAATGGGACATAGCCAATTGCTGCCTGAATCGCATGCGGAGAAGTTTACCAACATTATGGATGGATACGGCAATCAGCCCAGTGGTTGTCCGTGTCCGTTATGTCCGGATTTTCGCTCCTATATGTGCGAAGCCTACGCGCTGTTCGCCTCACTAGACATCGATGCCATGTGGATTGATGACGATTTTCGCTTGTCGGGGCGGTCCGGCGCAGTGACCTTTCAATGCTTTTGTGAGCTGCATATGAAAGCCTTTGAAGAACGAACAGGCCAAGCTTACAGCAAAGAGCAAATCATGGATTTGCTGCTCAAGTTTCCAGAAGAATGTAACGAATCTGAAATCGCTCTGCGCTCCAATTGGAGAACATTCCAGGAAGAAGGGCTTGTCGGTCTGGCAAGCGAGATTCGTGAAGCTTGTTACGCTGTTAATTCAAAGATTGTAATGGGCATCATGACGAATTCCATCGAGTCGGTTCTGTATAACGCCCGCGATACGAATGCCGAAATTCGTGCGCTCCGTACATCTGAACAAGCGGAGCCTTGGGTGAGGGTCGGAGGAGGCGCGTATACTGATAATAATTTGCTGGATCTTCTTAGCCGCACGCATTCATTCGACATTCTGGCTTCTATGATTACAGAGCCTTGTCGACTAAGTTCAGAGATTGAAAATTTTCCTTGGACAATTGGCGGCAAGTCAGCGCGCGGCTTAAATCTGGAGCTGTATCTGCTAACAGCAACGATTGGAGGTAATTTAACGCTTTCCATCAATGATACGTTTTTTGGGTTTGATGATGTCTCTGGTAACATTCGGAGAACACTCGGCCCATTGAAAAATTATTTGCAAGCGGTCAGCGATGCCGTGCAGGGCAAATCAAGACGGGGGGCTTCGCTTCCTTTTCCATCTAATCCAGAGGTTACCGCACGTTATGATTTAAAAAAGGAGCAAGGGTTTCCGATGAATTTTCAAATGTCTCAAATCGGCATTCCGCTTGCCCCGACCGATCAAAGCCCAACATTGATTTCGCTGAGAGAGGCCATTGCTTTTTCAGAGCAGGAGATCCTGTCCTGGGTGATGAAAGGAGCGGTTTTGACATCTGAAGCGTACTATCACCTAAGGGAGTATAGAGGCATGTTGGAGGATTGTCCGATCCGTGTAGAAAAAGGGGATGACATTCCACAATCTTACTTGGTGTTCGAAAAAGTCCATACGCCTCGCGCCCCGGAATGGTTAAAAGACAAGGATATGGTGTCATGGGTCTGGATACCCGTTCATACTGAATATCAGATCATTTCAGATCCTGGTGCGGAAGTGTGGTCTGCGCTTTATGACAACTTGGGAGCGATGAGGACTGCAGGTGTCGTGGTGAGTGAACACCCCTATAGGATTGCGGTTGTTGCCCATGAAGGAAGTATGCTGAAGGAAACCGGTCTGCAATGGCTGTATCAGCAAATCATCGCCTATGTGTTTGGAGGAGAATATCCAGCGATGGTTGAACTGGGGGTGAATATGTACCCGGTGTGGTGGGAAGAGGACAAACAAGCCAAAGAAGCGATCTTGGGTTTAACGAATTTTAGCTTGGAGTCGTATCCTTCGCTCGATCTATGGATTCCGACGGAACGAAAGCTGTCCAGCTTGGAAATACTTTCACGCGAAGGAATATGGAAAGAAGCGCAATATACGGCGACAGAGCATCCGAACGGCGGTATTCGTCTGACTCTGCAAGGAAGCAGTGTTCCTGAACACGTTTCGTTCGAGACGTTCCGGGTGAAGTTTATATAATATAAAGTCCTTTGCTCCATAAATATATTGAATGTACCAAGAAACCTCTCCTTTATTAATGGTTGCTCGACACTTCCATTCAACAAAGGGGGGTTCTTTTTGTACTTCTCTAGAATTTTCTTACTTAAATCGATAAAAAAGAGGAGACACATCCCCGCAAAAACCATGATCGAGTTAACAGAAAGAGGCTGATCAAAAGTTTTCTCTTGGACAACCTCATTGGATTAATGAACACCTCGACATATTACTTAAGAGGAGGGGGGGCTTCAACTGCTCCCCCCTTGCTCTCACATGCTAAGAGTTAATTGATAAATCCTACATGCTGCAGTAGGCGTTTAATAATAACAGCTGCCTGCGCGCGGCTTGCGAAGTCTTTTGGGGCAAACGTATCGTTAGTCATTCCTGTCATAATGCCTGACTCAACCATTTGTGATACTGAGTCCAGCGACCATGAGCTAATATCGGATTTATCCTTAAAGGTGGACAGCAGGAGATTAATCTTGCCTGTAAGGTCAGTGGTTTTACCATCGAATGTTAACGCCCCTGATACGACTATCGCCATTTGTTCCCTGGTAATCGTCTCGTAAGGGCGGAAAGTTCCATCCTCGAAGCCACTGATGAGTCTCGCCTCATATGCAGCTCCAACCGCTCCAGCAAACCAATCGGTTCCGTTAATATCACTAAACTCATTAACACGTAACGATTTTTCATCCAGCCCCAATGCTCTAGTCATCATAGCGATGAATTCCGCCCGGGTAACATTGTGCTCGGGTGCAAAGCTTGAATCCGTCGTTCCCTGAACAATAAGCTTAGAGGCAAGCATCTCTACATCGGATTTCGCCCAATGATCCTGTAAATCGTTAAACGATTTATCGTTTTGGACAACCCCGTACATACTATTGCCAGTTCTCAGAATGTTCACTACCGTTACTCCGTTTGTTGTTGTTTTAAAAACAGAAGGAACGAAGGACACTTCACCGGTTACTGTATCAATCAATACACCCGTTGCTCTGGTGGGATCCATCTTTTCGGCAATTACAATGCTTCTGCTTACGTACATATCATCAAAGTCGGAGAGTGTTTTTTGGATTTCCTTACTTCCGTTTCTTTCCATGGTAATCGTGAATTCGAGAATATCTCCCACGAGAGCTGGGCCCGATGCTTTTACTTTGTCGATAATTTGCTGCTTGGAGGCACCTGTTACGGTTTCCATCGTGATATAGACGATTGTGTTTTTTAATTCGCTGCCAAACTGCTGCAATAACGAAACTAAAACTGGAAGATTTACTGGCAAGTCATAAGTAGCATTATCAGCTTTAATCGAAAGGATTGCTTGGGGAGTCATCTTTGCCGCAGCAACGAGTATGGGAGCTGGAATTCCTACTCTACGAATGGTATTCGCTTTCTCCACCTCGATGGTCACGATTTGCTTCCCTGGGTCCTTATCCTTCAATAAATCAAATGCTTTAGTAAGCGCGCCAGAATGCATCAGCATCTGAATAACACTTTTACCGTCCTGCGTTGTCGAAGTAACCGCTGCTGAACGACTGCTAAGCGTTACGCCGTTGATCCCATCCTTCACATCCGTAGTATCCGTTGGTAAATTGGCATTGGTATTGGAAGTAGGAGTTGGTGTTGGATCTATGGTTAAGGTCAATTCCTGACTCGACGTCGTACCTGCTCCATCTGTAACCTGAGCCGTGAATGTGTAGGAGCCAGCTTGAGTCGGGGTTCCGTATACAACCCCAGTGACGGTGTCGAGCGTCAATCCTTGGGGAAGCAAACCGCTGGCTATATTCCAGGTATAACCTCCAATCCCTCCCGATACTGCGAGTGTAGTACTATAAGCACTATCTTTGATGCCCCCAGGAAGTGTTATCGTCTTTAACAACAAGGGTTTTACAGAACGGATGGTCACCTTGCTCAGGTTGGGATTGTAAAAAAGGTTGCCTTGTGCAGGGAACTCAATTTTGAGATGATTTACTCCGGCTGGTGCCCCGACCTCATAAACTCGCTTGGTCGATGAGTTTGAATTAATCAACGTGTCCTTATGGTCCCACTGCGTCTGCTCATTCCAGTTTAGGCCGTCTGATGAGGTGTAAAATTTGAAATCATGAATCGACGGTTCGTCGGAAGTGAAAAATAGACCGGTGACTTGGAAATGAGCAATATTCGGATAGCTGTAAGTAACCGACTGCGCGTATTCTTCTTGAGGTAAATTGATTATACGCATCACCCGGCTGGCATCCTCCAATAACCCTGCGTTCGTTGTATCGAACCGAAGCCAATTTGAATGTGAGCTTGTTTTCATCCAGTTATTTAAATGATCAATAACATCAACATCTACTACTCCTGGATCTACAGCGTTAGAACCGTCGATACTTTTGACATTGGTAATTTCATAAAAGACGACGCCGTGATGCGCAAGCGTAGGAGTAAACGTGATGCTGTTGCCATTTACGGTTGCAGTAGTAGTTGTTGGAGATAAGGTGGCTAACGCTTTATAAGCGCTTTCCCTGGAATACCAATAATCCAAATCGTCGGGATCGAGATTATAGGGAATCTCTGCAGAATACTCGGAATAATAGGAAAATGAGTCTGGCTTCAGCCCCCTATTGGCCGCATCCGCACGCCATGTAGGCCAAAAGTTTGCATGTTCGTCATCAACGATCCACTGTTTCACCGTAACTGTGCTGCCAGAGACTGGTGCAACATTGTGCAACGTAACAGTTGGAGTTTCGCTGGAAGTTGCATTCATATCGGCATTATGATTATAGAGCATTAAATGAATCGCATTTGTGTCCGGGTTGTAGCCTCCAATTCCATCGACGTCGTTGGAAGTATCAGCAGGATCATTCGAAACTACCGACTTTACATTGTAGTCACCGACCATTCGATACGCCAAATTGGCGATATGGGTGGATACGAACGGAACGCCTCCCCAATAGGTACTCGTGTCCAATGCCCAGTTGCTTAGATAATCGATATTATGATCAACCATCGTTTTGAAAAGCATGGCATCGGCAGAACCTTGGTAACTGTGAGGAACGATACGGCTTCTTAGCTGTTTGCCGTCCGGACCGATCAGAATTCGTCCCTCATCTATTCCATATTGAAGATTTGTGAGTCCATTGGCGATGGCACGTTCTCGCAAAGTATTGATCGTTTGCACGATCGATCGAGAACTGTAAGCTCCCGGAGCTGTGTCGTAGAAGGAGGCAGACAAATAATCGATTTGCGTCCCGATTTGTCCAGTTTTGTAATTGACCCCACTTGCGACATGATCGATAAACTCCCGTTCGTCCCATAACCCATCAGCTACAGTCATGGAATGTGCGCCTACTTTCAAATTACCAGCACCAATCGATGCCTCCAGAGCTGCTACGGAATAATCGTACAGCTTGAAGTAGGCGATTTTCGCGCTTTCAGGAGTACCGTAGCTTGTTATGAACCAATCTCCGTTTTCATATTCCGTCAATACGCCCCATGTCCATGTTTTCACTTCATCAATTCCGAATTCTGTAACCAATGAGTCGGCAAGGGCATTAATAAAATCATAATATTGGTTATAATCGTCCGGAGGTCTGTCATTTGTGGCAAATACGCTTATATGTGGATTTGTACTGAACTTCTGAGGGACGGATCCTGTTTTGATAAAAGGTTTCAGTCCCTGGTCCACAATATGATGAGCAGCTGTGATAAGGGAATCAAATTTGTAATCCGTTAATATATTGCGGTCCTGAGGGTCTACGAACAACTCCCGTTGATCATTGCCTCCTGTGGCTGACATCAACTGCACGTTTTTGATAAAGGGATACTGTGTTGAAAAAAGATCTAATGGTTTGCCAACGGGATCGCTGAGCCATAGGGGATTGTAATCCCATACATTTATATCCGAAAATTTATTCGTAATCTTTTTACCATTGCTAGGTATATCTGCGAAGTTAAAAGCGATCTCGTTGTTCGAAGCGTGCGCTTGGGGTGGAAAAGAAAACATAACGAAAACAAGCAAACCAATAAGTGCTAATGTACTAAGCCGATATCTGACCATTGATACTACACCTCTCCTATGTGTTTTGTGGTCCTGCCCTTGCTTGACAGATCATTCCCCTCTTAGAATTTTGTAGTGCTATATTAATAAGGTCGTACATCTTAATCATAATGGTAGCGGTTTCAATCTATCTAGGCACTTTTGATGACATCAACACAACACTTGTTTACCTCAAGGGGAGATTTAGGTATTTACAAACCATGATTCCAGGTACTTTCAAAGTAAAAATCGGCACCGGATGGGTGACGGGGGAATATCTAAAAGCGAATCATGCTCACAAGGATGCAGAGGTTTACGGAGTTGTCAGTCAAAACATGGAACACGCCAAGCAAAAGCTAGCCGGGCTGTCCATCGATGCCCGTGTGTTCATCGATTTCAAAGATGCGGTTCAGGACCCGAATGTCGATGCAGTCGTGCTATGCTCTACTCCGGGAGTTCGTGCGGAGCAAACCGTACTGGCTGCACGTCATGGAAAGCATATTGTACTTGAGAAGCCGATGGCGATGGATCGGAAATCTTTATGGACTATGGCGGATGCGATTGAAGCAAATCCGGAAAATTTCCAACTATGCGAATGGTGCCGGATTTGCAGGGAAGAACGAAACGGAATATGAAATGGAAATCACGCAGGTGATGAAGGAGGTTGATATTGCAGCTCAACTTGGCGTGAAATTGTTGCGCCATGATGTAGCTTATGTAACCGGTATCTCCATGAAGCATTTTACTGAAGAACTGCCCCAGCTAGCTGAAGCGTGCAGACGAATTGCCGATTATGCGGCTCAATATGGCATTACGACAAGTGTCGAGAACCACGGATACTTCATTCAGGCTAGCGATCGGGTTCACCAAAATCAAGATCACCAAACGAATCATAGTTAAACATTAACTTAGTGTTACTGAAGAATGAGATGATTAACATTTGAATAGACATACCAACCGTATCCCTTATCAAATGATGATAGATTAAAAGAGATCCTCTCTATACCAGAAGCAACTTCCAACCTTTCATCCGCTTCTGACCATCGGTATCAGGGTCTCTCATCTCTAGGTTGTTGAAGAACTTTGCGAGATCATTGCTATGCGTACGTAGATCTTTTAACTGATTGCTCATGAATCACTCACTCATTTACAGTATTTTTGATAAAATAGAAGTGGCTGAAAAAAGAAGGAATATTAATTAGGTAAACTTTCAATGGGACAGTATTGGTATTATATCAAATTATTTCAAAAATAATATGGCTTCAAGTTAGCTTAGAATAGGTAATGGTCTTAGTGATAAACAAGAATGAATCTATTAGGATTATGCCCTATGCTTTAGTATCCGTATAAGACGCGCTCCTCAAGGAACCATATTAAAAGGTTTTGATCATGAATCTGAATTAAGTCCACACGTACGTGACGAGCATGAAATATGGCCAGGAATATATGAAGGTGTTTCGAACAGAAAGGGGTAGTTGAGATTCCTGAGGGAGAAGCAGATGGTTCTGATTTTTTGTTAGGAACAATTTTACATACGGCGGAGGATTTTGTGGATTTCTCTAAAGATTATATTGAATTAACGCCATCATTAGATATTGTTGCAAACATTTATGCTGGTGTCCCTATTACGACAGAGATGATTCAAAAGTTGAACCCCGACTGTAACGCAGAGGATGTTTATCAAGAGTTAGAGCTATTTACTCTTAATAAAGTAACTATTTAACGTAAGGAGTTATATATGGAAATACGTAAGTTAATTGCAGATGAATTGCCTCCAATGGAACTGCTTTTATTAGCGGACCCTTCCCAGAAACTTGTAGAAGAATATATCAATAGAGGTCAATGCTACATTGCTGAATTGGGTAATAAGACAATAGGTGTATATGTTTTACTACCGACCAGACCTGAGACAGTTGAAATTGTAAATATAGCAGTTGATGAAAAGCACCAAGGCAAAGGAATAGGGAAACAATTAGTTAACCATGCCATTCAAAATGCAAAGTTGTCTGGTTTTAAAACGATTGAAATCGGTACTGGAAATTCAAGTGTAGTACAACTTGCTCTCTATCAGAAATGTGGATTTAGAATATCTGGAATTGACAGGGACTTTTTCATTAGACATTACATTGAAGAAATTTTTGAAAATGGTATACAAGTAGTAGATATGATACGTTTATCTCAAGATTTATAATGGGATTAATTTTAAATAACTGATTATAATTAGAAAGAGGTTGATTTGCATGAGCGAATTTAGTGAAAGCTTTAATCTTAAAACTTTTGATCAGACAAAAGCAGTAAATCTCCTTCATAATGCTGATATGACGGGGTATGTTTATGAAGAAACGAATGGTTGGGTAACCTTTGTAGTTGAATATAGAGGAAGAAATGTAGACGAAATATTAAGCGATATGAATCCTGGAATACTAGTGTATTACGTCTTTCTTGAAGACCATATGTGGACATTAAAAATATACAATAAAGATGAGCTTGTGTTTGATTATGAAGCGAATTGGGCAGGAGAAGAACTTGTTATAGAGAAGAAACTATTCGATCTCGAAGTGTTGGAAGAATTGGTTATACAGCAAGGCCATTCCATTGATGATCTTAGGCAAATCTTCGATTTTAAGGATAGCAAAATAGACTATGAAAACCCGCCGGCATATCTAATAGCTCAAAGGCTTGGTTTAGTTAATTTTGAATGGGTTTCTTCAGATCATTTAAGTGGATTTGACGCTAATCAGTTAGAAGAGATGGGGATAGTATTAGTTGAATCAGAATAAAAAGAGTAATTTTCGATCAATACGATTGAAGTGATGTTTGTGTCGAAGGAAATGGTAACTTTAACATTTTCTATAGAAAAGTTATCAATATTAGATGAAAAGGACTTATCAATATTAAAATCTATAATAGACGGTATAATTCATACATCAGAGAACGTTCCAGATATCATTAATGAGTATGAACGATTAAAAGATACAGTTTTGCCCTCAAGAGTGTCTTTTGGTTACATAGATAAACCTGAAGAGTAATTCACTTCATTTCACTGAACTAAAGGGACAGATGAGCTTAATAAACATCAGGAAAAGGCTGTCGACTGCTACGAGATCGACAGCCTTTTTTTGAAGGATATATAACACTAAATAAAATAGTCAAAGTTGAAGAACCGCTATATGTTAATTATCTCGATAGAAATATTTGCATTAGTGATGACGGCTATTTATGGTTGCAACAATTCCCTACGGATAAGAACCATTCTGTGACAACAATGTTTGATGCTGAGGGGGAAATAGTTCAATGGTATATAAATATCTGTTACAAGAATGGAGTTAGCTCGGATAATGTACCTTGGATTTGGCTTGGAACGAATTCCATAGGATCAAAACCGATTTAAAAGGCGATAACTTCAATTTGTTGAAGCTTTCAAAAGACCATAAAAATTTATTGTTTATGAAGCTTTAAAGGAAACGTGGTTCCTACAGATGAATTGGGGGTATGACATGCAGGCATTTATTCGTAATGGTGATATTCTTGGGGACTTATTTTTGCCACAGCCTGATAAATCTAATGGGGTCGGAATTGTATGGTGCCCAGGTTTGCCAAATACCCCTATTGCAGAAGACATAGCTGCACCTCTTTCTAATGCAGGATTTAGCATTTTACAAGCTAGGTATCCAGGAAGTTGGCAGAGTTATGGGAAGTTTAGTCCTTCAAGCTCTATTGAAGGTATAAAGTTAGGATTAGAACTACTTTCGAGCGGCAAAGCAAAAGATTTATTAACTGAAAAAGAGATTCGCTGGTCAATTAATCGTCTCGTTTTGGTGGGTAATAGTTATGGTGGGGGAGTGGCAGTTTGTGCTCTTGCATTGACAGACTTAGCGGATTCTGCAGTTTCATTTTGTCCGTTGCTTGAACCAATGCAACAAAATAGTGACCCAACACAGCCTGAAGATGATTTAACTACACTTTATCCATATTTAAAGAGATGTCATGAAAATGTATTTCGAGGGTTGGATGAAATGGAATGGAATGATTTCTTGGAGGGTAATAGTGTATTAAATCCGTCTTCATATATTGAAAAGCTATCCAATCGTAAGTTGCTACTGGTCCATGGTCAGGATGATAAGACAATTCGTTCGTATCATACAGAAGCCTTTTATTAAACGCTTAAAAGTATTGGGGCAACTCAAAGTGAATTACTTTTAGTTGATGGAGTAGGACATGGAAAAGCTTTGCGTTCAAGAGTATGGGAGCATTGGACGAATTGGCTGCTTAAATAAAGATTGAACGATCTTTAGATAGATTCTCGGATTGTGATGGATGTAAGGCTGGCAAGATAACTGAAACCAGGAGGGGCAACATGAATGCTAATCTCTTACTTGATAAATATCTCGAACAACATTTTCCTAACCTAGAGGTTGATAAACCTTTATTTTATAATGCTGACGTAGGCTTGCGATTTGAAATAGGAAACCCAAACCCTGAGGTTAGTGACGAAGTATACTTTGAACAGGTTCATTATCGTTCAACTAGATTATTCAAAGAAACTCATCATGAAAATGATGATATATTTATAATGCTATATTTTTATATCAATAGGAAATACATCAAAAAAGCAAAAATAAATGCCTTTAGGCATTCTTTGAAAAACACCAAGCTTCTCCGCAATCTTAGTTGTAAAACCGTTCCTATACTTGAAGATAATGAAGGCTGGGAAAAATATCGCTATGTTTTACAGTGCAAGGTATCTGATATAAAAGTTATGAAATTCTTATTTAGCAACAGTTCTATATTTTTCGTTAATACGACAAGACACACCATATTTCATTTTTACGATAGTCGGGGACTAGATATAGTCGGTAGCTCGAAGGAAGATTTGAAAGACTTATATACGAAATATAATCATTGGATCCTTGATTATGATAGAGAACAAATTGACCTTGTCTTTAACTCAAACATAAAAAATTCGTACTAAAAGGAGGCAATTATGTTATCGATTCAACAACTGCAGGATATTGAACAAC
This sequence comes from Paenibacillus sp. J31R122, assembly GCF_056269185.1. NCBI lineage: Bacteria > Bacillati > Bacillota > Bacilli > Caryophanales > Paenibacillaceae > Paenibacillus > Paenibacillus sp. J31R122. Next base: position 233,964 of record NZ_JBWDNM010000002.1, read on the forward strand.
TTCAGAAAGAGTGCGAAATGCATGATCATGTACAGTTGAAATTAAACTGGGAAATGTTGCGAAAACGTGACTCAGACCAGCTAGACTTTCTTCATTATGAAAATGACGAACTTGTAGCGTTCTTAGGTTTGTATGCTTTCGGTTCTACAGTCGAAGTATGCGGCATGGTGAAGCCAAGTGAAAGAAGGAAGGGACATTTTCAACGATTATTTAAGCAAGGAATGGACATAGTCAAACAAAATGGCTACAAGAAAATCTTATTGAATGCGCCCGCGCGATCTGATTCAGCAAAAGCTTTTTTGAATAAACAAGGTGCTGAGTATTCATTTTCAGAACATCAAATGAAGTGGCAAGATAGGTTACTTGAAGATGTTGATGGTATTATTCTGCGACAAGCAAGAGCGGATGATTTTGACATGCGAGTGCGTTTGTCGGTTACAGCGTTCGGCCTGAACGAAGAAGATGCTCTAGCTATGGAAACTATGGTCGACGGGGATAAAGACACCGATATGTTCATGATTGTTGTGAACGAAGAAACGGTTGGGAAAATTCGTTTATATCGAGAAGATGGGCAAGCTTGGATCTATGGCTTTTCTATTTTACCAGAGCAGCAAGGTAAAGGCATTGGCAGAAAAGTATTACGACGAATTATAAGAGATCAAAGTTCGGCAGGGTATTCGGTACATTTGGAAGTCGAAACGAAAAATGACCATGCTTTAGGTTTGTATGAATCAGTTGGGTTCAAAGTAGAGCATGCACAGGATTACTATACGTATCAAATTTAAACTTATCTTCATCTCAATTATCTCTAAAGATCGTTAAACCTGAATGGAAGAGTTAATAAATGAACAATTAGAAATGGAGGTACAAAATATGGCAATAGTAACGGATGCTAAAGGTAACATTTTTCTAGAGTTCTTTCCGATTGCAGAGGATGAAATTGAAAATTTCTCACTGGATGCGCCATTAACACATTCATTAATTGTTGTCACTTGTCAAGACAAGTATCTTTTCATGTTAAACAAATGGAGAAAGAGCTGGGAATTACCTGGTGGAGTAATTGAGGAGGGGGAATCTACTAGGGAGTGCGTGATTAGAGAGCTTTTTGAAGAAACCAACCAAATTGCTCATCATGTTGTGTTCAAGGGATTAATGAAATTTGATCTCCAGCCAAGTTTTCACGGACCAAAAAGAATGGAGTATGGCGCTCTATATTCTGGTCAATTGGATCATGTCGTTAATTTTGTAGAAAATGATGAGGCTGAAAAGATGATTTTATGGGATGGTATTTCGGAAATAGGGGCAATAGCAGAAATCGATATAAAATTAATTGAGTTTGCTTAAACGTAAGCATTAAATTTGTAGGCCTTGTGTAGGGACAATTAGAGGAACATTAAGGAGAGAAAACATGGTGGAAGTAATAAATTTAAGACCGTATTATGAAAATCAAGTCTTTGATATGATTCGAAACCATGTTCGCCAGATACCTCCTTTTTATGTTCCATCGGATGATGAGATTCGTTCAATTATTAATGCACCAAATCATACAAATGAAATATGGTTCGGATGCTTTGAGCATATGCATGAGGTGTTTGTTGGGGTTAAAAGGGGGATCGTAGTAGCAAGCGCACAAATTACGTTTCCAGTCGATCGTCGATCAACTTATCCTGTTAACGGTAACTATGTATCAGTCAATTGGCTTTTTGGTGACGCGAATTATCAAAAGGAAATTAATGATTTCATTTCAAGAATAAAGCTTCTTGTTGTGGAGAGAGGCTACTCTGGCATTGACTTTGCTATAAGAAATTGTTTTGGGATTGGATGGCAGGGTATTCCTGATTGCTGGCCCCATCTTATTCATGCCATTTCCAACAATGGATTCCTAATAACTGATGATTGTAAATGGCAAAGTTACTGGTTAGACGGTAAAATAGTCGAAAAAGATCTGCCTTCAGAAATGACGTATTCTTTTGAATACAATAATGATAACTTAACAGCACATTTAAATATTTACGAAGGAGAATCGAAAACATGTGAAGTGGATATATGGTTTCCTTCTTCACTGGCGCTTGGATTAAGACATAAAGGAATGGCAGATATTGAATGGATAGAGGTTTTTGAAAAATATATGGGCTGCCGATTAGGACAGGCTGCTTTGATGATAGTAAGTCGGCAAATGCTATCTTATGGGTTCCGCTGGTTTATGCTGTGGACGAAATATGAAAACATGCACAAACTTGCCCAAAGGTCTGGGTTTAGAAAAGGTCCGATTTTCAACTGGATTCGTTCTGAGATTTAGATCCTAGAAAATTATATTAAGTAAGTATCGGTTTAATATGCAGTATCCCCAAATCAACTGATGTCTCTATATAACCCACTATCTGATCAAATGTAAATACATTAAGTTTTTCATTGATGACTTCGTTTTTCGTACTTCATATCGCCTAATACATAAGGAATGAATTCTTCAACATCTTTGGGCTTAACCTCTTGCAAATCAAAAATTGTAGGAAGTTAACTGAGCACTTTTTTCAATTCATCTTAATAATCAAACCCCTTCTCGTGATTAGAAAAAGATAAGTAGTCTCCGATAATGATGCCACGAAAGTTTACAGCGCGTGCAACATGCATCTGCTGGGCAATGTCTATCCCGACAACAGGCGCTCGTTTTTTTATTAATCGTTTCACGGGAATTCTAACGGAAACTTTTGTTTCATTATTAGGCTGCCGACTCGGATCGGCGGCCTTATTTCTTAACTCCTTCTTTTTTGCCGCTCAGTTGCTAGCTAAAGCCGCATCAACACTCCGTACTTGTTCATAACCAGTTGCCATGAGGAATGTCAAGGTGCGAACCTAGCTTTTTGATCCACAAATTAGAAATCGTACCCAACTTCCTAAAATAACGACACAAAATAAAAAAACGGCAGCATATTTCTTGGTAAGAGCTTTCCTTATACTTGACATATAAACTAAAGACGGGGGGGGGGAGCAAAGAAAGAGACTTACAAAACGTGGAATAGCCTGCGTACTGGGTTTCAGAATCCATCGACAGAATTCCGGTTGATCCCATTCTGGGCATGGAACGATAAGCTTGAAGTCAACGAACTGGTCAGACAGGCGGAAGAAATGAAAAGCCATGGTATGGGCGGGTTTTTCATGCATTCCCGGGAAGGACTTGAAACCGAGTATATGGGCGAGGATTGGATATCCTGCGTAGCGGTTGTGGTTGAAGCGGCGAAGAGAATGGGTATGCATGCCTGGTTATACGATGAAGACCATTTTCCATCAGGTGGGGCTGGAGGCCTGGTGTGTCGGCAAGGTGGCGTAAGGCTATCACGCTCGAAGTATATCAGGATGCTATGCCTCAGGACGACGATGTACTGGCGATCTTCTCCGCCAGTATCGAAGGAAGCGTGCTAAGACAGGTGTGCCGGATCAACGAGTTGCCTTTGGAAACGGAGGGGACATTCCTCGTTTTCAGGATTCCTGGTATCGATCTGCTTGAGGAAAAGACTGTGGAATGGCTAACGGTCAAGCAGTGTACTAGCGTGGCCAATCAGTACCGCAGGAAGCATGTGCTGTCAGAAATGTACGGCTGCAGCGGCTGGGATTTCACGTTCGAAGGGCAGAAATGGGTGGGTGACTGGCAGTTTGTTTTGGGCGTCTCGCTCCGTTGTCAGCACTTGTCTCTTTATAGCCTGACAGGCTGTAGAAAACGTGATTTCCCGCCAAACTTCAACGACTCATCGCCATGGTGGAAATACAATCAGGTGACAGAGGATTATTTTTCGCGCTTTCGTCCGTATTAAGCGGAGGGGCTGCCGTACGCGACATTTTGGTCGTTCACCCGGCATCGAGCTTATGGACGTCGGTTGGCTCGGATCCATACCGCTATTTGGAATGGATGGATCCGAGTCTGCAGAAAGCCAACGAATATGAGGCTAACTTATTCACCTTCATAAAAGAGTTATTAAACCAGCGATTTTGACTTCGGTGACGAGCTCATTATGGCGGGTGATGCTTTCATTCTCGAAAGTCAGCTGTTCGTCAAGCACGCCGGCTACCGGATAGTTGTGCTTCCCATGCTTTCCAATCTGGTCGATTCTACGCTGTCTTTGTTGATTAGTTTTCTGGATGCTGGAGGGACGGTGATTGCGGTAGAGCCCCTCCCGTTTCGTGTAAATGGAGAGCGATCGGAAAAGCTGGGCATTTTATCAGAGCATGCGAATTTTCGTTCTGTCGGTACGATACGCGAATGTGTCTTGGCACTTGAAACGATCCAGGATCGCAGCGTATCGCTACGCGAACAGCATGGCTTCGAAATACCAGAGTTACTTTATCTACTCAAGGAGTATGACAATTGCCATGCTTTGTTCATCGTCAATCATGACCGTACTCGTGGATACGAGGCTGAAATCATCCTACAGATGGACGGCGACGTGGAGGAATGGGGTCCGTTTACCGGCAACCATGCGAGGGTCGGGGTGAATCGAACGGACGGCAATATCCGTTTCTTGGCCACGTTCGGGCCTGCCGCTTCGCGGCTTTATATAGTCCGTCGGGAAATTGCACCGCTGCTGGCTGAAGCGAGATTTTCCCATCGGCTGCCACATGAGCAGCAAATGGCACTCTTTACGCTGCCCAATTTATGTGCTTTTGACCGGACGATGCCTAATGCGCTGCTTTTGGATTTCTGTACCTATCGGGTCGGAGAGGAACAACCGAGCGGGGAGTTACAAGTATGGCAAGCACAGAAGAAGATACGCGAACGTTTCGGGATGCGGGAGAACCATTATAACGGCCAGTCCCAAAGGTACCGCTGGGCCGACGTTGCACATACGCATGATGGAATACCCGTCGAATGGGTATTCTCATTTGAGGTCGATGAAATACCGAATGGGGACGTATGGCTAGCGCTTGACGTCTACCAACCCTTACATATCCACTTGAACGGCGACCTTGTAGAATATCGTCAGGACGGTTGGTTCATAGACCAGAAATGGCCTCGAATCATTCTTCCGCGGCGGTCGGTGATTGGACGCTGCAAGGGTATTTGCATTATCCCGGAAATATGATGTATCGGTACGACTTTGTAAACAGCGTTGATTGATTGAGCAAGCAAAAGGTTGCCGGGTCATACTAGAGCTCGGAAATTGGGAGGCCGTTACAGTAGAAGTAAGAATCAATGGCCGATGCGCAGGACATATTCCATGGCGTTCAGCGGACGGCATCGACATAACCGAATATCTGCTATCTGGAATGAACGGGATCGAAATCGAGTTGGCTGGCAGTCTCCGAAAGTTACTTGGCCCCTTCCATCAGATCGGCACGCACAATCCATGGGTGGACTGGACGTTCTTTCAGCGCGAAGGGAGCCGTGACGATCCGGGCTATTTTGTAAAGCCCTATGGTCTGATGCGTCCTGTCAGTTTGATTGTTAGAAACGGATAAGCATCGATATACTCCTAAAGCAGGAAGTGGATTGATAACGAAGCATTCGAATACGCCTGTATCAGGCACATAGGAAGGCGGATTAACATGACTGGAAGGAATGACAGGCGGGTTAAAGAAAATAACAACCGGCATCAAGAAGATCGTGTGCAATATATTTATCGTCCCGGCTGGACGCTGCTGGAAAATGAATCGCTATGGAACGAAGCTCTCGATTTCGCCGAAAAGACAGGTGCCGACGCTATTATGGCTTTCAACGCGCACGGTGAAATGCCGCCGCACCCGCCGCTTGAAGAACTGCCGCAGAGAGTGGCACTGCTTAGGGAACGCTTTGCCGAAGTTCGCAGACGCGGTATGATACCGATGCTTAATTTTTTTGTAACGCTAGGCCACGGTGAAGCGAAGCCGGCCGCCGGAATGGGACATTTTCAACCAATAGTAGACGGGTTCGGCAAAGCTGTGCAGGGCTGTGCCTGTCCGCTTGATCCATTATTCCAACAATATATAGTCCAGTCGTTCAGACTTTACGCCGAGGGATTGGACATCGAGTCGATATGGATCGATGACGATTTTCGGCTATATGGACGAGAAGGTGCGGAAACGCTGCAATGCTTCTGCCCCCTTCATCTTGAACAGTTTGCGCGCCAAGCCGGCCAAAGCTATGGACGCGAAGAACTGATCGGTCTGCTGCTTGCCCATCGAGACCCTCAACGTGATATCCGACGCCAATGGTTCGAAGTCCAAGGCGAGTCCCTCGTCGGTTTGGCAAAGCTGCTGCAAGGTGCCGTTAAGGACGCAAATCCGGATATTGCACTGGGGATCATGATCCCCCCAGTATTCTATAACTATTTCAGCGGTAGGAAACTGAACGAGGAGCTTCAAGCGCTACAAGGGGACGGTCGAGTTCCGTGGCTGCGTACAGGAGGCGGATTTTATCGCGACGAGCGGCCGCTTGACCTGCTTGATAAGGTAATTCAGGTCGCTGATCCACTACCCGCCATGTTGACGGTACCTGTACGTCTTTGCAGTGAAATCGAAAACTATCCATTCGTGCCCGGATTGAAATCGGCGCAAGTGCTCGCGCTCGAAATGTATTTGAACACGATTTCTACTAACGGGCTTATGACACTTAGTATCCATGACAGCTTTCTTGGTTTGCATGACATATCCGGCAATGTCGCCATGACGGTGCCGTCGGTCAAGCCTTACTTGCGTCAAGTAGCGCAAACAGCTACCGGCAAACGGAGACGCGGCGCCTCTATGCCGTTTCCACCTAACTTGGCGGAGCTCGGGGAACTCGGATCCGAATTGTTCATCCCGCAGTGGAATCATAATCTGGCGAGACTTGGCATCCCTCAGGCACCAACCGACGCATCTCTCGTTATTCTGACCGGAAGTGTTCCCGAACTGTACAGCATAGTAGATCTTCGAGAAATGCTTGAGCGAGGAGCCATACTTGCCCCTGAAGCATACATTCGGCTGCAAGAGATGGGGCTGCTTCGCGATTGTCCGATTCGCGTCATAAAGGAACCGTTCAAGTCAAAGGTGCAGACGGAGCGTATTTTGACCGATAGGGCTCCCGAGTGGTTGCGTGGGAAAAATCTGGCCGTTCGTTGGCATGTCACCTACCAAACCGCTTATACCGTTAAAGCTATGGAAGGAGCGGAAATGTGGTCCTGTCTATACGATACTGAAGGCGTGGCGCTTTCGAGCGGCGTAGCAGTGGCGGAATTTCCATACCGCGTGGCGGTTATGACGCATATGGGACTGCCGATGAAAGAAAGGGGCAGGCAATGGCTTATGCAGCAGGTAATCGCATTTCTCTCTCAGGGAGATTGTCCTGCGATGATCGAAAACGTGCTCGAGATGTACCCGATTTGGTGGGAGGGATGCGGCGAAGCTGGGGATGAAGCAATGATGGGCTTATGTCACTTTGCCATGGAGCGTTATTCCACGGTTGATGTATGGCTGACCGACGAGCGGAGCATACGGGTATTCGAAAGGCTGGAACGAAACGGGGAGTGGACGGCTGCATCCTGTACGATATCCGCACACGCAGGCGGCGGGCAGCGCATTACATTGACCGAAGCAAGTGTACCCGAACCTCTATCGTATGAAACGTTCCGCATTCGCTGGTAACGAACGATAATAATTTCATAATTTGTTGAACCCACCTTCAGACGATCTTAACCTGACGTGTGGGTTTTATCATTCGCTTTCCGCATCCGGAACTGGTGTTATACTTTTTTTGTAAACGATTTCTTGAGAGACGGGAGGTGAAGTGCAGGTGGGGAATTCGATGTTAAAGAAGCTGTTGTAAATAAGGGCGGCGCCCCTATTTATCCCGTTTTCACAATAACCAAAAAAAAGATACAAAATAAAAAAACTGCTGTATATTTCTCTGAGCAAGCATTCCTTATACTCTTTCTATAGACAATAGTCTAAAAAAAGAAAGGGGGGGTCCGTGGGTTGGAACCAAGCATTTCGACAAGCTGTTTACAGATCCTTATTTCCGAACGGTAACATGGAATACGTTGAAAATTAGTCTGCTCAGACTCTTGTTAATTCAAATCATTTTGTTCGAGTTTCTCATTTTGGACAACATGGACACGATCGGCAGCGGAGTTTTTTCAAAGGATGCGAACAAGCTCATAGTCAGCATCAAAATGGCCATTATTACTTTGTTCCTGTCGTTACTCAAGCAAACAATCACGCCATTTATTACCGCAAGGATTGGCTGGACAAGTTGAACCTGAAAGAGCCTACCAATATCGAGGAATTTACGGCGATGTTGAAAGCGTTTACGGAAGGCGATCCTGACGGCAATAATAAGAAGGATACCGTGGGATTGACTGGCTCCAAAATCAGGGATTGCTTTAACATCATCTTTGCCGGCTTTGGTGTGAAACCGGAATGGAACAAAAATTACCTCTACAGTCCGGAAGGAAGAAACTTGACCTATTTTGGCATTGAAGGCGTCCATTATAAAAAAGACGGAGACAACATCGTGGCAAATCTGGAAAACAGGGGAAAAGAGCCGCAAAATACGTTCGATTCGATCGGCGGAGAATTATCAGGGCTATACAAGTTCGGTCAATATTTCGGCAGCTTGTACCAATTTAAATGAAACAAGCTGGAAGCGTTAAGCAACAACACGTTTAACAAAAACCGTGAAATTGCGGATAGACAGGATGTCTTTATCAACAAAAATCTGATCATGTCGGATGTCTCCAACGTATTAGACTTCCCAGTCGAGTTTGGGGAAACCAGTAAGAAAATGACCGATATTATGGAGAAGTATACGGTTATGATCGTCAGTGGCGAGATTGCGCTCGATGTCGGATGGACCCAAATGAACAGCGAGCTGAACGCAGTCGGGTACGCCAAAGCACAGCAGTATGTGAAAGAAACGATGGACAAACTGAAATGATTTTATTTGAAAGGGAGGGTAGGGCGCCAAGCTCATTTCTCCCCGTTTTTGTGAAAACAAATTGATGCCAAGGAAGTGTAACGTATGGGAAAATGGATGAATTTGAACATCAATAAACGGAAGATAATCCTGCAAGTATTTGTCTTTCTCCTGGTATTACCGCTAGGATCGAACGCTTATGCGGAAGCAAAAAGTGCGGGCGAAGAGCTGGTCTCGATACCGACTATCCCGCAAATCTACTATGTAAGTAGCTCAGAAGGAAACGACTCCAGCAGCGGTCTAAGTCCTTCCACGCCTTGGAAATCATTGACCCAAATATCTTCCGTTTCGTTCGGTCCCGGAGATTCAATTCTGCTAAAGAGAGGCGATACATGGTCGGGAGAAACCCTTTATCTTCATGGCAGTGGATCGTCTTCGGACTGGATCAAGTTATCAGCCTATGGTTCAGGAGAGCGACCGATTATTTCGCCATACGCTTCGCCCGACGAAATTCCAGCATCGGATCCATTAAGTGCCGCCAACAATGGCTTGCTTTATGCCGTTAAATTGAGCAGTACAGCTGGATGGAAAATACTAGGAATCGAGATTGCAAATTCCAGAAGCGGCATCGTATACGTCAATGATGCGCCGGGAACCCGGGATGGTCTTTGGATCGAAGATTGCTATATTCATGACATTACGAAATGGCCGTTAACCCCGTATCCCGCCGCGGACAACAGGGATGTCGAGCTGCAGGTTATGCCGTATTCGGTCGGGATTTACACGTTCCTTCAATCGGGCGAGCGGCTGCAGAACGTAACCGTGAAGAACAACTTAATCGAACGTACGGACGGCCCGCTGGAAATCAGGCATGCCGACAACCTCACGATCGATTCGATTACAGCTTTGGATTCATACAGGGAAGGAATCCTGCTCACCGGTATCAACTACAATTACCCCGGGCCAGGACAGCCGCAAGGCTCACTGACTAACAGCCGCATCTTGCGTTCCGGTTTGCATGGTATGGTGTGGGGAACTGCCGGACTACAGTTTAACGCGGTGCATCATTTTGTTGCTGATGATGTAGAGGTCGGGCATACGGTATCTCCAAATTCTCCGGATGGGGTTGGAATCGATTTTGAAGGGCTGAACAAAAATGTCACCGTCAAAAACAGTTATATCCACGATAACGAAGACGAAGCTGTCATGTACTATCGGAATCCGCTGTGGTCCGGCGGCATGGATAACGTGAATACGAGTTTAATCGACAATCTGTTCGAAAATAACGGAATCAAAGATGACGGCTTGCATGCGGCGTTCCTTGTCCATCAATTCAATGCGGACAATGGGGGGACGATATCCGGCAATACGATTATTAAAGCGTATCCGGATCAGAAGCTCAATATGATACTCGACCGTAACCCGAAAGCAACCGAAGCGTGGCCGTCAGGCAGTTACAATATTTTTGGAAATGTGGTGAAGCTCCCGAACGGAAATGTTACTCATAACGCATCGACGCAATTCCATGGCATTCAAGGCGAGAACGGGTGGTATTATCAACAATTTGACGGCAGCGGGTATACGGATATGCAATGGGACACCGGCCAGGAGGTATGGCAGGGAAGCACGAATGCACTATCGATTGCAGATGATTGGCAGAGTGCTTCGAACGGTCTCGATTCCGTACGCAAATGGATTTCCCTTTCGGATGGACGTATTAGAATAACCGGTACGGCTAAGAATGCGGCTTCTTCCTTCGAGGATGGTGTGGAAGTAAGCATTATGAAAAACGACATTCCGTTATGGGGACCGTATCCGATTACAAGCGTGATGGGACTTGCCCATGATATTGAGCTTGATGTTAAAAGTGGAGATCGGTTTTACTTTGTTGTGCATGCCAATGGCAGTCCTTCCAATACACGTACAAGCTGGAGTCCGTTTATTGAAGAAGTTGTGCATCCTTCCGAAGGAAGCTGGGAGGAAGAGGCTTTGCCCGTTTATGCGGCATCGGCGGATTATTCGAGCGTTCAAGGGAACAACCAATGGCGATACGAGCAATATGACGGCGCCGTATATTCCGCTCTGACCTGGAATGCGGATTTCGGGCTTTGGGAAGGAAGCGCTCCTCTCATGTACGTCGGTGACAATTGGCAGCATCCTTCCGAGAACATGGACTCCGTGAGGACTTGGGAAGCACCCGAGAACGGTACGATTGCCATCAAGGGAACGGCGAAAAAGCGCGATGCGGAATTAGGCAATGGCGTAAACGTTAGCATTTTGAAAAACGGCGAGTTGATATGGTCGCGGCTGGTAACCGATTTTACCGGATCGGCGCATGACTTGGACTTGGTTGTGAATAAAGGGGACTTGATCCGCTTCGTTGTAAACTGTAATGAGGAAACCTCTTACGATCTTACGCTTTGGGACCCGTCGATAACATATTCCGGCAGCACGACGAAGAGTCCGATCATAACATTGGCTGGCGATAATCCGATGTATGTTGAAATGAACGTTCCTTTTGTCGAACCGGGCTTTCAGGCGAAGGACCAATTCGGAACCGATTTGACTGATCAAGTAAAAGTTTTCGGTACCGTCCTTACTGATGCTATCGGGACGTATAACCTATTTTACAATGCGGCGGATTCTAACCATTTGGTTGCCCGAACAGTTACCCGTACGGTCTATGTTCGCGATACGACGGTGTCTTCCATTACGATAAATGCGCCTGTTAACGGAAACTACAATGATTCGGATAGCTTGCTTCCGATGTTCAGCATCTCCGATACCGGATCCGGAGTCGACCCGTCGAAAATAACCGTGATGCTTGACGGTAACCCCGTACAAGAAGGAACGTTAATCAAGCTTTATACCTTGCCACTCGGTCCTCATTCTTTGACGGTAATTGCACAAGACTTTTCCGGAAATATGGGAACCGCAAGCGTAAACTTCGAGACGACGGCAAGTTTGAGCTCGCTTAAAGCGTTGGTGGCTGCGTTTACGGATAACGGATGGATCGACAATAACGGTATTGCCAACAGTTTGACCAAGAAACTGGAGCACGGTAATTTGCAAGCGTTCCTAAATGAAGTGAAGGCGCAGAACGGCAAGCACATTAACGCTGAGGCAGCAGGTTACTTGCTGCGCGATACGCAATCTTTACTAGACATATTGTGAAAGAGACGAGACGTAAAGGAGGGGGAGCATGACATTTTCCATCATAATAGGCTCGGAAGCTACGAAACTGGAGCGTAAAGCGGCGCAGTTGTTCGCTGAGCGATCGCATCATCGTGCCGGAATTGACATTTCTGTCCTTCAGGAAGGTGAACGATATACGGAAGGCAGAACCATCATCGCAGGAACTCCGGAAAGCTGCGCTCATATCGGAAAGCTTTGCGCGAATGGGGAAATGCGCCTACCCGCCGACTTGGGAGATGAAGGATTTATCATTCAGGGCGGCGCAAATAAGACTGTTTATGTTGCCGCTCATACGCCGCATGGTGTTCTGTACGGAATAGGCAAGCTGCTTCGTCAAATCGTGTTTTCGGCCGGATCGATGCATATACCGCAAATGGATATCGTCTCTCGTCCGGACAAATCCATACGCGGTATCTATTTTGCCACACACTTCGGAAACTGGTATTGCCAAGCGGAGCTGGATGACGTTAGAGAATATTTGGGAGAGTTAGCCTTGTGGGGAATCAACGAATTGCTCGTATGGTTCGACATTTCTCATTACCGCTCACTGGAGGAAGGACTGCCGATGCTTTCACGTCTTGCGCATTTCGAAACGTTCGCACGTGACGTTGGCATGAGGGTAGGCCGAATCGCGATCGCTAACGAAGGATTTAAAGGACAGGTAGGAACCGGACGCGCGATGCTTAGCAAAAACAGTTTCGACGAAACGGATTACCACCCACTGCGCGCTAGAGACCGCGAGTTCGGAGGATTCGACACGGATATATGTCCGTCTCAGCCTGATGGCAGAGAGATGATTTTAAGCAACAAGGAACTTTTATTCTCCCAAATGCCGCCTATCGATTCATTATGGTTATGGCCTTACGATCAAGGTGGCTGCAACTGTTCGAAGTGTACACCTTGGCCTGCTACTTTCATGGGACTGAACCGAGAAATCGCGTCGATAGGGGCGCGGCACTTGCCCGGCATGACGGTCAACATAAGCGCTTGGTGGTTTGATGGGCATCAGACCGGAGAGGACGCTGCATTCTTCAAGTTTTTGGAGGAAGAAAGCGAGCGGGAGACGTCGTGGTTCAAATACATTTTGGCTGGGGCGGTCGAAGCGAAAAGATGGAAACAGAAAGACAGAGTCATACCGAAGCGTCATCCTCTCGTGCTGTTTCCGGAAATCAGCATGTTCGACTCTGTGCCCTGGGGAGGAAAAGGAGGCAACCCGGCCCCGCGTCGTTTCGCCGCCGAATATGCGGAATTAAGCGATAGTATCATTGGAGCATTTCCTTATTCGGAAGGTATCTATGAAGATATGAACAAAGTGATTTGGTCGCAAATAATGTGGTATGGTGATGAGGAAATTGAACAGATCGTGCAAGAGTACTGCAGATACTATTTTGGAGCCGGGACGGAGCGGCAGGCAGACCGATTTATTTATAGATTAGAGGACCTCATCCTAGGAGGGGAATCCGGAGAGACCGCAGAACGGTTGGTAATGCAAGCCGATGAGATTAGTGGACAAATGGAAGAATGGGCAAGGCAAGGCTGGCGCTGGAAGCTGTTGGAAGCTCGCTGCCGGATCCAAGCAAGCATCGATCGGTTGAGTCGGGAAGGCGAAAATGCTGAATGTATGGAACATTTCCATTTCCGCACAACATACGAAATGGTACAGAACGAACTGAATTTGCACCGCGAAGGCGTCTCGCTGCAACCTTGGATATATGCTCCATCCGATACTGCGCTGAACATTTTCTTGGGGCTGGCCGATGTCGTCAACTTGACGCTGGATCAGCAGACGAACGCCGGGGCTGCGAGCGAGAAGGTATGATTCGAGGCTAACGGCGGGAAGAAAGGAGAGAGATCTTGATAATGAGACCGAATATTTTGCTAATCATGACTGATCAGCAGCGCGGCGATTGTTTGAGCATTGAAGGACATCCCGTGCTGTTGACACCTAATATGGACAGCATCGCCGCACAAGGGGTACGTTTTGACAGGTGTTATTCGACATGTCCTGTCTGCATCCCGGCCAGGCGGTCGTTATTGTCGGGACAATACCCCGATACGCACGGCATTGTCGGATATTATCAACAAGCGGAGTGGGATGCATCGATATCCTTGCCGACGGCGCTGAAAAATGTTGGATATCACACATATTTGGTCGGAAGAGATATGCACCAATTTCCTCAGAACAAAAGATACGGTTACGATCATACCGTAAGCTATCCGGATTACTGCGAATGGTTGAACGAGAGGTTATCTTACATCTCCTATGAGCCTTCCGGACACTATTATGCAACTGGCGTCATGCACAACGACAGGACAGCCAGACCATGGCCTCATGATGAATCTTTGCACTATACGAACTGGACCGTAAATGAGGCGCAGCGATTTTTACAAAATCGTGATCCTTCGTGTCCGTATTTCTTGACCGTCTCCTTTCTTGCGCCGCATCCGCCGTTAATACCGCCTGCATTTTATATGGAACGATTTATGAGAACGGGTGTTCCGGAACCAGTGATTGGCGAATGGGCTAAAGCACCTGCAACCGGGGGAAAGGGAAGTCCGGCCGATTCGGCCGAAGTATGCCTGTCAGGTGAAGAGCTGCTTTCATGCAGGTCCGCGTATTACGGCTTAATTAATCATATCGACGATCAACTTTCGCGTCTGCTTAAAAGCGTCGAAGCGGATGGAGCGGATAACACCATCATCATTTTTACAAGTGATCATGGCGAAATGTTGGGGGATCACTATCTCTTTCGCAAAAGCGTTCCTTACGAACCGTCGGTCCGCGTTCCATTTTTCATTTCTGCTCCGCCCCGTTACGGAATAAGGAAAGGTCAGGTCATTAGCAAGCCCGTATCACTCGAAGATATCATGCCCACGATATTGGACTTGTCAGGAGTAGAGATTCCGAATACGGTCGAAGGATCAAGCTTGCTTCCGTTAATGCGTGAAGAGGAGATTTCCTGGCGTCCCTACGTCCACATAGAGCATGGAGAGGGAACCGTAAGCTTTCAACCTCACCATACGTTGACGGACGGGATCGAAAAATACATTTGGTTTGTACGGAGTGGAGAAGAGCAGTTTTTCGATCTTCGAACAGATCCACAAGAGTGCCGGAATGTAATCGATTCCGAGAATTACAGGGAAGCTGTAGAAGGAAACTGATCGCAAAACTGCAGGACCGCCCCGAACGATTTACGGACGGCGAGAGCTTGATTAGCGGACGGCCTTATCCTGCTTATATCGAGCGGCACAATTAGCCTGTTCAGAGGATCTGATGCAACTTATCTGTAGAAGGCGATAGCGGGAATTGGTCAGTCGGCGCAGGTTGAACAAATAATATGACTTTTCATCATTTCACTTAATACCCCGAAAAATCAAAGGTGTTTCCCCAAAAAAATCATGCAGAAATACCCCAATAAATCGTGGGGGTATAGAGGGAAATAGAAGACTCCTGTAGCCTATTCGTAGAGAGAAGCGAAAGGTGCGGGGACGGGGAGTAAGTATATGGCAGTGGAGGCTTTTGAGAAAAAGGAACCAAAGGCAAGTGTGTAGTTGCCATCGAAATTGGATCCGTTCAAACCGTTAATTCGGGAATGGTTAGAGGAAGATCGGAAGAACCGTTATAAGCAGCGCCATACAGCTAAGCGAATCCATAACCGGCTTACCCAAGAGCGACCCGAATACGATGCTTCGTATCCCTTAGTCCAGCGATATGTGAAAAGCTTGCGAGATTATCATCATCAAGAAGGTAAATTAGAGCTGGAATGGCCGCTAGGCGAAGCACAAGAAGACTTTGGGGAAGCGGATTTCTACGACGGAAACGGCGGAGTGCGTGACGCATGGTTTGCAGGACATCTTCAGGCGAATTGGCGGAGTGCCCAGTCGGCTGGTGTTCGACAACGCGAGCGGAGTTGGCCGCAGAGTGAGTGAACAGGTTCGTATGGGATATTGAAAAATGAAATGAGTGATTGGTGGCTGCTGTCATGTGTAATTGTGGTTTGTCTTTTGAGTATGTGGATTGATATTAAACCTAGAAAAGAGCCAAATGAATTTTGAGAGATTAACATATACAAGTTCCTGATAATGAAAAGTATAAATACCTATTGGATTTTGGCGGGTATTTGTGTAGCAGTTGTATTATTACTCAACTATATTAGTAGAAATAAGCAAATGACATTGATTGAGTTTTCATATTATTATCCGGGTACTTTATTTCTTATTATCATAGTTCTTTCTTTGTTGGGTTCCCTTTTATTGTTTATTAACTTATGGCTTGATAGTAAGTATAGAGGAAGAAGGTAGTACAACTTCCGGTTCTACCCCCCGAATGGAGGAATTGCAACAGGATATGTGCAAGGCCGATTCCGCCCGGATGGGCGGTCATTTTTTATTCAGCCCCGGATTTCGGAGAGCACAAAATGTCCGGTGAACCGAGAAAAGCTTGATACGGCGTGGTTTTAGGGAATATCCGCCGACGACAACGATTGAACCTGTTCTGCCGCCCTGTTCCGGATTAAGCTGTTCGTAGCCGGCTAATCAGAACGAAGGGGGAGAGAACAATTCGAAGCGCAGGTTCGCTAGAAGCCGTTCCTGCTGCCATCAGGCGCGACAAACCGAGCCGTCTGATTTGGAAGGGGACCGACCAGTACAAGTTAAAATTCGGCGATAAAAAGTAGCGCTGCTGCATACTGGCTCGGAGAAATAGGCTCGCTTCGCCGGACGAAGGCCGAGCCGTTTCTTTCCAGGTTAAAGTAAGCGTTTTCTTTCATGTCGGAAATCGAAAACATATCGGAGGTTATAAGATGAAAAAGAGTAGATCTTCAACTATTTTCGTCCTCATTGCGGCTCTGTTGCTCGGCTTGTTTGCCCCATCGCCGTGGGGTGGCCTTCCGGCTGAAGCGGCCGGAGGCGCAAATATCGCGATGAATGCAACCGTTACGGCCAGTACATATGGGACGGAGGATACACCCGACAAAGCCGTGGACGGGATCAAGGACAGCAATACGAGCAGATGGAGCTCCAAATGGTACGCCATGCCTCCGGAAGGCACGCCGAAGCTCCCGCAATGGCTGCAGCTTGAATGGAGCGGTTCCGTTAGTATCGATCGAGTCCGGCTGTGGAGCGGAAATATGACCTCGCCGGGCTGGCAGCTCGTCGATTTCGAGATTCAATACTGGAACGGCTCCGGGTGGGAGACTGCAGCGGCAGTCACTGGCAATACGATGGACGGCAAGCTCGGGCAGTACAACGATTTGTCGTTTGTGCCCGTAGAGACGCAGAAGCTGCGCGTCTATGTTACGGACGGCAGCAGGTACGATACGATCGCGCGCATATTCGAAGTTGAAGTTTACGAGAGCGCAGGGGCTAGCACGGAGACCGTGCATATCGATACAAATGTCCGATACCAGACGATCGAAGGCTGGGGCGGCAATATTTATCCGCAGTTCCTGCCATTGTTTGCGGCAAACGATCCGAATTATATGAGCAAGATGCTCGACGAATTGAAAACGACAAATATACGCGTACGCAGTTATTGGTATTTGATGGAGCAGGCGAACGACGATGACGACCCGCAAGCCTTCGACTGGAGCGAATTCCAGGCCGGCGACAAAGGGGACGTGCATCAGGAGCTGCTCGCCTTGCAAATGCTTTACAACAGGGGCGTCAAGCTGACGCTCGGATCCTGGCGCTTTCCGAACTGGATGGTCGGCAAGCCGCCCGAATACAACTGGTCCGGCGCCCAAATGACGCTTCCGGCCGATATGGACGACGAATATGCGGAAAGCATGGCCAGCTATATGCTGTATGCGCGCGAGCATTATGGCGTAACCTTCGATTATGTTGCGGTCGCTAACGAGCCGAACGGCGGCGGCGTCTACATTAACGGCATTACGCCGGCTCGTTATGCGTCGCTAACGGAGAAGCTGAAACGGAAGCTGGAAGCGAACGGCTACTTTACGGAGTATTTGGCGGGGGATACGAACTCGGCGACCATTTCCGCCGCGCAGTATGTCGAGAGCGTCCTGTTCGAGGACGCTTATGCGAATCCGGAGGGCGAAAGACTTTTCGGCGGCATTTCTTTTCATGCTTACGAGCGTTCAGTCGCCGGGCTTCAGCGTTACGAGGAAGCGTCCCGCGCTTATGGCGTCAAGCTGCATGTCGGCGAACAGGAAGATCAGATCATCGTTACGGACAAAGACAAATGGTCGCGCGCCATGAAAAATGCGGTAGCCATCTATGATTCGCTGACATACAGCAAAGCAAATTTGCTGCAGTATTTCGCCTATTCCGCGACGGATAGCGGCGGCTTGGTCATATACAACTACAACGGCAGGACATGGTACCCGGTATACGATATGCTGAAGCATTTCTACGATGCTGCTCCTCCGGGCTCGGTCATGCTAGGATCGCAGCGCGATGCTTCGTCTGCAGCCGACCTGTACGTGACTGCGTTCGAGAAGCCGGACGGCAGAATGGAAATTGTTCTGATCAACAATTCCGCGACTGAAACGCGGCAAGTGAAGCTGACCGGAGTCGGCAGCCGCACGTTTGCCGTTCGCAGCAGCGGCGAATTTGCGCGGCATTCCGCGGGAGCCGACGCAGCTGGATCGTCTGCCGGGGAGGCGACGGTCACCATTGCGCCTTACAGCATCGTTTCGCTTTCGGAGAAGGAGGACGGGGAAGACGTTCAATCGCTTCGGCTTGAAGCTTCTTCCGCGCCGCTTATTAGAGGGGAGCGGGTTCAATTGTCGGCGGCGGCTGTATACGGGAACGGTGTGGAAAGAAACGTCACTGCAGACGTTCAATATACGAGCAGCGACAATGCCGTTGCCGCCGTATCACGCTACGGGCTTGTAACGGCTTTGAGCGCAGGGACGGCATCGATTACGGCATCCTATGGCGGGCAAACCGCCGTTTATGAATTGACCGTTCAGGCAGTCGGCGTGCGCTCGCTGCAGATTAGCGGACTTTCCTCTCCGATTGAGGCGGGCAGCGAGCATCAATTGACAGTTACGGCTCTTCTGTCCGACGGCACGACTCAGGATGTGACGGCGTTGGCCGAATATGCAAGCGGCAGTCCGCTTATCGCCGGCGTGGATGCTGCGGGTAAAGTAATCGGCTTGTCGGCCGGCTCGACGGTCATCACGGCAGCTTACGGACATTTGTCGGCGGCAGTTCCCGTAACGGTGCAGAGCGGTAATTCCGGCACAACTGCGGAATCGACGTTAACCGGCGCCGGGGCGGTAAGCCCGGGAGAAGAGTTTACGGTACGGTATGGGTTAAAGGGAGTAACGGATAGCGTATACGCTCAAGACATTATCGTAAATTACGATCCGGAATTGCTGAAATATGTGTCGGTTCAGCCTTTAAGGGATGGCATCGGCATTGTCAGAGCCGTTAAGCAAGCAGAAGGAAAGCTACGGATCTTTGTAGCGAGCCAGGGAACATGCTGCGGGTTTACCGGTGATGGCGACATAATCGCGATTACATTCAAAGCCAAAAACATTCAAGTGACGGATACAGCGAATATTACGGTATTGAAAGTAATGCTGGGCGATGCACAGGGAAAAGAAAGCGAGGCTTCTCCGGCCTCGATGGACATTCTCGTTGAACGGGTTATTCCTGGGGACGTAAACCGGGACGGCAAAGTGTCCGTCGGCGATTTGTCGATCGCTTCCTTTAACCTCGGCAAAGGCAACGGGGATCCGAATTTGAAGCCGGCCGACCTGGATGGAAATGGCGTGCTATCCTCCGCCGATTTGACGCTTCTTGCAAAGCTGATCATGGCGAATTGACGATAAAAGTAGAAACCAGCAGGACTTGCGTCCCGTGGTGTTTGAAATCGTATGCGGAACGAAAAAACCGTCCGAAAGCTTTAACTTTCGGACGGTTTTCTTTGCGTATCGGAAAGTTTATCTTGGAAGCGGCGTGGTAAACGCCAGCGTCAAAGACACCGGTAGGCTTTATCCTTGACGATTCAGAAAGTATCTCTCCGCTGATTGCTCTTCGTCTCGGCAATAGCACGGCTTCCTCAGAAGTCGTATTTTCCTATCAACTAAGACCAAAAGGAGGAGGGGCTCTATTCGCGTGTTCTTGGCAGCGCATCTGATGGCGGAAAAGTACCATCATGTTACTCATACAAAGTAAAAGGGCTGACATCAGATTTTAGTCGTAATTTTATTTATTTTTTGCGCTAATTGACTAGATTTAGGTTCTTAGAAATGGGGGTGGCTACCAATTCACTTCTCATAACCAACTACCCTCCCTTTAATTTCGGAAGCAGACAACGGCCCAAATAACTGACTATCTACGCTTCGCCACCAAGTATCGCCCAACACAAAAACATGGTTTTCAGGGACAGTAACCTCTTTCAGATTGGTATCAAAGAACTCCTTCAACGATTCCCCATTCAGCAGTTTGTCTTTGTTTTTTTCATAAGACGCACGATCCATGCCTTTAGATTGGGCTCTTCCATAAAACGTATCCAACAGCTTGCCGTCTACGTATATTTGGCCAAGTTCAATCTTCACTTTTTCTCCTGGTAGCCCTATTACTCTTGTTATATTAAACTCAGCTGGTTTCATTTTTGGATTTTTTTCATTCTTGAACGCAGGTGTTTTAAAATAAACAACGTCTCCACGTGAAAATGATTGATTTGTATAGAATTTCGGATCAACAACAATTGCCCCTACCACTGTGGAGTCATATTCGTGTTTACCTCTGTCCATGCTATCCGAAGGATTCTCAACAACTAGCATATTCGTAGTCGTGACAGCCTTCTCAGGCCTTTGTGGTGTCTGACCATCCGTGATAGAGCTGATCTTATCAATTCCCGTTGTCGGTTCTTTTGCACAGGCTGTCACAAAAATAATTAAAAATAAACAAATAACAAAATTTTCTAGCAATTTCATTTAGATTCATCCTCACCTAAATAGATTAATAGGGCCACTAACGACAAGCCGTTAATGACCCGTAATACCTTACTTAAGCTCGACTACTTTTCCTGCATGACGACCATCCGGAGATTCGAACATACCGCTATCGGCATTTACATCCACTTCCAGTGCGTTAACTTTAACTTCATGCACGATCTGACCTTCCACAATCAAAGTGCTCTGAAGTACCATCGTCTTATCCTCATTCAGAGTAATTTGGTTTATGACTGTCTTATTATCATTAACCTGATTCTTGACAAACATAGCTGCATCTTGATTTGCTACTTTTTTATTTTTGTCTAGCTTCAACGTCTGGTGATCGATATCATTAATGACCCGTCCCTCACCCTTCAATGCGTATTGGTAAATTTTAATAATTTAAGTTTATCATAGGTAGCTACTATCTAGGTAAAGAATTATTATAAATAAGTATACTCTTGAATTAATAAGAGGATGTTTATAAAATTATCCGGAAAAGGTTTGATTATACTTTAGGTAAGGAGAAATTACACCAATTGACTAAATCTAATTATAAATTTCCTGAAATAGAGACAGATAGATTGAAGCTTTCTACTTTGACATTAGATGACTCTGAAGCTGTTTTTAAGCATTTTTCGGATGAAAATGTTACAAAATTTATGGATATAAGTCCTTGTAAAGATTTAAACGAGGCTGAAGAAATAATTAGATTTCATATTGAAGATACGGGCTGCCGCTGGGGAATATTTAGTAAAACTGATTTTCAATTCATTGGAACTTGTGGTTTCCATTGCTGGATTCAAGGAGAACTACTGCCAAGAGCAGAAATTGGTTTTGATCTAGCTAAGGAACACTGGGGAAAAGGATATATGCAAGAAGCATTGAAACCTGTAATTGAATTTGGATTCAACCATATGGGTTTGAATATAATAGAGGCTACTGCGAAACAAGGAAATGATAGATCAATTAAGTTACTTGAAAAGCTTCATTTCGAAAAGGAACCTGAATTAAGAGATCAGCTATTATATTTTTACTTAAGTCGAGAACGCTGGGAACGTAATGAGCAATGAACCGATATTGTAGCATTTTACTGGGCTAAGACTTGATTTTGATTTAGGAGTAAATAGAACACGGACATACAGGTGTCTGTAATGGTTGCTTATAATAGTTATTGAGAACCGATAATAATTATTTTAGTAAGGAGTGACCAGCGTATGGTAATAGATAAAATAGTACAAGCTCACACACGACAAGATTGGCGAATTTGGCTAATCGACAATCATAGTACTGAAGATTATTGTTGGTTAGTATCAACTATAAATCATTCAGTCAATTATATAGATTTTGTTGAAGAAGCCCTTTGTTTTGGCTGGATTGATAGCACCAAAAAGAAATTGGATGATACTCAAACGGGACAACGATTTTCACCCAGGAGAAAAAGGAGTAACTGGACAGAGCTAAATAAAGAACGTGTTAGACGATTAGATAAATTAGGATTAATGACAGAAGCAGGAAGAAAAGTGTTGCCTGATATGAATGCCGAATCTTTTATAATTCATGAAGCTATCATGGAGGAATTGCGTAAAGATGAAGTACTTTATCAGAATTTTATAGCTTTGCCAGAACTGTATGTTAGAATCAAGATCGACAATATCCAGTCTGTGCAGAATGATGAAAAGCTGTATTATAATCGATTGACAAAGTTTATAGAACAAACCCGTATAAATATAATGTATGGACAATGGAATGATAATGGTCGTCTCTTAGAGTAGAGTCTCTACACAATAGGAGGAGTTACATGCAAGAGAATGTCTCGAAAATAAATGGAGTATGTCTCTGGCATACAACTCAAGGTCAGGGCATCCCTTTAGTGCTAATACATGGAGGTCCGGGAGCTTACGATTATCTAGAACCTGTAGATGACTTGCTAAATGATCGTTATCAGGTAATTCGATATGAGCAGCGAGGAAGCTGGAGGTCTGAGAAGAAAGGCCCCTATGATGTTGAGACATTTATTGAAGATCTGGAACAGCTAAGGATTCATTTAGGTTTGGACAGCTGGATTGTTTGTGGACATTCTTGGGGTGCGTCATTGGCTTTAGCATATGCGATCAAATATAGTTCAAGCGTTAAGGCATTAATTTATATGTCGGGAACAGGAGTTAATCCCGCCTGGCACAATGAATATCGGGCAAATAGACTCCAAAATATGAGTGTTGAAAATAGAGAAGAATACACTTATTTACGCTCAATAATAGGGAAATTAAGTGATGATGTTGAACATAAACGGACGAAAGACCGAATACGTGAGCTCAGTTTGAGAGCAGATATATATAATCAAGATAAATATGAAATGCTACCGCGAGTGGATGGTATGTTTGTAAACAATGAGGTCAATCAAAAAGTTGGAAAATATAGATTTCACAGAAGCTATTTCTAACTATACAGGCCCATCACTAATAATCCATGGTGATGTAGACCCTCGGCCATATAAGTACTCGAAGGAGCTTGCGAATGTATTACCTAACAGCGAGTTCAAGTTGATTCCTATAGCCGGACATTACCCATGGCTAGACAATCAGACTGCTTTAGGAGACATAATACATGATTTTCTATCGCGAAGAGTAAGCAAGGATAAAGATATTAGTTCGTGAAATTAGCGTAACTGTAAAAAATGGAGGCAGCAAACGTGATTACAATTGAGGATTTTATGAAGTTAGATATCCGTGTTGGTACAGTAATTAAAGCAGAGCCGTTTCCGGAAGCCCGAAAACCGGCAATAAAATTAGAAATAGATTTTGGAGAGTTTGGTATTAAACGCTCATCTGCTCAGATTACCCAAAGATATGAATCAGAAGAACTGGTTGGACGACAAGTCATCGCAGTAATGAATTTTCCAGTAAGAAGTATTGCAGGCTTTAAATCGGAGGTATTAGTAATCGGCGGTACACCAGAAGAAGGTGACGTGGTATTATTAAAACCAGATGAACCTGTTAAAAACGGTACACCTATTGCATGATGTGAAATAACACTTAATGAAGAAGGACCTCAAGGCGTAAACCGCCTTGAGGTCTCTTTTGCTTGAGAGGTAAAGATGTTAAATTTATTTATAATATAATATGAAAAGGCAGCTAATATTTTTATTGGCTGCCTTTTCCCGCTAAAGGGCTGGCACGCATAAATGAACAACTGAACGAACAACAAGGAAGAAATAGGGGATCATTTCTAAAGTTTACCTATTACATTTTTTGCTGTTGACGAGACCGAAAGTTATTTGATTAATGAATTAAAACAGATCGATAAAAGCTTAATGACGATAGTAGAAGATGTTAATCAATCCGCTGGAATTTTGCAAGACAATATGTCAATAAGCCAAGTGTTCGATAGTTCAAAGAAAACATCATTCAAGCGGTAGCTAACACTAGGTAAGCTCATATTATGTTCCAATGAAAGATTGAGGAACTCTTCATTGTCGAATTAGCTTCTATCACCGACTGAAGCAATTCGGTTAATATGAGTATTCTAATAAATCCACTACCGATATATCTGGAATTTTTGTTACTACTTAGGTCTCCTTAAATCCAGGGAGTTTTTTTTTGTGCTCAAAGAGACAGCTGCGGACGACCTGGAGAATTTGCAGAGCTCGGAAGATTAGGACACAAAAATCGGTCACAGGAGCGCAGACTCCGCATTCTTTGGATACAAAACGCATAATTCTTCAGTGGTCTCTCCGAATGGATCGTGGTTTTTTGTATGCCAATATGAAGAAATTTATTCCAGCCGATAATCGTCTGTTTTATTCCCGTCTTCCCATATCTCTACAAATAAGGCATCACAATTTTCAAAATCGGAAGGTTTAAACGCAAGCGCTTTTTCCTCATCCGTACCTACATATACATTTTCCATTCCGTCCTCGTTGAAAGATAAAATGACGTATATTTTCATGTTCACAAGCCCTCCAACAAATTGATACTTAACAGTATAACAAAATTCTCTTTTATGTGCCTGTTCATCAGCACTAAAATCGTATTTACAGAGAATTTAAATTAATCCTTCGGATTTAAATGAATTATTCTAACATACTCTCGTGGAAGATAAGGCGTATTATATTCCAACTTATTATGAGAATCATATGATGAAAACATATTATATTTTTTTGTCGACTGTGAATGCATATCAGTGCTATTCCTTTGCTGGCGAATAAAGTTATCCAATAACCATCCTGAAGCTATTATTAGTATAAAAATAATTAAACTTATCCCGGTTTTTTTTAATAGCATGAAGATCACTCCTTAATAAAGAGTAATCCCCTTCATTGTGCTATTTCATTCTTCGAGATGGTCAGGTTCGCCTTTATATTTCTAATCAATACGCTTCAAAAATGTTTGAAACATGATTTTCAACAAAATGAGATGAAAGATGAGTCCGATTCCAAACGCAGCAAATGATGCTAGTGTTTCTTCTGATAAACCAAGCAAATAACTTTTAGCAGGCCAAAACGTAGGGATCCACATCCCTAAATACTGCCATGGCACAGGTACAAATGCAGCAACTATGGGTCCAGTGAATAGCAATCCGCTAATTTTGGATAACGCTAAGCCTTCTACCTTATTCGTAGCGAAAGCAGCTAAAAAAAGAGCTAGGCAAGGCGCCTCAATTGTCAGTAATAGCAATATATATAAGCTTTCGATTTGGATCTCAGCAATTCCTGATACAAGAAAAAATAAACAGGTTAATAATAAGGACAGGACGCTTGGCAAAAACAATCGATAAACAAAATAACCTTTTCTTGTAAGAGGGGTTATGGTGTAATAAGCGATCATGTTCTCATCCCGCTCATCGAGAATGAGTAATCCTGCCATCGTCCCCGGTAGAAGAGGGATAATAAGCATTAGAAAGGCTGTAGTAAAGTCCGAATAATCCAATAGTGAGAAGGTGAATTGCTGCTCTAGCCAATTCGATAAGAGGGGAAAGATATAACGCGCAAAAGCAATTAAGGCGAGTGGTCCAAACAAGCTAGCCATAAGCATCGGGTCCATCCAAATTTGCCGCATATCATTTTTTAATAATACTTGAAACTTCATCATCATTTGCCTTCTCCTATATTCATCAGAATTTTACGCTTAAAGGACTGTTGAGTCCACCAATAAACAACAACGTTGCCAATTAATAAAATGATAATCGCATAAATGGTTTCTCCTACAGAGACACGGTGCATGATCGACTTTAAGAGTAAAAGAGTACCTTCCGTTGGGAAGATCAAGTAAAGAATTCTGTTCCCAATATTAAAGTAATCGAGTAAAGGAAGCGCAAGAGGCAGGGCATAAAGCTGCGATAAGAGAATAAAACCGTTAATTGAATGCGACCGAACGACTATTCCGATGGAGAGTAAAGTGAATAAGCTGGAAGTAAGTATAACCCCAATCGTAAAATGAAAAGGATATGCCGGTATGCCTATGGAGAAGCCATGAATGATCCAGGCGGCTAGGATGGAGAGTATGGACAAAGAAATCGCTTTAGCAAGCAAATATTCCCTTAAACGTATGGGGGTCACGAATAAGCTATCATGAATGCCCTGATCTTTCTCTAACAATACGATTCCTCCCGCCAACATTAACCCTAGCGCACTCGGATCAGAAAAGGTTAGCAATAATGTTACCGATTCTTTAAATTGTGCAGGAATAGTATTTAGTAATATGAGGTAGATCGAGCAAACAAAAATATAGACGATGTAGAACCGATGGCGCCATTGGAAGCGAATATCGTGCATGACTGTCATGAGTAGTCTCATATTAAGGTTCTCCCTGTTACATCAATAAAGATTTGCTCAAGGGTGGCTTCTAATGAATGTATTGTTTCTACCCGTTCATTACGCAGTAGGTTTATAAACGTATGGTTCTCAGCCAATCCACGCATTGGAAAATGTTCCGTAATAAGTACGTGATCTTTCAAGTATTCAACACGTATTTTTTTTTGGCCATGTCGCAGTTTTAATTCTCTAGGTGAGTCAATGAGCTTTATCTGACCATCTACAATGAATGCTACACGGTCACAAAGCTCTTCCGCTGCTTGCATATTATGTGTTGTGATTACAATAGTTGTACCTGCAGTTTTTTCTTTCAAAATTAACTCTTTCATTCGTTTGGAGTTAACAGGATCTAGTCCGGAAGTTGGTTCGTCGAGAAATAAAATATTAGGATGATGGAGCAACGAACGGCAAAAGTTCAGTCTCATTTTCATTCCCTTAGAAAGCTGAGACACCTTCATGTGCGCAGCATCCTCAAGTCCTACTTGTTCCAATAGGCACATTGGATCTTGCGTTTTGCTTTTATAAAGGGAACGAAACATATTCAGATTCTCAAGAGCTGTAAATTTACTATAGAAATTAGGGAACTCAAATGCGACACCGATTCGTTCATAATAATCAGGACCAGTACTCTTAATTTCATTTCCTAGAACCTTTACGCTGCCAGTATAGTTTTTGAGGGATCCGATAACAATTTTTTGAGTTGTGCTTTTTCCAGCTCCAGATGGTCCAAGAAAACCAAAAACTTCCCCAGAGGAAATGGAGAAATCGATGCCGTGAAGTACTGTCTTCGCTGTCCCAGGATAAGCGTACCGCAGTTGATCAACCTCAATTATCATCAATGCTCACCCCTTTACCACTCTTTGCTAGCATTCCTTCCGAGATCAAATCAAACATAAATTCGATCGTATCCGTATAAATATTCGCACCAATCTCTTTTTGATGTAAAGAAAGGAGCACAAGCGATCTAATCATACTGACAATCAGCTCAGGTCGTGTATGTATAAGAATGCCTGCTGACTGCCAATGTTGAATAACCGGCAGCATAGCATCCGTATCCTCCGTGAAATTGCGATCCAGCAGCTCTTGCGGCAGCTTTCGGATGAGCTGCGAAATTTCACCTTCCAAATACATTTGTCGGATCAATGGGCTTTCGCCTAATAAACGAAATGATTCAAGCAGGAATTGTCGAATGCTCTCTTTGGTCACAATGTCTGTGTCATTCAGAGAAGCGAGAAGTCGATTTCGTATAATGGCCTCTTCCTCGAGCAGAATGTGATAGAATAGCTCTTCCTTCGATCCGAAGAACTTATAGAAGGTGCCTTGTGCGATTCCGGAAGCTTTCGTTAAATCCTCCACACTTGTTTTTTTTAACCCTACAGCTTCAAAGCTTCGTTTACCTTCTTCGAACAATTTTTGGCTGATCCACTGTTTTTCTTGCTCGTTGAATTTTTTAGGCATCGAATAAACTCCTTTTCTTTTAATATTTATGTGAATGATTTTATTTTATATTCACCATAATCGAACATAGAATGTTTTGTCAAATAAATTCAAGGTATCAATGACTGAAACTTTCACCGCAAGAACAGTAATTATGCGATAATGCTTTAAGCAGCTATGAGAAATGGAGTGAGGTAGTTTTGGATAGAAAGCTTATTTTTTTTGATATAGATGGAACTTTAGTTGATCATGATAAGAAAATTCCTGCATCCACGAAGCAGGCGATAACTGATTTAAAAAAAGCTGGACATGAAGTAGTTATCGCAACCGGTCGAGGGCCATTCATGTTAAAGGAAGTTAGCGAAGCTCTGGGTATTGAATCCTATGTTAGCTTTAATGGCTCTTATGTATGTTACAAGGGAGAGGTGCTTTACAGTCATGCCATTGATCCCGATCGTCTGGAAGAGCTTACACAGATCTCTGTCAATAATCATCATCCTTTGGTGTTTATGACGCCTGATGAAATGCGCACAAGCACGGGGCTGAATGCTTATGTGGAAGCAGATTGTGAATCCTTGAAAGCCAAGCTGCCTGAAATAGATCATGATTATCATAAAGGCCGTGAAATATATCAGTGTCTGCTCTTTTGTAAAAAAGAGGATGAGAGCTGCTACAAAGATAATTTCTCTGAATTTGGTTTTATTCGTTGGCATGATTATGGAAGTGACGTGCTTCCACCAGGCGGATCGAAAGCAAGAGGAATTCAAGCGCTTATCGAGCGTACAGGCTTTAAGGAAGAAGATATATATGCATTTGGCGATGGGATCAATGATCTTGAGATGCTTCAATGTGTATACCATAGTGTTGCGATGGGGAATTCACCTGATGTTGTCAAACAAGTCGCGCGTTATGTCACTAAGGATGTAACTGAGGACGGCATTCTATATGGGCTTAAAATGGTCGGATTACTTTAGCGTTTTTATACAGCAAGCGTGCTGTCTGGTAAAGTTCTTTTATAGATATTCTTGCACTTTCGCTCATCCATGAAATGGAAGTACAATGTAGAAGTCGGGCCGACGAAATAATTGGAAAGGAGTTGATCGATTTGATTACAAACCATGAGGTGATCTCCGTTTAAGACGGAGACCATTTTACCCGGGAGGCCGTAAGGCCTCCCCTTAAAAAAATCCTAACCCACATGTTTATAAATAATAGGGAATTTATTGAAATATATCTTGTAAACAGTAAGTGCTTTCATTATGATAAGTAAATGGTACATCAAACCAATAGACAATAGTCCGTTTGTGTTTGAGGGGAAACCTGTGGAGGAAAAGCCATCCACGGTTTTTTTAGTTTCAGTATCCAAATAATCCAAAAGTTCAAAAACTAAGAAGGAGGTAGGAAAAATGATAACAGCTCCAACTTCAACATCGCAAGCAAGTTCTATCCTATTTGAGGAGGATTTTTATCGTGAACTACAAAAATGGAAGAGATGTTCTTCCCCCTAGCTTATTGAAAGAGCTGCAGCAATATATACAAGGTGATTTAATTTATATTCCAAAGCCAACTAATCAACGGGCCCACTGGGGTGAGGTTAGCGGTACGAGAAAGATGCTGGCAGATAGGAATCAGGAAATCTGTAGATTTTATGCTAACGGGTGGACCGTCTCCGAACTGGAGAACAAGTACCACTTATCTGTAGAAAGCATTCGCAAAATTGTTGTGAAAGCTAGAGTTCTTAGTTAATAATGAAGAATAATGATAAATCCCTATTTGGTTATCGGTGTCTTACGTTCATGCTCATATGAGCATAAGACACTGTGTGCCGAAAGGGATTTTTTTAAAATATAAGAACTATAAGTTTTACCTCATCCAACTAGAACATATGCCCATCATTCCAAGAGGTTAACAATTTAAAAAGTTCTTGTTTAGGAAGGTTTGAGCATGGTTAAAGGATGGTAAAAATCTTTACAAAATATTTAATGGTTTCTGTAGCCTTTTTGTAACTTAATTTGGCCCTCATTCGTTATATTATATAAGTAGGCGGAATAAGAATAGAGACCAGACTGAAGGGGCGTAAGAGCGATGAAAAAATATACGATGGTTGCAGTTGTCACTATTGCTTGTCTGAGCGCGTTTAGCTTTGCACTGGCGGGGAGCCGCGAATATAAACCCGTTAATATTACGCCAAATGTAGAAACAGGGTATATCGAGAATGTTGAGCAGAAGGGTAATCATTATGTATTGTCCGTAGACAAAATCGATTGGTATGAAGGAGATCTGGCGAACCAGAAGTTTCTTGAGATCGAAGGAGATTCTGAGCTGGATGGTCCACCTGATGGATACTACATTGTTAATGATGACAGCAAAATAGAATCTTTGCCTATAGCTGACGATGCTATCGTTCTTATGCAAATTTATAATAGAACTGGCAATATACTAGAAGCAGACTTCGAATGGGATGAACAAATTTCACTTGAAAAGTTCGTAGAGATCATTCAAATCGAGGATGACCTTCAACTTAAAAGTTTCCCTTACCATCTAACGGTGAAGAATGGAGTTATAACCCGTATCGTGCAGCAATATGTTCCTTAAGCTTAAAGTCGCAGTTAATGCGGCTTTTTTTTTGTTTAAAGACTTGTTTCTTGACTGTTGCGAAAATTACTGTAGCATCGACAGAGAGAGTAATACAAATGTGATTATTCTACACAATGATTATAGAATTTAGAGGTGTAAACCGTGAGTGTAATTCGAATGGAAAATGTAACGCAAAAGTATGGTGACACACTGATTTTTCGAGATATTTATTTTCGGGTAAGTAATGGGGAGCGAATCGGTCTCATTGGTCGGAACGGTGCTGGGAAATCAACCGTGTTCAAATTGATTATCGGAAGAGAAGAACCAACAGCTGGGAAGGTGGAAGTAGATCCGCAGCTTAAGGTGAGCTACTTCTCTCAATTTTCAGAGCTTTCTGGTACAAACTCCGTCCAACAGGAGCTTGAATTGTGCTTCGAGCATATCTCGATTATCGAACGAGAGCTGAAGGAGATGGAGGATAAGCTCAGTCAAGCAGATGACAATGAGTTAAATAAGCTGTTGGAGCGGCAAGCAGAGCTATTTGAACAGATGGAATATTTGGATGGCTGGAATGTCTCGGTCGACATCGACACCGTCTTAACGAAGCTGGGTTTTGACAATCATTCGCGGAATCAGCCAGTCGATGAGCTATCTGGAGGCTGGAGAAACCGCGCGGCGCTTGCCAAAATGCTTATTGAACTCCCTGACATCGTGTTGTTAGATGAGCCGACTAACTTTTTAGATCTAGATGGTTTAGTCTGGCTGGAGCAATGGCTGCACCGATTCAAAGGTACCATGATTCTGGTATCCCACGATCGTCAGTTTATTGATAGGGTCGTTACGCGTACGATAGAGATCGAAAACTATCATTTTCAGGAATATGACGGAAACTATACCGATTACATTCGAAAGAAGAAGCTGCGCAAGAAGGAGCTTGACCGTCAATTCGAGTGGGAGGAAGAGCTTCTTATTATGGAAGCGGAAGAGATCGATACCCGATCACAAAAGAAATCCTCAAAGGATCGGTTGTCCCGTAAGCTTGCTGACATGAAGAAACGTGTGGAGCCGCATCCGGTTAATGTACTCATTACTGATATTTATCAGAATCTGCATTTTCCGGACAACCTTTGCCAAGTAAGCAAAATCAGTAAGGGATTTGGAGACCTTTCTATATTTGAAGAGATCTCCTTTGACATTCAGAAGGAAGATCGGATTGCCATTATTGGTCCCAATGGTAGCGGTAAATCTACTCTAATCAAGGTTCTTACAGGTCAAGAGCAGCCTGATTCAGGTGACGTATTGTTCGGGAAAGGAGTCAGCTACGCCTATTTTAATCGTATGTGGGACGAGCTCGACCTGAATGATACGGTTAGCCATGCTGTAAATATATATGGGCTAGGACTGGACGCACCGCGCAAGAAAGTAAACAAGTTCCTATCGATGCTGCAGTTCTCGGAAGTGGACTTAAGTAAAGTAATCGGAAACCTATCGGGCGGACAGCAAGCGCGTGTTGCCTTGGCGAAATGCCTTCTTTCTGGTGCCGCTGTTATCATATTAGATGAACCTACGAACCATCTTGATCTGACAAGCATTCAGGTAATGGAGCAAGCTTTGATTCATTTTCCGGGAGCGGTGGTTACGGTAAGTCATGATCGGTTTTTCATAGACAAGATCGCGACGAAGCTGCTTAAGTTTGAGCCTGGCAAAGGAATCATCCAGCAGAACTTATAGGGCAAGCATAAACGGCTGGTGCCGTCCTCTGGCGGCATAAGCTCGTTTCGCGGTGAAATATAGGCGAAGTATAAGCCTGAAACTTATACTTTCCTATATTTTAAGAAGAAACGACTACGTCGACCTTTGAAACAATAGTGTTCGTATTAGAATTATTGTTAATCACATTAATATTAAATAACATAAACGTATTTCCTTAACATAGGGGAATACGTTTTTTCATTGTTGCCTTATTTGAAAGAGGCTAATAATTTCCGTACATTCAGTTATTTTTAATATGGCTGCACTCATATAATACGCTAAACGCGGAAACCGTCGAACTTTGTCCACTTTGTACCAGAGGAGGAGGGAGATGCTTTTTTCTATATCCAAGGAGTTAGAGCTGACTCGTTCACTCATACGGGATTTTGCCGGGAGGGAAGTCGCTATTCATGCCAATGATCGGGATGAGGAGGAGCGTTTTGACCACAGTCTCTTTTTGAGAATGGCAGCTTTAGGCTTTGCAGGTGTACTTTTTCCTGAGAATTACGGCGGTGCAGAAAGCGACTTATTAACATATACCCTCCTAATTGAAGAACTATCTAAGGTATGCGCATCGACGGCTGCCGTCTTAGCTGCTCATATTGTTTATGCAACGTGGCCGATTTACAAATTCGGAAGCGAGGAGCAAAAGAAGGGAACACTTGTGCAAGCGGCACAGGGAACAAGGCTTGGCGGATGCTGTTTTCCTAATATTGATACCATTAATTCTGATAAATCGAAGATAGATAACGGAATAACTGCTCATACCGTTGGAGACGAGTATATTTTGAATGGCGCTCATTCACTTGTTATTAACGCGGGAGCAGCGGATTATTATGTCATTTATGCAGAACTGCAAGGGTCTAAACGAAAGGGGGCCAGCAGTGCTTTTCTAATCGAAAGTGATGTGCCAGGACTGACTATTACGACAAAAACGAGCAAGCTGGGGCTGCGCTCCCTAATGACAGGAGAAATGACACTTGAAAATTGTAAGCTGTTAGAAAGGAATAGATTAGGAAAAGAGGGACAGGGACAAGAGATTATTAGATCGTTCGTTGATATAGGTTACATTAGCGCGGCGGCACAAGCGGTCGGTCTTGCACAAGGGGCGTTGGATGCGGTCACAGCTTATGCGAAGGAACGCCAGCAATTTGGCATACAAATCGGACGTAACCAGGGTATTTCGTTTAAGCTAGCCGATATGTCAGCTAAGATTGATGCCGCAAGGCTGCTCAGCTATCAGGCCGCATGGCGCGGGGATGAGGGCTTATCCTTCAGTAAGGAGGCTGCTATAGCAAGAAAGTACGCCGCTGACATGGCAGTGTCAGTCACCATAGATGCTGTCCAAGTGTTTGGCGGATACGGATATATGCGTGAATATCGTATGGAGCGTTTGATGAGGGATGCCAAGTGCTTGCAAACTGAACTCGGAACTGGAGGCTTGAAATCGGACTTCATTTCACGCATCTTGATGACTTAGGAGGTTGAATGAAAGATGCGCGAGTCGGTCATCGTTGGAGGTGCAAGAACTGCTTTCGGTAAATTCGGAGGAATGTTCAAGGATGTAAAAGCTGTTGAACTCGGTGCCGCCGCAATGAATGGTGCAATCAAGAAGGCTGCGATAGATGCAGCAAGCATAGAAGGTGTCATTATGGGCATGGCTCTTCAGGCAGGAGCTGGTCAGCTGCCTTCTCGGCAAGCAACAAGGCTGGCTGGTCTTGATTGGAGCATGCCGTCGGAAACGATTAATAAAGTATGCGCCTCCGGGATTCGGGCGATTACATTAGCGGACCAAATCATTCGATCCTCCGATGCCAATATACTACTTGCGGGTGGAATGGAGAGTATGAGCAATGCTCCATATGCCTTCCCTAATGCAAGGTGGGGCAATCGAATGGGGAATGCGGAGCTTACCGATCTCATGCTACATGATGGCTTACAATGTGCATTTGCTCATGTTCCAATGATTGAACATGGCAGTCGTGTGGCAGCGGAGTATGGAATCAGTAGAGAAGCTCAGGATGAATGGGCGCTGCGGAGTCATTCATTAGCGTGTTCCGCCATACAGAAGGGGCTGTTTTCCGATGAAATTGTTCCATACACTACTACTTCATCGCTTATTGAACAAGATGAATGCCCGCGAGCGGATACGAATGCCGATAAGCTTGCCAACCTTCGTCCAATCGGGGAGACAGGAAGCACGATAACGGCGGGAAATGCTCCAGGTGTAAATGATGGCGCCGCCGTAATGGTGGTCATGTCGAGCGATGAGGCGGCTATAAGAGGCATAAGGCCGATGGCGCGAATTATCGGTCATGCGGCTATCGGGACAGATGCTCCTTATATTGCCACAGCACCGGCGCTTGCGATCCGAAAGCTAATACAGCAAGAAGGAATTAATCTCGCTGATATTCAATTATTCGAAGTCAATGAAGCATTTGCGGCTGTTATTCTAACCTGCGAGAAGATACTAGGATGGGATCCGAAGAGGGTTAACGTAAATGGAGGAGCCATAGCGCTAGGGCATCCACTTGGTGCAAGTGGAGCGAGAATCGTGCTTACGTTAATACATGAGCTAATGAGACGAGGCGGAGGACTTGGTATTGCCGCGATCTGCAGCGGCGGAGCACAGGGAGATGCTCTATTAATTCGGGTGGATGGTTAAGCTGGCTGGAGACTGAGGTGGGTATAAGTGAAAATCCATAAGATCACGGTTGTTGGTGCTGGACAGATGGGCAATGGCATCACTCAAATACTTGCTCAAAAAGGGCTGAAGGTAAATCTTTACGACATCGACCAAAAGGCTGTAGCCCGCGGCTTGCTCGCAATCGATAAGTCCTTGAACATGTTAGTTGTTAAAGACCGTTTGACGGAAGAGAAGAAGAAGAAAATTTTCGATCATATAAAGCCATCTATAGACTTAGTAAACGCAAGGGATTCAGATCTCGTTATTGAAGCTGCTCCTGAAAATATGAAATTAAAAAAAACATTGTTTAAAGCACTGGATCAGGTTTGTTTGCCCCATACGATTCTGGCGACGAATACATCTTCACTATCCATCACAGAAATAGCCTCGGCAACGAAGAGGGCGGAGCAAGTAATCGGGATGCATTTTATGAACCCTGTACCTGTCATGCCGTTAGTAGAAGTTATTAGAGGAATAGCAACTTCGGATGAAACATTCGACTGCGTCATGACGCTGACGCAAGCAATTGGGAAAACAGCCGTTGAGGTGCAGGACTTTCCAGGCTTTGTATCCAACCGTATCCTAATGCTGATGATTAATGAAGCGATATTTACTGTATATGAAGGTGTTGCTAGCCCTGAATCAGTTGATCAGGTCATTAAGCTTGGCATGAACCATCCAATGGGGCCGCTTGCGCTCGCAGATTTTATTGGACTCGATACCTGTTTGGCCATTATGGAAACTCTGCAACAGGGCTTCGGGGATAGTAAATATAGGCCATGTCCGTTACTGCGCAACTATGTGAACGCCGGCTGGCTAGGGCGGAAGACGGGACGTGGCTTTTTCAGTTATGAGGTTCCGGGGTAGGCTTGCGGAAGGGAGTGCCTGAATGTGGAACTCCGATATACGAAGGAACAAGAACAGCTTCTGAGTAAGGTTCGTCATTTTGCGGAAACAGAGATTATCCATGCCGTACATTCTATGGAAAGGAATGACGAGTTTCCATCCGCGCTCATAAGGAGAATGGCTCAGCTCGAGCTGATGGGTATTCCTATACCGATTCAATGGGGCGGAGCGGGATCGGATTTTATATCCTATATCCTTGCCATTAACGAGATCTCGAAAGTAAGCGCCGCTGTCGGAGTTATTTTATCCGTTCATACGTCTGTAGGTACCCTTCCGATCATTCAAAATGGAACAGAAGAACAGCGAATAAATTACGTAAGCAAGCTAGCTTCAGGACAGTATTTAGGCGCGTTTGCTTTAACTGAGCCTCATGCTGGGTCAGATGCTTCCGCTATTCGCACATCTGCAGTACGGGATGGAGCGCATTATATTTTGAATGGGTCCAAGGTATTCATAACAAATGCAGGTGCCGCAGATATTTATATCACGTTTGCTGTTACTGACCCTTCCAAAGGAGCGAGGGGAATGACCGCATTTATTATAGATAAAAATACACCAGGCTTTCGGATAGGAAGGAAGGAGAAAAAAATGGGCCTTCATGGTTCCAACACCTGCGAGTTGATTTTTGAGCAAATGAAGGTTCCCGTAAATCAAAGGCTTGGTGCTGAAGGAGAAGGTTTTGCCATTGCCAAAGGCTCGTTAGATGGTGGTCGGATTGGCATCGCAGCGCAAGCGCTTGGCATTGCTCAGGCAGCTCTTCAACAGTTAGAACAGCACTATCATATACAACATGAAGTAAAAGCCTTGAAATCAAATAGCAAGCCGCTGATGCATCATGAACGGTTGGCCGATTTAATTGCAAAGGTGGAGGCTGCTAGGCTGCTCGTCTATCGGGCCGCTTATTTACGACAGGTTGGATTACCATGTACAAAGGAAGCGTCTATTGCAAAAATGATTAGCTCCGATACGGCGGTTGAGGTAACTAGTGAGGCTATCCGGTTATTGGGTGCGGATGGGTGCAGCAAAGAGCTGTTAGTGGAACGTTTGTTTAGAGACGCCAAAGTAACGCAAATCTATGAAGGGACTAATGAAATTCACCGTATCGTAATTAGCAGTCAACTGTTGAAATAATGGTTCTTTACTTTTAAAGGCGGTGACGGAATGGGATTTTCTCCCGGAAAGCATTTGCGGGATGCGCTTAAGATCGAAATGCCTCTGCAGATCACGGGTGTAATTCACGCTTATTCCGCTATGATGGCGGAGCGGGTTGGTTTTCGCGCTTTATATGTATCAGGAGCTGGTGTTGCGAACGCTTCATATGGGTTGCCCGATCTCGGTATTACAACATTAAACGATTGCCTAGAGGATGTGCGGCGAATTACTAGCGTAACCGAGCTTCCTGTGTTGGTCGATGCCGATACTGGATTTGGGGGAGCCTTTCAAATTGAGCGTACAGTTAATCAGATGATTCGCGCGGGGGCCGCCGGTATCCATATCGAAGATCAAGTAATGGCCAAACGTTGCGGTCATCGTCCTAATAAGGCGATAGTCAGTAAAGGAGAGATGGTTGACCGCATTAAAGCAGCTGTTGATGCACGTAAGGACACACATTTTGTTATTATGGCACGTACAGACGCTTTGGCAGTTGAAGGTATGAATGCGGCAATTGAAAGAGCATGTGAATGCGTGGAAGCTGGAGCGGATATGATTTTCCCTGAAGCGGTAATG
This sequence comes from Paenibacillus sp. J31R122, assembly GCF_056269185.1. NCBI lineage: Bacteria > Bacillati > Bacillota > Bacilli > Caryophanales > Paenibacillaceae > Paenibacillus > Paenibacillus sp. J31R122. The sequence continues at coordinate 271,829 of NZ_JBWDNM010000002.1, forward strand.
AACCTAGAGGATTACAGAAGATTTGCTGATGCGGTGAAGGTTCCGGTTCTTGCTAACATTACGGAGTTCGGGCAGACACCGCTATTCACCATAGATGAATTAAGGGAAGCGGGAGTAAGTCTGGCGCTTTATCCTTTATCAGCCTTCCGCGCGATGAATGCGGCTGCTCTTCAGATTTACCGCGCGATTCGAGAGCAAGGAACTCAGAAAAATGTGATCGATCTTATGCAGACCAGAGCAGAGCTTTATGATTTTCTTCATTATTTGGACTATGAACAGAAGCTGGATCAGCTGTTCGGATCAGAGAGGAGAGATCCTTAGATGGCGATTAACAAAATCGGCGGACTAGCCGATGTTATTGCTGGGCAAACAGCGATCTCCACTGTAGGCAAGGAAGGAAAAGGACTGACCTATCGCGGGTATTCGATAGAGGATCTTTCTAATTACGGATCATTCGAAGAGACCGCTTATTTACTCATATATGGGAAGCTTCCGAATGAAACCGAATTAGAGCAATATAGGAACAGGCTATCAAGCTTAAGAAGGATTCCTAATGGTTTGCAGAAGATACTTGAACAATTGCCAAGCAGCACCCATCCTATGGACGTCATACGAACAGGCATATCCGCGCTAGCCGCATTTGAACCTGAAGCAGAAGGACATAGCCCAATTGATATTGCCGATAGGCTGCTGGCATGCAGTGCATCCTTGCTTCTATACTGGTATCACTTTCATAAGCATGGTAAGAAAATAGAAACAGTTTCGGATAGCAAAAGTGTCGCCGGACATTTTCTTCATTTGCTGCATGGACGTCAGCCAAGCAAGCTTCATGAGCTAGCTTTGGATGTTTCACTCATTTTATATGCGGAGCATGAGTTTAATGCGTCTACTTTTGCGGCACGTGTAACAGCTTCTACCTTGTCCGATTTTTACTCTGCAATTACAACCGGCGTAGGAACGCTGCGAGGCAATCTACATGGAGGAGCAAACGAAGCAGCAATGGCATTAATCGAGTTATTTGATTCTGCTCAAATAGCGGAAGCCGCTATTATGCAAATGCTAGTTCAGAAGAAGCTGATTATGGGCTTCGGCCACCGTGTGTATTCGGTCTCTGATCCGCGTTCGGATATTATAAAGAAATGGTCGAGAAAACTTTCAGAAGACGTAAAAGAAATGAAGCTCTTTCAAATTTCAGAACGCATTGAACAGGTCATGCAGCGGGAGAAGAAGCTGTTTCCTAACCTGGATTTCTACAGCGCGTCAGCTTATAGAATGATGGGAATACCTACTGCGTTATTTACCCCGATCTTTGTTATTTCACGAACAAGCGGCTGGTCAGCTCATATCATCGAACAGCGTGCGAGTAATCGTCTAATTCGGCCTAACGCTGACTACATCGGTCCCGACTTGAAGCTTTGGTCTGCAATTGATATGCGATCCTGATAGGAGAAGGGAAGGATGGGAAGAACGATGTCTGCAATTAGCAGCAATGACAAGCCGAATGCTGATGAATTGCTTGTAGAAATAGCTGATTACGTAATAGATTGTAATATCCAAAGTACGGAGGCTTACGATACCGCCAGGTTGTGCCTCATGGATACGTTAGGCTGCGGGATGCTGGCTTTGCGCTATCCCGCATGCACAAAGCTGCTTGGACCCGTCGTCCCAGGGACTATCGTTCCTAGCGGCTCTCGCGTGCCAGGAACCTCATTTCAAACCGACCCGATTACAGCCGCTTTCAACATAGGATGCATGATTCGATGGCTCGATTATAACGACACTTGGCTTGCAGCAGAATGGGGCCATCCTTCCGATAACCTAGGAGGCATTCTAGCAGTATGTGACTATATAAGTCGTAGAAATGTCTCACAGGGCAAACAGCCGATTATGATGTTTGATTTGCTTACCGCTATGATTAAAGCCCATGAAATTCAGGGTATACTTGCGCTGGAAAACAGCTTCAACCGAGTAGGGCTCGACCATGTCATTCTCGTCAAGGTTGCTTCAACTGCTGTTGTTACTCAGTTGCTTGGCGGATCGAGGGAGGAAATCATTAATGCCGTTTCTCACGCTTGGATCGATGGTCATCCTCTCCGAACCTATCGGCATTCTCCTAATACGGGTTCACGAAAATCTTGGGCTGCAGGCGATGCGACTAGCCGAGCTGTTCGATTGGCGCTTCTGGCAGTTACGGGCGAAATGGGATACTCATCTGCCTTGTCTGCTCCAAACTGGGGATTTTACGATGTTCTGTTTAAAGGGAAATCTTTCACGAAAAACCGACCATTTCAATCGTATGTAATGGAAAATGTACTGTTCAAAATATCGTATCCAGCAGAATTTCATGGCCAGACAGCAGTAGAAGCAGCGATTTTGCTGCACCCTGTCCTTTTAGATAGACTTGGCGATATCGATAAAATCGAGCTCACAACACATGAATCTGCTTTAAGGATCATTGACAAGACAGGGCCGCTCCATAATGCCGCAGATCGTGATCACTGCTTGCAGTACATGGTGGCTATAGCGCTTCTCTTCGGTACGTTGACTGCAGATCATTACGAAGATCATGCATCACAAGATCCACGTATCGACGAATTACGGAGGAAGATGGTCACCATTGAGGACACTAGCTACTCTCAAGACTATATGGATGAAAACAAACGATCGATTTCGAACGCGATTCAATTGTTTTTCACTGATGGAACGGCAACGGAGAAGATAGTGGTCGAGTATCCGATCGGACATCGTAAAAGGCGAAGAGAAGCGATTCCTCTGCTTGAGCAAAAGTTTGAGTCGAGTCTGAGCACTCGTTTTCCGCCAAAGCAAGTAAACGCCATTTTAAAACTTTGCCATAATCAACTGGAGCTCAATGAGACACCCGTTCATGAGTTTGTTGATTTGTTTATCATTTAAACAGAAATATACAATTAGGGAGTCCCACCAATGGAAATCTAATGGTGGGCTCTTTTTGTTTTTTCAATCTATAAAGATAGAAAATCTCTCATTCATTGGACAGGTCTTGCATATATATCAGACAGGCTTTTTTTTCGCTGCGAAACGAATGTTTTTGCCGCAAGGACGGCGACAGCCGTTTACGCTTGGGAGGAATGATTGAGATGCTGTCTTTAAATAAGATCTTTGCCATAATATCTGGTAGTATTTTAATCGCGATTGGCATTAACTTTTTTCTAGTTCCGTTAGGTGTATTAGATGGCGGAATTATAGGTATAGCTCTAATTATCAATTATTTATTCCATATTAAAATAGGGCTCATCATGATATTATGCAGTGTGCCGATATTTGTGCTGGCCTGGTTTTATAATCGAGACTTATTGTATTTAAGTATAAGCGGTTTGCTGTTTTCAAGTTATGTTATCGATTTTATGGAGCCTTATCAATATTATTTTAGTTATTATATCGAATGGACGGAGTTCACAAGATCGGTAGTAGGCGGATTCTTTATCGGCACAGGGATGGGGATTATGCTTCGTTATGAAAGCTCTACCGGAGGGATGGATTTGCTGGCGGAATTCATATCTAAGATTTTCCCAATAAATGTCGGTATCGTTATATTAGTATTCGATCTGCTAATCATTAGTCTTGGCGAAATATTGCTTCCAGGAGACACTTTCTTCTTATCCTTGATGACCATTACAGCTGGAGGGGTTGCAACAAGTCTATGCACGTTGAACAGACATAGTAAGGTTCATTAGCTTTTGATTGGGAGAGAGTGAGTTCGTCAATAAATATCGATTAATAAGCTAAAGCGATATTTATTGCGAGCTTAGAGTATTCACACTATACTGTAACTAGCACACTTTGATAACAAAGCAGGTGAGCACGGAAATGTTACGTGGTTGGAAGCTGTCTCTTTTTGGTATACTTATAGTAGGAGCAACGGCAATCATTGCTCCGATGTTCGATCTCATCCCAATTAAAAAGTCTGTTCCACTTTTTATATTGTTTGCGATGTTCGTTGGCGCTCTTGAATTCATGGATTGGTTAAAGCGAAATAGGAATCTACGAAAGTTTAAATAACGGAGTGGACTGCTACGCAATTACACAAGTAGAGGGGTAAATTATTAATGGTAAAAGTAAGAAGTAAAGGCGAAACACCTGTAGAAAAACTTGATCATAGAGTAAAGGTGCTTCTGAAGGAATGGGCTGGTTTAAGCGGCTTCTATGGCTATAAAGACAAGGAATTAAATGAAATTTTTGAGCTTGTCAATACTGAAGGCTGGAAGACGACTATTGACGCTTCTAATCCTTCATCAAGAGTATTGGAGATGACGAAGGACGCGGTTGTTAGAAAAGCGAAATTCAGCATCGATGATAAGGGACGAGCTATTAAAAATTACTAATAATCATATAAAATAAGCTGTCAGGCCTTATAACCCGACAGCTTTATTATACCTTCTGCCTAGAACATGGGGAATACATAACGAACTAAGAAGTCTTCGATTTCAATACTAGTTGAAACAAATACGATATTAGTGATAAAAGTGAAGCTAAGGAGTGGATAGTTTTGTTTTTGCATTTCATACAAAAAAAAGAACATAAAGAAGCTTTCCTTGAACTAGCATATCTTGTTGCAAATGTTGACGGGTTCGTAAATCAGAAAGAGAAAGGGTTTCTGCATTCCTTTTTGGATGAGTTGAATATGCAGGAGTCGGACTGTAATTTCTCAGCAGATAGAGAAATCTCGGATATTATCGGTGATTTACAAGACGAACAGATTCAACATATCTTCTTTGCAGAAATTTTACTGCTGATTTATGCTGATGGTGATTACAATGATAATGAGAAGCAGGTTATCATGGATATGAAGCGGCTGTTCGATCTCACGGATGATACGTACGAGGCATTCAAAAGCTGGGTAATTCGTATGGATCAGATTAAGATTGAAGGCATGAAGCTCATTTTGAATAGTTCTAACTAATAGAGGTATATAAGATTAAGAGAATAAGAGAACGAAAGCCGCGAATATCGCGGCTTTATTCAATATGTAAGGGATTTTAAATGATCACTTAGAGATGGACTAATATATATGCGGTATACTCATGTGGGTATATTTGTTCGTTATATTTGTTCGTAATATTTGTGTTATATTTGTTGCAATAAGAGTTGGAAAGTGCTAAAATAATCAAACGTTTGTTTATGGAGTTGATTGTTTTGTTGAATTATTTTTCGAACCCAAGGAACCATTTATATGAATATAGTAAACCTCAGCCTAGAATGGCTGAGGTTTTTTTGTTTCCTTGGTGCAATAAATATGGTTGGGGGACAATTTGTGAATACAGGGAAAAACAAAGCTTCTTTCGCAATGTGGCTTAGCTTAGTAAGCAACGCTATTTTAACCGTTATTAAAGTTGTTATTGGTTATATTTTTCACAGTCCTGTCTTATTAGCAGACGGAATTCATAATGCGGGAGACGTAATTGCAACGGTCGCCGCTTTCAGCTCCATGCGAATTTCCAAGCAGCCTGCAGATAATGATCACCCTTATGGACATGGTAAAGCCGAGGTTATTGCTTCCGGTGTTGTCGCCAGTATTTTAGGGTTAGCGGCTATATATATTGGCTATGAGGCGATCCAATCATTATTTCACGAATCCTCAGAAGCGAGTGTAATTGCTTGGATTGCAGCCTTATTGTCTCTCGTCTGGAAGCAAGGCTTATATGTATATACCATTCGGATCGGTAGAGAAGCTAATAGCAAAGGATTAATTGCAACAGCGTATGATCACTTGGCTGATGTTTACGCTTCTATCGCTGCAGTTGTCGGTATTGGATTAGGCTTGCTTGGTGACAAGTATGAAATAACGTTATTATCGTATGGTGATCCTATAGCAGGAATTATCGTTTCTTTTCTAGTATTAAAGCTTTCGATTCATATGGCCAAAGAAGCAGTAGACATCTTAATGGATAAAACGATCGATCAAGCAAAAATGAATGAGTATGCCGAACTTATATTTAGCATTACTGAGGTTAAACGAATTGATCGGATCAGAGCGCGGGAACATGGTCATTATATTCTTGTAGATGTTAGGGTGGGAGTGTTAGGAAGTCTAACTATTCAACAAGGTCACGATATAAGCAGAGAAATTAAGCGGATTATTATGAAAAACCATAGTGATGTTGGAGAAGTGTTAATCCATTTGAATCCATGGTACAAATAGAGACACTCTAATGAGATCAGCGCACCCTTAAAGTTGACATTGGAAAGGCCCATTTGGGAAGCCAATGATACATTAAGGGTGTTTTTTCGATTTTAAATTAACTTCTAGGAGCCCAAAGCATAATAGAGACTCCGGCGACGCAAACAGCGGCTCCGATCCAGTCGTACATGTCCGGCGTTTTTTTATCGACCAACCATCCCCAAAACACGGCAAGAATGATAAACACGCCGCCGTAAGCCGCATAGACTCGTCCAAATGCTGGAAAGCTCTGAAGCGTTGGAATGATGCCGTACAAGATGAGAGTTATACCACCTACAATACCATACCAAAGAGGCTTGGATTCACGCAGCGAGAGCCATACTAAATAACCACCGCCAATCTCAGCAAGACCTGCGATTACGAATAATAGAATCGTTAAAAACAATTACGTTCGCTCCTTTCCATTAACTTAATAAAATTATAGTATCGATAATGTAGTGGAGCAAATGAAAGCTTGTGAATCGTTAGTTTCTTATGCAACGAGAATGAAAGAAGTTTGACAAAACAATATTTCACGACTAATATTATACCCATAGGGGTATATGTACGAGCGCTGGGAGGGATGAGAAATTAATCTGAAATGATCAATCGTACAACTATGAATTTCCGGATATGAAAACAATAATCATATCCGAGGAAGGAGTTATCATGGGATGGGACCTTAATTGGATTTTAATGTTGTTTGCAATAGGCTTCATAGGATCTTTTATTTCAGGAATGGTTGTATTGGAGGCTCAATAATTAAGTATCCAATGCTGCTGTATATCCCACCAGCTCTAGGATTTGTAGCTTTTTCTGCACAAGAGGTTTCAGCAATAAGTGCGGTACAAGTTTTCTTTGCAACCTTAGCCGGTATGTTCGCTTATCGCAAAGGGAAAACGATCAACAAAAAACTGGTTCTATTTATGGGTATCCCCATTGTTGTAGGCAGCTTTATCGGTGGATACGGTTCGAAGTTTCTACCAGATTCGGCAATCAATTTCACCTATGCAGTTATGGCTCTCGTTGCGGCCATTATGATATTTCTACCTAAGAAAGAGGTAGAGAGTGATGACTATTCGAAAGTTCATTTTAATGGGAGCGTTGCTGCAATCTCCGCATTAATCGTTGGTGGATTATCCGGAATTGTAGGTGCGGCAGGTGCTTTTATTACGATTCCAATAATGTTAGTTATCCTTAAAATTCCTACACGTGTTGCAATTGCTTCTTCCCTGGCGATTACATTTATTTCTTCAATAGGCTCAACGTCAGGGAAACTAATGGGCGGACATATGCTGCTCATACCATCAATCATAATGGTCATTGCCAGCATAATTGCTGCTCCAATAGGTGCGAAGCTAGGTCAAAAAGTTAACATTAAAATACTTCAATGGATATTAGCAGTTTTGATAACGGCTACGGTAATAAAGATTTGGATTGATATTATTTTTTGACAAGCTTCGTGTCTATGAAATACCTTACCATTTTGAATGAAATTGTTTTCAAAAAATAATACGGAGGTGTGAGGAATGTCTACACATTCAGAGATAAAAGCAGATAAAATATTAGATTGCAAAGGACTTGCATGTCCAATGCCTATTGTCAGAACAAAAAAAGCAGTAGACCTGCTGGAAGCAGGGCAGGTTATTGAAGTACAGGCTACAGATAAAGGATCGCTAGCTGATATGCAAGGCTGGGCTAAAAATACAGGTCATCAGTACTTGGGAACGGTAGAAGAGGGTGAGGTATTAAAGCATTACCTTCGGAAATCAAGTCCTATAGAAGTAAAGGAAGAAACCAAATACCCGTTTACTATAACAAATGAGGAATTGGTGAAAAAGATTAGTGAGGATGAAAAAGTATTCATTCTGGACGTGCGTGAACAAGCGGAATATGCATTCAATCGAATTCCGGGATCGTTTTCTATACCACTTGGTGAATTAGAAAATCGAATTCATGAGCTTAGTCCAATTGAAGAGATTCATGTCATCTGCCGTACAGGAACTAGAAGTGACTTAGCTTGCCAATTACTAGAAGAAAAAGGTTTTAAACAGTTGAAAAATGTCATTTCAGGCATGTCGACTTGGACAGGACCTACAGAAAAAAGTAATTAAGTACACTAACTGGCTGTTACATTCCTTGATTTCACTAAGGACGCCAATATTTCATTATCATTCTAAATTGTTTAAAGGGGGAATTACGAAATGACTACGTCTAAAACAATAAATCCAATGACAGCTGGTGAATTGGCGGAACATGTCATATGTAGGCAGGAGCTTTTTATTTTAGACGTTCGAAACGAAAGCGATTTTAAAGATTGGAAAATTGAAGGACATAGAATTGACGTCATTAATATTCCTTATTTCGATTTATTGGATGGGGTAGATTCTGCACTTGATCAAATTCCTCATGGTGGAAAAATCCTTGTTGTTTGCGCCAAAGAAGGGTCATCCAAATTTGTCGCCGAACAGCTTGCTGAAGCCGGCCGTACAAACATTTATTATTTGGAAGGCGGTATGAAGTCGTGGAGTGAACATATGGAACCAGTTAAAATTGGTGATCTTCGAGATGGCGGATCTATTTATCAATTTGTGCGGATCGGCAAAGGCTGCCTCTCCTATATGATTATCTCAAATGGGGAAGCCGTAATCGTGGATACGCTTAGAATGACAGAGGTTTATGAGCGCTTTGCTGAGGAAAAAGGTGTGAAAATCAAGCATACCATTGACACACATCTACACGCGGATCATATTTCAGGTGGCAAAATATTAGCAGAGAAGATGGACGCAACCTATTGGCTGCCTCCTAAAGATGCTGCAGAAGTTACGTTTGATTATGCTAGGTTGGAAGATGGTCAGATGATTACAGTAGAAGATACGATCATTAACATTCAACCGGTCTACTCTCCAGGCCATACGATTGGAAGCACATCATTAATCATTGATGATCAGTATTTACTATCGGGTGATATACTATTTATCGAATCCATTGGTCGTCCGGATCTTGCTGGTTTAGCAGAAGACTGGGTAGGTGATCTACGCCAGACCTTGTATGAACGTTATAAAGAGTTGTCCCAAAATTTAATAGTTCTTCCGGCTCACTTTGGGAAAATAACGGAATTAGGTGAAAGAGGCCATGTATCCGCTCGATTATCCGATCTTTATGAGAAGAATCAAGGCTTGCAAATAGATAATGAACAACAGTTTAGAAGCATGGTAACCAAAAACTTGCCACAGCAGCCAAATGCATATCAGGAAATCCGTCAAACCAATATGGGTAAAATCACACCAAGCAGTAAAGAACAACGAGATATGGAAATAGGTCCAAACCGCTGTGCAGTTCACGATAACTAAGGAGGAGTTACAAATGAAAACAGATCTAACTGTAGATACAAGAGGCATGGCATGTCCAATGCCAATTGTCAAAGCAAAAAAAGCACTGGACGGCTTGGAGGCCGGGCAAGTAATGGAAGTTTTATCAACGGATAAAGGCTCCGTCAACGATTTTCAAGCGTGGGTAAGTCAAACTAAAAATGAGCTCATTAAGCATGAGGTAGAAAACGGTTTATACAAATTTTTTGTGAAAAAAATCTAAATTTATTTGATTACTATGAATCATACCGATATATAGCAAACAAAACGAGTCTCAGGAGGAAACACTTCTGAGGCTTTTTTTCATTATAGGATGTACAACCCATAGATCACTGTACGAGATCTTCTCTGCATACTTTTGGAAATAGAGAGGGATATTAAACGATGAATTGACTTTAAATGGTGCAATCAGGAGGGGTAAAAGTGAACACAGTACAGTGGAGCCGCGGATTAACGGAAATGACACTTGCCTTTCATATATTGTTTGCCACAATAGGGGTCGGCGTACCGATTTTCATATCCATAGCTGAATGGATGGGCATTCGAAAAAAAGATCCTCATTATACACTTATGGCACGCAGATGGACTCGTGGTTTTGTAATAACCGTAGCGGTTGGTGTCGTTACTGGTACATGTATTGGACTGCAGCTAAGCTTATTATGGCCAGAATTTATGCGTTTTGCAGGCAACGTGGTCAGCTTGCCGCTCTTCCTAGAAACCTTCGCCTTTTTCTTTGAAGCGATTTTTCTTGGCATCTATCTCTATACGTGGAACCGATTTTCAAATCCGTATCTTCATTGGCTGCTAACGATTCCGATTGTCATTGGATCTTCAGCATCTGCGCTGTTTATTACAATGGTGAACGCTTTTATGAATACACCACAAGGGTTTACTATCGAAAATGGAAAATTAATGAATCTCGATCCTTTAGCTGCGATGTTCAATCCAGCTACGCCTTCCAAAGTGGCTCATGTATTGTCTTCCGCTTATGTGACGTCTGCCTTTGTTTTAGCTATGATTGCCGCATTTGCTATGTTGAAAGGGAGGAAGGATACGTATTACAAAAAATCAATTCAACTAAACATGGTTGCCGGATTGTTCCTGGCAGGTGCTACGATATGGATCGGAGATTTCTCAGCCAAATTTCTTGCTGAAGTTCAGCCGGAAAAGCTAGCTGCAGCCGAGTGGCATTTCGAAACGGGCAAGCAAGCCTCGCTAATCATTGGCGGTCAATTGGACCCAGTGACACATGAGATAACAGGTGCAATTGAAATACCATGGGCACTTAGTATTCTTGCTACCAATAACCCGAATGGAACGGTAATCGGATTAAATGATTTCCCGAAAGATGAATGGCCTCCATTGTATGTGCATTATTTGTTTGATGCTATGGTGGGAATCGGATCTTATTTGCTAATTGTTCCTATATTATTCCTTATAATGAGTCTAATGAAGCGATGGAATGCTTATAATCGCTGGATTCTAGGAGCCATCTTAGCTGGTGGACCTCTATCTCTGTTTGCAATTGAGCTGGGCTGGTTTTACGCGGAAGTAGGCAGACAGCCATGGATACTAAGAGGCTATATGCGCGTGTCAAATGCGTCTACAACCAATCCCCAAGTAGAGGTTATATTTTGGCTGTTCGCCGCTTTATACTTGCTGCTGGGTGTCGTTTGCCTGCTTGTACTGAGACGATTGTTTCGCAACAAATCGGCAGAGCTGGAGCTGGAAGAACGTCGAATCATTTTATAGGAGGGCATCGAAATGTCGATTGAATTGCTTGGAATAACCGTCCTTTGGCTATTTCTGTATGGATACTTGATCGTTGCCTCCATCGATTTCGGAGCCGGATTTTACGCTTATTATGGGAGAGTAATTGGAATAGAATCCGTCATCTCTCCTATAATTTCCAGATATTTGTCTCCGGTGTGGGAAGTGACAAATGTGTTCTTCGTGTTCTTTTTTGTTGGTATTGTCGGGTTTTTCCCAGAAACAGCTTATTATTACGGAACCGCTCTGCTTGTCCCTGGGAGTATTGCGCTTATTTTGCTTGCAATTCGAGGATCCTATTACGCTTTTGCTAATTATGGCGCCAAAAAAAATACCTACTATCTGCTAGCGTATGGAGCGACTGGTCTGCTCATACCTGCTTCATTATCGACTGTATTTACGATATCTGAGGGAGGCTTTTTATCTGTTAGCGGCAATACCGTCACTTTACTACTGCAAGAACTGTTCTTTAGCGCTTACTCATGGGCTGTTGTCTTGCTTGCCATTTCGAGTGTACTGTTTATTAGCTCGTCATTCCTGACCTATTATGCTTCTCGTGCAGAGGATAAGAGGGCCCTCGAGTGGTTGCGTTCTTTTGCATTATGGGGAGGTGTTCCGACAATCATATCCAGCCTCTTTGTTTTTATAGCGCTGCGCAATCATAACCGGGTACATTTTGAACAAACTTTGGATTTATGGTGGATGTTCGTCATGTCATTAATTTGCTTTATCGTGGCAATTTGGTTCATTTGGCGACGTGAAAGATTAGGCACTGCGTTTATTCTGGTTATGCTGCAATTTGCCTTTGCCTTCTTTGGATATGGCAGTTCTCATTTACCATTTTTGCTCTATCCATATTTGACTCTTTCCACCAGCGTAACTAATCCCATTATGGGGCGAGCACTGATCATTGCTTTTATCGCGGGTTTATTCTTGCTAATTCCGTCGTTGTGGTTATTGCTCAGATTATTTTTGTTCAACATTAAATACGTTAAGGGAGAAACGCCGTGAATATATTCGATCGACAGGATAAGTGGTTAATGCGGCTATGCTTCATTATTGCCTTTTTACTTTTGCTATCTGTTCTGCGCTTCTTTTGGAAATAACGTGAGATTGAATTTGTTATTAAGTGAGGCCAGATTTCCATTACGGATGGAAAGTCTGGCTTTTGGCATGTCTTTCTAAGGAATGGGGGGTTGCATAATAAATTAATGCCATGTATTATACCTATAGGGGTATATGTACTAGATACTAAGGAGATGATACGGCATGGAATCAACAAATCAAAAAACAACAATTGTATTATTCAGCGGTGATTATGATAAAGCAATGGCAGCTTTTATTATTGCGAACGGTGCTGCTGCATACGATCATGAAGTAACCATTTTCTTTACATTCTGGGGTTTGAATACGATGCGTAAAGACGAAGTTATAAAAACGAATAAAGGTATTTTGGAAAAAGCATTTGGATGGATGATGCCGCGCGGCGCTAATAAATTGGGGTTGTCTAAAATGCAGTTTGCTGGAATGGGACCCAAAATGATTAAGCATGTCATTAAAAAGCATAATGCATTAACACTTCCACAATTAATCGAATTAGCGCAGGAGCAAGGAATTAAATTGGTAGCATGCACAATGACGATGGATCTGCTTGGCTTACAACAAGAGGAGCTTATGGATGGCTTGGAGTATGGTGGAGTAGCTGCATATTTGGGTGACGCTTCGCAAGGCAGGGTAAACTTGTTCATCTAATTGATGAATGATGTTAGGAATTTTTTTTTGAGTTATAATATACCCATACATGTTTAGGAGAGGTAGGGGTAATAATGGATTACAATTACACAAATGAAATGAAAACACGATTGAGAAAAATTGAAGGACAAGTACGAGGAGTACTTCGTTTGATGGATGAGGGAAAGTCCTGTAAGGATGTTGTCAGTCAGCTGTCTGCGGTTAGAAATGCGGCTGATAAAGCAATGGCTCAAATCGTTGCAGAAAATTTGCAGCAATGCATATTGGAAGAGCAAAAGGCCGGCGGGGATACGAGCAAGCTTGTGAAGGAAGCAGTAGAATTGCTAGTGAAAAGCCGTTAGGATCAGATAACGAGGGTAGGCAGCCTAAATCACATTTGATTAGGCTGTTTTCGTTTCTACTACAAAGTTAAATTATGAAGGAGCAGCATATGAACTTGAAAGTCGTTTTTACCAAATCCTTTATCATTAGTATCGTTTGTGCGCTCGGATTTGCCTTAATTGCGTTTTTAGTTGGTGAGCAAAATATTGCTTGGTTCGATAACAGATTGATTTCCTTAATCCAAGGGTTGGAGAACGATACTTTAACACAAATAATGAACTTTTTCACTATTATTGGATCAGGTATTCCTATAGCCATTATATCGATATTAATTATGGTTGTGTTGTATACTTATTTCAGATTTCGTTGGGAATTGCTTTTCTTTGTAGGTGTTATAGTTGGCTCATCGTTATTGAATGTCGTCTTGAAGCTCATATTTCATCGTGCTCGTCCCACTCTGCATCGAATCGCCGAAGCCAATGGCTATAGCTTTCCTAGCGGACATTCTATGGCGGCATTTACACTTTATGGTGTCTTGTGTTTCCTATTATGGAAACATGCTCGAGGGGCGTTTACTCGTACTCTTCTTATCGTTCTAGGTTCTTTTATGATCTTAGCGATTGGAGTGAGCCGCATCTATTTAGGCGTACATTATCCAAGCGATATTGTTGGGGGATATTTAGTTAGTGGTACCTGGCTAGCTGTTACCATTGGGATATACCAACGATTTATGGATAGACGTAAGTCTTTGTGATTAAGGTCATACATAGGAAAGGGCGCTTCTTCTATTAGAGCGCCCGTAGTTGAATGATTTTTAAATCATATAAAAATATTCTTTAGCCTGTTTTTCCTTATTTCCAAATACAAAAGTATCTGAACGAAGCCCGCGTCGCATAGTTTCAAGAGATAATACATCGGTTGGCGGAATATTCCCTAAATGTACGTCTGAACCGAATTTGTGAAGAAGAGTCACTTGTTGCTGCTTAAGCGGCGCTTCCCACAACAAACGTTTCGTGTCAGGTACAAATTTGAGAACGGCTTCAATAACATCTTCCCTGCAATCTCCGTTTTCATCAAACACTCCGACATCAATCCCAGATTCACGTGCCTCGACTGTTATTAGATCTGCTCCAGCTTCCCAGTCTGCTTCAGCTGTTACAGCTAAATGAGATGCATCAATTAGTGATCCTGACAATTTTTTTCCATACTCCGACACTACACGCAGACCACGTTTTATGCCTTCTTGAATGAGCTCAGTTCGTTTTTTGCGAGAAAGCTCAATTGTACCATCAGAAACTTCAATTCCGTTAAAGCCAAAAGAACTTACCGTATCGAAGAACGCGGGGACCACATCCTGCTGTACAGCCGATTCTAACAATGTGCCGCCTGGCATTACAAGAATGCCATTCCGTTTGGCCAGCTCTATCTTGAATAGCAATAACTCAGGCTTATAGAGAGTCGCTGTTCCGAAGCCGAATTTCACGCAATCGATATAGTCAGCAGCGGTTTCGATTAAATCCATAAAAGCGTTTCTGCCTAGACCCTTATCAATAACCATCGTGCGACCGCGTCCGGCAACTCGATCCGAGCTGAGGTTATTGGCTTGAGGTTCCAACACTTTGCGCTGTCCGCTCGGATCATGCAGTTCTGCGGGCCAAACTGCATTTGGGAAACATTTCATCTGAAATCCCCTCACTTCATGTAAGTATCTTGCGTCATCGGATGACTGGAGTATCATATGCGAGTCGGTCCGGGCATGTGCCCAATCATTTGAATATTATCATGTGAGTAATACCATCTCAAATTCAAATAACCCGATCGATATGCACAGACAAGTGGAGGGGATGATAAGAGAATTGTATCTTTGAAGCATACCGATAACAAATCAGCTAATCTCACGCGGTGGTTTGATTAAGAAGAAAACGAGACCTAGCGCAAGCAGAGAAAGTGAAGATACAGTAATGAATACAAGTCGATCTGATTTCTCCATCATCCAGCCAAATAAGGGCGGACCTGCTGCAACTCCTAAAAATCGCAAGCAATTGTAAAGGGAGGTAATCATTCCTCGTTCACTTTTTTGAACGGCGCCGGTAATCATCGTATTCAGACAGGGTAGAAGCAGTCCGGTTCCTATGCTGCTTATTGTTAATAAACCGATAAATACGTAAATGTTTTTGAAAAAGAATATCGTTGACGCAAGAGAAAGTGTCATGGCAAGCAATCCAATATTGATGAGCCATCGAATTAATACACCATTTTTCTTTATTAAAGCTCCAGTGGTATAGGAAGTAATGACTAAGCCCAGCAGCGGTATGGCTAAGACCAAAGCTTTTTTTACCCCATCAATGTTATAGGGCTTCTCTTCCAGAATATTGGATAAATAAAAGAGCACGCCAAACAAAATAAAAAGGCCTAATGAGCCTGCGAAAAAAGCAGTTATTAGCCAACGGCCTTTTTCTTTAAATAAGTCTTTTATTTTGCCGATGTATTCCTTCAAATTTTGCTTCTGATCATGCTTGGGTTCTTTTATCATAAAAATAACGGCTAACAAAGAGAGGGCACAAAACACGGGAAAGGCGAAAAAGGACGCGTACCACACAATTAATGCAAGTAAGGATCCAATGATCGGGCTTAGAACTTTGCCAGCACCGTTAGAAGCCTCAGTCAAACCAAGTGCCTTGCTTTCTGTCGCGCCTTCGTACATATCACCTACAAGAGCCATAGCGATTGGTGCTGTACCTGCGGCTGCAATTCCTTGAATAGCTCTCGCTATAATAATGATCGTATAAGAGTTCCATACCGCACCTAATCCCGCCAAAATGCCACCACTGCCATAAATAAACAACGCGGGGATAATAATTACCTTTCGCCCGAAACGATCGGATAAATACCCGATTATCGGAATGAATAGACCAGCAGCTAATGAAAAAATAGTAATAATCAAGCTGCTTTGGAATTTGCTTATACCAAGCACTCTCTGCATTTCGGGAAGAACCGGCACCAGCATGGAGTTGCCGAATACGAGAACCATCGGGATAGTAGCTAGTGCTATAAATTCCCAAGTTTGTCCTTTTGATCCCTTATCGGATTTGGGTTTCTTTTCTTTGGCCACATTCGATTCTGGTAAGTCCATATCGCTCTCAAACATAATATTCAGCTTTCGTGATTTGGTCTTTTCCACAGGTAATCGCTCCTCTTACCGAGAACGTAGCATTTTTCATATTCGGTATTTCATCTCATTATTCGCATTCCATCAGATATGTATTCATTTTGAGAAGTTACCTGAAATTCTTCAGCAAATTAGTTTTTTGTGAGCAATTTTTGGATAAAGACGTCTACTGCCATCGTGGCTGAATGATCTTTATTTCGAATTATTGAAAAATCTCTGTCCAAGCTATTTCCTTGTATCAAGATTTCAGAAATTTCGCCTGACTCCAGCTCTTTACGCACGACTAATCGGGAAATCATCGCAATGCCCAACCCAGCGGCAACCGCTTCTTTAACTCCCTGGCTGCTGTTAAATACATAGGAGCGTTTCATATTAAGACCGGCATGTTGAATGAACTGTTCACAAAACACCCGAGTACCAGAGCCGTTTTCGCGAAGCACCCATATTTGGTTTTGCAGCAAGCTTGTTTCAGCCATACGGAGGGAGGAGAGCGGATGATCAGCAGCTGCAATTAAGATCATTTCATCCTTCAAATAGGGGGTAACGTTCAACTCTGTTGCTGACACATTTCCTTCAACAAGACCGAGATCTAATGTGTTTAACTTTACAGCTTGTATGATTTCTTCTGTGTTGCCGATAATAACTCCGATTTCCACTTGTGGATATTGATCAACAAACTCTGCGATTAGCCGTGGTAAAATATATTCTCCAATGGTAAAGCTAGCTCCGACTTGAAGTGAACCGCTTACTGTATCTTGAAGCCTGAAAATGTCCTGCTTTGCTTCGTTATATAAAGCGAGTATAACTTTCGCCCGCTTATAAAGAATTTCACCGGCCTCGGTCAGCTTGACCTGCTTCGGTGATCGATGCATGAGCTTCGCCCCGAGTTCATTTTCAAGATTGCGTATTTGCAAGCTGACACCTGGCTGGGAAAGATTTAATACCTCAGCCGCTCGCGAGAAATTTTTGAGCTCCGACACAGTTATAAATACATGAAGCGTTTCTACGATCATTTGATGACCCCCTTATTATTTCCATTCTAAACGCATGTCCCCAAGTGTTCAATCCAATCATAAGTTTTACTAATCATTAAGATAGCAGATTGGTATTTCACAACCAAGCGGGGAAGTCGTATAGTGACAATATAACAACTGGAATGATTGGATAACGAAAAGGAGAGTGAGAACAATGGCACAGGCACACGCTCTTCCATTGAAAAAGAAAATAGGTTGGGGTTTCTGTCAAGGTGTAGGAATGACACTAGTTATTGCGATAGCGGCTAAATATTTGGCAGAGCTTCCGTTCTTAACGATTATGGGGCAGCTCGTCATCGCAATATTACTAGGAATTATTTGGAGAGCGGTAATCGGGGTTCCTTCACAAGCGATGGCAGGAATCTCTTTCTCGAGCAAAAAACTGCTTCGCTATGGCATAATTCTGCTAGGAATGAAGCTTAATCTAATAGATATAGTAAATGCCGGACCGAAGGTTCTGGCAATTGCAATTATTAACATCATATTTACTATCTTTGCGGTGTATGGTATTTCAAAACTATTCAAGGTGGAAAAGAGGGTCGGTGTACTCACGGCATGTGGAACTGCGATATGTGGAGCAGCCGCCGTCATAGCCATTTCACCGCAGCTTAAAGCAAACGATGAAGAGACAGCAATCAGCGCTGCTAATGTAGCCATCCTTGGCACTATTTTCACTCTTGCATATACCTTATTATTCCCTGTACTTGGCCTATCAGATAAGGGCTACGGAATTTTCGCCGGAGCAACTCTTCATGAGGTAGCACATGTTGTAGCTGCCGCAGCGCCAGGAGGTAAAGAAGCTGTTGATTTGGCGGTCATTGTTAAACTCACCCGAGTTGCATTGCTTGTACCAGTTGCCATTGTTATTGGAATTATGGTAAATCGAGCAGAGCGTAAGATTAATGGACATGCAAGTAAAGTAAACTGGAAGTCGATCCCGATTCCGTGGTTTATCATTGGCTTTCTAGTAATGAGCGGTGTGAATACACTCGGATTTATACCGATTGCACTAACGAATCAAATGATTGTACTTGCTTATTTGCTGCTTGCCATGGCGATGGCTGGTCTAGGTCTTAATGTAGATATCGTGACATTCCGTCGTTATGGCATGAGATCATTTCTCGCTGGATTAATTGGTTCAGTTCTGCTGGCAGTGTTAGGTTTCGCTCTTATTCATCTGTTTGGTTTGAATTAATACAACAAAATTTTACATGTCATTGAAACCATCGTCATACAAGCGGTGGTTTTATTTTTTTGGTGTGATGACAGTAAATGTTTGACGCTTACATACAAGTCATCTATACTGACATGATAAAAAATAAATCATTGACAAGTGAAAAATTGTGGTCTAACATACTTGTATAAATACAGGTAAAATACAGGTATGTTAGACGGAAGGAGTACTGCGAAATTAGATGAATCATCCTACAATGTCGATACGAAGCAAGACCAGCGGTCGAGATAAATGGAGTCGAATCAAAAAGAGATTTTGGCGAGAGAGATATATTTATTTACTCCTGCTGCCAGGGGTACTCTACTTCATTGTATATCGTTACATCCCAATGGGCGGTCTGATCATTGCCTTTAAAGATTTTAATCCCTTTAACGGGTTCTGGGATAGTGAATGGGTGGGGCTGCAGCATTTCTCCAGAATGTTTGAGGACGCCGAGGTCATTCGTGTTTTATGGAATACCGTACAAATGTCATTGCTGCAAATATTTGTAGCTTTTCCCGCTTCCATATTTCTTGCATTAATGATCAATGAAGTTAGAAGCCGCTATTTTAAAGGTTTGATTCAATCATTCGTATACTTACCACATTTTCTTTCATGGGTTGTAGTTGTAGGAATTTTCATTGTGTTTCTAAGAGGCGAAGGATTAGTCAACACAATATTAGTCAATTATTTCGGATTGCAAGCGATTCCTTTTTTAACAGACCCTGCACTGTTCAAGCCAATTGTAACCATACAGGTCATTTGGAAAGAATCCGGTTGGGGTACCATTATTTTTCTAGCTGCACTTGCTGGCGTTAATCCTAGTCTATATGAAGCAGCCGCAATGGACGGGGCATCCCGCTTGAGACAGATTTGGCATATTACTCTGCCAGCGATCAAGAGCGTCATCATTATTCTCTTCATACTCCGTCTAGGTACGGTAATGGATAGCGGATTTGAACAAATTTTCCTCATGTTAAATCCATTCAATATGGAATCGGGAAATGTCTTAGATACTTATGTTTATTTTAAAGGGATTCAACAGGGTGATATCGGTTTTGCTACTGCTGTTGGTATGTTTAAGGGTATGGTAGGACTTATATTAGTCATCTTGGCAAACCGAATGGCCAAAAAGTTCGGTGAGGACGGATTATATTAGTTTACAGGCAGGTGAGAAGAGACAATGCTGTACAATCGCACTTGGTTAGACAAAATAATGGATGCCATCAACGTTATTTTATTGATATTTATCGGCTTGTTGATGCTGTTCCCATTCGTACATATCTTTGCAGTTTCCTTCTCCTCCTTGCAGGATGTATTGGAAAAAGCGTTCATTATCTGGCCAACACATTGGACAATGGCTGCTTATGATACGATATTGGCTTCCAAAAATTTCATTAGGTCCATCGGAGTTACTATATGGATTACCATACTGGGCACGGCGGTTAATCTGTTTTTTACGACTACAATGGCTTATGGCTTGACAAGAAATGCAATGGGACAGAGAACTATTCTATTGCTAATCGTGTTCACCATTATGTTCAACGCTGGAATGATACCGGTCTATCTCGTTGTCAAAGAAACAGGGCTAATGAACTCGATTTGGGCTTTAATTATTCCTAGCGCGATTAGTTCTTTTAATTTAATCGTTATTCGACAGTTTTTTCTAGGGATACCTAAAGAATTGAATGAAGCGGCGTTAATTGATGGGGCGAATGAAATCACGACCTTCATAAAGGTTATTTTGCCTTTATCAAAGCCATCGCTAGCGGCATTTGGTTTGTTCTATGCCGTCGTTCATTGGAACAAATATTTTGAAGGTATTCTCTATTTGAATGATTCAGCAAAATGGCCGATTCAAGTTATTTTGAGGCAAATTGTTATTGTGAATGAGCCGTCAGCCGCGCTTGGCGCTGAAGCGATGAACATGCTTGAAAATGCGCCTCCGCCGATAACGCTTCAGATGGCGGCCATTCTGCTCGCTACGCTTCCCATTCTGCTCGTCTATCCATTTCTGCAAAAGCATTTTGCCAAGGGGGTGATGATCGGTTCAGTGAAGGGGTAGAGCGCCCCATGCTCACAGAAACAGCGACAGCCGCTTGAATGGGTTGGCCAAACTCGCATTGCATGTATGACTATGTAAAAAAGGGAGGATTTATTTTGAAATTACGATCAGTGCTTGTCTCACTCGCGGCTTTTACAATGGTGTTTGTTTCAGCTTGCTCCGGTGGAAATAACAATAAAGTCGATCCGACGAATAGCCCCTCGACATCACCTGAAGCTACTAACGCCGCGTCACCAGAACCTGAAAAAAAACATAAAATTAGCGGGATTACTTTTCTGTTCGGAAATCCACCGCCAAATACAGGTGAAGGTCTGAAAGCAATTAACGAGCGCTTTAATGTGGATTACTTCGTAGAGAAGGTTCCACAAGAAAGCTATACAGAGAAACTGACAGCCGTTATAACCTCAGGTTCTATGCCGGATATGGTAGGTTTTAAGGCAGATGATCAGAACTTTCATCGATGGGCTAAGCAGGGTGCTTTCCTTCCATTAAACGATTACATTGCAGAGTATCCTTCTCTTGCGGCAATTCCAGAAGAGCTTTTCTTGCCTTTTACTATTGATGGTAAAATCTACGCGATTCCTACTTGGTCGCCAACGGAGTCGAGCTCCTACATTATTCGGAAGGATTGGCTGAATAATCTAGGACTTTCCGTGCCGACAACGTATGAGGAATTCGCTAATGTGCTGCTTGCTTTCACCAAGGATGATCCAGATGGCAATAAGAAAAATGACACTTACGGCCTAGCGATGGGTGAGAACATTAACCCTAACTATGCGCAAGGGCCATACTGGCAGTTCGATGCTTGGTACCACAAGGATGCGAACAATAATTACATCCCAGGTATGATTTCTGAAGGACGCAAGCAATTAATTGAACTGTTTAACAAGCTGTACAAAGAAAAAGCATTGACTCCTGATTTTGGAGTAATGAAATGGGCGGACACAAATACCGAATTCTATTCCGGTAAAGCAGGCGTGTTTTTAATGGCTCCGCGCGGTATGTCACAGGATTATATGACGAGCCTATTGGCTATTGATCCAAAAGCGGAATTCGCGGTATTGCCTCCTTTCAAAGCGCCTGACGGTACACAAGGCTTCGTCGCTGGCAAAGGGTTTAGCCGTTATCATGTATTGAATAAAGAGCTGGCTAAAGATCCGGATAAATTAAAGAAAATATTAGAAATGCATGATTTCTCACGTCAAAACTACACACTTGCAGAACAAACTTCTGCAAATGCAGACTTTGATTGGTTCAACGGCAAAGAAGGAACAGGCTACGAGATGGTTGACGGCGTTAAAACACTTATCGGAAATGAAGAGGGAAGACAGCCTTTCCTTTACTTCCAAGACAGCACTTCCTGGATCGCGAAAGGCGTTGATCCGGAGTTCGAGAAAGCGTATACGGAGCCTAAATTGGTTCAAGCGACTTTAGATCTAATGGATATTAATAAGAAATTCCCGCTCTATTATTCGCCACATATTGGTATCGTATCTGAAACCGAAAGCAAAAGCGGTGCAGAATTAAGTCAATATCTGATGGCTGAGCAGACGAAGATGATTGTAGGACAACGTCCTATTACGGATTGGGATGCTATGGTGCAGGAGTACTTGAAACGCGGAGGCTCCAAAATTATAGAAGAATATAATGCTAGCATCAAGGAGCGCGGCTATACGGATCATGTTTGGAAGCAATAATGAATCAATTAGAAAATCGGGCTATTCGATAGCCCGATTTTTTAAAAATATAAGAAAGTATCAGTTTCACCCTATACTCAGCTTATATTTCTCTGCGAAACGTAGGCTTTTGCCGTAAAGAACTTCGGCAGCTGATTATGCTTGCTTCAAACCTGTTATGACATCGGTAAACTACAGAAAAAAGGTGTGTTCATCTATGAAAATGGCTAAAGTAGGTCTGTATATTGATGGACAGATCCTTAATCGGAAACACGAAGCGCAAATGAATGTATTTCAGCGCTATATTGGTGAAATTTTAACTTATGCAGGTATTCCATACTCCGAGTTCGATGATTCTGTGAAGATTGGTTCGCAGTTATACGATATTATTATAGCCGGCGCGACAGGTAATATGGCAGTGGAAGATGAATTATGGAAGTACGCAGCTGCAGGTGGGACAGTCATTTCTTATGGCGGATTACCTTATTTGGCATCTCGATTAGGATGCAAGCAATTGAGAAGTGTACCCGTTGGATATGCGGCTGTTGGTTTAAAAGATGCAGCTATGGGTAGAGATGCTTTTCTTCGTTTTTTTGATGGCAAACCATGGACTGTAGA
Organism: Paenibacillus sp. J31R122; assembly: GCF_056269185.1. Taxonomy (NCBI): domain Bacteria; kingdom Bacillati; phylum Bacillota; class Bacilli; order Caryophanales; family Paenibacillaceae; genus Paenibacillus; species Paenibacillus sp. J31R122. The sequence continues at coordinate 295,014 of NZ_JBWDNM010000002.1, forward strand.
AGAAAAAGTAGATTCGATAAAGGAACAAGGTACTCTACTAGCTTATGAGCCTAACGGCACGGAAGTTGGTCCACTCTTACTTTCCTTCGGCGTAGGGAATGGGAGAATTGAGCGCTGGTCGGTAGATATCCCTTCGACGATTGTAAGGCTGCAGCAAGGAGGCGGGCCTGTAGTTGAAGACGGTATTCCTGCGGACGACGGCACAGGATCGATCGATGAAGGCTTGCTAAAAGCAGATGATAAGTGTGAGCAGGATTGGGAATGGGATCGGAAGGCAACTGATACAGGAATGCCTTATTTTGCTTATCCCTACGCTGATGATTGGCGAGAATTGTTGATTGGTCATCTGCTAATGCTCGCGGCTGAGCAAAGTTTGCATCTGCCATTTGTCGATTATTGGCCCGAGGGCGTACAGCAGATAGCTATGATTTCTCATGACAGTGACCTTAACATTAATGAAGCGGCACTGACGACGCTTGAAGTATTGGAGCAATGCGGCGTTCAATCTACGTGGTGCATGATCGAACCCGGTTATGACCAATCGTTGTACCCACGTATAATAGATGCCGGCCATGAATTAGCCTTTCATTATAACGCTCTACCGTTGGATAACGGCATCTGGTCCAGAGCAGAATTCGACCGTCAGCTTGCTTGGTTGAAATCCGCAACAGGTCTTAAGAAGATCATTTCAAATAAAAACCACTATACGCTGTTCGAGGGCTGGGATACGCTTTACCGCTGGTGTGAAGAGAACGGCATTGAGTCAGATCAGACCAGAGGTCCTAGCAAAAAAGGGAATGTTGGTTTTCCATTCGGAACCTGCCATCCTTATTTTCCGATTTCTTGGGCAGACGAGAAGAACCGCATATATAATGTATTGGAGATCGGATTCCTTACTCAGGATTTGAATCATCCAAGCCTGTCAGACACTACCGTTATTGCGCCATTCCTAAATGAAGTGAAAAGGGTGCGAGGCGTTGCCCACTTCTTGTTTCATCAAACGCATATTCACAACCAGCCAGCTGTGCGGGATGCGCTTGTAAAGGTTGTTAAGGATGCAAGAGCACAAGGCTTCGTGTTCTGGACAGCTGAGCAGATTAATGAATGGGTTCGCAGTAAACGTTCCTTAACTTTTATGGGGTTTGATGAAAACAAAGCACTTATCGTAAACGGTGAATTGCCTAATGCTCAGATCTGGAAGCCTTTGATACAGGGGGAGTCTGCTGGAGATATGATGGTTGAAGTGCGATTCGGAGTTCCTTGCGTACTCCAGAGTGTTCGTTCTTATAGCCCAGTTGCCTCAGGGAGGATTGAATAATGGACATCAAGCTAGCTTTGCATGGAGGACCTATAACGAAGGAAACTCCCTTTGGTACAGGCAAACGCTTCGGCTTAGAGGAAGCAAAGGAATTGCTGGAAGCGCTGGAGCAGAATACACTCTTTTATCATTTTGGCGGCAAGGTTAAACAGTTTCTGAACGATTTTAATACGATGTACGGGGTGAAATACAGTGTAGCTGCTTCTTCCGGAACGGCTGCCATACATGTGGCATTAGGGGCTGCTGGGGTAAGTGCGGGGGATGAAGTCATTACAAGTCCGATAACGGATCAAGGGACGATAGTCGGGATTCTTTATCAGAATGCGATTCCGGTGTTTGCTGACTTGAATCCACACACGTATAATCTGGATCCAGCATCGATAGAAGCAAGCATTACCCCTCGAACTAAAGCAATCATCGTCGTACATTTAGCAGGAAATCCATGTGATATGGATCCGATTATGGAGATTGCCAATAAACATGGACTGATCGTAATTGAAGATTGCGCTCAATCGTATTTGGCTAAGTATAACGGCAGATATACAGGTACTATTGGTCATTATGGCTGCTTTAGCACGAACGACTTTAAGCATATTTCGACTGGTGATGGAGGAATCGTAACGATCAATTCAGGTGATGAATCAGATTATCACCGAACACACAGCTTTGCTGATAAAAACTATCAACGGTTAGGCACTCAGGTACAGAGGGATCCGCAGTTTCTCGCTCCTAATTATCGTATGACTGAGCTGCAAGGCGCTGTGGGTGTAGCTCAACTGAAGAAGCTGGAATGGATATGTGAACGGCGAGAGACCATTGGAAATCGAATAAGCGAGGGTCTTAAAGGTATCGATATACTGAGTATACCCGAGATTACAACAGGAGCAACAAGCACCTATTGGTTCTATATGATGCGACTTCTTCCGAATAAACTAAGCTGTACGCGTAAAGAGTTTTGCGACGCTCTAGCGGCGGAAGGGATTCCAAACAGGGAGGGTTACATTCCTAAGGTTATCTATATGCAGCCTATCTTTCAGAAGCGCGAAGCCTATTTAAATAGCGGCTATCCATTTAATTTAACGGATAGAATCTATGAACAAGGTGATTGCACGACGGCGGAAGAAATATTAGAGACGGCTGTTCAAATACCTTTGAGTGAATTTTATGTGCCGCAGGATGTTGAAGAGATTATCGCAGCTATAAGCAAGGTATCGAACTATTATCGCAAAGGGTGATTACTATGGAACGATTCGTAGATCTTGGTATCCCAGTTGATGCAGTAGAATCCCGCACGGGAGCGGTATGTATAGCTCCGGATGGGGAGACGCGAGTCGTTCTGGCAGCCCGCGGGTTTGTTATAATTGTGGATCCGCAAACAGGAATATGTCAGCAGCTTCTTTATCCAGAAAGCAATAAGGAGTATCCGTATGCGTCATTCAGTGACAGCAAGGGGATGTTCTATACAGGAGCCGGCAAATATCTTCTTGTGCTGGACCCTTTTCAGGAACGATTCATCTTCTCGAAGCAGATAGGCGACACTGATGAATTAATGGGTTTCGGATTTGCGGAGGATATGAATGGAACGATCTATTGCACTTCCTACCCAAACTCAAAATTATATGCATACTCCACGGAATCACAAAAAGTGACGAATTGGGTCAGCCTTGATAAGGATCAGAAATATCCAGGTTATCTAGCTGCTGATCGCAAAGGTTGGATCTATGCTGGCTTAGGAACTGTAAGGAAGGCAATTATCGCCTTCCATCCGATTAGCGGACAGCTTAAGCAGCTCATTCCTGAAGCCGAACGTACACGCGGATCGGGTATTGTATATCAAGGCAAAGACGGCAATGTGTACGGACAATGGGAGTTTACAGGGGAACTGGGACAAAGTAAGTCTGAGAGTACCCGCAGGGTACGTTTAGAAGAAGGTGCCGCAGCGTACATATCCATAGATGAGGCTGCTGACTCCTACTATCAAGGCAGTGGATTCAGCAGGCTGCATCGCCAGCTGCCGGGTGATTGGATCGTGCAAAGCTTCGATTTGTCTGAGCGTGAACTCGTTCTTGCGAACAGGGAAACATCCGCTACCAGACGAATATCCCTGCAATATAAAAGTGAAGGAGCACAATTATCTCCGATTGCTAATGGCCAGAACGGAATACTATACGGGACATCGAATCATCCGCTGCACTTCTATTCGTATCATATCAACGAAGGCCGGTTAGAGGATTATGGCGGAGAAGTAATAGAGTATGGGGGCGGCGGCAATATATGCGCATATGCGGTATCAGGCAATTTGATCGGTGGCGCTGCATATGCCGGAGGACATTTTCATTTATTTGATACCTCAAAACCTATTAATAACAATGGAGCATTACGAAACCCTAAGCTTGTCACCAGTCATGAAATCATTCATCGTCCAAGGACCGCACTAGCTCATTCGGACGGAGAGCATATGATTTATGGTGGATTTCCGGGTTATGGATTGGTTGGGGGCGGGTTATGTATTTATAATATAAAAACGGGAAAAGACTTGCTTTATTCACATGAGCTGATTTCTCTTAATAGAAGCACTGTTTGTCTGGTAGAGACAGAGCAAGGGGACCTGCTGGGTGGAACAAGCGTGGAAACACCTGGGGGAGCAAAGCCCCTCGAGACAGCTGCAACTGTGTATTTATTCAATTGGCAAAGTAAGTGTATCATACAGTCATGGACTCCTGTAGAGCAAACAAAGGAATATATTTGGATTGACATAGCTAATGAAGATAGATTGGTCGGTCTTACTTCCGAATCGCTCTACTTCATTTTTGATCTTAATACGGGCCAATTGCTTCATACACAGGATTTATCCGCATGGGGTAAACCAGTACGAAGTGGAATGGTTAAAGGAAATGACGGGAGAAGAGTAGGAATACTGAGCGAAAGTGTGTATCATATTCATCCTATTACTTTGCAAGCGGAATATATAAGCAGTTCGCCTGGTACTCTTACAGCGGGTTTAGCTTTACAAGATGGAAAGCTTTACATGGGCATTGAGAGCAGATTATGGAGCTATGATTTATCGCTTGAGTGCAAGGAGGCGGGGGTTTTTAATGATTAGATATTTATTTTCCAAGCTAGAAAAGGACGGCCTGCCATCCTTATTGCATGAGATTGATTCACTGACTGATTGGGATCGAAAGAAGAGAGAGATTGCGGATATATGGCATGAATATCTTGGATTTATTCCGGATCGTGTGCCGACGAATGTTGAGATGCAATACAAAACTGAACAATCGGATCATACTTGCATCCATCTCACCTATGCAACAGGCTTCGGTGATCGAGTGACTGCATTACTGTTGATCCCTAAATCAGCAAATATGATCCAAGATGATCTGCCAGCGATTTTAGCCCTACATCCGACACATGAGTCTGGAAAGGCGGATGTAGCTTCAGCCGAAGGAAGAGTAGACCGTGCTTACGGATTAGAGCTCGTTAGACGAGGGTTTGTCGTCCTGGCACCGGACGTTATTACAGCGGGTGAGCGAATAGACAGAGGGATGGAAGCTTTTCGAACAGCCCCGTTCTATGAGCGTTTTCCAGCTTCAACTGCGATAGGAAAAATGGTGCATGATCATAGGCAAGCCCTTGATGTGCTTCAACAGCTGCCATACGTAAATTCGAATCGATTAGGTGCAATTGGGCATTCACTTGGTGCCTACAACGCCATATTTTTAGCAGGCTGTGATGATCGTGTTAAAGCCGTAGTTTCTAGCTGCGGTTTAAGTCCTTTTACTGGAGATTTAGATCCGAATAGATGGGGACAACGAGATTGGTTTTCTCATATTCCTCGACTAAGCGAGGACATTCAGAACGGCGGTATCCCATTTGAGTGGCATGAAATATTCGCATTATGTGCGCCAACTCCTATATTTAATTGGTGTGGCCAGAATGATAAAATATTTCCTCATTGGAGAGAAATTGCAGATTGTTCAATGGAATTGGACATGTTATATCGATGGCTAGATGCTGAGGAGAAATATATCGGTTTAATGGGTAATAGCGGTCATGATTTTCCAGAAGAAATACGTTATTTAGCTTATCAATTTTTGGATAAATGGATGATTTAGTAAATATCATCATTTCAATTGATGGAAGGTTGTCATCTGATGCGATATAATAAAGATATTCTATCACTTGGGAGCGTTTGCTTTGTTAAGAAAAAAAGATGATTTTCAGGAGAAACTCCATAGGTTAAAAACTGAATTATTAGATGGAATTATTACAGGTGACATACAATCGGGAGATTTTATTTTACCTGAAAATACATTGAGTGAAAAATATCAATTAAGCAGAGTCTCAGTGCGAAAAGTGCTGGCTGAGCTTGTTCAGGAAGGTTTTATTGAGAAAATAGCGGGCAAAGGAAACCGTGTGGCCTTTCCAGATGGCAGCAAGCAACGACAGATGTTGAAATTAGCCTGGTTTTCTTCTTCCTATGAAATAGACATCGTTCGGAAAATAATCGATCAGTATGAGAAAAGTCAACCTTATGTGGGAATTCAATTAATGGTTCTTCCGGAGGAAGACTATACGAACAGCTTGATTAGCGGCATGGAGCATGGGGAAGGGCCCGATGTATTCATGGTTTCCGATTATCATATTAGAGAACTGCATGCGAAGCAAAAGACAGAGCTCTTGACTCCATTTAATTCGGAACAGCTCCTGTCAGATAGTTATGCGGAGGTATTCGACTTATTTACGATAGAAGGTAAGCTGTATGCTACTCCTTTTATTTTCTCTCCTGTAGTTGTTTGTTATAACGAAAAGTTGTTTAACGAAGCTGGCCTTCACAATGAAGGCGAGATCAAGGATTGGTCGGAGCTAGTAGACATAGCTAAACGTTGTACAGTTAGTGCTGTCGAGGATGGAGATAATTCAGGAGTAATAGAGAGCTACGGCTTTTGCTTCTCGTCATCTCCGAACCGTTGGCCTGTGTTCGTTCTGCAAAATGGCGGGCAGCTCGTAAATGAGAGCGGAAAATGGAATTTGTCAGATCCGAATACTGTTGAGGCATTAAAGTTTTGCGTGGATCTGATGTATAAAGATAAGGTGTCTCCGATTTACTCTCATGGCAGCTCTGATATAGCGGAACGATTGTTTGTTAAAGAGCGGGTTGCCATGATTTTATCGACCTATTATTTCATGAATGAATTTCGCGATCATTCTATTCAGTGGAATGTTGTCCCAGCACCTGGGAAGAAAAACCAATCTACCTTGCTGCTAGGCGGCGGATTGGCAATTAACGGTGGAAGCGAGAATTTGACTATTGCACAGCAATTCGTTGCTTTTATGATGGGAATTGAAGCGCAAACGTTGATTAAGCGAAACGGCTGTACGATTCCGGCACTTCGATCTGTAGCAGAGGATGATTCGCTGCTTAACCCGGAAATCCATCCGAAAAATTATAATGCTTTTATTAGAATGCTTGCAGACAGCCGTTCCTTGCTTGGACTTGGAGTAGGAAATGATGATCTACATCAGGTGATGGATGAAATGCATTTGATGTGGGCCAATATGGAAAGTCCGGAAGAAGCCTGTCAGCGAATTGATGCAGGTTTTCGTCAGTTAAAGTAAAAATATATCGAAAGAGGCGCTAGCAATCTAATTTGCAATCCCGAATAAATAAAAAGCAATAAGCGCAGTCACAAGGACTGCGCTTATTGCTTTTTTTAGTACTTAATATGTTTGCTAAATTTAGTTAAATGGATGAGTTGGTTCGTCCAATCTATTAAACTATCATTTACATATGATGAACTATGAAAGAAAAGGAGGTGTCAGATAATGAAATCAAAACTCAGTAAGAAAGCAGCCGTAAGCAAAGGGAAAAGTATTCTGCTTCGCTCAACAAATGTTCGAGCTAATCAGAACCTAGGTGATGGCTTTCGCCGTACCGTGTTTAATCCTATACAAATTGATCCTGATAGTTTTCTCACTATTACGTTCACTGCCGGTCGAGGCAGAGCAGTCATCAATGTAGGATGGAACATTACTGCTTTATTAGCCGCCTGGCCAACGGACAGCTTCCCGATCAGTGATAATCGTTGGATATTGATCATTCAGAACCCGACGAACCAGACAAGATTTGTCACTCCGTACCTGATCACAAAAACTCGGTAATCTGCAAGGCTGCCCTTAGTCTCTCTAGATGAGAGATTAAGGGCATTGTTTACACCCGAGTTACTCTGATTGAGGAGAGATCTTTCGTCGTAAGCCGACGAGCATAGGAACATTTCTTTTTACCAGTATTCACGATCCGAACCTGGCCTGCACCTTGTGGGCGAGCAACCCGTGTTCGAAATCTTCTCATAAACCAATCCACGGGGTATGCAATTGATGTCAGTCCATCTCCGGTTCCGGCATAATTCACAGCAGTAGCGAAATTATCCGATCGTCTCAGCCAGACTGAACCGGAATCCCCTGGAAGTGATATCGGACTGCTTCCACGGATAACGGTTTGATTCCGGAACGTAAGCACACCCAAATTACTGCCATAATCGACCTGCAGGTCTGTATTCACCGAGTCGACTGTTCCATATACTAATCCCGTTGTTCGACCAACCTTCTTGAAACGCTCACCTACACGGTAGGTGGTTACATGCCCGGGAACAACACCTACCGTTGCATAACGGGGATTCAAGATGTTGTTTCTTACTGGGATTGATAGAGCCGCATCCATGAGGTTAGGCCCATTCTGTCTTAACTGTACGTAACGCGATAACCGTCCGACCCGATCAGTTACAGGCCTTCCATTGTCCGCTCCTCCCGGCTGTAACGTCTCAACGGGGTTGCTGGAGTTGATTGGATTGGTAAGCACGTGATTATTACTAAAAATGTATCTCTGATTAGCATCTGGGAAATTCGTAACGATTAAGCCTAATGTACCTGATCCAGCACTCGTTCCAACACTGTAACCGGCTTTTACCGGCCGAATTCTCCTGCGATAATTCGCATAGGCATGAATCTTTCCGGTCTTTACCAAGCGGATAGGTACATTCATGGCCGTTTTCTTGCTATGCTTGGAAAGAGTTGAAGTAATCGAGAGTGATGCAGTAGACAGCGCATCAGCGTAAATGATGACGGCTGCTCCTTTTTTTGGATGCTTGGGGTTAAAATATCCTACGCCAATGCCATGGACTTTAGGATGTTTTAGCAAGGAACGCACAAGGCGCTCCTTCATAGCATTTGCGGCAGCGAATGTAGCCATTCTCCTTCACCTATTTCCTTTAGAAATTACATTATAGTATTGGCGATGAAGGAAAAATGATTGGGCTCCACAAGTGATTTGCGGCGTATTATATTTAACCAAACAAAAGGCTTCCCTCTTGTAAGCTTAATGCTAAACGGAGGGATGCCTTTTAAATTGTGAAGACAAAATTATAAATTATTGATGATTATTTCAAAGCGTCATCACAAGAACTTGAGACATCCTTTTCTTCTATAAGCTGGAATAATAGTTAGGAAGCTCTGAAATGATTTTATTCAGTGCGATCATCTGCGGCCATTCGTTTCCTTCAGCGTTCATCTGCAGCAGTCGTACCATACCTTCTATAATAATGCGGCGTGGCTTGGACTTTATAGCTTCTTCTTTTATTACATCAACTGCCTGTTGTATAGAAAGACGTTCTCCATCGGATAAAAGAATGTCGTCAAACCGAGTAACCAGTGCTTCAAGCGCATGAATCAATCGTCGAGTTGTATCTGATCCTTCCTTAATATCCGCATCAGGAAAAATCGACTTTATGATATTAGTAGTTAACAATGGAGCTTCCTTAGTGCTTAAAATGCCTTGCACAGAATCATCCACCCGGGCTACAATATACTCCGACACTCCTCTTTGCGGCAGCTGTACTCCATTCAACAAAAATAATCCCATATACTCTCTTATGAGGGAAGTAATCAATACAGAGAGATCGAAAGCATGCGGCTCAATTTGGGGTCCATACATCTCAATAATCTGATCACGGAAAAAAACGAAAAACTTCGTTCGCATCATCATAGAGAGATGTTTGATTTCATCACTTATGTTGACTTGGCTTTGGGAAAAAATCGATAATAGACTGTGGTGAGAAGTGAACTCTTGGAACTGAACCATAATCTGCTGAGTAAGTCGCTCTTTCGAGTCGGAAGCATAATGGGCAGCTGCATCGAAGACACCTTTCATCAATCGTTCATAGTATTGTACAAATACCGCATATAACAATTCATCCTTCGATTTGAAGTAAAAATAAATTCCACTTTTGGCGATGCCCGCTGCATCTGCAATATCTTGAATGGTTGCCAGATGATAGCCTTTCTCCACGAATTGCTCCAATGCACATTTTAAGATCAGTGTTTTCTTATCCATGTAAAATCCACCTTTTTAAAGATAATTGACCAACGTTTCAAATGGAGGTATAATAACTTTTGTTCTAAATTACTGTGTATTTTAGAGTATTAATATTTATTGTAGCACGAATTTTGACCACATGGTCAAGTAGAGGCGGAGGGTTATTATTGAAGGAAAGTAATGGAATTAATAGAAGATTGGTGCTGTTCGGACTCATTATGGGTATGTTCTTTAGTGCGTTGGAGCAAACAATCGTAGGAACGGCTATGCCAACCATAATCTCAGAGCTGCAAGGGTTTGAAATTTTTGCTTGGGTAACATCGGCTTATATGATTACTTCTACGATCGTCGTACCAATTGTCGGTAAGTTATCTGATTTGTACGGCAGAAGGTTATTATATTTGATCGGTGCTATTATTTTTGCCACCGGCTCCGCTTTGTGTGCTACGGCAAATTCGATGGAAATGCTCGTCGTTTACCGTGCTATTCAAGGAATCGGCGGGGGTATGCTGATGCCGTTATCACAAACCATCATTGGAGATATTTTTACTGCCGAGCAGCGCGCAAAATGGCAGGGCGTGTTCGGAGCGATCTTCGGATTAAGCTCCGTCATCGGACCTTTCATCGGCGGTGTTATCGTTGATTCGGTCAGCTGGCACTGGATATTCCTTATGAATGTGCCATTCGGCATATTGTGCGCTATTCTTATTTTTATTGGCCTGAAGAAAGAAACAGTACTGAAAAAGGGTCGTGTGGAAATCGATTATTTCGGAATTTTCACCTTAGTGCCTGCTTTAGTATTGCTGCTCTTCGGATTAACATTCGGCGGAGATCAATTCGAATGGGCGTCCATGACTAGCTATTTGATTTTTGGCGGTGCGCTCTTATGTACAATACTATTCCTTTATGCTGAAACAAAAGCGAAGGAACCTGTACTAGATCTATCCTTATTCCGCAATCGAGTGTTCACAACAACAAATGGACTGGGCTTCCTTCTAGGACTTGGGATGTTTGGTGCTATTATGTTTGTACCATTATTTATGCAAGGCATACTCGGAGTTTCTCCGACAAAGGCCGGTTCAACAATGACACCAATGATGATAGCGTTGATTGCAGCAAGTGTAATTGGCGGCCAACTATTGCTGCGAGTGTCGTATCGAACAGTACTTACGGTCGGTATGGTAATTTCTACATTTGGATTTTATTTAATTAGTACAATGGGCTTGGAATCTTCTCAATGGATTGCATATGTCTACATGGTTATTCTCGGCCTCGGAATGGGATTAGTTATGCCGACGCTCATGATTGCTGTACAGAATGAATTTTCTAAAGATAAGCTTGGTACAGTGACGTCTGCTTCCACGTTTTTCCGTTCAATCGGAGGGACTATTGGGGTGACTGTACTTAGCGTTGTTATGAACAATACGCTGCGTTCGAACGTGAGCAATTTAGCTGCAGAAGAGCAGTTAAAAGGCAATGGGGCGGTAGTGGATGCTATAAATGGGATACAAGACAGCGGTGTCGATCTATATAGCGTAATGGTCTACCCGGATAAGATACCGTTACCGGCAGAGCTGAAGGAACAAGTATTGCTCTTCATTCAAACCGCATGGTCGCAAGCATTCTCGACTGTAGCACTTACTGGATTGGTTTTCGTCGCTGCTGGGATTGTCTTTGCGCTTCTTGTTGGCAACAAGCGCATACAACGGGATAGCAAAGCTGTGGGTGAGAAGGAAGGAAAGCTGGAGTATGAACATTAAATAAATGAAAAGGACTGTTTCTTCAGGTTAATACGACCTTGAGAAACAGTCTTTTTCTATTTACGATCATATAAGGTATCAATGAAATAATCGTTAACCGTTCTAGGCGTATGATCATATGCTGAGGGTGTAACGGCTAAAAGGAGTGGATGAATTGAACAAACTAACTTTGGAGATGGCTAAACGATTGCTTGCGATCGCAGAACAGAAAGCCCATCAGATGGGGCTCTCAAGTGATATTGCTATTGTTGACGAAGGCGGGAACTTGATCGCCTTCTCACGGATGGATAATGCTCGGATTGCCGGTATTGACATTTCACAGAACAAGGCTTGGACGAGCGTAGCCATGCAGATGCCGACTTCCAACCTGGCGACAGCAGCTCTTCCAGGTGGTCCCTCGTTCGGCATAAACACGACAAACCACGGTAAATTAGTTATCCTCGGCGGTGGCATTCCGCTCGTTAGTGAAGGCAGAATCGTCGGCGGCATTGGAGTGAGCGGTGGTTCAAGCGCTCAAGACATCGAAGTGGCAAATGCTGCTGTTCAAGCATTCGAGAGCGTTCGCTATTTTAATGAAGCGGCATTAGTAACAGCACGTATTGGTTCATTTCAATCAAATTGGTAATGATGTGAATATTTGGAGTGATATATTTATTAACATGATAGGATTACAGCTGTAGCATGTCTTTAATTTGCTTACAGTTGTAATCTTTTTGTATTTATTGCGAGATTCTATTAGCGTTAGTGAGACTTAGTGCATATGTCTATCTCCATGGTTTGGATGTAATTCAATCAGGAGGATTTTTTTATTCCCTTCTAACGGACTTTGGGAACGGTTTTCCTTTACATAATCTTTACGTGTAGTTGATTTGTGGTTAATGTTGCGAATGTATAGTGTGATTGTTGATGAAAACAACAAATTCGCACAAATAGCCGAAATATGGAGGAGAACATCGTGAAAAAAAATCTCTCTTGGAAAGCAGCTCTAGCAATCAGTGTGATGGCTTTAGGAATTTCGGCGTGCGGCTCCGGGCAGCAATCGTCACCAGCGGCAAGTAATAGTCCGGCTCCGGCGGTGGAATTGTCGCTCGAGGAAATCGAAACGCAAGCAACAAAAGAGGGAAAGGTCGTCAGTGTTGGAATGCCCGATAATTGGGCCAACTGGAAGGATACTTGGAGCGATATCACAACGAAATACGGATTAACCCACACAGATACCGATTTATCAAGCGCGGAGGAAATCGCCAAATTCGAAGCTGAAAAGAAAAACCCGACGGCCGACATCGGAGATGTAGGAATTTCGTTCGGACCGATCGCGAAGGATAAAGGGGTAACGATGCCCTACAAGCCATCCAGCTGGGATGATATCCCGGACTGGGCGAAAGACAAGGACGGGCACTGGGTGGTTGCGTATCAAGGCACAATCGCGGTAATTACCGATAAGAAGCTGGTGAAAAATCCACCTAAAACTTGGGATGACCTGCTTAACGGCGATTACAAGGTTTCGATTACTGACGTATCCAAAGGGACGCAGGCACAAATGGCCGTATTGGCGTCGGCGATCGCGCACGGAGGGGACGAAAACAATATTCAACCCGGCTTGGACTTTTTTGCGAAATTGGCCAAGCAGGGCAGATTAGCTTCACTCGAAATCAACACCGGGGTTTTGGAAAAAGGAGAGGTTCCCGTTGCTTTACTTTGGGATTTTAATGCTTTGGGCTACCGCGATCAGATCGATCCGAACCGTTTTGAAGTCAGCATTCTGCAGGAAGGCAGCGTCGTCAGCGGCTATACCACCATCATTAACAAATATGCGCCCCATCCGAATGCAGCCAAAGCTACGCGCGAATTTATTTTGAGCGATGAAGGACAGATCAACCTGGCTAAAGGCTATGCACGTCCGATCCGGGAAAACGTGAAGCTGCCGGACGATGTCGCCAACAAGCTGATTCCAGCCGAGCAATACAAAAATGCGAAGCCGATCAAGGACTACAACGCTTGGGGAGAAACATCAAAAAAATTGCCAAAGCTGTGGCAGGAACAAGTGTTGATTCACATCAACTAGCTATCTTGGCTTTATGAAAGGATAAATCCGAATGAATCGCAAGGTAACGCTGTTTGCCATCGTTACACTGCTGCCGTTTGCCCTGCTCGTCGTCGGATTTTTGATACTGCCGTTGATCGCTATGATCCATGACAGCTTCCTTGCCGACGACGGCAGGACCTATACGCTCGAGCAGTATAAAACCGCCTTGACCAGTCCTTATTACTCCAAAGGCATGGTCAACAGCTTGCTCATTTCGTTATATTCCAGTGTTATCGGTATGGTCATTGCTCTGATAGTGTCGTATTCCATTACACGAATGCCGCAAAAAATTCAAACCTTCGTGATTACGTTTTCCAATCTGACGTCAAACTTTTCCGGCGTACCGCTTGCGTTTGCCTACATTATTTTGCTAGGAAACAGTGGACTTTTTACGCTTCTGTTGAAAGAATGGGGATGGAATCTGTTTGAGTCGTTCAATTTGTACAGTTGGAGCGGTCTTATCACCGTTTACGTTTACTTCCAAATTCCTTTGGCCATTTTGCTGCTCTACCCGGCCTACTCGGGCATTCATAAGAACTGGCAAGAATCCGCCGCATTGCTCGGGGCGTCGCCGTTTCAATTTTGGCGGCATGTCGGAATGCCCGTACTATTGCCCAGCGTGGCCGGGACATTCAGTATCCTGTTCGCCAATGCGATGGGAACTTACGCAACTGCTTATGCTCTCGTCGGCAGCAACTACAACTTGTTGACGATCCGCATCAGTTCCCTTGTAGCCGGAGACGTAGCCGTTCAGCCGCAGCTCGGAAGCGCGCTCGCCGTCATTTTGGCACTGCTGATGGTCGGGGCCATGTGGTGTAACGAACGCCTGATGCGGCGGTTCAGGAGAGATTTGACATGAACAAAAAATGGATTTCGTATCTCGTCGTTTTCGCAACGATCTTATATCTAATGTTGCCTTTGGCGGCTACGTTCATGTACTCGATCGCCAAAGATTGGAGCCATACGGTTCTCCCGGTTTCCTATACGCTTGACTGGTACAGGGATCTGTTTACAGATTCACGCTTCCTATCGGCCGTCGGGCGAACGATGACGGTATCGGTTATCGCAATTGCCGCGAGTGTGACGACTATGTCGCTGACCGTTTTCGTCGTATTCATGTATTTACCGAAGCTTGAACGTTTGCTGCAAACACTTGCGATGATTCCTTTCGCCGTACCGGGCGTGGTAGCCGCCGTTGGATTGATTAAGGTGTACTCGAGCGGTCCCATCGTGTTGTCCGGAACGATCTGGATCCTAGTCGGAGCGTATTATGTACTCGTTATTCCTTATATGTATCAAGGCATTCGAAACAGCCTACGTACCATTGACGCCAGGAGGCTCATGGAAGCGGCCGAAATATTAGGGGCAAGCAAAATCAAGGCATTTTCACTTGTCATCGCTCCGAATATTATAAATGGAATTTTGATTTCCGCCTTGTTATCGTTTTCGATCTTGATCGGCGAGTTTGTCATGGCCAATTTTCTCATTGGCGGACATTATGAAACGATCCAAATTTATTTGATGCGACGGATGAATGAAAACGGCCATATATCGAGTGCTATTGTGATAGCATACTTCCTGATCGTGTTGATCATTTCCTGGCTGATGCTGAGGCTGGGTACACGTTTCCGGAAGAAAGTAGAAATCAAGGAGAATGCGAAATGAGCTATGTACAAATCGATCAGGCGTTTAAGCGATACGCGAAATCTACAGTTCTGCAGCAGGTTTCACTGAGCGTAGAAAAAGGGGAGCTCGTCACCCTGCTCGGACCGAGCGGCTGCGGAAAGAGCACGCTTCTGCGCTGCATAGCCGGACTCGAAACGCTGGATGGCGGGACGATTCGCGTGAACGGGAAAGATATTTCCCAGCTGCCTCCGCAGCGCCGGAATGTGGGCATGGTGTTTCAATCCTACGCTCTGTTTCCTAATATGACGGTCTTTGATAACATCGCCTTCGGGTTGAAAATGCAAAAGCTGGCGCGTGAACAGATTGCTGCTAAGGTGAAGCAAGCGGTAGAATTGGTACACTTGTCCGGCAAAGAATCGGCTTATCCGCACCAGCTTTCCGGCGGCCAGCAGCAGCGCGTCGCCCTCGCCAGAGCGCTTGTCACCGAACCAGACATCCTTCTTCTGGACGAACCGTTAAGCGCGCTCGATGCCAAAATCAGAAAAAGCTTGCAGAGCGACCTTCGGAGTATTCAGCGGGATTTGGGGATGACGATGATTTTCGTAACGCATGACCAGGAGGAAGCAATGACGATTTCGGACCGCATTTTTGTCATGAATGGCGGGGAGATCGTCCAGCAAGGCAAACCGGAGCATATTTACGCCTCTCCGAAGAACGAATTTGTGGCACGTTTTATCGGTAACTATAATGTATTGACAAATGGGGAGCTTTTTCGGTTGACGGGACATTCGGTGAAGCCCGGAACGTATGCGATCCGCCCGGAAGTGATGGAGCTTTATCCGGACGGAGAAGCGCAGTCCGAACCGCGGAACAGGGGCTTATGGCTGGAAGGGGTTATTTTGAGTACGACGGTTCGCGGCAATGTGCGCCGTTACCAGGTTCAGTCTCAGGATGCGACCGTAACGATCGACGAACTGAATGTTCCGCACAAAGGCGCTTTGGACGAAGGTTTGTTCATTAGCGTGCGGATTCCGGAAGAAGCTTGTACTTTATTGGAATAGAGGGAGATTACAATGTCCGTATTGTCGGTTGAACGAAAAACCGCGATTCTTGATCGGCTGCAAGCTTACGGGAAGGTGAACGCGGCGGATCTGGCCCGCCTGCTTGACGTATCGATGGAAACCGTTCGACGGGACCTCGATGTGATGGAGAAGGAAGGATTGCTCAGACGCGTACACGGAGGAGCCGTTAAAATCAATTTTCAGCTGGGAGAGCCGCCTTTTGTTCAGCGAAGGCAGGTTCGCCTAGAAGAAAAGAAAAAAGTGGCCCAAAGAGCTGCTCAGTTAATAAAAGATGGAGATACGATCGTGATGGGTGTAGGAACCACAATTCTCGAAATGGCCCATTGCATTCGCGGAGTGAATAAAGTTACCATTCTGACCAATTCGGTGCCTGCGGCCCACGCCTTAATGGATTCCTTGAACCAAGGCTTGTACCATGGAAGGGTGATCCTGCTGGGGGGAGAATTGGATGTGGAGCAATACTCGGCAAGAGGTTCAGTTTGCGAAAAAATGATGGATCTGTTCAGCGTGAACAAGGCATTCATTTCCCCCGGAGGAATATCATTATCGGGCGTGACGGAGTACAGCCTGGAGGATTATTCGATTTCCTCCAAAATGATTCAAGTCGCAAAAGAGACGTTCATTCTCGCGGATCATTCCAAAATCGGCGTAGAAACGCTATGCAAATTTTCGCAATTGGATCAAATTCAAGCAATTGTTTGCGATCAGGCTGCGCCGCCATCGTGGAAGCCTTATTTGGAAAACATCGATTGGATTATAGCGGAAGAGAACACTATGGAATGCGGATAAACAACTAACAATAGACTGGGTGAACCTACATTGAAAACGATCAAAGGTATTTTGTTTGATAAAGACGGCACTTTAATCGACTTTTATTCCGGCTGGGTGCCGGTGGCGACGCAAATGGCTGATCGTCTGCTGGCGGACTTCGGCTTGCAAGAAGATCCTTCGGCCAAAGAAAGCTTGCTCGGCGCCATCGGTTTGAACGGCAATCAAATCGATCCGAAAGGGATACTCGCCAGCGGCACCACGCAGGATTTATCGGAAGCATTCGTTCGCGTGCTCAGGGAGAGACAAGCAAATCCGGATAAGCTGGAGCTTTTGCAGGATTGGTTGATCGAAGAGCTTTACCGGCTGACCAAATTGAATCGGCATAATTTAAAGCCGACCGCGGATTTACACCATTTGCTCGGGCAGCTTCGCAGCCACGGACTTAAAATCGGCATTGCAACGGCGGACGATCTTGAATCGACGAATTTTTTTCTGGAGCATGCAGGTGTCTCATCCTATTTCGACTTTATCGGCACTTCGGACTGCTACGAAAAGAAACCGAGTCCAAGCATGCTTCGCGCTTTTTGCGAGGCTTGCGATATAAGTGCGGAAGAAGTGGCCGTAGCGGGCGATACCGTGACGGATATACAGTTTGCCAGACACAGCTCGGCAGGTCTTGCCATCGGCGTTCTTTCCGGCGTCAGCGGATGGCCCGAGCTGGAGGATGCCGATCACGTGATACATTCCGTTGGAGACATCGTGGCGGAGGGCGGACGGTTAATCTGGCAGACAGACCTGCAGCAGGGAAAGGAAAAGGCGGAGAAAATCTCATGAACAGGGGTGGGAACGGCTTGAACCGTCGGAGGTAGTCGCGGTAATAGGCACAAATAAGCTATTGACTTCAAGATTGGCGATGCAGTGTTTCTCTCGGAAGAAGGCCCTTGACAGAAGCATTCCTGGCAAGGGCCTGAACGGCGTCGATTCGTTATTTGATTTTGTTTAAATATCTGTAAATCGTCGCTTCCGATGCGTCCAAATGTTTGGCGACTTCGCTTACTCCGCCTTTAAGCAAAAATACCCCTTTTTCGTTAAGCTTTCTGACGATATCCATTTTTTCTTGCGGAGACATTCGTTCAGGCGCGATTTCGCTATCGGACAGCACCCCTTTAATAAGGGACAAGAGGAGATCCTCGATGTTGTCCTCGAAGCTCTCCAGAACGTTCAGGTCGAAAGCCGATTTGGTCTGTTCCTCTTGATTATGCTCCTGATTGACAATATCGGCTACAGTGGAAAGCATAATGGCATCATCTAGGACGCTTCGGGCATTCATGAGATCGGTCAGGTCGACGTTCACGCAGATCATGCCGATGATTTCGTTTTGCCCATCCTTAATGAAATAACTCGAAGAACGAAACATTTTCTTGCTTTTGCCGACGCTTTCATAATTGCAAATGAAATGTTTATCTTTATAATTTTTGTCTTTCATTATTTTTAAAGCAAGGTCCGTTATCGGTCCGCTAACTTTTCTTCCACTAATATGACCATTTACAATTTCTACAATGGAGCTGTCTGGCTTGGTTACATCGTGCAAAACAACTTCACAATTTTTACCCATTATTTCAGCGATAAAATGAACGACGGGTATATACTTCTTGAGCTTATCCGAATTTTCCATGTACACCAACCTTTATTTGCCGTTTGTTATTCTGAGTCTATCAATAATAAATTATTATTTCAATAAAAATTTCTCGAAAATAGATTGAAATGATGAGAAACCTGTAGTAAGATAAATTCATCATCATGATAATAAATATTCATTATGATAATTTTTCCACTAGGGGGCCATTATATGCATACACCTGTTTCAACCGAGAACGCTCCAAGTGCAATCGGACCGTATTCACAAGCCGTAAGAATCGGAAGCTTCTTATTCGTTTCCGGGCAACTCCCGATCGATCCTGTTACGGGCGAGATGCCGGAATCCATCGAGGAACAAACCAGACAATCGCTCGAAAATGCAAAAGCCATTTTGTTGGCTGCCGGATGTGAATTGAAGCACGTCGTAAAAACCGTTATTTATTTAAAAGACATGAATACGTTTACAATGGTAAATAACGTGTATGCCACTTACTTTAGGGAAAACTATCCGGCGAGAAGCACCGTCGAAGTAGCCCGGTTGCCTAAGGATGCACTGGTTGAAATTGAAGTAACTGCTTATGTAAAAGAAAAGTAATCCGGAAGGGAGATGAGTGTAATGAATACGAGTGGCATCAAGACTAAAAAGTGGTTTACGCTTGCCGTTCTCATTCTGGGCGGGGGGACGATTTTCAAACTTCCGTGGTTGAAAGACGCATTTTACATTCCCATGATGGATTACTTTCATATGACGCATACGCAAATCGGTATTACAATGTCCGTATATGCCTTTATCCAAACCTTCGGTTACATCACCTCGATGTATGTAACCGACCGGTTCTCCAAGAAAAAATTGTTGCCGATCGCTTTGGCCGGTGTAGGGATTATAGGGTTTTATCTGACAACGTTTCCGGGTTATTACGAGATTTTGGTGATTTGGGCACTTTTCGCTTTATTTGCCGAGATTGCATTCTGGCCTGTATTGATCAAAGCGGTAAGATTGCTTGGTGAGAAAGACGAGCAAGGCAGAATGTTCGGTTTTCTGGAAGCAGGAAGAGGGGTCGTCGACACGATCGTAGCATTCACGGCACTTGGCATCTTCAGATGGCTGGGAGAAGGGGCGGCCGGTTTAAGAGGTGCCATCATATTCTTTTCCGTTATTGCAATTGTAATCGCTATCATTTCATATTTTCTTGTCGAGGACGACGTCATCAAGGATACGGACGAGCAAGGCAATAAAATCAATCGCAACAAATTGGCGTTTCAAGGAGCTCTTCAAGCCATCAAAATGCCTGAAATATGGGTAGTGTCGTTCACTATTTTCTCTGTATACTCCGTTTATATTGGCTTGACGTATTTCATTCCGTTCCTGAAAGAAATCTACGGGATGCCTGTTGCGTTAGTTGGTGCGTACGGGATTATCAATCAATACGGCTTGAAGATGGTCGGCGGACCGCTAGGTGGCTTCCTGGCTGACAAAACATTCAAATCCCCGTCCAAATATTTGAGAATGGCTTTCGTATTATCCATTATCGGTATGATCATCTTTATTTTCCTTCCGCATGAAACCATGAACATCTATGTGGGGATGCTGTTCACGCTCGCTTACGGTGCGATCATATTCACCCAAAGAGCCGTGTTTTTCGCTCCGATCGAAGAAGTCGGCATCCCTCGGGAAATTAGTGGCGCAGCGGTTTCCATCGCTTGCTTAGTTGGTTATTTTCCGTCAATGTTTGCCTTTACACTGTATGGAAGTATGCTGGATCGGACGCCGGGAATCGATGGATATAAACATGTGTTTATGACCATGATAGGATTTGCGGCAGTAGGCTTTCTTGTTAGCAGTTATTTGGTGAGGGTCGTAAAAAAGAAAAAAGAGCAAGCGGCAGAACAAGTTCTGTAGCCGTACTCAATAAACATCGGATACATGGAGGAGAGCGTACATGAAAATCGGTTTGGAAACAGAGAGCTATCACCTGCAGTTTATTACAGGAAGAATGGATATTTTTCAATTTATTAGAAAGACGGCCGAGCTTGGTTTGGACGGGGTCATGATCAATATTGTGGAGTGGCCGGGACTGCCCGGATGGGGAACGCTCGAATCGTTCGAACCCGAATATTTGAGGAGAGTAAAGGCCGAAATCCAAAAATACGGATTTTTTGCCGAAATCGATACGAACGGTACCGACCCTGCACACTTGTCACAAGTAATCGAAGCAGCCCATCAGATCGGGGCGGATGTTATCCGGACTTACACTTGTATGGGGACATACGACCAGGGCAGGCTGCTTGCAGCACCAGGTGACATTCGGAAAATTGTGCCGTTACTGCAGAAGTACAGAATTAAGTTGGCTGTTGAAAATCACGAGGAAGAGCTGACTAGCGAGGTTATCCGCATCATCGAGGAAGTCGGCAGCCCATGGGTACGCGCTCATTGCGATGTCGGAAACGGCATGATGGCATGGGAAGATCCAGTCGAAGCCGTCAAAAAATTGGCGCCGTATGCATTCACCACCCATTTTAAAGACCACATCATTGTTCATGACGGTGACGATTACCGGGTATGCGGCGTTCCTGTCGGTACCGGCAGCATCGACTTGGCGCAAATTTTCAAAATTCTTGTCGAGCAATCGAGCCTGACACGGATCAATGTGGAAATGTGTTTCCCTTATGCCACTGCTTTCAAAAGAGAACCGGGAGCCGGAGGCGTATTCGAAGTCGGTGAAGGAGCGTTTAAAGTCGAGCAGCCTCCTTATGACTTGTCCGACATCAAACCGCTCGATTATTATTATCCGCCGCAAGAGCTTATGGAGCAAATGATAGCCGATCAAGAGAGAGGCGTGGAGCAATCCATCAAGTATACGCTGGCTTTGAGAGATAAGTATTGCCGGTAACAACATAGCGGAAAAGACCGAAGAGGGGCATTCGTGCTCCTTTTTTTATATTCATTTTCTTATGAAGGGATCGCATACAATAACGATCCCATTTGTAAATGATGAAAAGTAGAAAAGAGGTCTATAATGAAGTAATGACCTTATCTATTATCCCGTATTCGACAGCTTCCTCTGCTGACATGAAATAGTCGCGATCCATGTCCTTCTCGACGCGTTCTAACGGTTGACCGGTTCGTTCAGTCGTAATTTGATTTAGCTTCGCGCGAATGTTTAAAATTCTTTTAGCGCTAATAGCAATATCGCTGGCTTGCCCCTGAGCTCCGCCATGCGGCTGGTGAATCATGATCTCACTGTTCGGCAGGGCGAACCGCTTTCCTTTGGAGCCTGCCAGTAGCAGGATTGCGGCGAAGGATGCGGCGAAGCCGGTACAGATCGTTTGTACAGAAGGCTTGATATATTGCATGGTATCGTAAATGGCGAAGCCAGCAGAAGTTGAGCCACCTGGACTGTTGATATACATATAGATTTCCTTATCCGGGTCCTCGGCAGTCAGAAATAGCAGCTGGGCGGTTATACTGTTTGCAACTTGATCATCGATCGCAGAACCTAGAAATACGATTCTGTCTTTCAACAATCTTGAATAAATATCGTAGGATCGCTCACCGCTCCTAGATTGCTCCACAACATAAGGTACAAAATTACTCATCTTGATCACTCTCCATCATTCTTTTTTTTCGGTTTCGACTTGTAAACGAAACAGCTGTCAGAAAAGATACGCATTTATGGTGAGTGGAGTTAGCCATATAATAAAGACATGCAGTGAAAACTTTTTCGTATTGCTGCGTATCCTATTGAGTGACTTATTCGTTTATAATTATAGATAATTATCTTTTGCTCTGGAGTAAGTTAAAGTTCGAAGGAGGAAGATTGAATGAACGCAGCTCATTTTATCGATAAAGTCAGTATTAATTCTGTTGGAAATAGGATGGAGCAGATGCAACAGGTTGTTTATCGTTATTGCTTGTCTATAACTGGTTCTCGTTGGGACGCCGAGGATTTGGCACAGGATACGTGGCTTAAAGCAATCGGCTCAACCAAACTGCTCGCGCATAATAATCACGAAGCCTTCTTGCTGCGAATCGCTAAAAATACATGGATTGATCAATCACGCAGAAAAAACGTAATCAATCGTATTTTAGAACGAGAACGTTTAAGGGAAATATCGTCGGAAAGCAACGCATTTGAGATTGAGAAAATCTTTCAAGCAATTATGAAGCATCAATCTCCTCTGCAAAGAGCTGTCTTTTTACTTCGTGATGTATTTGGTTATTCGATAAAAGAAACTGGCGAAATTCTCGAAATGACAGAAGGGGCTGTGAAAGCAGCGCATCATCGGGCACGCCAATCTCTTAGTGCCATCAAGCGGGAAATTATGGATGATACACAACCATTGCCTCAGACAGAAGCTCTGAAGTCGGTACTGCAAGCGTTCTTGAATTGTTATCTCTCGGGTGATGTTGCTCAGGTAGTGAAGCTGGCTCTTGATGAACAGGTTGCGCCAGAAGTTGCGATTGGATTAGCCCAAAATCAAAGAATAGCTGAGTCCCGTTCGAGGCGCTATGCTGAGCAAGTTTCTACTATAAGAATGGCAGCATAACAAGAAAACTCTTTCCATCGATCAGTCGTTGCGGTCTGAAAGATATATACAAATCAAAAAGGGCTGAACACAATTGTGTTCAGCCCTTTTTGATTTGCTTACTAGAGGTGGGGGATTTAGATATTAACGCAAAGTTTTCAACGCACCGCTCCAAGCGAGTACTTGATCAAGCATTCCGTTAACATTAGTAAGATGAAGATCAGCTGGTTTGAAAACAGATCCGTTCTCAAAATCAGTGAATAGTGATAATGCCGGGTGTACACGAACGTCAGCTACAGACAATTCTCCCAAGATCCCACGTAAATGCTCAGCAGCACGAGCTCCGCCAACAGAACCATAGCTTACGATACCTGCTGCTTTATTGTTCCATGCGTCACGTGCATAATCCAGTGCATTCTTCAACGCTCCAGTTATGCTGTGGTTATATTCTTGAACGATAAACACAAAACCGTCCAAGCTAGCAAGCTTTACATTCCATGCTGTAGCTTGTTCTGTAGCATCAGCTTCTCCAAGGAGTGGCAGCTTGAAATCTGCGATATCTACGATTTCATAATTAGCATCTCCGCGTTGATCAGCGACGCTTTTTACCCATTCGCCTACTTGTGGACTTAGACGACCTTGACGAGTACTACCTAGAATAATTCCGATATTTAATTTTGACATTGTTTTTCCTCCTCGGTTTTGGTTCTACCAAATAATTTGCCCAACAGAGCGACTTACAACACCGCTAATTTTTCTAAAGCTAAAATATAAATCATACTCCAACTGCCTTTAATTAGAGTATCTTTAACCTGAGACAATAATATCTAATTAAATCTCTTTTGTCAAGTGACTTACTATTAGTTAGTATTATTGTAGTGCTTGTACATTTAGGTAATAAGGAGGACATTCAATCATCCGTCAAGGTTATCGAAATTACATTACGCGGTATATGACCAAGTTATTACTCATATGGTATGGAGGAGAGTGAAGACTAAGGGAGGAGATGTAATTGCCGGATGAGTTTGTCGTACGTTCATTAGAAGAAGTAAGATTTTGGTCACGGATTATGAAGGAGCATTCCTTATTTCTTAAATTGGGATTCCGCTGTGAAGATACACAATTGATTAATGAGGCTAATCATTTTTATACAATCTTTGAAAAAATCGAAAGCAGGGCTAATGCATTTACGGTTGGTACAGATCCTAACGTTATTAAAAGGTTCAATGAGGAAGTCCATATTGCAGTATCTTATATATGGGCTTTCAAAAGAAAAGTACTTGGGCTGATATTGACGTGTCAGCTTCCCGGTGCCAACAATTTCCCCTTGTTAGTTGACCATGTAAGCAGAGAAGCAAATTACTTTAGAAACCGGTTAACAGAATTAAATCTGGGCAGGTTAGAACCATTGCCTGATGCCATAATTGACGAGAATGTATTTTTCCTAAAAATAATGGCCGACCATGCCAAGTTTATTAGCCATTTACTTGATCCTTCAGAACGTAAGCTAGTTGAACAGGCAAATAACTTCAGTCAAGAATTCGACCAGCTATTATTCCAAGCGAAGGACTTGGAATCCATGCGTCCGCAATCGCAGACAAAACCACTCCTTGACCAATTCCTTGATCAGAACAGAGTATCGGTAAAATCACTTCGAGATTTCAAGAAAACAGCTCGTGATTTAATTGAAGCCTGTCGAATAAAGAGCATTATTCACCCGTTATTGGCTGATCATGTATTCCGCGAAGCAGAGCATTTCTTAATCATTATTGACATGTTTGAAAACAGTCTGAATGGCAAACCTGTTCAAGCTAAAAATCATTTTGGGTAAAATACTTATCGCTTTGTGGTCCGCATACTCTGCGGGCTTTTTTATATGGGCAGCTTAACAAAGTGTGTATAAAATAAGGGGGGCTAAGCAAAATAGATGATGTATTCATCTTAGGTTTGATTTAGAGAGAGGTGGGGGTGGAAGAATGGATGAAATAAAATGTGATTTCTCTCCATTGAAAGTAGCTGTGGAAAATAGACTTCAGCAATTAAGCTTATCCACTGAAGCTTTGATAAAAGGATTAGAACACGATGCTGGCAATTGTTTGTTAAACGAGTTCCATAGTATGAAGGTACAATTTTTAGAAACGGAATCACTCGCTTCAACCTTTTACTTAAAATGTTACCTCGCTCCATATACCGCTAAATACGACGAGCTGTCCAAAGCCATTTTCAATTTATCACAGCGGCGTCATGGGGCACTTTTCGTCATACAAAGATCAGATCAAATTGATAGGTTTATTACGCGCGGAGTACCTGTTTCTGCGATGCTGACACATTCGCTGCTAGAATCTATCTTCACTCCCGGCGGCCCGCTTCATGACGGAGCGGTCTTAATTCAAGGTGATAAAATCATGTCCGCAGCAAACGTTTTACCTTTAACCCAAAGGGAGACGGAACAGAAGAAACTTGGTACAAGACATCGCGCAGGGCTGGGATTATCAGAATTATGCGATGCGCTTGTCATTATAGTATCGGAGGAAACGGGACAAGCATCCTTTAGTTTGGATGGTACTTTGTATCCTTTTTCTCCTGGGTAGTGATCTAGATATGAAATTATCTACTTGCTTTTTTATCAATTGAGTAGTAAAGTGATGGCAAGACTAACGAGGGGAGGAAACGAAATGCGTAATAATACGATAGGCTCGCTCATCTGGTTACGCTTAATGCGTTTTACGAACCAAAGTAACCAAATGTCGAATGACTTTTTAAAACGGTTTGAAATAACGACTGCTCAATTTGATGCACTCGTGCAAATTCGTACCTATCAGCCACTCACGCAGATGGAGTTAGCTGAGAAAGTTACAGTTACGCAAGGTGGTATTTCACGCATGCTCGTACGACTTGAGAAAGAAGGCTATATTGTTCGTAAGCAAGACTGGAAGACAAAGACAATAAGCCTTACAGAGAAAGCAGAAGCTATTTTAGAACAAGCAATGCCTGAACAATTAGCTTTCCAAACCTCATTTTTCGAGGATGTATTAAATGAAGAAGAGCAAAGAACACTATACACATTAATGACTCGTGTCCATAAACATAGCCAGAAAAAAGAATTACCGCCTGAGTAATTTTTTTGCCCTATCAATTGACTAGTCAAGTTATAAAGAGGAGGAAATATAATGTATACCATTCCTGGACATCATCACATATCGATGCTGACAAAAAACGCGCAAAAGAATAATGAATTTTATCAAAACGTATTAGGGCTTCGCAGAGTGAAGAAAACTGTAAATCAGGATAATCCTACCATGTACCATCTGTTTTATGGTGATTTAACAGGCAGTGCGGGAACTGAGCTTTCATTTTTTGAGATGCCTATGGCAGGAAGTACAGTTCGTGGAACAAATGCAATTACGCAAATTGGTTTACTTGTTCCAGCATTTGAAAGTCTCGTATATTGGAAAAAACGTTTTGAGCAATTAGATGTAAAGCATGACGAAATTACAAAATATGCTGGACGAGACGCTTTGCATTTTGAAGATCATGAAGGCTTAAGAATGATATTGATCAACAATAACGGCGAAGAGGTTCCTGAACAATGGGAAGCATGGGAGGATTCCGTCGTTGAGCCTGAGCACCGAATTTTAGGTATGGGTACAGTCGAGATTACTGTCCGACACTTAGATCGATTAGCCAACACTTTAACGGACATGTTTGGTTATATAGAAGTGTTTCGCTCAGATTCCGAAGCGGTTTATCAATCTGTTGCCGGTCAGACATTTGGAGAGATTGTCGTTATACAGAAAGAAGGACCGAGTGAAAAGCCTGGAAAGGGCAGCATTCATCATTTAGCAATCCGCGTTAATAACGAGGATGAGCTTCGCCATTGGGATGAGGTTGTTAAGGAACGCGGCTTT
Organism: Paenibacillus sp. J31R122; assembly: GCF_056269185.1. Lineage (NCBI taxonomy): Bacteria > Bacillati > Bacillota > Bacilli > Caryophanales > Paenibacillaceae > Paenibacillus > Paenibacillus sp. J31R122. The sequence goes on from NZ_JBWDNM010000002.1 coordinate 322,101, forward strand.
CACTCATCAGGTATTATAGATCGTTTTTACTTCCAAAGCTTATATTTCCGCGAATCCAATGGCATCTTATTCGAAATCGCTACAGATGGTCCCGGATTCACCAAAGATTCAACGGTCGAAGGGCTCGGAAAAAAATTAGATTTAGCACCATTTCTGGAAGCTCGACGTGCAGAAATTGAAGGAAATCTAATACCACTTGATTGAAAAGGAGACAATAAAGATGGAAAAATATCGTATTCATAAAAATAAAGGTCTAGAATTCGGATTGTATTCGATTGGGGATCATTTACCTAATCCACATACAGGAACTATGATTAGTTCTGAAGAGCGCATTCATGAATTGATCGAGGCAAGCAAGCTGGCTGATGAGGCAGGGCTTGATGTATTTGCAGTAGGAGAAAGTCATCAAACGTATTTCACAACGCAAGCTCATACCGTTATTTTAGGGGCAATTGCTCAGGCCACAAAAAATATTAAAATTGCCAGCTCGGCAACTGTGTTAAGTACTTCCGATCCTGTTCGTGTGTATGAAGATTTCGCGACGATTGATTTAATCTCGAAAGGTCGAGCAGAAATCGTCGCTGGGCGAGGGTCTCGTGTAGGGGCATATAGCTTACTTGGCTATGATGTGCGTGACTATGAAGAGTTATTTGAAGAAAAACTAGAGCTGCTAGTGAAAATAAATAATGAGGATAAAGTAACATGGGAAGGCGAATTCCGCGCACCGCTGCAAAACGCATCCATTTTGCCGCAACCTCAAAATGGTCATATGCCAATATGGCGTGCAGTTGGCGGTCCGCCTGCAAGTGCGATCAAGGCAGGACATGCGGGTGTTCCGATGATGCTTACAACGCTGGGTGGTCCTTCAAGCAGCTTTAAAATATCGGTTGATGCATATCGTGAAGCAGCAGAGCGCAGTGGCTTTGATCCAGCAGCTTTACCAATTGCAACAACGAGTTTATTTTACACAGCTGAAACGACACAGGACGCGCTTCGTGAGTACTATCCACATGCTAATTCTGGTATGCAAGCGTTGCGAGGCGGCGGTTATCCAAAACAACAATTTGCGCAATCAACAGATTTTCGAGATGCTTTAATGATTGGCAGTCCACAGCAAATAATCGAAAAAATGCTCTACCAATATGAATTATTCGGCCAACAGCGTTTTATGGCACAAATAGATTTCGGTGGCGTTCCATTCGATAATATCGCGAAAAATATAGAGCTGATTGCAACTGAAATTATGCCAGCGATTAAGAAACATACAGCAACAAAGGGCACCACCCTCACTAATAATATAAAAAAGATAAAAGACACAGGACAATCATTGAATATTGAATACAATGTATAGTAAATAATGCAAAGTGAGTGATAAAAGGTGCCTTCAAAAAAAGAATTAACCAATAAAACGGCAGTGCAGTGGGTAGGTCAACCAGTCATAATTGTACTGAAGGATGGTCGACAATATGTAGGTACGATGAGTAGTATTGAGAACAATGTACTGATGTTATCCGGTTTACAAGTTGAGAATAAGCTGCCAGCTTCAACAATTAAAAGTGGAGATAAGGCTCAGATATCAGGCTTTTTAGATTCCTTTTTTAGCGAATCAGCGTTGAATAATGGAACTAGCATGCTCGGATTTATTAACGGAATGATCCCTAATATTCGTATTGGTATGAACTTGCTTCAATCGATTATGCCTATAATGGGAATGTTTAAAACTTAATAACCAACAGAACCTTTGCTCTTGCAAGGGTTCTTTGGTTATATATCTACTATTACTAGTTAACTCTACGTTTCCAGCAAAATTTCGCCTGTTTGTGACAGGTCATAGCCTGTAATGGACTGAAGCTCTTTCTTAAAATCTTCTGATCTGAGAATATGGAGCAGTGAATTAATCCAAGCTTGATTGTTGGCGGTTTTGAGCATGACGAGATCATAACGCTCTTTAATTAAAGGGATAAAATCGATATTACCGACAATTGAGGCTGCTTTTTCAATGCCTACGCCAACATCCACTTCGCCTGATGCCACTTTCGACGCCACCCCAAGATGATTGCTCTGTTCTTGATCATATCCGATAATTTGATTAGGCTTCATGCCATGAAGACGAAGCTGTTCATCTAGTAATACACGGGCACCGGAGCCTTTCTCGCGATTTACAATTCGCAAGCCCTGGATTCCTAAATCAGACCAGCCATTCAGTGATAAAGGATTGCCTTTCTTGACATATAATCCTGCATTTCTGGAAAGCAAATTGACAACGATATAGGAGGAACCAACAAGCAGCATTTTAATATAGGGGAGGTTGTATTCACCTGTATCTCCATCAAGAAGATGAGTGCTGACGATGTCAGATTCCCCGCGGTACATCGAAATTAGGCTGTCAAGGCTTCCTACATAAGAACGAAGAGGACGGATACCAACCAAGTTTTTTTCCATATACTTCCCTAAAATATCAAGGCTGAGATCCTGACCTGTAATAACGATAGGACGAGGTCCTGTATTGGAAGGTTGCGAATGTGATCGAGTGGGTGGGTCCATTATAGTTAGAAGTTCATTGGTTTGCATTCCTTTGGCTCGCTGCTTATAGGTTTCTAAATCGGCCGGATCTACTCGCATCTGCTTGCCAACACGGTAAGAGGGCAGCTCGCCTTTTTTTATAAGGTCATATACGGTGAGTTTGGATATTTTAAGCAGCTTGGCAATTTCTTCGGTCGTATACGAGAAATCGCTGGACATCATGCTCCTCCTTATTAGCTGTACTAGCTAGTTTACTTTTATTTTTATTGTACCATATTAGATAGGTACGTTTTGTATATTACATTTACAAATTAGACGAATAATATATATAATTCATATTAGATATTATTATTTATATCTAAACATAACATCGGAGGGTTACAAATGTTTAAAATGATTAAAGGTTATATGGTCTTATCTTTTTTAGTTACGATGACGTTAGTCTTTGCAGGCTGTGGGGCTGCACAAAATACGAATATAAATACGAATACAGGCACATCAACAGAAAGCACAATCGAGCCTAGCCAACAACCAATCAAAGAGGTAGAGCTGACGATCTCGGCAGCAGCCAGCATGACCGATGCTTTAACGGAAATACAGAAAATTTATGAAGCTAAATTCCAAAATATTAAATTAAACTTCAACTTCGGCGCGTCCGGCGCGCTGCAGCAGCAAATTGAGCAAGGGGCGCCAGCTGATTTGTTCCTGTCAGCGGCAGTTAAGAATATGACGGCACTTGTAGATAAACAGCTAATTGATCCGAACCAACATATAAACTTATTGAAAAATGAGCTTGTCATTGTGGTTCCAGTTGACGGTAAAATGCGGATTGAAAATATGACCGATCTAACGAAAGAGGAAGTAAAAACAGTTGCGATTGGCATTCCGGAAACCGTTCCAGCTGGCAACTATGCTAAGGAAGCGTTGACGAACGCGAAGGTTTGGGATGCTTTGCAGGTTAAATCCGTACAAGCAAAAGATGTAAGACAAGTGCTGCAATACGTGGAAACTGGAAATGCGGATGCAGGTTTTGTATATAAAACAGACGCTCTAACATCCGATAAAGTAAAGATTGCTTATTCAGTTGACGCAGCAACTTATAAGACGATTCAATATCCGATTGGTATTGTTAGGGCCACTAAGCATAACAAAGAAGCCGAGGATTTTTACACGTATTTGCAGTCGAAAGAAGCTCTTGATGTATTTGTTAAATATGGCTTTTCTGTTCCGAACTAATTATGGCAACTATAAACTGGCATGATTTCTGGCTGCCCATTCGGATTTCCTTACAAGTAGCATTTCTTTCTAGCTTAGTGGTTGTTCTGTTTGGCGTGGCAATAGCTTGGTGGATGTCCCGCCGCTCGTTTAAAGGTAAGATTGTTCTAGAAACACTGTTTATGCTGCCCTTGGTTCTTCCGCCAACTGTAGTAGGCTTTTTGTTACTTGTAATGTTAGGAAGGAGAAGCTGGATTGGTGAATGGATAGAATGGCTGTTTTCCGCGCCCATTATTTTCTCTTGGTGGGCAGCAGTTGTTGCATCTATCGTGGTTTCTTTTCCTCTTGTATATCAAACAATGAAGGTGGGCTTCACTTCTGTAGACCGTGACTTGGAGGATGCGGGTCGTTCAATTGGGGCGAGTGAGTGGGAGGTATTCAGGTACATATCGCTTCCGTTAGCATTTCGCTCACTCATTACCGCATACATTTTAGGGTTTGCACGAGGTCTTGGCGAATTCGGAGCTACGCTGATGATAGCGGGTAATATTCCAGGTAAAACACAGACGATACCAACTGCCATCTACGTTGCGGTAGATTCGGGCAATACGCCAATGGCATGGGCTTGGACTTGCGCGATTATAGTTATTTCATTTTTACTGCTGCTTATGGGTCGGAAAAGCTCTTAGTACTCTTCAGTTACTCGACTTTAGTTAGCGAAAGTGATAATTTATATATTAGATTTGTCGTATTTGACTGTATTTCGTACAATCAGGCCTACATTAAAACGACGTGTTTGAACTTAGGCTGTATATCATACAATCTAATCAACCTTTTTGCTGACAAATCGTCTCTAGCTTCCTATTTGATTGTATCTTTTCCATTCAAACACATTGAAAGTGGAATTATAAGCTGTTTGAATGTAACAAATCCACTCTAATCTGCCCTAAATATAATTTTAGTTTCGAATAAGCGAAGTATTAAAAACTAAGCTCTTAATGACTAAAAGTCGATCTACTACGGGCTAATACATACGTAGTACGAAGAAAGCGCAGGCAGTGGTATTTGTATGAGAGTTAACAAATGGATAATGATAGAGTAATGCGGATTGATTGGTTTTTCTGACAAAAATAGCGGTATAAAGTATGCTGCCCAGCAAAACAACATAAACATCATTAAATTTAGAGATGCTTGAGATATCAAGCTCTTTTTTTTGATTTATTTGTCCCATGCTCAAAGTAATGGTGTTCTATTTTGGTCATTTTTTCATATTCTAATAGGAAATTTTCAAAAAATGTGGAATTATAAATTGTGGAATTAATACATATTAAAACTAGATTTGAGAGGTAGAAGATGAATCAATTAACAGAATCCTATATAGATAGTTTGGCGCTGAACAGCACTGCAATTAAGAATGGCAAGGATTTGGTCAAGAAGAACAAATTTTCCAAGCTTTGCTGTTCCCCGGATCAGACCCTTATTTTTGGCGAGTGCAAAGGAAGTGGAAGTAGTCCATACCTCTGTTCCGTTGACTTCATTAAAGCTGATGCTCCGATTTTCCGCTGCTCCTGTCCTAGTCGGCAATTTCCATGCAAACACAATTTAGGATTAATGTATGCCTATACATCGGGTAATCCGTTTGAAACAACTGACCTTCCTCAAGATATTATGGACAAAAGAGAGAATGCTGAAAAGCGTGAAGTAAAGAAAAAAGAAGGGGCAAGCGGGGAAAACGTCAAAAAACGTAAGCCTAATAAAGCAGCATTGGTGAAAAAAGTATCGTCTCAATTAGAAGGGATCGGCATTTTAGAGAAACTCATTCTCCAACTTATCCAGTCTGGGTTAGGGAGCATCGACAAGAAAACGCTTAAAACATTGGATGAGCAGTCGAAGCAGTTAGGCAACCATTATATCCCTGGAATTCAGACAGCACTGCGGGAATTGCTGCTTGTGCTTCAATCCGATGATGAAAGAGAAGACATCTATTCTTTCGCGATAGGGCAAATAAACATCCTTTATTCATTGGTAAAGAAAAGCAAGGACTATCTACAGAGCAAAATAGATAATCCGGATCTAACTATGGATGTTGATTCCACGCTTGAGGAATGGATCGGGCATGCTTGGCAATTGGTAGAGCTCCGTGAACATGGCCGGGTACAAGCAGACGCTGAGCTGCTGCAGCTATTTTTCCGCTCATATACGGATGAAGCCCGTGGTGAGTATGTCGATGAAGGATGTTGGATGGAGCTACATACCGGCAGCCTACAAATGACACGAACGTACAGACCTTTCCGTGCATCTAAATACATCAAGGAAGAAGATTCATCCTATGAAGTGCACAAAGTCAAAGAGCTATTCGTCTATCCTGGGGATATGAACCCACGCGTGCGGTGGGAAGTGGCGGCGACTCAGCAGCCTGAGCAGCTAGATTATGATAAGATTCGATCGCATGCATGTAAGTCTATTCCCGAGGCGCTCAAGCAGGTCAAAAATCAGATCAAAAACCCGCTCTCGGAGAAACATCCGATTGTACTCTTAGATTATGTGGATATTGCGAGCGATAAGGATGGCTTCCTGCTGGTAGATAGACAAGGTAAACAGCTGCGACTTGCAGATATTTTATGGCTGAATCATCCAACAACACCATTACTCTCGATGCTGAATCGACAATATGTCAGCAATCACGCAATTCTGGTTATGTTTGAGCATGACCTCGAGCACAATCAATTATCAGCTCAGCCGTTAAGCATCGTTGCATCTGATCATATTATTCGTTTGTTTTATTGATGAACAGGATTAGGAGATATGTTAATGAGTATAACTATTTTATTTGACTTGCAGCATGAATTGCGCCGGCTTTACATAGCGGGAAGTGGAATGGCGGCAGGTGATTTGAGACTTGGTAAAATACTGCCTCAGTTGCAGAAATTAGGGGAAACAGCTCCCATATTTAATAGATTTGCACAAGGAGTTAATGAGCTTCTGTCGTCGGACAGAGCAGAAGCAGCAACAAGGCTGCTTGAATTAGGTACACTTCTACATTCCGTCCTATACACACAGGGAAAAACAGAGGGGGTAGGAGAAATATCTTCTATAGTAGGTACAGAAATCAAGTCTGTCACCACTATCCCTTACCGTAAGATCGCCCCTTTGATCGAAGCATTAACGCAAAAAGGTCAAGGGAGACTTGAACAGCTGCACAATGCTTACAATGAAGGATTGTTCAATGACTTCCGTGTGATTCCCGCGGCAATCACCGCACTGGATGACAGCTATGCAGAAATTCCAGAGTTTCTTTTTCACAAAGTCATTTCACAATATGGATCAGATGCTCTCCCTTTACTGAAGCAGCAGCTACAACTGCAAGGGGGTAAAGGGCACGCCCGCAGACTTCAGTTAATTTATCATATAGAGGGAAGGGCTGCTTTGGATCTATACCTAGAAGCTGCGACACAAGGATCTGTCGATGTACGTGCTACTGCGATTGAACTACTAGGGGAATTTCCAGAACAAGAGCAATTCCTTCTGGAACAGGCTGATGAAAAGAAAAAAGAAATTCGAAGAGCAGCCCTGTCAGCTTTATCAAAGCTTGGTTCAGCTAAAGCACAGGATCGTCTATTTCAAGCTTTGACATCCAAAGACTTTGAACTGGCAATTGAGCCAGTCCGTCTGTGCGGATCGGAAGAATTAATCCATCGCGTCATTCGACAAACGGAAGACGTGCTTGCTGAAGTGGTTGCTGGAAAGAAGAACGAAGAGCAGGAACAGCATCTCATTTCATATTTATCAAGTATGGAAGGCGCGACTTCGAATGAACTCTTTTTACTGCTGCAAAAAATACTATCCGTTCCTGCTGCTAAAACAGCCAAGCTGGATCGATTACAAGAGCTAGCCGTGCAAATGCTCCTGTATCTAGATAAGCCTGAGGCATATGCATTTACTGTTGGTCTGCAGCAGGCGTATAATCGCAGGTTCATTGCCTACAGTTTCCAGGCAGCGGTTCACAGTCTGTCACCGGAAGAGGTATATGAGCGATATGCTCCTGAGCTGAACAATAAACGAACTTCGGCGGCCAAGGAGTTATTACGTACGATGGATATGATTTCGGAGAATATCTCGGATCTGGTAAGTGGCCATTCTGTACAAAAAAACTGGGACCCAAGATGGGTTCATTTGTTAATAAAACTGGATGAGAAAGAGCTTGTCACAAAGTTTGTATTTCATTCCGATTCTGCAGTTGTCTCATATCTTACGAAGCAGTGTACTGCTCATCCGAAGTTTGATTATGTTACTGTCGATATGCTGCTGGCGCTATATCACCTTAAAGTTGATTATGCACCCGAAATGGTGATGGATATTTTGGAGCGAGATAATAAGAGTCATTTCTATTATTTAACTCCATCACAAGACATGCTTCTTTCCTTACTTCCACCCGTCTACGCGGATAGACTCCGACAGTTTGCAGAATCATTGAAGTACGAGAGCGTCAAACAACAAATGATGGATATCGCTGATCGTGTGGCTGCCAAACAATCCTAATTGAACAGAAAAGGAAACCTGACAATGACTAATAATGTTGAACAAAATGTGTTAAGACTGCCTTCGGAAAAATTGTACTGTACTGAGCTTGAAGCGTTAAAAAATATCGATAAAGACGCAAGACCTGCTGGCTGGCAGCTTTCACCGAAGGCTGTTCTTACATATATAACCGGGGGCATAGCGGGAGATACGGTAATTACACCAAAATATATAGGAAATAAGAGACTAGTAGAGATAGCGATAGCCACCCTGCTGACCGATAGAGCTCTATTGCTTATTGGTGAGCCGGGGACTGCCAAATCATGGCTATCTGAGAACTTAACAGCTGCCATTCATGGCGATTCTTCCAAGGTCATCCAAGGCACGGCAGGCACAACAGAAGAACAGATTCGCTATTCCTGGAATTACGCTATGTTGCTGGCGCAGGGACCGTCGGATCAGGCTTTAATTAAGAGCCCTATTTTTCGAGCTATGGAATTGGGAGGGATAGCCCGGTTTGAAGAAATATCCCGGTGTGCCTCAGAAGTGCAGGATGCTTTAATTTCCATATTATCTGAAAAAACAGTATCTATCCCCGAGCTTGGCCTTGAGATGCCGGCAGCACGAGGATTTTCGATCATAGCCACGGCGAACACGCGCGATCGTGGAGTGAATGAAATGTCTGCCGCTCTCAAACGGCGTTTTAATATTATCGTACTGCCAGCGCCAGCGGATATTGAAACGGAAGTTGATATTGTTCGCAAACGTGTGGCTGAAATATCGACAAACTATGCGTTAACCGCGTCTCCGCCAGAAGATGATGTAGTTCGCAAGGTTGTCACTATTTTCCGTGAGCTTCGCAGCGGTATGACAGTGGACGGCAAGGAAAAGGTGAAGCCGACCAGCAGTGTCATTTCAACAGCAGAAGCAATTTCACTATTGACCGGGAGTATGGCGCTGGCTGCAAGCTTCGGCAGCGGGGCGATTCAAGAGGAAGATATTGCAGCAGGACTGCAGGGAGCCATTGTAAAAGATGAAGAGAAAGATCGCCTTGTATGGAAAGAATATTTGGATAATGTGATGAAGAAGCGAGGATCATCATGGCGCAGTCTGTACAACGCTTGTTCGGAGATGAACGGATGAACGAAAGTCAGCCTTACCATGTTTTCGGAATCCGGCATTTATCTCCATCGGGTGCGTATCATTTACGCGCTTTTCTGGAAGAGAAAAAGCCTACAGCAGTTCTTGTGGAAGGTCCTGGAGATGCGAGTGAATATATTTCACAGCTGGTTGCTCGTAATGTGGTACCTCCAGTTGCCCTTTTGGCCTATACGGATCAATTGCCAATAAGAACGCTTTTGTATCCTTTTGCAATCTATTCCCCTGAGTATCAGGCTTTCCTTTGGTCAGAACAAAATGGTGTTCATGCGGAGTTTATCGATTTACCCTCAAATATTTCGCTATCTTTGTATGAATTACGAAGAGAGCGAACAATCGATGATTCTAACAATGAGGTTAATAGTAACCGTCGAAGCCATATTAGCATCCAAAATGACCTGTATGAGCGAATTGCTACCCTCTCGGGAGAGTCGGATTACGAGTCTTATTGGGAGAGATATTTCGAACATGAAGTGAGAGGGGTGACTTATCGAGAAGGTATACACAATTATTCTGCTCAAATGAGAGCGATGACGGAACAGCAGGAATGGGTGCTTGCACCAGAAGAGGCAGCCTATAACGAAATCCGTGAGTCCTATATGCGGCGCAGAATAAAAGAAATCGTTGATTCTGGTCATGATCCTGATAAAGTCGTTGTTGTGACAGGCGCTCATCATGCATCGGCTTTGCGGACGGATTTACCTTTCATGAGCGACGATCAGCTGGCGAAACTTCCACGGAGTACTACTAAGATTACACTCATGCCATACTCCTACTACAAGCTGTCAACGCAATCGGGCTATGGTGCGGGAAATCATGCGCCCGCCTACTTTGAATTGTTCTGGAGATGCCTGCAGCGTAAGGAGCTTAACAAATTAGCCTCGCTATATCTTACGCATGTAGTTACGCATATGCGCGAGCATGGCACATTCCGTTCAACGGCTTCGGTAATCGAGGGTGTCAGGCTAGCTGAGGCGCTTGCTTCGCTGCACAACGGCCAATATCCAACATGGAAGGATCTGCGGGATGCAGTGGTAATAAGTCTCGGTAACGGCGAACTGTCCGTAGTCGCTGAGGCTTTGGTTCGGACCGATATTGGCATAGCAATCGGCAGCCTTCCGGAAGGTGTTAGTCAAACACCTGTGCAAGACGACTTAAAGCGTGAGTTGAAACGGCTCAAGCTAGAGAAGTACAAATCTTTGGTTGCCACCGATCTTGAACTTGATCTGCGTGAAAATCGTCGCGTAAAGACAGAATCGGCAGCCTTTCTCGACTTAAACCGCTCTGTGCTGCTGCATCGGCTTGAGCTTATTGGGATCAGCTTTGCCAAGAAGCAGAGTAGTCGGCAAGATTCCGCCACATGGGCAGAGCATTGGGTGCTCCAGTGGTCACCAGAGGCTGAGATTCAAACGGTGGAATCTACATTAAAAGGGGAGACCGTCCAGTTAGCGGCTGCCTTTGTGCTTAATGAAAGGCTGTTGGAATGCACGAGTATCGTGGAAGCCTCGCAAATTATCCGTGTCGCATGCGACTGCGGACTTCCGACTCTTATGGAAGAAGCCAGAAGGACGCTGCAACGACTTGCCGTCGATGCTGGCAACTTTGTAGAAATAGCTATGTCTGCCTATGAGCTATCCGTGTTCATTAAATACGGGTCGATCCGCTTGATTGAGACGGAGTCATTGATCCCGCTTCTTCAGCAATTGTTTTTGCGCGGAGCTCTGCTGCTAGTCGACACTGCGCTGTGCAGTGAAGAAGCAGCGAAGAATAACATCAGTGCAATGAATGCGTTACATACGATTGCCCAAGAGCATTTTGATAGAGTTGACGACATTCTGTGGCGACAAAAGCTAGAAGAGCTTTCATCACGTGATGATAGGAACGCGATGATGTCGGGTTATGCCTTTAGCATTTTACTCGAACGAAATGAAGTGTCCGAAAATCAATGTGCCGCTGAGGTATCTAGACGTCTATCTCCTGGCATTCCTGCTGACCTTGGGGCAGGCTGGTTTGAAGGACTTTCCTTGAGAAATCGTTATGCGTTACTTTCTCGTATATTTCTGTGGAAGCAGCTCGATGAATACATACATTCACTGGAGAACGAGCAATTTCAACGTTCCTTGGTGTTTTTGCGCAGGGCATTTAGCACATTTGAGCCTCGGGAAAAAGCATCTATTGCTGAACTTATGGGTGACCTATGGGGAATTGGAGCGATGGAGACGGGAGAAGTACTTCAGCAGCCACTAAGTGAGGAAGAAAAGGAGAAAATCGATGAACTCAATGAATTTGATTTTGGAGATTTGTAAGCAATGACGCTAAATCATGATGAGCAGATAAAAAGATGGAGGCTAATTCTAGGTGCGGATGCCGAGCAGAAGCTGCAGTCGTATGGTACAGCAGCAGGCTTTCTGCTCGATGAGGAATCGAGACTGATGGATGAAGCGCTGGCAGCTATTTATGATGGAACATCCGGTCACAGCGGTATAGATGTTAGCCTTTCAGCCACCGCAGGGGGCCGGAAATCAGCAGGTTTAGGGACGTCTTCTCCCAAGCTCGCCAAATGGCTCGGTGATATCCGTACATTTTTCCCGCCAGATGTTGTGTCTATTATTCAGGCAGATGCCATTGAACGAAAGGGACTAAAACAGTTACTTTTTGAACCTGAACTGTTATCTCAAGTAAAGCCTGATATCCAGATGGTGGCGACACTGATGTCATTAAAAGGACATATTCCCGAAAAAACAAAAGATACAGCGCGGCAACTCGTAAAAGCGGTCGTAGAGGAAATATCTAAACGACTCACCGATGATATACGAAGAGCTGTAACTGGTGCAATAAATCGGAGGCAGCATTCGCCGCTGCCGTCTGCATCCGGACTCGATTGGAATACAACGATTCGTAAAAACTTGAAGCATTATGATAAAGATAGGCAGCTGCTCATCCCGGAAAAAGTTTACTTTTTCGACCGAGCGCGCAGAAGTAAGGAGTGGACCGTTATTTTGGATATTGACCAAAGCGGCTCCATGGCTAACTCAGTCATCTATGCATCGATTGTAGGTTCGATTTTTGCGAGTATGCCTTCACTAGACACTAAAGTTATCGTATTTGACACTGAAGTCGTTGATCTGAGCGAGCAGTGCGCAGAGGACCCTGTTGACATGCTGTTCGGTGTTCAGCTTGGAGGCGGAACGGACATTAACAAATCCGTAGCTTACTGTGAACAATTTATATCTGAACCGAAGAAAACACTTTTTATACTCGTATCGGACTTATACGAGGGAGGCAATCGTTCTGAGCTGCTCCGCAGAATGGCAGAGATGCAGCAAGCTGGAGTGAAGGCGGTATGTCTGCTTGCTCTTTCAGATCAAGGTATACCGGATTACGATGATTCTGTAGCTAAGAAGCTGGCGTCGTTTGGCATCCCTTGCTTTGGGTGTTCCCCCGATCGACTGCCTGAATTGATTGAAGGAGCATTGAAGGGATTGGATCTGAAGGAAATGGCCAATCGGATAGGAAAAGCGAAGAGCTTGTAACGCTGTCTCAAGTACCCATAGTTTGAACACTTGAAAAAAAAAGGTGTTCCGGCTGTGGGTGCAGCCATAAAATGGAATCATCACGGATAATATTTACTTTCTCTTATTGATGTACTAACGCATATCCTTTATAATTCAGTACAATGATAAAGAGCCATTATTCATAGTATGTTGAAAGGATTTGAAAGCAAATGTCAGAAAAACTTAAAGTTGGTATTGTCGGAGGAACTGGCATGGTAGGCCAGCGTTTTGTTCAGTTACTAGATCAACATCCTTGGTTTCAGGTAACGGCCATTGCAGCCAGTGCCGGTTCTGCAGGTAAAACTTATGAAGAAGCGGTCAATGGCAGATGGAAGCTTTCCAGTACAATTCCTGATGATGTAAAAAATATTGTCGTACAGGATGCAGCGAAAGTAGAGGAAGTTGCCTCACATGTCGATTTTATTTTTTGTGCTGTTGATATGAAAAAGAATGAAATTCAAGCTTTAGAAGAGGCATATGCAAAAACGGGCACTCCCGTTATTTCTAATAACTCGGCTCATCGCTGGACACCAGATATCCCGATGGTCATTCCGGAAATTAATCCAGGACATATTGAAGTGATTGCCGCACAAAGAAAAAGACTGGGAACCACTACCGGATTTATTGCGGTTAAGCCCAACTGCTCCATTCAGAGCTATGTGCCTGCACTTCATGCGCTGTTGGATTACAAGCCGACAATTGTTGTTGCATCTACGTATCAAGCGATTTCCGGAGCCGGCAAAAACTTTACCGACTGGCCGGATATGCTGGATAATGTCATCCCATATATTGGCGGCGAGGAAGAAAAAAGCGAGCAGGAGCCGCTTCGTATTTGGGGCAGCATTGTAAATAATGAAATTGTAAAAGCAAGTTCACCATTAATTACAACGCAATGTATTCGTGTTCCAGTAACGGATGGACATTTGGCTACAGTATTTGCATCCTTCGAAAAGAAGCCTTCTAAAGATGAAATTCTCGAACGCTGGCTGCAATTCAAAGGTCGTCCGCAGGAGCTTGGACTGCCAAGCGCTCCAAAGCAGTTCATTACGTATTTTGAAGAAGAGAACAGACCACAGACGAAGCTGGATCGTGACATCGAGCGCGGTATGGGAGTTTCGACGGGCAGATTGCGCGAGGATTCAATCTACGATTATAAATTTGTAGGACTGTCGCATAATACATTGCGCGGTGCAGCAGGCGGTGCTGTTCTAATTGCCGAATTGCTTAAAGCTGAAGGATATATTCAGGCAAAGTAAACAAGTTCACGAAATAGGAATTAATAAAGGAAGATCTTCATTGATGAAGATCTTCCTTTTTGTTATTGGTAGCATAAATCTAAAAGAATTCATAGCAGAGCTAAGCCATATATATAGGTATGAGGAATTAATGATTGGAGTAATAGACCTTAGTAGTGGAGGAGGTGCGTATTTTGAATAGCTCGAAATCTATGTTGCTCCTGGGACTGATTGCTGGAGTCGTGTTCCTGAATATATTTGTTTTGTCACCAGGGTTGTTAGGGGTGGAAATTGGAGGTGGAAGTGCTCTTGAGACAGCTTCAGGTGTAACGTTATTAATAATGAGTTTCCTTGTACTGCTTTACGGGAGTTATTCTTTGCTTTTTAAAGCTCCCAGAGTGACGCCACTCAAAGACATAAAAACGCATGAGGATTACATAGTTGCGCTTAATCACTACAGAAATGAAAAGGTGTTAAAGAAGGATATTCTGCTTGCTCAGGACCAGTTGAATCGAATAGTAAAGAAGAAGGATACGTTGTTGGATGTCCTTAATCAGAGATTTGAACAATCGGAATTAAGCTATAGGAAATTTATATCTGTCATAAACGAGGTCGAAAAACTTTTTTATCTGAATATCAGAGATATCCTGAATAAGCTTAGCGTCTTCAATGCTTCAGAACTCTCCGTTTACGCAAATCAGCAAAAATCTGCGCAATTTTCAAATAAATTGATCCAAGAAAAAACAAAACTTTTCAATGAATACTTAACCTACGTGACGGGGTATCTAGGTGCAAATGAAGAAATTCTTCTGAAGCTGGATAAGCTTCTTCTGGAGATATCATTATTAGGAAGCACAGATTATCGAGATGTCGAAGAAATGCCTTGTATGAAGGAAATAGACGCGTTGATCAAGCAGACCAAATTTTATAAGTAATTAAGGGGAGATGTATGTGGCTAGTAAAGGCAAAGCGTTTGTAGCTCTAATCGCTATTGCAGCGATCGTTTTTGGTCTTGTCTATTATGGAATCAGCGTAACCTCAAATTTAGGCAAAACAGATACAGAGATAACTGCGGAAGATGCTTCTAAACGACTTGAAAAACTATACAAAAACATTTCTGTCACAACAGCGGAACAAGTAAAGGGGCAGATCGATCTTGATCCTGTAACTGTTGGCGACTCATTGCCCGACATCTCGAAATTCCCTATTTCGGTAGAAAACACAACTAACAGCTTCGTTGAAATATTTTCATCAACGGAGAAATCAGGAACAGGCATTGATGGCTGGTTGAATGAAGTAGCAGCAGACTTTAATAAGTCCAATATTTCGGTAAATGGAGAACCTGTTTCTGTCAAGATTCGCAATATTGCCTCGGGCACAGCCACAGATTATATAAGGTCTGGCAAATATATGCCTGATGCTTTCACTCCTTCAAATGAGCTGTGGGGAGAAATGGTCAAAGCGCAGGGCATCAACATCCAGCTTGTATCCAAGCGTCTTGTCGGCAATGTAACTGGCATCGTATCCACTAAAACAAAATATGATGAGCTGGTAGAGAAGTACGGTTCTCTTAACATTAAGACAGTTACGGACGCTATAGCGGATAACGAGCTCGCAATGGGCTACACGGATCCTTTCGCAAGTTCTACGGGATTAAACTTTCTGGTGACTTCCCTTGCGACTTTTGACAGTTCTGATTTACTTGGTGAAAAAGCGGTTCAAGGATTTGAGAAATTTCAAGCTAATGTCCCTTTTATAGCGTCTACAACTATTCAAATGCGCGATGCAGCAAAGTCAGGGATGCTTGATGCTTTTGTCTTAGAGTACCAAACCTATGTCAATGTGTCGGATCTAAAAGGAGGCTACGTGTTTACTCCCTTTGGTGTAAGACATGATAGCCCGCTATACGCTTTGGGTGATTTGCCCCGAGAGAAGCTGGATATCATCAGGGAATTTGCACAGTTTGTTGAACAAGAGAAATATCAGAGCTTGGCTGTGGAGAAGGGGTTTAATGGGCTGAATGACTACAAGTCAGAGCTTGATACAGTTGACGGCAGCTTGTTGTCCCCTGCACAGAAGTTATGGAAGGAAAAGAAAAACGGGAATAAACCGGTTGCAGCGGTGTTTGTCGCCGATGTATCGGGGAGTATGGACGGTGAGCCTCTAAACCGATTGAAACAGTCGTTGCTGACAGGGCAAAAGTACTTGGGCAGGGACAATAGCATTGGATTTGTTTCCTACTCCAGCAATGTTTCAGTCAATCTTCCGATTGGGAAGTACGACACGAATCAACAGTCCATGTTTGTTGGAGCTGTAAACAGCCTTCAGGCTAGCGGAGGTACAGCCACATTTGACGGTATTGTTGTGGCAATGAAAATGCTTCAAGATGAGATGGCTCTTAACCCTGATGTTAAACCTTTGATCTTCGTGTTAAGTGATGGGGAAACGAATGAAGGGCATTCACTCAAGGATATCAGGGAATTAATTGAGACTTTCAAGATTCCGGTTTACACCATTGGATATAACGCAAATATTGAGGCACTCCAAAGCATTTCGAGTATTAATGAGGCAGCTAATATCAACGCAGATACAGACGATGTCGTGTATAAGATCGGTAACTTGCTCAACGTTCAAATGTAAATTAGGAGGGGTTTCAATGTCATTTACTATGGAAGTGGTAAGCCCGGAGAAGCTTAGGTCGGTTATTGAAGAGCAGGTTAAACCTGAGCCTGAAGAAGTATCGAAGCTTAAAGAGCTGGCGCTAAATAATGTCTCGACGATTTTAGCGCTGGATGTAGAGTCGTTGGAGAAGAGGAAAGAGATTTTACAATCCATTGATAGCTTCGGTATAAGCACGATGCGATCATCCTCGGAGAAAAACTCCCTCTTGCAGGTATCAGTAGGGAATTTATCGAAAACAGGTGATGAAGGCGGCCAAGTAGCGAAAGGCTTGACTGAGCTACATCTCCAGCTTAAGGATCTGGATCCGAGTGCTGTAGATTTTGCAAAGAGCGGTTTCCTGGGCAAGTTCTTTAACCCGCTGCGGACTTACTTTGCTAAGTATCAAAGGGCGGATGCTGTTATTTCGGATATTATAACCTCATTGGATAAGGGCAAGTCTATGCTGAGAAATGACAATACTACGCTGGAATTTGAACAACAAGCGTTAAGGGAGCTTACCAAAAGGCTTCAGAAGGAAATCCAGCTTGGCATGTTGATGGATGCTGAGATCGAGTCTCAGATTGAAGCAGCCAAATTGCGCATTGAGTCTGAAGATAAAGTTCGATTCATTACAGAAGAAGTGCTTTTTCCACTTCGTCAGCGAGTGATGGATTTGCAACAAATGATGGTCGTTAATCAACAAGGAATTATGGCAATTGAGGTTGTGATGAGAAATAACAAAGAGCTGATCAGAGGGGTGGATAGAGCCAGAAATGTGACCATTTCAGCTTTGAAAATCTCGGTTACGGTAGCCAGCGCACTCTATAACCAAAGAATTGTGCTGCAAAAGATTGAACTTCTCAATCAGACCACAGATAGTCTAATTAGCGGCACCTCAAAGATGCTGAAAGATCAGGGTGCGGCGATTCATAAGCAATCCCTTGAGGCCAGTATTTCAGTAGACACTTTAAAGCAGTCTTTCACTGATGTGCTGGCTGCTTTAGACTCTATTAGCACTTACAAGCAGGAGGCACTCCCTAAAATGCGTGAAACCATTAATCAGTTCAGAGAACTTGCAGATAACGGAGAACAGCAGATTGTGCGTTTAGAGAAAGGTCAAAAGCTGGGTTTGTAGCATAAAGCCCGATTTGTGAGAGTGTGTAAATATTACACACTCTTTTTGTTTGCTAAAAAACACGGTTCGTATCCTCTTTGTCAGGAGGAGTTTGAATTTGGTATAGTTAGCGTATTGAATAATGGAGGTAACTTATGAATTGGATTGCTGTTCAGCCTTATTTTAAAGTGGAAAGAAAAATAACTGGCATCGAACAATTAACAGTTGTGGAAGATCGGCTGATGTATTTATACAAGGAGAGAATAGTGACCCGTCACCGGGAATTTCCGATCCTAGATGTATTCGATTTATCATACAAACAGATAGGGGGAGAGGGCGGATTGCTTTATTTACATACTAGGCAGGGCGTATTTTCCTATACGACTTCTGCTAATCCACAGCTCTTCATAGAAGCTTATAGGGAACTGATAAATCCTTCTTCATCTAATGAATGCTGATTGCAAAACTCAGTCTATTCATATACCCCAGAATTTAAATTGCAAAATTTAACTATCTAAGCTATATTGTTTAATAACTTAAATTTGAAAGGAGCGGTTGTAATATGAATAACAAGAATACAACTTCGATTGTAGCTCAGATTGTAGCAAATGGGGAGGGTTGTGCGAAATAATAAATAAGCACAAAACCTCCCAAGGTTACAATTAAAACTTTAGGAGGATAACAGTGAATAAAATAAATATGAAAAATGTAGGACTCACTGAAAGGTTTATACAGGAGTCCATGTTATATATGAATTTAAAAACAGGACGAATTTCATCTCAATATAAAGATCTGTTTAAAGTAATAACTGAAAATGGAGAGCTCGCCGCGGAGATTTCCGGTAAATTCCGCTTTGAGGTCAGATCGTTATCCGATTACCCCACAGTTGGTGATTTTGTTATGCTAGATCGGACAGATAATTCAAATGGTAATGCGATTATTCATCACGTGCTGACAAGAAAAAGTGCTTTTGAACGTAAAGCGGCTGGCACTTCAAATGACGTGCAAATCGTAGCTTCCAATATGGATACCGTTTTTATTTGCATGGCACTGAATAATGATTATAACTTGCGTAGACTTGAGCGTTATTTGTCCATTGCATGGGAAAGTGGAGCTATACCAGTCGTTGTTCTGACAAAATCAGATTTGTGTGAGGATCTACAGGCAAGACTTGATGAAGTATCTACTGTTGCGATTGGTGTAGAAGTGGTTGTTACCACGGGCATGTCCGAGGATGGTTTTTCAGCTATCAAAAGATTCATGGAGAATGGAAAATCATTTGTTTTTATCGGCTCGTCTGGTGTAGGGAAATCAACTTTGATTAACCGACTTCTTGGTGCGGAGACGATGAGCAACAATGAAACAAGAAATGATGATAGAGGCAAGCATACTACAACGAGAAGAGAGCTTATCGTATTACCTGATGGC
Source organism: Paenibacillus sp. J31R122 (assembly GCF_056269185.1). Lineage (NCBI taxonomy): Bacteria > Bacillati > Bacillota > Bacilli > Caryophanales > Paenibacillaceae > Paenibacillus > Paenibacillus sp. J31R122. The sequence continues at coordinate 341,507 of NZ_JBWDNM010000002.1, forward strand.
GGGATTATTATTGATACACCGGGAATGCGTGAGCTTGGAATTGAAAGAGCAGATCTTGTGAAATCCTTTTCCGATATTGATAGTCTGGCTTCCCAATGTAAATTTACGGACTGCTCACACGATAATGAGCCGAAATGCGCTGTGCATCAGGCGATGAAGGACGGCAAAATATCAGCAGAGAGACTTGCAAGCTATAAGAAGTTGAAGAAAGAAGCAAAGTATGCTGGCTTAAGCTCTAAGCAGATTGAAACCGAGAAATTCAATACTATGTTTGCAGGCGTAGGCGGTATGAAAGGTGCAAGGAAATTTATGAAAGAGAAACAAGCAAGAAACAAGGGATAAGTTAATCCGATTTTGTTTAACCACACTTCACTGAAGTGTGGTTTCTTTGTGGCGATATCATGTTGAGCGAAACAACCCACAGGATAAAGGTAAACCAGACTAATATAAGGTATAATAAATTGGAAGAGGTAAACATTAACAGAGGCATCCTTTTGCTGATATCAGAATAGATAACTAAAAAATGATACAAAAAGGAAATAGGTGATACGATGACTGAGAAAAACAATGAAACAGGATGGAACTTTGATAATAGTTATGCTCGACTGCCGGATTTATTTTTTACGAGAATGAGTCCCCCCCCTGTACACTCGCCGAAATTGATCATACTGAATGATTCGTTGGCAACAACCCTGGGGTTGAACGTCCAAACACTGCAAAGCAATGATGGCGTTGCAGTGCTTGCTGGGAACCAGATTCCCGAAGGAGCTTTGCCTCTTGCTCAAGCTTATGCAGGCCATCAATTTGGACACTTTGCCATGTTAGGGGACGGTCGTGCTTTGCTGCTTGGCGAACAGATCACTCCACTTGGTGATCGGGTCGATATTCAGTTTAAGGGTTCAGGTCAAACGCCATATTCAAGGCGAGGCGATGGTCGAGCGGCACTTGGGCCGATGCTGCGTGAATACATCATCAGCGAAGCGATGCATGCGCTTGGCATTGCCACCACCCGCAGCTTAGCGGTAGTAACTACCGGTGAGTCAGTAATCCGTGAAACCAAACAGCCTGGTGCAATTTTGACTCGTGTGGCTGCCAGTCATCTGCGCGTCGGCACCTTTCAATACGTTTCAAAATGGGGTACTGAAGAAGATCTCCGCGCCCTGGCAGATTATACTTTACAAAGACATTATCCAGAAGTTGAAGGTAGTGAGAATCGCTATCTTTTACTCCTGAAGGAAGTTATCAAGAGACAAGCAATGCTGATAGCCAAGTGGCAGCTCGTTGGCTTTATTCACGGGGTGATGAACACCGACAACATGGCTATTAGCGGTGAAACCATTGATTATGGTCCTTGCGCCTTCATGGATGTCTATGACCCAGCAACGGTGTTCAGTTCCATTGACATTAATGGACGCTATGCCTATGGCAATCAGCCGAATATTGCCGCGTGGAATCTCGCGAGATTTGCTGAAACCCTTTTGCCGCTTTTGCATGAAAACGAGGAGCAGGCTGTCAAACTAGCCGAGGATGCGATTTCTGATTTTATCGAGTTGTATCATCATAACTGGCTCAAGGGTATGAGGGCAAAACTCGGAATCTTTAACGAGGAGCAACAGGATGAAACCCTTATTAAAGATCTACTCAGTATGATGCAGAAAAATCGTGCGGACTACACGAATACCTTTCGCGCTTTAACTTTTGATAAGCCTGAGGATACGGTTCTGTTTGGCACCTCAGAATTTACTAAGTGGCATGAGCAGTGGCAGACAAGACTAGGCAGGCAGCAGGAGACAGAAGCTGATTCGCATCAGTTCATGCGGAGCAGCAATCCCGCGCTAATCCCTCGCAACCATCGGGTAGAAGAAGCACTAGAAGCCGCGGTGAAAGAAGGAGACAACAGCGTGATGGAGAAGCTTCTTGATGTTCTTTCGAGTCCTTACGAACACTCCCCAGAACAGGCTTATTACTGTGCACTGCCAGCGCAATCAACGTATCCTTACCAAACCTATTGCGGTACTTGATATTAAAAGTCCGGACCATCAAAAAAAAATATTGCAGAAAAGGGCATACTTTTTGGCCCTTTTTTATTTACAGCTAAATGATGATTTATTTAAGTCATTAATGTAAAATCATTTACATATAGAGCAGCCGATCTATGTCGGTTGCTTTTGTTGGACTAATAAATACTGATAGATTTTGGAGGCATATTAATGAGTCAGCGCTATCGAATTACTAGAACATTGAAGGAAAATGGCAATTCCGTGCAAGCTATATCTTTAGAAGAGTGCAAACAGTATTTTGCGACCAAACCTGATTTTTCCTATACATCTGTGTTTACGGTGAAAGGTTCTACCACCATGTCCATTGAGGGAGATTTTTTCATGTGGAGTCACGGTGAAACGGAGATTCCATTCCGGCATTATCAGGGAGATATATACGTATCCGGCACCAATGAAGCCGTGATCCCCATGATGATTGAGGTTGCAGGTGAATTAGAGGCGGATGTGCAGGAAGGTTAAATTTTCCGGTCCTTTTTCACTTTTTTTGCTATAACGTTCAGGAAGAAGAATTGCTACGTGTCGTGGAACTGAGATGATGAATGACCGTAATTGCTTTGTTCTGATTCAACACTTACTTTTACATAATAGAGGAGGAATTATCGATATGTTTCCTACACAACAGCAATTAGAAAATTACGCAGCATTGGCTGTTAAAGTTGGCGTTAATGTTCAAAGAGGACAGACGGTTGTCGTTATGGCACCAATTACTGCCGCTCCACTGGTACGCCTTATAACATCGAAGGCTTATGAAGTCGGTGCAAAAAACGTACATGTGGAATATAACGACGAGGAATTATCCCGTATAAAGTTTAAGCAAGCGCCTGAGGAAGCTTTCTCAGAATATCCAATGTGGCGTGCCAAGGCATGGGAAGATTTTGTTGAAGATGGGGCTGCGTTTATCCAAATTTACTCTCCCAATCCAGATCTTCTTAACGACGTTGATCCATCCCGTGTAGCTACAGCTTCTAAGACTGCATCTACAGCGCTAAGTAATTACCGCGGTGCCCTAATGAATCATACCAATGCATGGACTCTAATTTCTTATGCAACACCTGAATGGGCAAGCAAAGTATTCCCTGATACGACGCCTGATGAGGCAGTTCAGAAACTGTGGGAGCGAATTATTGATGCAACTCGCATTGGGCTGGAAGATCCCGTTCAAGCGTGGAGAGAACATAACGCGAAACTATTGGAAATGGTTAATGTACTTAATGGTAAACGTTATAAACAAATTCAATATGAAGCACCAGGTACAAGCTTAACCGTAGATCTACCAGAGGGACATATCTGGTTAGGTGGTTCTAAAGCGAATGGCAGAGGAATCTACTTCAATCCAAACATGCCAACCGAAGAGGTGTTCACAATGCCTCATAGGGATGGTGTGAATGGTGTTGTTAGGAGTACTAAGCCGTTAAATTATAATGGTCAAGTTATTAGCGGATTCTCCTTGACCTTCAAAGAGGGTAAAGTAATCGACTATTCCGCTGAGCATGGCTACGAAACGCTAAGTAAATTGTTGAACATGGATGATGGATCAAGACATTTGGGTGAAATCGCTCTAGTCCCTCACGATTCTCCGATCTCAAATTCCAATGTGATCTTCTTTAATACTCTGTTTGATGAGAACGCCTCATGTCACTTAGCATTAGGTCAGGCGTATCCGGTTAATATTAATGGAGGTACTCAAATGTCTCCTGAAGAGCTACTATCTCATGGAGTAAACAGAAGTCTTAGTCATGAGGATTTCATGATTGGTTCAGAACATATGAATATTGATGGTGTGACGCAGGATGGTAAGCTTGAGCCAATCTTCCGAGACGGAAATTGGGCGATATAGCTTGAGCCAATTCTAAGGATAGTCCCACTTGCGAATTAATCTTCATAATAGAGCGTCCTCCTGGATGATGAGACTTTAAAGGAGTTCTATATAATGAAAAGCCTCTTCCGCCGATTGGCGAAAGAGGCTCGTAAAACTCCAGCTTTATACATTGGATACAGAATTCTCGCTAATATAAATTCTCGGCACCCTTTTTCCAATTAAACAAACGACTTCATAATTAATGGTGTTCATCCAATCCGCGACCTCATCGATGGCGAGCAGCATGCCATCCGACCAGCCGAACAATGTTACTTCATCCCCAACCTTTACATCAGTGATCGTAGTTACGTCAAGCATCGTCTGATCCATGCAGACACGGCCCACGATCGGCACACGCTGGCCTCTTAAGAGCGCACTGCCTTTGTTCGATAACTGCCGTGACAAGCCGTCCGCGTAACCGATCTGAATTGTCGCAATGAAGCTTTCCCGTTCCGATATGAATGTGCAGCCGTAGCTGACGGATTGATTAAGAGCAACATGCCTTACTGAAGACACTCGGGTTTTCAGGCTCATTGCCTGCTGAATGGGAAACTCCTCCCGCTGCAGACGCTTCAGAGGATGCAGCCCGTACAAAGCGACCCCGATTCGCACCATATCCAGATGCATTTCCGGATACCGCATGGCAGCCGCGCTGTTGCAGCAGTGCTTGATTGGAATTTCGATGTTTTGCTTTTCAAAAGCATTAATGTAAGCCATAAAGGTTTGAAACTGTTTCCGTGTATAAGCCTCGTCATCGCCGTCTGCGTCAGCCATATGAGTGAATAGACCTTCGATTGCAACATGATGGGAGTCGAGCGCCAATTGGGCAAGCGACAACGCTTCCTTGATCGATTGAGTACCGATGCGCGACATGCCCGTATCGACTTTGATGTGTATTCGCGCTTGACGGTTCAGACGCTCCGAGCATGATATGATTGCTTCCAGCACATCACGGGTATAGACGGTTATCGTAACATCACGAGTAATTGCCGCTTCGACCGAACGGGGCGGAGTATACCCAAGAATGAGAATCGGCGCTTGTATACCCGCTTCCCGCAAACGAGCTGCTTCATCCAAGAAAGCAACACTCAAATAATCCGCACCCGCTCCGATTGCAGCTTTGGCTGCCTCAAACGCACCATGACCGTACCCATCGGCCTTCACGACGGCCATAAGTCTACAACCTTCACGGATATGGGATTTAAATAGTGCGGCATTATGAGAGATAGCATCCAGCGAAATTTCTGCCCAAGTATCCCGATAGCTCGATTCAAACATAGACTCCGCCACGGTTAATTCGCAGGAAGTGCGTGAGCGAGCGCTTGCTCAACGGGTACGTAAGCGTAGCCTAGATCTTTGGCTACCGCTTCATAGGTTATTGAACCCGCTGCTGTATTCACGCCTAGCTTCAGAGAAGGATTATCTTGAATAGCTTTCAATACGCCTTTGTTTGCTAATTGCAGAGCATATGGGACGGTCGCGTTTGTAAGCGCGATGGTAGATGTTCTCGGCACGGCGCCAGGCATATTCGCAACGGCGTAGTGAACGACTCCATGCTTGATGTATGTCGGATTGTCATGCGTTGTAATGCGATCTACGGTTTCCATAATACCTCCCTGATCAACGGCCACGTCAATGACGACGCCCCCCGGTGTCATCGATTTGATCATCGCTTCTGTGACAAGCTTCGGAGCTTTGGCTCCCGGAATCAACACGGCGCCAATAACAAGGTCTGATTCTGCAACCGCTTCGGCGATATTAAGCGGATTCGAGACAAGTGTACTAATCTGCGATCCGAAAATATCTTCCAACTGACGCAGCCGGTCTGCGCTCAAATCGATGATAGTCACCTCAGCACCAAGCCCGATGGCGATTTTCGCTGCATTCGTGCCTACCACACCGCCGCCGATAACGGTCACTTTACCACGTTTTACGCCTGGCACACCGCCGAGCAGAATACCTTTACCACCATGATTTTTCTCTAAGAACTGTGCTCCGATTTGGGTGGACATCCGTCCCGCAACCTCACTCATTGGAGTGAGAAGCGGAAGCGTGCGATTCACTTCGACGGTTTCGTAAGCGATAGCAGTAACTCCTGCTTCGGTAAGTGCGCGGGCAAGACTAGGCTCTGCCGCCAAATGCAAGTAGGTGAATAAAATAAGATTTTTGCGGAAATAGCCGTATTCCGATTGAACCGGCTCCTTTACTTTCATAATCATGTCGGAATTGTACCATACCGCTGCAGCATCGTCGAGCAGAACCGCTCCTGCAGCTACATAATCCTCATTCGTAAATCCGCTGCCGATGCCGGCGTGACGCTCAATATGCACAGTGTGGCCAGCTTTGATGAAAGAGAGAACTCCTGCGGGTGTAAGCGCTACCCGGTTTTCATTGTTTTTAACTTCTTTCGGAACACCTATGATCATTTGTTGCTCCCCCTTTGAATGTACTGTTGCTTGTGCTTCAGTGCCAAGTATAAGGGGGATAACGTTTTTTTACTTTATGAGGAAACAACAAAAATAACGAAAATGATTGTGCGGATTCACAAAAGCGGAAGTGACGACTGCCCATTTAGCTTCTGTATTTTCAAATCAAGAAAAACAGTTACTTTCTGATCTATGCTATCTAGATCGATGCCGCCAATTTCTTCGATTCGTTTCAAACGGTAGCTAAGCGTATTGATATGAACATGCAGCAACTCCGACGCAACTTTCACATTGCTGTCAGAACATAAAAACACTTCAAGCGTATGCAACAGATCACTTTTGTGGTCCTGATCGTACTGTCGCAATTTCTTCAGACACGGATTGTCGATACAATGGATGCGGCTTACTTCTAGTATGGAGGGAAGCAGGCGGTAATAGCCGAGATCCGAATATAGGTAAACATTCCGAAGCTCATGAGGGAAGCGCTGCTTGATATGCAATACCGTCAGTGCCTCCCGATAACATAGCTCCACCTGTTTGTAATCGCCGTAGACAGATCCGCTTCCTCCTTCGGTTGGCGAGAAACCGAATCGCTGCTGCATTTGCTCAAACATATAACTAAACTCATCGTAATCGTCTTCCTTGCTTTGACCTGGCTTTAATCCGGATAATAAAATAAGCTGATTATTCTTTAACGTATAGAGTGAGATCCGAATTCTCTGTGTTGTCGTGAGCATATATTCTATTTGCTGCTGCTTGTCTTGAATTTCCGACTGAAATTCCAGGACAATGACTCGGTACAGAGCCGGTAGTTCAACTCCTAGCATTGTAGCTTTCTCCCGAATTCCCTCATCAGTCGTCAAGTGTCCGGTAAGCAGCTGCCAGAAAAAATCCTCATGCCCTTTTTCTTCCTTGCGTTTTTTAATCTGTTGCTGCAGCAGCTTTGTTGTAGCCGCATGCGCTGATTTCTTCAGCATGCGGGATGCTTCTTCACCAAGTCGTCCTTCTGTTTCTAAAACCCAAATATAACCAATAATCGTGCGCTGCTTGCGAATAGCGATGACCATCCGTTTGCCTAATCCGATCGATGAAATTGCAGGAATAGAGATCGGCTCTTCACTTTCAACGATTTGCTGCATATATCCGAGCTGCCATAATTCTCGAATTACCTTCTCGGGTACACGGCGACCAATAATGGTTGCAACCCGCGCCACATCGGACTCCGATTCGTGAGAGCTATACGCGATGAGACGATGATTGTCATCTTCAATGGTGACGGGACAATGAAGGACTTCGCTTATTGTATCGACGAACGCCTCCAAGCTTTTGAAATTTTGATCAAATGGGTCGTCTTTGGTTTCATTCAATTTGGCGCACACCTACTTGAAGGCCGAATAGGGGCCCGTTTGTCATTTTTCATAATGAAAGCGCTTCTTTTTTGGGATTGAGCACAAAAGCAAGAGTTGAGAACTGTGATAAGATGACTTCATAAGTTTCACGGTTTTCTTAAACTTCACTTCGGACCGTAAATTTATACCTAATTTCTCCTCAGTTAGAAGGAAAAATTTAACTGGTATTTTGTTAACGCTTACAAGGTAATCTATTTTAAAGCAGGAGGAGTTAATATGAAGAAACAAGAAACAACAGAGCTGCATCGAGGGCTTGAGCAAAGACACATCTCATTAATGTCGCTGGGAGCAGCAATAGGTGTGGGTTTATTCCTCGGTTCCGCTTCCGCGATCAAACTTGCAGGTCCGGCTATTTTGTTCGCATATGCGCTTGGTGGACTAGCCATATACGTCATTATGAGAGCGCTTGGTGAGATGGCTATTCATAATCCTGTAGCAGGTTCGTTCAGTCGTTATGCCAGAGAGTACATTGGTCCGATTTTCGGCTATTTAACAGGGTGGAATTACTGGTTTCTCTGGATTATCACTTGTATGGCGGAAATTACAGCGGTCGGGATTTATATGGAATTCTGGGAGCCCGATGTTCCCCGCTGGATTTGGTCTTTGGCCGCTCTTGTGATCATGACATTGGTGAACCTGATTGCCGTCAAGGCATACGGAGAGCTTGAATTCTGGTTTGCGCTTATCAAGATTGTAACGATCATTCTGATGATTGGACTCGGACTTGCTATGATCCTGTTCGGTTTCGGAAACGAAGGCGTGGCGGTTGGAATTAGCAATCTGTGGAGCCATGGAGGATTTTTACCTAATGGTTTCAGCGGCGTGTTAATGTCATTGCAAATGGTTATGTTTGCTTACCTTGGAATTGAAATGATCGGTGTAACTGCTGGGGAAGTAAAAAACCCGAAGAAGTCGATTTCCAGAGCAATCGATTCCGTATTCTGGCGCATTCTAATTTTCTATATTGGCGCACTGTTCGTGATAATGTCAATTTATCCATGGAACGAAATTGGCCAAACGGGAAGCCCTTTTGTCATGACATTTGAAAAAATAGGGATTCCTTACGCGGGGGCCATCATTAATTTCGTCGTCATTACGGCCGCACTCTCTTCCTGCAACAGTGGGATATTCAGCACGGCTCGTATGCTGTTCAATCTCGGTCAGCAGGGAGAAGCTCCTACCCGCTTTACCAAGGTCACGAAAAGAGGCGTGCCTGGTATAGCAACATTAGCATCGGGTGCCGTTTTGCTGGTTGGAGTTGTACTCAATTATTTGGTGCCGGAAAAAGTATTTACATGGCTGACAAGCATAGCGACGTTCGGCGCAATTTGGACTTGGGCGATCATTCTTATTTCTCAATTGAGATTCCGCAAAGTCATGCCCGCTGAAGAGATAGGCCAGCTTTCTTACAAAATGCCATGGGCTCCTTATAGCTCGTACTTTACGTTGGCTTTCCTGATGGGTGTAATCGGACTGATGGCCTACTTCCCGGCGACGCGAATTTCCTTGATCGTCGGTCCCATTTGGTACGGCATACTCATTATTGTATATTACAAAAAGGGATTTCATAAGAAACGTTAGATCAAATCTATGAAATTATCCTCCTCGGAATTGAAACCGAGGAGGATTTTTTTTCGCCTGTCAGAAGTGAGGAGGCGATAGGGGGTGACAGTTTCAACTTTGAAGGTATTCCTCATTAATTCTAACTAATTAATCGTATCACTTTAAGAGTTCGATAAACTTACTTGCCGCATTGGAGAGCGGCATATTGCGCATCATCATGAAGCCTACTTGGGAAGGAGGCATCTTGATATCTAATTGAATCTCGAAGAGAGAGCCCTCTTCCAGCTCCTTGGAAATGAATTCTTTGGTTACATAAGAGATTCCGAGGCCTTTCCTTGCAAACTCGATGAGAAGATCGACGCTTCCCACCTCAATCTCTGGCTTGATCTGATAGCCGTAGCTTTGGAATAGCTCGGTGATGGCCATCCGTACACGGCTATTTCGCGAGAACAGGATGATAGGGTACTGTAGCAGCAGATCCAGTGATAGTACCTTGCCTTTAAGCTCGGCATAACGAGCCCCTGCCACAAAACAATCCTGCAGTTGAATACCCTTCATCACTTCAAGCTGTGAATCTACGATGGGCATACGCACGACGCCCAAATCGATTTTACCTTCTTTCAGAAATGCAATAGTTTCCGGTGTTGTTCCATGATTCAGATGCAGCTTAATGCCGGGATGCTTCTCGTGATAGCTTTCCAGAAACGGCAGCATATAATGCTTGAATAACGAATCACTACCGCCGATCCGCAGCTCCCCGCTGTCCAAATTTTTAAGCGCCGTCATCTTTTCTTCTGCCAGCGAGATAAGAATCTGAGACTTCTCAATATAGGAAAAAAGGATGGCGCCTTCTTGCGTCAAAGCGACGCCCTTGGAATTCCGATAAAACAAAGTGATACCGAAGTTGTCTTCCAGCTGCTTGATGGCATGGCTCACGCTAGGCTGAGTGATATACAACGATTTGGCGGCCTGGGACAAGCTTCCCTTCTTCGCGGTCCAGTAGAAAACTTTGTATAATTCATAATTGATCATAGATGTGGTCTATAGCTCCTGTGAAATATATGTATTACTTGTATAGGTGATATTCGTATTATAGTGGATTTAAGAAATAGAAACCAGTGCTAACTAAGAAGCTCTGCTGGAAGGAGAAGCAACATGGAGGCTACCACTTTTATCTTGTTTGGAGCAACAGGGGATTTGGCGAAAAGAAAAATTTATCCTGCCCTATATAATTTGTTTGTCGATCAGAAGCTGCCTGAGTTTTTCTCCGTGGTCGGCCTTGGAAGAAGAGAACTATCCGATGAAGCCTTTCAGGCAAATGTCGAGCAATCTCTTCGTACATTTTCCAGGCGCGAAGCGAACGATCCTGTATTGATTCAAAAATTCTTGCGTGCATTTCGCTATAGTGTTCTGGATGTGGGTCGCAAAGAAGATTACCTGAAGCTGCTTCAGTTGATCGAACAACGAGAAGAAGAGCTGCGTTTAGCACCCAATCGCATGTTTTACTTATCCGTAGGACCTGAATTTTTCGAAACGATCGCAGCTAACATTCATGAAAGCGGGCTTGGTTCCGCGAATGGCTGGAAGCGTCTTGTGATCGAGAAGCCTTTCGGTCATGATTTGCAATCTGCTCGGGAGTTGAATAAGAATCTGAGCAAAGCTTTTACGGAAGATGAAGTTTTCCGAATCGATCATTATCTGGGCAAGCCGATGGTTCAGAAGCTCGAAGTTCTACAGCAAAGTAATCCGGTTCTTCAAGCATTATGGGACAACCGCTACATTGCCAACGTTCAAATTACGGCAAATGAAATCGTCGGTGTTGAAGAACGAGCTGGCTATTACGATCATGTTGGCGCGATAAGAGACATGTTCCAAAACCATATGCTTCAATTGCTCATGATGCTGACAATTCATCTCCCGAACAACAGTACTTCAGAGAATGTTCGTTTCAAAAAGAAACTGGTCATGGATTCGCTAGAGCTGCTGCAAAAAGAGGATGTAAGCTCCCATGTTGTCCGCGGGCAGTATGGTGAAGGAATGATCCAAGGGAAAACGGTGGTCGGTTATACATCCGAACCAAATATTGCCCCAACCTCCCAGAATGACACCTTTATTGCAGCAAAGCTTGAGATCGACGATTATTTCTGGCGGGGCGTTCCTTTTTATATTCGCACAGGAAAAAGAATGAAGGACAAATCGACACGAATCGTGATCGAGTTCAAGGAACCGATAAAGCAGTCCGCAGCTAACGACGATAATAAATTGCCTAATCTGCTGGTATTTGAGATCAGTCCTGACGAATGCATCAGGCTGCAATTAAATACGAGAGACCCTCAGCACAAAGGGGATTTCAAGCCTCTGAATATCGACTTTCATGAAAGTCGAGACAATGTGCCCGAGGCTTACGAGAATTTGATTCATGACGCTTTGCACGGAGATTCAACATTTTTCGCACATTGGGACGAAGTCGAATTGTCATGGAAATGGGTTCAACCTATTTTGGATGCATACGAAGAGAACCTGGTTCCGCTTCACCGCTATGCAGCTGGCACATACGGACCTGCAGAATCTGATAGGCTTCTCGAGCAAGACGGCTTTCATTGGTGGTTCGATGACGAGTCGGAACAAAAATTCGAAACCGTAAAAGGAGAACAATATGCTTAACACACAAACAATTGATCAACTATCTATCGATACGATCCGTACGCTATCTATCGATGCCATCAATGCTGCTAATTCTGGACACCCGGGGCTTCCGATGGGAGCTGCACCTATGGCGTATGCACTTTGGGGCAAACAGCTTAATCACAATCCGGGTCATGCAAAATGGTTCAACCGCGATCGGTTCGTCTTATCCGCTGGCCATGGCTCGGCTTTGCTTTACAGCCTTCTGCATTTGTCCGGCTATAACGTATCGATCGAAGACTTGAAGCAGTTCCGCAAGCTGAACAGCAGAACGCCTGGACATCCTGAATTTGGCCACACGGATGGCGTAGATGCAACAACCGGTCCTCTCGGGCAAGGGCTTGCGATGGCTGTAGGAATGGCGATGGCTGAAGCGCATTTGGCTTCGAAATTCAATCAAAGCGGGTTCCCGGTTGTCGATCATTACACCTATGTACTTGTCGGAGACGGCTGCTTGATGGAAGGGATTTCTTACGAGGCGATGTCCATGGCCGGACATATGAAGCTTGACAAACTAATTGTACTGTACGATTCCAACGACATCTCCTTGGATGGAGAGCTCAATCTTTCCTTCGGGGAAAACATGCAGAAGAGAGCGGAATCCGCAAACTGGCACTATTTGCGGGTTGAAGACGGCAACGACATCGAGCAAATCACAAAAGCGATCGAAGCAGCCAAGCAAAATGAATTGCAGCCGACAATTATCGAAATCCGAACGATTATCGGTTACGGAAGCAAAGTAGCCGGTACGAATAAAGCGCACGGCAATCCACTTGGCAAAGAAGAGGCAAAGGCAACTAAAGCCGTTTACGGCTGGAACCATGAGGAGGAATTCACGGTCCCGGCAGAAGTCAAAGCCCACTTTGACCAGCTTAAACAAAATGGTGTGGCGAAAGAAGAAGCGTGGAACCAATTAATCGCTTCATATAAAGTAAAGCATCCTGAGCTTGGCGCGGAACTCGAGCAAGTGATTGACGGTTCCGTCGTGATTGATGCCGCAGACCTCCTAACTTTCGACACATCCAAGACAGTTTCTACTCGCGTTGCTAGCGGTCAAGCGATCAATCATTTCGTTAAAACGGTTCCTTCGATTTTCGGCGGAAGTGCGGACTTGTCACATTCGACGATGACCGATATTAGCGGCGAACAAGTATTTGCCATTGAATCTTATGCAGGACGCAATATTTACTTCGGCGTCCGCGAGCATGCAATGGGCGCAGCTGGCAACGGTATGGCGCTGCACGGCGGCTTAAAACCTTTCGTGAGTACGTTCTTCGTGTTCAGCGACTATTTGCGCCCGTCGATTCGTCTTGCTGCACTACAGAAACTGCCTGTTATTTACGTATTCACCCATGATTCCATAGCTGTAGGCGAAGATGGACCAACGCATGAACCAATTGAGCATTTGACTGCACTGCGTACGATTCCGGGCCTTACGGTCATTCGTCCTACTGATGCCAATGAAACAGCTAACGCTTGGGCTTATGCTTTGCAGCAAAATGAAGGTCCAGTTGCCCTCGTACTGAGCAGACAGAACCTGCCTATATATGAAGCCACTAAAGGCAATGTTGAAGGGGTAGCAAAAGGGGCTTATGTCCTGACGGAAACGGGTGGCCAACCGGATGTTATTCTGATCGGGACTGGTTCCGAAGTTTCCCTGGCAGTGGATGCCAAAGCTGAACTCGAGAAGGAAAATATTTCCGTACGCGTCGTTGCTATGCCGAGCCGAGAATTGTTCAACCGTCAATCCGCAGAATACAAGCAATTTGTATTGCCAGCATCCGTTACAAAGCGCTTAGCTATTGAAGCCGGCATTTCACTTGGTTGGGAGAGTTACACAGGACCAAGCGGCAATGTATTGTCCATTGATACGTTCGGCGCTTCTGGTCCAGGCAATGAGGTATTGGAATACTTCGGTTTCTCCGTGGATAATGTGGTTCGCTTGGCGAAAGAATTACTATAGGTAACATTACTATAGGTGCATGTATGAAGTTAAAACAAGAATAGCAGATTAGGCGAAATTTTCTTTCGAGATTAAGTAGGTTTATACAAATCATTTAAAAATAATGATAAAAAATCGGAGGGAATAACTATGAAATTCTTTATTGACACTGCGAATCTAGTTGATATCAAAAAGGCTTATAAAATCGGCGTACTGTCCGGTGTTACGACGAATCCATCATTAGTTGCCAAAGAAGGCGTGAAATTCGAAGACCGCATAGCCGAGATACTGCGTGAAGTGCCTGAGGTTGAATCCGTTTCTGCCGAAGTAACGCCTGATGCAGAAACAGCTGAAGAAATGATCGCGCAAGCAAACGAATTGATTAAAATCAACAACAACGACAAAAACATCACAATCAAGCTTCCGATGACGCTAGCTGGACTTGAGGCTTGCCGTTATCTAACGAAAAAAGGCGTAAAAACAAATGTAACGTTAATCTTCACTGTGAACCAAGCACTCTTGGCTGCTCGCGCGGGCGCGACTTATGTCTCTCCGTTCCTCGGACGCTTGGATGATATTTCGGAAGACGGCGTTCTGCTGGTCACAAAAATCGCTGAATTGTTCCGTACGCATAACCTGGATGCGCAAATCATTGCGGCATCTGTTCGCCACCCGGACCACGTGACACGAGTAGCGATGGCTGGCGCGCATATCGCAACCATTCCTTTCTCCGTTATTGAACAAATTTCAAAACATCCATTAACTGATCAAGGCATGGAGAAATTCGCTGCCGATTGGAAAAAAACAGCGCAGCTTTAAGTTGCGCTTTACCATACCCGTTTTTAAAGGAGAGGTATTCTAATGAAAAAACAACAAATTGGCGTGGTCGGTTTGGCCGTCATGGGTAAAAACCTGGCCTTAAATATTGAAAGCAAAGGATTCTCGGTTGCAGTGTATAACCGTTCAGCTGAGAAAACAAATGAACTATTGGCGGAAGCGAAAGAGAAAAATTTCGTAGGCACATACAGTGTTGAAGAATTCGTCCAATCGCTGGAAAAGCCGCGCAGAATCCTCATCATGGTCAAAGCGGGGCAACCTACTGACGATACGATTAATCAGCTTGTCCCATACTTAGATCAAGGAGATATTCTGATTGACGGTGGCAACGCGTATTTCCCTGATACACAGCGAAGAAATAAAGATCTTCAAGCGCAAGGCTTCCGCTTCATCGGCGCTGGTGTTTCAGGCGGTGAAGAGGGCGCACTCAAAGGTCCTGCAATTATGCCAGGTGGTCAAAGAGACGCCTACGAGCTCGTAGAGCCAATCTTGACAGCCATCTCTGCCATAGTTGAAGGAGATCCTTGCTGCACCTATATCGGAGCTGACGGTGCTGGTCACTATGTCAAAATGGTACACAACGGTATTGAGTACGGTGATATGCAGCTTATCGGCGAAGCTTATCACCTGCTGAAAGATGTACTCAACCTAAACGCAAGCCAGCTGCATGATATTTTCACAGAATGGAACAATGGTGAGCTGGATAGCTATTTGATCGAGATCACGGCTGATATTTTCAAGAAAATCGATCCGGACACAGGCAAACCAATGGTAGAGGTCATTCTTGATTCAGCAGGGCAAAAAGGTACTGGCAAGTGGACTAGCCAAAGCGCGTTGGATTTAGGCGTTCCTTTATCTATCATTACGGAATCTGTATTCGCACGCTTTATCTCGGCGATGAAAGAAGAACGCGTCGCTGCGAGCAAACAATTGAACGGTCCTGCAGCGTCCAGCTATAACGGCGATGCAAAAGAATTCATCGAAGCCGTTCGTAAAGCTTTGTATACGAGCAAAATTGCATCCTATGCACAAGGCTTTGCGCAAATGAGAGCAGCTTCTGACGCCTACAATTGGGATCTGCAATATGGCAGTATCGCGATGATTTTCCGCGGAGGATGTATTATCCGTGCTAGATTTTTGCAAAATATTAAGGAAGCATATGATCGCAATCCAGCGCTAAATAATTTGTTCTTAGATGACTATTTCAGCGGGATCGTTGAGAACTATCAGGATGCATGGAGAAAAGTGATATCCATTGCAGTGACAAGAGGAATTCCGGTTCCTGCGTTCTCTTCCGCATTAGCTTATTATGATAGCTATCGTACGGCAAGATTGCCAGCTAATTTGCTGCAAGCGCAACGAGATTATTTTGGAGCACATACTTTCCAGCGTCTTGATAAAGAAGGCAGCTTCCATTTCCAATGGATGAGCGATAACGTATAACACACTTAGGCAACGGATAATATATCATGAGACTTATTCATCACATGTGACTAATAATTATTGAAATTTTAAAATAGTCATGCTATGATACTTCGTAAATTCATTGATTGGAGTTGGAGCGGATAATGTAATATTTCTTGCAAACCTTATAAAACAATAAAACAGAAAAAGCGATCGGTTTATTTCGCATGTTTTATTCTTTATATGCAAGAAAGTTACTTTATCTTTTCACTCAATCAAAATATCCTTTTCTAACTCCTATTTGGGGTTAGTTAACTGTATTTATTTGAGCTACAAGAAAAGTAACTTTTCTTGTAGCTTTTATTTTTTTTAGATACAGGAGGTTATTTTATGTCATTAATAAATGTTTCAAATCTAACGTTTGCCTATGATGGCAGCTACGATAACATATTTGAAAACGTAAATTTTCAAATGGATACGGATTGGAAGTTGGGATTTACAGGAAGAAACGGTAGAGGCAAAACGACATTTCTGAACTTGCTGCTTGGAAAATATGAGTACAGCGGAAATATTTCAGCAATCGTCAGCTTTGATTATTTTCCATTCCATGTTGATAACAAGGAAAGCAATACTCTCGATATAATCAACGATATTTTTCCAGATTATGTTCATTGGAAATTAATGCGTGAGCTTTCTCTGTTGAAGGTTTCGGAAGATGTTTTGAATAGACCCTTTGATACCTTGTCAAACGGAGAGCAAACGAAAGTATTGCTGGCTACTTTGTTTATTAAGGAAAATAGTTTTCTTTTGATTGATGAACCAACCAACCATCTGGATAGGAATGCAAGAAAACTTGTTAGTGAGTATCTCAATAGTAAGAAAGGGTTTATTTTGGTATCTCACGACAGATCATTTCTGGATAATTGCGTAGACCATATCCTTTCAATCAATAAGACCAGTATCGAAATTCAAAAATGTAATTTTTCAGGTTGGTGGGAAAATAAAAAGAGACAAGATAACTTTGAACTCGCAGAAAACGAAAAGCTTAAAAGAGACATTAAGCGCTTATCGGAGTCTTCCAGACGGACAAGCAACTGGTCAAACGAAGTGGAAAAAACAAAAAACGGAACAAGAAATTCAGGATCTAAGGTAGATAAAGGTTATATTGGACATAAAGCTGCTAAAATGATGAAACGCTCTAAATCAATTGAACAAAGACAGCAGTCAGCCATTGAAAATAAGTCTAAACTTCTTAAAAATATCGAAAGCTCGGAAAGCTTAGAAATAAAGCAGCTTGCATTTGATAAAAATCAACTTGTAGAACTTGATCAGGTTGCCATTTTTTATGAGGAGAAGATCGTTTGTGCAGACATCAGCTTTACAATAAAGCAAGGTGATCGTATCGCTCTTACGGGTAAAAATGGATCCGGGAAATCAAGTATCATCAAACTGATTTGCGATGAAGATATAAGCTATACAGGTACCTTCATGAAGGATAGTCAACTTAAAATATCCTATGTATCGCAGGACACATCCCATCTTCAGGGCAATTTATCTGACTATGCTTTAAATAATGGAATAGATGAAAGCCTTTTTAAATCCATTTTAAGAAAACTTGATTTCTCCAGAATTCAATTTGAAAAGGATATTTCAGACTTTAGCGGTGGGCAAAAGAAGAAAGTACTCCTTGCAAAAAGTCTAAGTGAAAACGTTCATTTGCATATTTGGGATGAACCGCTTAATTTTATTGATATTATTTCTCGCATGCAAATTGAAGAACTGCTGCTTGAATACTCACCAACCATTCTTTTTGTGGAGCATGACAGGGAATTTTGCAATAATGTTGCAACAAAGTTTATTGAACTCTAATGGAATATAGATATCATTTGGGAAATATGTATTACATTCCTTGTTGAAAATAAATCCTTAAGCAAAATAAAACTCGATTTCTGTCAGATCGTGTTGCAATTTCTGAAAAAATTTTTCTTTATCATGAAACCAAGATGTCCCGCCTACCGTATCACATTCTATTAGACGCTTTATAGCATTTAAATAGTGATTCCAAAATGATAAAGGGATTAGCTAGCATTTTAAAGTCGTCATTAGTTTAGGAGGAAATAGAATGGAATTAGGATTGTTAATGGAATATGGCTGGGTTCTGTTAGTATTAATTGCGCTTGAGGGGCTGCTGGCAGCCGACAACGCGCTTGTACTGGCGATTATGGTCAAGCATTTGCCTGAAGCAGAGCGTAAGAAGGCGTTGTTTTATGGCTTGGCAGGCGCATTTGTTTTCCGATTTGGATCGTTGTTCGCAATTTCATTTTTGGTGGATGTCTGGCAGGTACAAGCCATCGGAGCGCTCTATCTTCTATTTATTGCACTCAACCACATAATACGTAAGGTAATCGTAAAGAAAGGCGAAGATTCCGCAGCCAAGAGTTCGGGGAAAGAACGAAAGAAAAGTGGGTTCTGGATGACCGTATTAAAAGTTGAAGTAGCGGATATCGCTTTTGCAATTGACTCGATATTGGCAGCTGTTGCACTGGCCGTAGCATTGCCACCAACGAGTTTGCCGAAAATCGGGGGCATGGACGGCGGTCAATTTATCGTTATTTTCCTGGGTGGTTTTATCGGCCTTATTATCATGCGCTTTGCAGCGAATATGTTCGTTAAGCTGTTGGAGAGCAGACCAGCTCTGGAAGTCGCTGCTTTCTGTATCGTCGGCTGGGTTGGCGTTAAGCTAGCGGTTCATACACTTGCACATCCATCACTGCACGTAATCCCGCATGACTTCGCTGAATCGACAGGCTGGAAAGTAACATTCTACGTGGTACTTCTGCTCATCGCCGTAACCGGTTGGATCCTTTCAGGCAACAAGGAGAAGGAAAAACAGGTGTCGGAAGCAGCTTAAGTGGAATTGTTGGACTTCTAATCAAAAAAACCGCCAATTGGCGGTTTTTCTATATGAACACCCATAGTGGATCGGGTGGACATCTTATTGTCCTTCTTTCACAAACTTCTCGATTCGAACCTTGATTGCATCGCGAACATTTCTAAATTGATCCATGATTTCTTGTTCTGTGCCTGTTGCTTTTGCAGGATCTTCGAAGCCCCAATGCCATTTGACTACATTTGGATTTGAGATGACAGGGCAGTGCTCATCAGCGTGGCCACAAAGCGTGATTACAAAATGTGCGCGATTCAAAATTTCTGGATCGATTACATTTGAAGAGTTTTGGCGAATATCAACACCGGCTTCTCTCATAACTTGAACTGCTCTTGGGTTCAAACCGTGAGCTTCGAGGCCTGCACTTTTCACTTCGTAATGTTCACTGCCAATTGCATTCAGAAAGCCATCTGCCATTTGACTCCGACATGAGTTACCCGTGCACAAGAAATAAACCAGTTTCTTTTCCATTTTTCATTTCTCCTTTGACATTCATTTAGTGGATGATGCTTAGCCAGATGTAAAGGCCAAATAGCGTAATAAACAACACCGGAAGTGTTAATACAATTCCAATTTTAAAGTAATAACCCCATGTAATCTTCACGCCTTTCTTGGAAAGTACATGCAGCCACAATAAGGTAGCTAACGATCCAATCGGCGTAATTTTAGGACCCAGATCAGAACCAATAACATTTGCATAAATAAGAGCCTCTCGTAATACACCATTAGTGTTTGTTCCCTGGATAGCCAAGGCATCAATCATTACCGTGGGCATATTGTTCATAATGGATGAGAGGATGGCAGCAATGAATCCTGTACCGATTGTTGCCATAAATAATCCTTGTTCCGCTGTCCATTGAAACACTTTGCCAAGCTGATCCGTGAGACCAACATTTCGCAGTCCGTAAACAACGACATACATGCCGATGGAAAAGACGACAACCGACCATGGTGCTCCTTTAATGACCGCGCCAGTTTGGATAGCAGGGCTCCTGCGAGCCGCAAATATAAAGACGGCAGAAGCTAAGCCAGCAACGATCGATACTGGAACATGGACAAACTCGCTAACTAAGTAAGCAATTAATAATACGGATAAAACAATCCAGGATAGCTTAAACATGCGCATATCTTTTATCGCATCACGAGGCTGTTTTAACTGGTTAAGATCATAGCTCTTTGGAATGCTTCTCCTGAAAAACAGGAATAATACAAGTAAACTTGCTCCAACTGCGAAAAAGTTTGGGATAATCATCCGGCTCGCATACTCGGCAAATCCAATTCCAAAGAAATCTGAAGAAACGATATTAACCAAGTTACTGACCACAAGAGGTAAGGAAGCTGTATCGGAAATAAATCCGCTTGCCATTATAAATGGCAGGATCATACGATCATCGAATTTTAATGCTCGGACCATGGCAAGAACAATCGGTGTAAGAATAAGTGCAGCACCATCATTTGCGAAAAATGCAGCGACCGCAGCACCGAGTAATACGACGAAGGTGAACATGAGATAACCGTTGCCTTTTGCAAAACGTGCCATATGGAGTGCCGACCATTCGAAGAATCCGATTTCATCTAGTATGAGTGAGATCAGGATGACAGCGACAAAAGCTAGAGTAGCGTTCCAGACAATACCGGTTACATCCCACACATCATTAAAATCTACAACACCAAATAGTAGGGCGAGTATAGCTCCGCCAACAGCCGAATAGCCGATATTTAAACCTTTAGGTTGCCAAATGACGAAAATCAATGTAATAAGAAAAATAACTGATGCGATAACTAACATGTTTCCTCCTAAAATCTTTGTTCATAATAACTCTACTCTAGAAGCACAGCCCTTAATTGCAGCAATCGGGGCTTAGCTTCTTTAATTCTTCTTTCATGGATGGGAGCACATTTAAGATGCCTTGTAGATAAGGTTTATCATCAGTATTTAAAGAGTAATAGATCCATTGTGCGCGCCTTGTCTCATTAACCAAACCGCCAACTTTTAGTTTTCTTAAATGCTGGCTTATATTAGGTTGTGTTGTTTCAAGAATCGTTACGATATCACATACGCACATTTCCCGTTCTTTGAGCAGTGCAAGAATTGTAAGACGAGTCTTGTCAGACAATAGCTTCAATATCTCGGCAAGATTTTCAATCGAATGGAACATGCAGTCACTCCTTTTAACTAACGTATTGTGTTAATTGATCAGTTTCATATAGGTTCACACTTTCAATGTTTATTATACACAGCTGATTATATAAGTAAAGCATTATATAAGTTCTTACTAATATATAAAATGATGAAAAATATAAGGCTTGATTCCGCTCCTATGGGTGCTGCCACCTTTCAGCTTTTTTGGTTTATAAGATAAACAGCGCATATCGCAGTCCGGATGAGGAGATCTGAATCTCCTCTTTTTTTCTCTCATTGATTGTTGAGGGAAATACCGCTAAAATGATTAGTCCAATGAACTTTAATCTCCAGCAATATATTTCGCAATGATTTTATTGATATTACCTATACGTTAAAAGTAGAAAATTTGGAGGGATGAGAATATATGACAGAAAAAGAAAAATCTCAACTAGGACTGCTTTATAATGCAAATTATGATAAAGAGTTAATTGAGGAACGTTTATTCGCAAAGGGCCTTTGCTACGAGTATAATCAGCTCCATCCGAGGAGCGTAAACGAAAGAGAAGCTATAATAAAAACGCTGTTTGGGAAAACAAGTAATCGTTTCTTGATTGAACAGCCTTTCGTGTGTGACTATGGGTATAATATTGAAATCGGTGAAAACTTTTATAGCAATCATAATGTTGTCATGTTAGATGGGGCCAAAATAGTTTTTGGTGATAATGTATTTGTTGCGCCAAATTGCGGGTTTTACACAGCTGGTCATCCGATTGATGTGGAACAACGTAATGAGGGCTTGGAAATTGTAGGTCCAATTACTGTTGGAAATAACGTTTGGATTGGCGGTGGCGTGACCGTTATTGCTGGTGTGACTATCGGCGACAATACGATCATCGGTGCAGGGAGCGTTGTGACAAAAAGTATACCATCGGACGTAATTGCTGTCGGTAATCCTTGTAGAGTACTCCGTGAAATTACGGAAGAAGACAAGACCAAGTATAGGAGAAATTAACAAGAAAATAAGATATAATCATAGATTATTCCTGATGTTTTCATCGAGTGATGATGATACAGTACAACACAAAGTAAGTAAATCCAACTACTATTTTACGTTAGTTATCCCATAATTCAGGTCCGAGACATCTTTCTTAAGAAGGATGTCTTTTTTTATAAATCATAAAGACTTTAAGGAGTAAATATGTAAATAGCATTCACGAAAACTACGTTTGAGCACAATGCAACCATCCAGAATAATTTACCTTATTCGTGGGAAACGTATAGTAAAATACGAAAAGATGGGTTGAGGTCATGAATTTTATCAAACGACGGTTTCGTGGAAAAAAAAATATTTCAAAAAATAAGTTATTTGCCCCTAATCTTAACCAACCAATCTCAGAAAATCTCGCAATTAATTTAGATATCATAAAGCAATTATTCAGTCATACCCCAGATCTTGTTATCCGTCATATTCAATTGAAAACAGGGAACACTGCATTACTTGTTTATTTGGATGGACTGATTGATAAAGTAGCTGTAGAAAATCATATATTATACCCATTGATCCATGAATTAAATTCCATTAATAATATAGAGTCATCGATTACGATTGGGAAAATAGAAACGATAACCTTATGGCTTGATATTGAACAATCGATTTTCGATGGTAATAGCATCCTGTTTATTAATGAACAATCCCATTCACTCGCATTATGTACTCAAGGCTGGCCTCAAAGAGCAATTAAAGAACCTCAAATCGAATCGACGTTGAAGGGGTCACATCAAGGATTTGTTGAATCGTGCGGACAGAACATTGCCCTGATACGCCGCTACATTCCTAATCGCGAACTAAAAATCAAGGAATCTACAGTAGGATCCCGGGCAAAAACGAGAATATCGATGTTGTATCTAGAAGATGTCGTTCAACCTGATTTCGTGAGTGAGATGGAGGATCGACTACAGCAAATTGACGTGGATGCCGTATTAAATACTGGAGAATTAGCGGAATTTATCGAAGACCATCCAATGAGTCTATTTCCCCAGCTTGCATTAACGGAACGTCCAGATACCGCAGCATCCCATATTTTACAAGGGAGAATAGCGCTTGTTGTCGATCATTCACCCAGTGTGCTCATTGCTCCAGTAAACTTTTCTGCGTTCTTTCAAAGCATCGATGATTATAGCAATCGCTGGATCATTGCTTCTTTTCTACGTTTATTGCGCTATCTAGCCTTTATTACCACGATCTCTTTATCGGCTATCTATATTTCCATTGTTTCGTTTCATTATGAATTATTGCCTTTGGGTTTGTTGATATCCATTGGGGAATCCAGAGCAAGAGTACCTTTCCCACCTATTCTAGAAGCACTTCTCATGGAACTAGCCTTAGAGATGTTAAGAGAAGCAGGCTTACGCCTTCCGGGTCCCATAGGACAAACAATAGGTGTTGTGGGAGGGATCGTTATTGGCCAGGCTGCAGTACAAGCGGGAATCGTAAGCAATATTATGGTAATTGTTGTTGCAATTACGGCCATTTCCTCTTTTATTATACCTGATTACGATATGTCATCTTCCTTACGTCTAATACGCTTTCCAATGATGATTCTTGCTTCTTTGTTCGGAATGGTGGGAATTGTAATTGGACTGATGATTCTTGCGGCTCACCTTTTCTCCATGGAATCATTTGGTATACCCTACGGAAGCCCGATTGTTCCCATCCGACTTCCTGACTGGAAAGACGTGTGGATTCGGGTGCCCATGTGGAAAATGAAAAACCGCCCGCTCTCAACACAACCGACTCAACTAAAAAAACAGGGGACTAATAGAAAGGGCGAGGAGCAACCATGAAATATTCGTATAATCAAATCTCCTTGATCCAATACATCTTTATTTTATTTGAAACCCAAGTGGGAATCGGTGTCCTCTCCCTTCCCAGCGATTTAGCTAAAACTGCCGGTACTGATGGATGGATATCCATTTTTTTGGGTTGGATTTTGGCTATCCTACTAAGCTTAATTATCATAAAAATCATGAAAAAAAATCCCGGATCGACTTTATTCGATCTTTTGTCCAAATATTTTGGCAAAGTGGTGGGTAAAAGTATATCTATTATATGGATACTGTACACGGCATTTGCAGCAGGTGTTATCATGTTTTCAACGATCCATATCATAAAGATATGGATCTTGCCGGATATGCCGAGCTTCGTCTTGATGATCCTGTTTGTCATTCCCATTTATATGATTACCAAGCATGGAATGAGGGTGATTGGACGCTTTGCCGAGTTTGTTTTTCTAGTCACTTTGTGGATGCCCTTCTTATTGTTATATACAATGAAGGATATCCAATGGCTTTACCTTCTCCCCATCGGAGAAGAAGGTTTACTTCCTTTTCTGTCTACCATAAAATCAACTATCTTTTCTTTCCTCGGATTTGAACTGGCTTTCATTCTTTATCCGTTTCTAAAGGACAAGAAATCCGCATCCAAGGGAATTGTTATTGCAAATTCTTTATCCATGATGATATTTTTAATAATTACTGTCATCAGTTACGTTAGGTACGCTCCGGAAGAGGTAACAGATTACGTTTATCCCACTCTCAACTTATTGAAACTCATTCGATTGCCGTTTTTGGAACGGCTGGAGATCATTTTTCTCTGCTTTTATTTGTTTATGATTTTTATGACGATCATTCCTAACCTCTACGCGGCTGTATTGGGAACAAGTAAATTATTCGGCAAACAGGATCATCGAAATTCTTTACGGATACTGTTGTTCCTTTGGATCCTATTGTCATTCTTTTTTATTCCTTCTTCTTCCCAAATAACTCAAATGGCCAAATGGCAGGGGGAGACAGGTTTATATTTATCTTATGTATTCCCTATTTTTCTTTGGATCTACGCATGGCTTTTCCATTTCTTTAGAAAGGAACAGAAACAATGATAAAAATTCATCTCCTGTTTCTAACATGGGCAGCCTTATTGTTTGTAGTAGGGTGCGGCAAGTCAGTGTATATAGAGAATCAACATTTTGTTCTTATAGAAGGTATAGATCTTGATGATCACAATAAGCTGGTCATGTATACGGCGTCTCCTGTCTTCAGCAAAGATGCCAAAAAAAAATATAAAATCACATCCACGAAGGCAATTTCAATTCGCGATGCGAGTGGAAAAATCAATACGAAGTCGAGTGGCACTCCAGCTTTCGGAAAAATACAAAATGTTCTGATCGGAAAAAAACTGCTGCTGCAAAGAAATGCGTTTCCCTACTTGGATGTTCTCTTTCGCGATCCCCGAAATGAGATTAACGCGAACGTGATTGTGGTTAATGGAGCCGTGAAAAAGGTAATGTATACAAACATGAGCGATAAAGGCCGAATCGGTGTCGTGGTTAAAGATTTGGCAGAAAGTTCATTTAAGAGAAGTGCTGCAGTGCAAACCACACTGCAGCAATTTCATAAGCAAATGATGGACAAAGGAGCGACCCCTTATCTAACGGAAATGAAAGCTGAGAAAAATGATCTCGTCATTTCAGGAACAGTTCTGTTACATAAAGATGGCACCTTTGCTACTTCATTGAATAATAAAGAAAGTGCCTTATTGCTATTGCTGCAGCGCAATACGAGATATTCGATTCCTTTAACATTTCATCTACCTCCTGAAATGTTTCAGACTGATGAAGAAATGTCTTATGTGAGTTTCGACATCAACAAGGTAAAGTATAACCTCAAGACAAAATTCGTAGAAAACCAATTTATAATTGATTTGAAAATGAAGGTTCAAATCACCTTGTCGGAACGCATGTTTTCTTTAGACTTAGAGAAGAGCAAGCAGTTGGAACAAGCCATTGCACAAGAACTAAAAAAAGAATGTGAAGCTTTAATCAAGAAAGCTCAAAAGCATCAAGTCGCCCCATTTGGTTTTGGGCTTTATGTGCGGGCATATGACTATAAAAACTGGAAGAAAGTCCAGGATGACTGGGGAAAAGCTCTATCTGAAGCCAAGGTAAATGTTACCACTAAAGTAATAATCAAAAATAACGGGGTTTCCAAATAGATTTGATTCAATTGGTAAGAGAAAGGGCCATCCACATAATACTGGATGGTCCTTTCTCTAAAACTTGCCGTTACAGACAGTGCGGACAACCGTATCACAAGTAATGGCGAAAATTAGATGGTGGCGGTTCACTGGTAACGGCAAACCAAAGTCTTAATCCTTGCAAGAAGCTGGGTTAAGGCTTTGGTTTTTTATGTTCCTAGTACCTTGTAGACTGACTTCTAACTTTTCAACAGCTTATAAATAGCTTATAATTAGTAGATATATAAATCTACAAATAATTGTTACACTATGATATGGTTATAAGTGAAATAGAAAAGGTGTGCGAAAAGGTCGCGCCTTGGCTTGGTATGACGCCTAAGCAGGAGCGCCTACATCCTTTTTGCAAATTTTAGGGTATAAGGATGGTAAAAATGAGCAACAGTGAAACTAAAACAGACGTTATCTTAATTGGTGCCGGAATCATGAGTGCGACTTTAGGTACACTTCTGAAAGAATTAGTACCTGAATGGGAAATTACAGTGTTTGAGAAGCTCGAAAGTGCAGGAGAGGAAAGCTCTAACGAATGGAATAATGCAGGAACAGGGCATGCGGCACTGTGCGAGCTTAACTACACTGACGAAAAATCAGACGGATCTATAGATATTAGCAAAGCTATCAAAATTAATGAACAATTTCAGCTATCCATGCAGTTTTGGTCTTATCTTGTAAACAGCAAGCTGATAAGTAATCCGCAGGACTTTATTATGCCATTGCCACATATGAGTATGGTACAAGGGGAACAAAATGTAACGTTTTTAAAGAAACGATTTGAAGCGATGTCCAAAAATCCTCTGTTTCAAGGGATGGAATTTTCCGATGACCCTGGAAAACTGATGGAATGGATTCCGCTTATTATACAAGATCGTCCATCGAATGAACCTATAGCAGCAACCAAAATCGACTCTGGAACTGATGTCAATTTTGGTGCTTTAACGCGCATTTTGTTTGACCACTTAAAGAGTAAAAACGTCAATACCAAATACAAACATAGCGTTGATAATATTAAGCGTACTAGCGACGGCTCGTGGGAATTGAAAGTACGTAACAACAACGGTAATGTTGAACGCCATACTGCAAAATTCGTCTTTATCGGAGGCGGAGGAGGAAGTCTGCATTTATTGCAAAAATCCGGAATTCCTGAAGGAAAACATATTGGAGGATTCCCGGTAAGCGGAATATTTATGGTGTGTAATAATCCAGCTGTTGTAGCTCAGCATCATGCAAAAGTGTACGGAAAAGCTAAGGTTGGAGCTCCTCCAATGTCTGTTCCGCATCTTGACACAAGATTTATCGACAATAAAAAATCGTTGCTATTTGGTCCGTTTGCCGGCTTCTCACCAAAGTTTTTAAAAACCGGTTCAATGTTTGATTTGGTAACTTCCGTAAAACCGGATAATCTCGTAACGATGTTGTCCGCAGGTGCAAAAAACATGTCTTTGACAAAATACCTTATCGAGCAAGTTATGTTATCCAAAGAAAAACGAATGGAAGAGTTACGAGAGTTCATCCCTAACGCCAAAAGCGAGGATTGGGATTTGGAAGTTGCTGGCCAACGTGTACAAGTTATCAAAGATACTGAAGCTGGAGGTAAAGGTACACTTCAATTTGGTACGGAAGTTATTAATGCCGCTGATGGCTCCATTGCAGCATTACTAGGTGCTTCTCCAGGTGCTTCTACTGCTGTTCATGTTATGATAGAGGTAATTAAAAAATGCTTCCCGCAACATATGAAAGAGTGGGAACCGAAAATTAGAGAAATGATTCCTTCTTATGGCAAGTCACTACTGGAAAATCCAGAGCTTCTGCGCGAGATTCATACTTCAACAGCAGAGACACTTGGACTAAGTGAAAAAGAGCTAGTCTATAGTTAATTTTTAACATAGAATCTTTGATCTATCTATAGATTGAAGGTTCTTTTTTTTGGAAGTTTCAGTTAGAGAGTATGGTTGGGTTGTCGACAATATCGGCAGCTTCTTGAAACAAATCATGTATTCTCAACGTCAATTTGTTTAAAGGAGTTGAGAGACATGACGATTAGAAAAATGACACTTTATCTTCTCATGCTATGTACATTGCTCCTCGTGGCTGCATGCGGACGCGAAACGGAAGTAAACAGCGGGATTGAGCCTGGAGTTGATGAACCGCCGAAGCAGGAAGAATTACAGCATATAATGGCCTTAGAGAAGGGAGAAATTGTTTCCATTGACGGCGATAACGTATTAGTAACTGCATATATTGATAAAGGCGATGACTCTTATGTCGAGGCGTATTCGTTGAGTATGACCGAAAAAACGGAGCTGCTTGATCGTGAAGGTTCGGCTTTATCAAGCACGGAGCTTGTCGTAGGCGCTCAAGTAGAAGCGTGGTACAGTGGTCCTTTACAGGAATCTTTTCCAATGGGAGCTCATGCAGCGAAGTTTATCCTCTTATCGAATGACCAAGAGCAAATGAGCATCGACAGAACAGAAGCGGTACGATTTGCGCTTGAGGCGCAGACCGAACTATCTCCATGGGCAGTAAAGAAGGCAGAGAAGGATGCTTCAAATGAATATTGGTATGTAGAGCTTGTTCATTTTGAGCATATCGAGCAGCCTGTCAGTGTACGAATTAATGCGAAATCAGGTGAGATCACACCAGTTCCTAAAATGGAAAATGATGCGTTTCGTGTATATACTCCAGGACCTGACGAGGAGCTTGGAAATGAGTTTGTCGTAGAAGGAGAGGCACGTGTATTCGAGGGAGCGTTCCGCTGGAGTCTAGAGGACGGCCATTTTATATTAGCAGAGGGCGAAGCTCTTGCTGAAGCAGGTGCGCCTGAGTGGGGAAAATTTTTGATAAACGTCAAATTTGATTATGCCGTACAGACCAATATGGTGCTAGTTCTTTCAGTCAGAAGCGCAAAAGACGGAACTGAGCAGCATACGCTTGCTATTCCTTTGAAAGTGCAGGAGAAGCATATCAAAGCAAGGTCGATTGAATAAAGCACTATACCTCTATAGCGTGTGTCTTAACAAGGGTTTCTTACAGCATCAACTGGTGATTTTTTGAAAGTATGAAGGAACCGTGGAACGTAAATTTCCGCGGTTCTTTTTTTGTCTAAGATATCCAGATCCTAAAAGATCTAAAATGTTAACTTCAAGGAACAGCAGATCCTTACGTACATTACTTAAGAGTTTTAGGCGCGGAATAAACACAAAGTAAAATCCAATTTGTTAATAGCTTAGTTTATTCATACCGTAATCCATTAGATAAGTCATCCAAACTGTCCCAATCTAAAACAAAGATGCTTTTATTTTCTTTGCTGAGTATTTTCACGTCTGAAAGTTTCTGGATCACCCGATTCAGGTGACGCGGGGTAGTTCCTATCAAACATGCAATCTCAGAAATATAATCGGTTTGTATTTCTTTCCCAAACTCATTTTGGCGACGTGTGGTTAATAAATAGCTTGCGAGACGTTCTTCAACAGACGCTAATAAGTTAATTCTTGATGCAGTCGTACATGTTTGCAGCTTATAAGAAAGATGCTTTAAAAGTTCATTTAAAAATTTGTAGTCTTGCATCAGTTTTGTTTCAACAGTACGTTTATTGATATATAGAAAACTCGAGGATTGAATGGCTTCGACCTGAGATTGTATAACCACTTTCTGTAATATTTCAATATCTCCGAAAATCGACAAAGGATGGCAAAATCTTAAGAGCAGTGATTTGCCGGTTCCTACACTGGTGGAAACCTTTGTAAGGCCTTCTACTAGGAAATAAAGGCCCGTTAGATCATTTCCTTCCTGAAGTACCAACTCACCCTGTTCATACACATGAAGTTGAATTGGGAGGGATTCAATTTCAGTGAATATTTGATAGAGATTACACTCTGAGATGTAGTGCTGTATGCTATTTTCATCTAAAATAACTTTCATGGGTACTCCTTTTATTGGACATTTGTCCTTTCTATTATACAAGAAGTTGATATGATTTAAAAAAGAAGGAGGAACATAAGATGAAATTTGTTTTTGATTTGGATGGTACCATATGTTTTAAAGGCAAGCCCTTAAGTGAAAAGATGGTATATGCATTAGATCTATTAGTAAAAAATGGACATGAAATTATCTTTGCTTCAGCAAGACCTATCCGCGATCTGCTACCAGTGTTACCGCCGCATATGCATCATTATTCAATGGTTGGAGGGAATGGCGCATTTGTTGCAACAGCTGATCTCAAGATATCAACTGTACATTTCGAACCATCAATAGCAGAAGGCATTATTAGATTAATAAAGACATTTGAAGCTGATTATTTAATTGATAGTGCATGGGATTATGCTTATATTGGAAGCCAGGAGCATCCGATTCGGCGAAATTTAGATCCGGAGCAGCGAGCGAGAAACATTCGTCTGGAGGAACTTAATGAGATTGTGAAAGTGGTTATTTTGCGCAGCCTCAACACGGCACAGATGTTAAAGGAATTGCAAAAGTTACCGATTATCACGTATTTACACGGATCCGAAGAAATTATCGATATCAGTCCGAAAGGTGTTGATAAATGGACGGGGCTGCAATCCATGGGTATACAACCAGGTGAATTTGTTGCATTTGGCAATGATTCAAACGATGTGCCAATGTTCAAGCATGCCAAACGTTCTATCCGTGTCGGAGATCATCCAGATCTAATTTTACTGACATCAGAACAAGTAATTTGCGAAGAAGAACATGTCATTAATAAAATTATTGAAGTGATGAGGGAACTATCTTACCTTGGAGAACGTTGACTTTACCGTTATGATCCTTCTTCATGCGCCTCTTGCACCATCCCATAACTTGATAAAAATTCCAGATGATTCTGTTTGAACACAAACGTTCGTACTTGTGTTATGATAGTCAAATTGCAAGACAAGATACTAGAGCTGTGGCGGTGAAATGGTGAAGTCGATTCTTCAATTAAATACAATCTTCCTTAGTATGATTATGGAGGCAATACCCTTTGTACTGCTAGGAGTTATCATCTCTGGTCTGATTCAATCGTCTATTACGGAGCGCTGGATCGCACGGATTATGCCTCAAAATCGGTTCCTTGCCTCCTTATTTGGATGCAGCGTGGGCATTTTATTCCCTTCCTGCGAATGCGGCATAGTTCCCATAACACGCCGTTTGCTAAACAAAGGGGTTCCGTTAAACGCCGGAATAGCGTTTATGCTTACCGGGCCGATCGTCAATCCGATCGTACTGTTTTCCACATTTATTGCATTTGGAAACGACTGGAGAATAGTCGCTATTCGCGCGGGAATGGCCTTCGCGGTTGCGCTTTTTGTGTCGTTAACCGTTGCATACCTGTTCCCGGTACTCCCGCTTAGAGAAGCTGCAATGCAGATTGCGACAACTGCGGAGGACGTACCCGCTCAGGCAAAACTACGTCATCCCTTGCACCGCCGTGTATGGTCAGTACTGCTCCATGCGGTCGACGAGTTTTTTTCGGTCGGCAAATATTTGATTCTCGGAGCGTTTATCGCCGCATGCATGCAAACCTTTATACCAACTTCGTCACTTTTGCACATCGGCAGCAATCCCGTAACGGCCACGCTTACCATGATGGCTCTTGCTTTCACGATGTCTCTTTGTTCAGAAGCGGACGCATTTATCGCTTCTTCCTTCAGAGGCATGTTTTCGATCGGTTCCATCTCCGCATTTCTTGTCTTTGGGCCTATGATCGACATTAAAAACACACTTATGCTGCTGGGCTCCTTCCGAACCAAATTTGTCATTGTACTGATTGCTCTCGTAAGTGTAAGCACATTTGCCGGATCCTTAATCGTAGGGAGGATATTTAATTGACTAGGTTTGTTATTTTGCTTGGCTTTGCGCTAATGTTTGGGCTAATTCACCAGCAAGGCGAACTGAACAAATATATTAATACCAAATATGCCTACCTTTCTATCAGTGCGATCTTTCTGTTACTGATCATGTGCGTCGTTGAGCTGATTCGCGTGAACCTTAGTGATAAAGCGAAGCAGCGGCAAGAGGCGTTAGGCCAAGATTGCTGCAGCAAGAATGAGCATGATCATCAACACGTTCACGCTCATCATCACGATCATGAGGATGACGTCTTAGGCCATTCGCATGAGCCGACTTCAAATTGGAAACGGAGGGTCGGATATTTAATCTTGCTTTTCCCTATCGTCACCGGAATTTCTTTGCCTGTTCATACATTGGACTCCAGTTTTGTAAAAGCAAAAGGATTTTCCTTTCCTACCTCACAAGAAATGACAGATGAAAGCCCTGGAGAGCATCAATTCCTGAAACCCGACTCTAGCGTTTTTTATGGAAGAGAAGGTTACGAATCATTAAAAAACAAAGAATTAGTAGATTTTTTAGGTCAGGATGAAGTCAAGCTGGATGACAGCAACTATATGAAGGGCATGGAGGTCATTTATAATTTTCCGGGGGATTTTATGAGCAGGGCGATTTCCTTTACTGGTTTTGCTTACCGGGGCGAACAAATCGGCGACGATCAATATTTTATCTTCCGCTTTGGGTTCCTTCATTGCGCTGCCGATTCCGGTATATTTGGAATGCTGGTCGAATTTCCGAAAAACACGAAGCTGAACAATGATGATTGGGTTCATGTAACGGGAAAGCTGAGCTCGCAATTGTACCAGCCATTTAAACAGGAGATTCCCGTACTTCGGGTAACGTCGTGGGAATCGATTCCCGAACCCAAGGATCCTTACGTGTATCGAAACTATTAGTACACTCAAGATGATAAATAACACTCTGTATGCAACTGAAAGTCCCGAAAGCCTGAAACGCAGCGTTATCTGCATTTCAGACTTTCGGGACTTTTAAGCTTGTGCTAAGCCGGAAGCTTGATTATGACGGCCGTCTCGCCGGAGTAGTCAAGCCGCCAGAGCTCGACAGTGGTTCCCTAATCGCATGTTTCGCCGTTCTCATTGATTTGCTAAGCGGTTATTTGTTTATTCTTGTTGACAACACTAATAGTAATCATTACTATTAGTGTTGGTAATAGTAACGTTTACGATTTTGAGACAGTGATGTAAAAGTAAATCAAATGAAGAACCATGCAGGCGCAAGAAGAATTTACTTTTTGAAATATCACGTTTTAAGGGATCGGATTCGAATTATTCTGAGTTTTGATACGGATAAAAAAATAATCTGCAATTCATTGGGGTGGTTTTTATAAATAAACTTTTATTGTGTGTTTAATATGCGTAATTATTACAGTAACATTATGCAGCAGTAATTAGGGAACAACAAGCAGTGGACCGAATCAGGCAAGCAAGGACAGCAATCAGACAAGGTACGAAACAATGAGTGACGATGCGAATAGAAAAAAGGCGCAAAAGAAGTCAATCCGACGACGTGGGAGATCAATTACGATCATTTTCCGGTGCAGTTGAACTTTTCCTAATACCAGACTGCAATTCATAATGCGGAAGCCAAACATAACGCATTAGAAACGATGGATCTTTCCAGCATGTAAAGGGTGACCGAATAAATCCCCAAACAGAAGATGGTTTTGGAAGAAAATGATAATTACTTTTATTATTTGGCTCATAATCGTAATTATTACTATTAAATTAAGTGGTTGGAGCTGAGACGATTCAGCATATCTTATATTCTTTAGGAGGAAATATTGTGAGAAAAAGAAGCGTTTTTGTTATTTTATTCATGCTTACGTTTTCAATTGTACTACTGGCAGGCTGCAGCGAAGAAAATGTTGCTAAATCTGATTCAACGAATAACGAAGAGAAAACAGAATTAGTTTATGCATCTGCTAAAGATATTAATGATATGAATCCCCATTTTTACACAGGCTCAATGCCAGCTCAAGGTATGGTGTATGAATCATTAGTTGAAAATACTGAAGAAGGAATCAAGCCCTTACTTGCTGAATCATGGGGCGTTTCAAAAGATGGAAAAACATATACCTTTCATTTAAGAAGAGATGTGAAGTTCCATGATGGGGAACCATTTAACGCAGAAGCGGTAAAGCAAAATATTGATGCTGTTCAAAATAATGCAGAAAAGCATTCTTGGATTAAACTATCAACAAAAATAGTAAGTTCTAATGTAGTAGATGAGTATACATTCGAATTAGTGCTATCTGAGGCCTATTATCCAACATTGGTTGAGTTGTCCATGACTAGGCCTTACGTATTCCTATCACCCAAGGATTTTATTAGCGGGGGGACAAAAGATGGTGTAAATGGCTACAATGGGACAGGACCATATATTCTCACTGCACATAAAATCGATGAGAATGCAACTTTTGTAGCGAATGAAAACTATTGGGGTGGCTCGCCTAAAATTAAGAGGATTATTTCTAAAGTCCTTCCAGTAGGGGAAACGACATTTTTAGCCTTACAAAAAGGAGAAATTAATCTTGTTTTCACTGATGATCGAGGCGCAGACAGTATTGATGTCGAAGCAATGAATCATTTAGCTGATTCAGGCGATTATCAGCTAGTGAGAAGCGAACCGATGAATACAAAAATGATCATAGCTAATAGTAGTAAATTTGATAATCCAGTCAGTGAAACAGCTGTTCGGGAAGCCATTTGGCACTCTATCGATAGAGAAACCATTAGTAAGGATATTTTTAATGGGACTGAAGAAGCAGCCAATACGCTATTTTCAACTAACGTCAATTATGCAGATGTCGATTTGAAAAAACGAGACTATGATTTAGAAACAGCGGAAGGTATTCTGGGAAAAGCAGGCTGGGTATTGGCAAATGGTGCCTCAGTTAGAACGAAAGACGGTAAGCAATTAGCAATTAAATTGTATTATGACAGTAATTCTTCTTCCCAAAAAATACAGGCTGAATTTATTCAGAGCTCTTTAAAAGGGATAGGTATTCAGCTGGACATTATCAGTGAGGAGTCAACCTCAATCTCAAATCGAAGATCAACCGGTGACTATGATCTATTATTCAATCAAACATGGGGACTTGCATATGATCCACAAAGTACAATCTCTGCTTTTACTTCTAAGTCTGCCTATTTCCATACTACAAGTGGAATTGCGAAAGCTGATGAGCTTTACAATAAAATTGATGAGGTTATGGTATCCACTGATGAGGAAACACGAAAATCATTATACGCTGGTATCTTGAAAATTGTTCATGATGAAGCAGTTTTTATTCCAATTTCAAATGGCCGTGTCACTATAGTTGCTCCAAAAAACTTAAATGGCATTTCATTTAAGCAAACACAATACGAGTTGCCATTTGAGCTAATGAATTTTAAATAATAATACAAATAAAGGGGGATAACCCCCTTTTATTTTGAGTAAATATTTCGATAAAATAGAACCTTTGCTGATGGATGGGAATTTTAATGGATTTATATGTTGAAAAGGAGTTCTATATGGGAAGTTATATTTTAAAAAGGATATTGATAGTAATCCCACTGCTTTTAATCATTTCGTTTTTAACGTTTGTTTTAATTAATCTTTCTCCCTTAGATCCAGCGGAAGTGGTATTACAAGCGCAAGATATTCCTGAAATAACAGATAAATTAATTGCTCAAACGAGAGAAGAGCTGGGGTTAGACAAACCGTTTATCATTCGATATTTGCATTGGGCTATTGCCTGCGTCCAGTTGGACTTTGGAGATTCATACATCACAGGAGAAACAGTTTGGTCATCAATAGCTCCCGCTTTTCTAAATACATTAAAGCTTACTTTATTCTCATCTGTTTTCATTATTGTTTTGTCCATACTATTAGGCGTTACTTGTGCGATGAGAGAAGGGAAAATAATTGATAAATCAGTAAGAGGTATTTTATTTTTCCTAACAGCTGTGCCTTCATACTGGCTTGCGTCTATTATGATTTGGTATTTTTCTGTTAAATTAGATTTATTGCCGACAAGCGGGATGGATTCGTATAAAAGTTATATACTACCGGTTATTGTCATCACAGTAAGTTATGCAGGCATTTATTTTAGAACCGTTAGAAGTTCGATGTTAAGCAATTTAAATGAAGACTATGTTCTGTATGGAAGAGCCTGTGGCTTAGCAGAGAAAAAGGTTACCATGCATATTTTAAGGAATTCATTGCAAGTTGCTATATCGATATTTTGTATGGCTATACCGATTATATTGGGGAGCACAGTAGTTATCGAAAATGTTTTTGCATGGCCAGGATTAGGAAGACTAAGTGTTAAATCAATTCTAAGCAGAGATTTCCCAATTATCCAAGCATATGTTCTTATATTAGCAGTCGCCTTTGTAGTGTTTAATACGTTATCCGACATTATAAATGCTGCGTTGAATCCTAAATTAAGAAAGGATATCTAATGAGAATATTGAAAAACTTAAGTAAAGATAAGTTAGCTATTACATCTTTAATAGTCATTGTTATAACGATTGTTGCTGGTATATTTGCCCCTTTATTTGCACCACATGATCCCGAGGAAGTAAACATGAAGCTTCGGTATGCAACAACATCGGGGGAATATCTATTAGGCAATGATCACTTGGGGAGATGTATTTTATCCAGATTAATTTATGGAATTCGTCCTAGCTTTTTATGGGTTTTAGTTGCGTTAGCAATATCTGTTTTTATTGGGGCTATTATAGGTTTTATAGCAGGCTACTTCAAAGGAAAAGCAGATGCCTTTATTATGAGAATTTGTGATATTATGCTTTCTTTCCCGGGATACGTTATGACATTGGCGGTTGTTGGTATTTTAGGTGCGGGTCTTGAAAATATATTGATTGCGTTTATTGTGATGAAATGGGCATGGTTTGCTAGAGTCATCCGAACGTCTGTTATGCAGTATTCTGAAATGGACTATGTGAAATTTTCGATAGCATCTGGTATTAGTAATATAAAAATTATATATAAACACATTGTTCCTGTTACATTTTCTGATATAGCAGTTATTTCAAGTGGTTCTATTTGTTCGATGATTTTGCAAATATCAGGGCTATCATTTCTGGGTTTAGGAATTCAAGCCCCCAAAGCTGAATGGGGAATGATGTTAAATGAGGCGAGGGAAGTTATGTTTTCAAGACCTGAGCTAATGTTAGCACCTGGTTTAGCCATTATTATTGTAGTATCAGCATTTAATTTTTTGTCTGATGCACTTCAAGTAGCTTTAGATCCTAAATTAATATCCTCTAAAAATAAGCTTCAAGAAAAAGAGGTAAAAAAAACAACTTATGAATATATTAGAAGTTGAAAATTTGAAGATATGGGATATAAACACGAATAAAGTAATTATCCATAATAGTTCATTCAATTTAAAGCAAGGAAGCTGTCTGGCGATTGTAGGAGAAAGTGGAAGCGGTAAGTCTGTCACTTGCAGGTCAATTATGAGATTGAATAAAGCCTGGATTCGCCAATCAGGGGACATTCTATTTAAAGGAGAAAACTTAAACAATCTTACTGAAAAAGAGATGAGAAAGAAAAGAGGAAGAAATCTTTGCATGATTCTGCAAAATGGTATGCGTGCATTTGATCCTTCTTGTGTGATCGGTGTTTATTTAAAAGAGACACTTGTTGAACATTTCGGCTGGAGTACTAGTGAAATGGAAGAAAAAATGAAGAATGCTATGAAAAGTGTAATGCTGAAAAATCCGATAGAGATTATGAATAGGTATCCATACCAGCTATCGGGGGGAATGTTGCAGCGAATTATGATTGCATTGGCATTAGTATTAGAGCCCGACATTATTATCGCTGATGAACCGACAACGTCGCTAGATACAATTTCACAATATGAGGTCGTTGAACAATTTATTAAATTACGAGAGAGAATGGGCTGTTCGATGATCTTTATTTCTCACGATTTAGGTGTTGTCAAAAAAGTTGCTGATGACGTTTTGGTAATGAAGGATGGAGAAATTATCGAAAGAGGGAATATCCAAACCATTTTTTCAGAAGCGCAACATGAATATACACAATATTTAGTATCCACTAGACTAGCACTGAGTAATAATTTCAAGAGAATAATGGGGGAGGAGTTATAATTGCTGAAAGTTAATAATGTTGAGAAATCGTATAAAAATGGTGGATTGTTCTCGAAAGAAAGACAGAAAATTTTGAAAAACGTTAGCTTTGAATGTAGGAATGGCGAGTGTCTCGGTATTATCGGAGAAAGTGGAAGTGGAAAATCAACATTAGGGCGTTTGATATTAGGAATTGAAAAGCCTGATCGCGGAACAATTTTATTTGAGGGAAAAAATGTAGAGGATAGAATAGTGAGATTGGGTAACATCAGTGTTGTATTTCAAGACTATACTTCCTCAATAAATCCATTTTTTACTGTTGAAGAAGCAATATTGGAGCCATTAAAAATTAAAAAAAAGTTTCAAAAAGAAAATCAAAGCAAGATTGATCATCTATTAAATCAAGTTGGATTAGATCCGTCCTATAGAAAAAAATATCCTCATGAGTTATCAGGAGGAGAGGCTCAGAGGGTGTGTATTGCAAGAGCCATTTCAACAGAACCAAAATGCATTATTTTGGATGAAGCAATCAGTTCTTTAGATGTATCTGTTCAAATACAGGTCCTTGAATTATTAAAAGAATTAAAAAAAATCTACAATATGGGTTATGTATTTATAACTCATGATATTCAGGCTGCTGCCTATATTTGTGACAGAGTCATTATTTTTAGGGATGGTCAAATCGAAGAAATTGTCCAAACGGAACAACTAAAGGACGTTCAGTCAGAATATGCGAAAAATTTTTTGGAATTTTTAATAACGTTTTAAATACTCAAAGTTACAGATGTTTTTATACAATTAGGAGGAGTAAAGATTGTGAGTGGAGCTATGTCTTGGCCTTTTCTGCGATTGTATATGTTGGCTCTTCTTTATTTTTGTGCCAATTCGATACTGAATGTTATTATCCCTTTACGGGGGGAAACATTAGGAGCCAACAGTACTACCATTGGTTTGATCATGGGGGCGTATATGTTTACAACCATGTTCTTTCGACCATGGGCAGGTCATATCATTCAACAGCATAGGCCGATAAAAGTGTTACGCATTATTCTTATTATCAATGGTTTTGCTTTAATTCTATATACGATTACTGGATTAGGGGGCTTTTTAGTTGCCCGTATTTTACAAGGGGTGTCGACAGCTTTCTTTTCAATGGCATTACAGATAGGCATTATTGATGCACTGCCAGAGAAGGAGCGCTCTCAAGGCATTTCATTTTATTCATTGTTTACATATATACCAGGCATTTTTGGCCCCATATTGGCGTTAGGCATTTGGCAAACAGGGGGTATGGATTCCTTTACGGTTGTTATGATAACAATTGCTATTTTCACAGGGGTGTTTGGCTATAGTGCTAAAATGGAAAATGGAAAGGAGCAGCCTTCTACAAATCAGACTGAGCAGGGATTAAGTATGTTTCAATCATTTAGTCAGTTAATAAAAAATCCGTTTCTGTTTAAATGCAGTGTATTGATGTTAGTTGCTTCAATTGTATTTGGAGCTATTACAACCTTTTTACCACTGTACGCTGCGCAAATAAAAAGCGGCAATGCAGGAATTTATCTAATGCTTCAGGCGGGTACCGTTGTCTTTGCTCGTTTTGCTTTAAGAAAAAAAATTCCTTCAGACGGTAAATGGCATTCATCTTTTATCATGGGGACTATGCTCCTTTTAGCAGTAGCGGCGCAATGTGTAAGCTTTTCTTTTAAAGGGGGCGCTGTCTTTTTCTATGTAGGTGCATTTTTAATGGGGATAGCTCAGGCTCTTCTCTATCCAACGTTAACCACGTATTTGTCCTTTGTCTTGCCACAGTTGAATCGCAATGTGTTAATTGGTTTATTTATTGCTATGGCTGATTTAGGTGTTTCCTTAGGTGGCATAATTATGGGGCCGATAGCTGATTTTTCCTCATATTCATTTATGTATATGATTTGTTCTATCTTAGGTGTGTCGATGATCATTTTTTCCTTTGATCGACGAAAATTATTTGCGAAGATGGAACAGGGCGGATTATGACAATTTTATATATTACATGTAATTATTCCTAATAAATCGAGAGTATGAAAAGCTTATGTCAGTCCAATAAATGGTATAACATGGAGTTCCAAAGGCAGAAATATTAAGTGAGACGCTCTCATTTTATGACTACCATTGACGTCGTTAATCGTAA
Source organism: Paenibacillus sp. J31R122 (assembly GCF_056269185.1). NCBI lineage: Bacteria > Bacillati > Bacillota > Bacilli > Caryophanales > Paenibacillaceae > Paenibacillus > Paenibacillus sp. J31R122. Next base: position 381,991 of record NZ_JBWDNM010000002.1, read on the forward strand.
ACATTACAATTATATATAGTAATGTTTACGATTAATCGACTCCTTGCTGTTATCAATTAATTAGTGAATTATGATTATGGATCGTAAATTTTACAAATTATTTCGAAGAGAAACGTTAGGAGTGAAAAAATGAATGATAATAAGAAAATTCCCGTTACCGTTTTGAGCGGATATTTGGGAGCCGGTAAAACAACAATCTTAAATCATGTATTGAATAATCGTGTAGGGATGAGAGTTGCGGTTATTGTGAACGACTTGAGTGAAGTGAACATTGATGCGGATTTGATCCATGAGGGCGGCGGACTTTCCCGAACGGATGAAAAACTCGTTGAAATGTCCAACGGTTGCATTTGCTGTACGCTCAGGGAAGATTTACTGAGAGAAGTAGAGAGGTTGGCGAAGGAACAGCGATTCGATTATATACTGATTGAATCGACAGGAGTAGGAGAACCTGTTCCAGTCGCTCAGACGTTTACTTATATTGACGAAGAGCAGGGCATTGACTTAACTCAATTTTGCCGGCTGGATTGTATGGTAACCGTTGTTGACGCTTATCGTTTTTGGAAAGACTTCTCTTCAGGCGAGACCCTGATGGATCGCAAACAAGAAGTGGGGGAAACAGACACCCGAGAAGTGGTCGATCTGCTAATCGATCAAATCGAATTTTGCGATGTGCTCATACTTAATAAATGCGATAGAGTCGAGGAAACAGAATTGCAGGAGTTAGTCACGGTGCTTGCGAGTCTTCAGCCGCGTGCCAAAATTATTCGTTCTGTTTACGGACAAATCGATACTTCAGAAATTCTGAACACTGGTTTGTTCGACTTTGACGAGGCAAGTAAGTCGGCTGGCTGGTTGCAGGAAATGACCAAGGAGCATCATATTCCGGAGACGGAAGAGTATGGAATATCATCTTTCGTCTATGATAGGATACGTCCTTTTCATCCAGAGAGGTTAATGAAATGGATGAGCGAGTGGCCGGCTGAAGTCGTTCGTGCCAAAGGGATGGTATGGCTCGCAACACGTAATGAAATGGCGCAAAGTTTTAGCCAGGCAGGTCCCTCCATTCAATTCGGTCCAGCAGGACTGTGGGTATCAGCACTTCCCGAAGAGGAGCGAGCAGCGGCTATGCGTGAAGATCCGAAGATTGCGGATTACTGGGACGAAAGATATGGCGACAGGATCAACAAAATTGTATTTATTGGGCTGTCCATGGATCGACAATCATTATCGGATGAACTTGACGGTTGTTTGCTAACAGATGAAGAAATGGGAATGGAGTGGTGCGAATTGAAAGATGAATTCCCTAATCAATCTGATATACAGTTAGAGGAGCAATTACAATGACGAAGAATTCGTTTAAGTAAGAAAGGAGGCTGACACAATGAGAGTCACCATTACATTCGCTTGTTCGGAATGCGGAGATCGAAATTATACGACAACAAAGAACAAACGCACACAACCGGCAAGACTAGAATTTAGAAAATATAGTCCGCGTCTTAAGAGGTACACCATTCATAGAGAAGCACGATAAACAACTATTTGGCTGTTCTCTTCGGAGAGCAGCCCTGCTTGGTTAGATTGATGAAGTGGAAATCCTTTTATCGTGATGGTCATTGTAATATTTACAGTTAGGTGCGTGATAGATCCTTGAAACCAACATCATCTCTAACTACTTGGAAGATAAATATGATTTTTATTGCTTTAACAGCTGCTATTTTGATCATTGCTTTCACTCCAGGACTTCTAGATGTAAATGTGTTTCTTCAAGTAAAAGAAATGAATGTCTTTAAATCGATGTTAATAAGTATCGTATTAGAAGCCATGCCGTTTCTTCTTCTAGGTATTATTGTTTCTTCCGTGATGCAGGTTTTTATACCCGAATCCTGGATTCGACGAATTATTCCTAGTAATCCTTTCCTTGGTGTAGTCATAGCTAGCTTGCTTGGTATCATTTTTCCAGTATGCGAGTGTGGTTTAATCCCAGTGGTGCGCAGGCTAGTTGCCAAAGGTATGCCATTGTATGCCGGAGTCACATTTATTCTGGCTGGACCGATTGTCAACCCAGTTGTTTATTCTGCAACGTATGTCGCATTTCGAAATAGACCGGAGATGGTCTATACACGTTTAGGAATGGCTATTGCAGTAAGTGCCGTTATTGGGCTTATCGTTTACTTTTTTGTTAAGAAGAATCCGATGAAACACACGAAGGAGACGTTAACTGGAGTAGCCTATTCGGGTAAGTCTCATTCTGTCCAACACGTTAATAAGTTTGAGGGGGTGATCAGGCACGCTGGCGGTGAGTTTTTCGATATGGGGAAGTATCTCATTCTTGGTTCGATTATTACAGCTTGTATTCAAACGTTTGTTCCACGTACGGAACTTGTAAATATTGGTCAAGGAGAATTCGCATCACACTTTTTTATGTTGAGTTTTGCTTATATTTTATCACTTTGTTCGACTTCTGATGCTTTTGTTGCCTCATCGTTTATAAGTATGTTTTCAGCGAGCTCGCTACTGACATTTTTGGTCTTCGGGCCTATGCTTGATTTTAAAGGTACGTTAATGCTATTGTCTATTTTCAGAGTGAAATTCGTCCTATTTCTTGCCATTTCCATATCTATCACTGTGTTGTTTGGCTCTTTTGTTATTGGACCTATTTTTTTATGGTAAGAGGAGGTGCATTCATGCATGACCATCGAGGCTTGGCTCTACATTCCTTCATTCGTGCAGGTATCTTAGCCGGCTTTTCCTTCTACATTGTTTATTTGGTTAAAATTGATAAGATCCAATATTATATTGTGCCACGTATGATCCCTTATGTCAAATATACAGCTGTAGCACTATTCATTCTGGCCGCTTATTTTGCTTATAAAGCGATACAACAGGCTGATGAGAATACACCTACAGATGAAGACTGTGATTGTAGACAGGAGCCGCCAAAATCGATTTTCAAGAGTATCTTGATGTATGGTTTGTTTGCTGTCCCCTTATTAGTTGGTTTCGCGCTTCCACACAAATTAATGGGTAGCGATGTCGTGGCTGTAAAGGGGATGAATCTAAATGGTTCTAATGTTCAGCAAGTACAACAACTGTCTTATCCAAAACCAACCTTCGAACCGATTCCCTCCACACCAAGTGTTGAACCTACTGAAAAGAACGAAACCAATGGCTCCGATGGAGCCGTTGAGGATTCTCTGTTGGACGAATTGTTTCCTACGGACGAATACAACATGGAAATAGCGGAGCTTGGGAAACGAATATATAAGATAGAAGAAATCCAGATCAAAGAAGAGGGATTTCTAGAAATGCTTACGGCTCTAGATATGTATAGGAATAACTTTATTGGAAAAGAAATTGTCATTAGCGGATTTGTCTATCGGGAAGATGGGATGGATACTAATCAATTTGTCGTCTCCCGAATGGCGATGCAGTGTTGTTCAGCCGATGCTTTGCCTTATGGCTTTCTTGTAAAATCAGCTAGTGGCAGTAGTTTCGAGAACGATACTTGGGTCACAATAACTGGAATTATTGGACTAACCGAATTCAATGGCAACGAAATTATTGAATTGGAAGCTCGAAAAATATCACAAATGGATGTACCTATTAGTCCGTATGTTTACCCGTATTTTGGTGATTTCCATGAACTCGATGTAGATTGATAATAGCTGTGCTGTTAAGTGAAAAGTGAAGAAAGTCAAGGCTTACGATAAGCCTTGATTTTCTTTATATACTTTAAAGTGAGATACTGCATGTTTTAGTTTGCTGACGATCATCTGTAGTTGAACGGAGGATTCGCAATATTTTCGATTAAGGCAAATGTTCATCGATAGCTGCTGCAACGATTTGTAATTTGCTAACGGCATAATGGGAATCCAGTCAATCGGTTTAAGCTTGCAAAAACGGCCAGCTCACTTACAGAAAGTTGCTTCGTAATGGATGTAGTGTTGAACATTGTGAATCGAATGAGAGCTTGATCTTCTTAATTGGATATATAACGGAATTGCTCGGCAATGATAGGTTCTGCTAATAATAAGAATGTTGCGAACGTGGGAGACAATGATGGTAATTTTGTGTCATTAATGTAGGTGAATTTGTGTCCTTAGACAGATTTCGGAGGATGGTCTAACAAGGCGTCACGCCTGTTTATATACATATGTACAAAATACAGATTTTAAGATGTAGTGCGTTAAAGTGGTGAAGTATCAAAACTGTGCTAAAGTTATTATTTTATAAATCTAGATCGATTGTTGATTCCGCATTAGAATGTAACCCTAAAATCTCAATGACTTCTGCCACCGCCGTCTTTTTTCCTTCCATGAAATAGCCTATAACTCCAATTTGTATTCTAGTCAGGTGTACTTCTCTTCTCATCTGAGGGAAGAGTATTAACTTGATAAAGAAAGGCTGTAGGAATTAATTGAAACTAAATATTTTATTATTAAATCCCAACATGACAGGCTTGCCTTTGCAGGTCTGTTTTTTTACATATGTGTTAAAGCAAAAGAGAAAGTACTAAAGGACATTAATGTCTCAAAATGGATATTTTTAAATTTGTCACTTTTAAGTTTAGTTTATAGCTCTTTCGAGTCATTAGGATAAAAGTAAGTATTTGTTAGAATAGAAATATAAAATTTTGAAAGTAGGTGAAAAATTGCTAGAAAAGGCGATAAAGATAGCTGCGATATGGGTGTTACTCGGTTGTCTAGTAGCTTGCTCGACCTCTCCACAGGAAACAATCGACCCCGCGGCTATCGATGCGACTTTAACGACGGTGCCTGAGATTCCAAAAGCAGGTTCGCCAATTAAGCTGAAGGCGGATTTTACTGGAGGCGAGCTTTCCAAATCTACAGATATGGTGTTTGAGATTCGAGTAAATGGGGAGCCGGAATTGTTGGATGCTGTTAAAGAGGGACAAAATGCATTTAACGGAACGTACACATTTCCGAAATCAGGTACATATGAAGTGTACTTGCATCTGAATACTGACGATTTCCATCTAACGAAAAAGAAACAGGTGGAGGTGCAATGAAGGCATCGCAGAAATTCATGATAGCGTTGTTGCTGGCAGTAATACTCATGATAAGTGGCGCAGGTCTCGTAATTGCTGATGAGTTGACGAGCCCCTTGCAGAAACTTATAAATGAGGCGAAGGCAGGTGACACACTGCTGATTCCAGCAGGGAATTATGATGGTCCGATCATCATTGATAAGACGCTACGATTGGAGGCGAGTCCGAATGCGGTGGTTATAGTTAAAAATATAACCCAAAAACCTGCTGTACAAATTAAGGCTAATGACGTTACTTTATTTGGATTGACTATCTTAGACGAGACGATCAAGAAGCAACCTGCCGTTCTTGTCCTGGCGGATGGTGTAATGTTGGATCATTTGCAAATTCGTACCGGCTCATTTGGAATTAAGATGAGGAAAGCTAACAATGGTGAGGTCCGAAGCTCAAGTATTGAATGGGCAGGTGTAATCAAGAATCGTCCAGTTAAGCTATCCGACAAAGGAAACGGAATCGATTTGTATGAATCGAGCGGAAATCGTTTCAACGGAAATACCATTTCTTCTATGCATGATGGGATTTATATGGAGAACAGCGACAACAATTTGATTGAGGATAATCATTTTGAACTGCTGCGTTACGGTGTTCATTGCATGTATACAAAGGGGACGATTATACGCAATAACTTCGGAAATCTGAACATTACCGGTGCAATGATTATGGCAGTTCGCGATGTTGAGGTTTCAGGAAACCAATTCACTAAGCAAAGTGAAAGTGTTAACTCACAAGGCATTTTATTGTTTGATGCGCATCAATCAAACATTCGCAACAACCACGTGGAGGGAAATCGTGTAGGACTCTACGTGGAGCAATCTACGCAAAACAACATAGAAGGCAATGCGGTTATTGGTAATTTTATCGGAATCCAGCTTCTTGATGCCGAAAAAAACATCATGACTGATAATCAGTTTATTGGCAATGTTGCGAATGCTGAAGCAAGAAATAGTGTCGGTAATATACTGGACGGAAACTATTGGGATTCCTTTCAAGGGATTGATACGGATGGAGATGGAAAAAGTGAAACTGCGTATGCGATCAATCCTTTTTTTCAAAGTCTAGTTAAAGCAAGACCGGGCTTTCAATTATTTTTCCAGTCACCGGGTATGGTTTTTCTAGAAGATCTCTATCAGTCGGAGAGACAATCATGGTCGACGGATGCATCGCCTCTGATGAAACCGACAGGGGAAATGAGTTTTATTTTACCAACGCAAACGTTATTGCATTCTGCTTTAGTTGGCGCCGGACTACTAAGTCTGGCCTATTATCTAATTTATTTGGGGGTAAGAAGAAGATGAAAACGAAACGATTTGGTGCAGGGGTATTTATGGTCGTTATTTTACTGCTGGCAAGCGCATGCGGGGCTAAGGAATACAAGCCGCAAGCAATTAATGAAGAAACCGATAAGTGTGTCATTTGCAACATGGCGGTGAAGGATGATCCTTACGCTACTCAAATTATTACGACAGATGGCCAATCCTTGAAGTTTGACGATATTGGCTGCATGAATAAGTGGAAAGTCCAAAATGGTTCCGAAGCGGTAGGAGCTGAGTTTGTCAGAGATCATAATAGCGGCGATTGGATTAAATATGAGAAGGCATTCTACGCATACGATTCTGCATACATTACACCAATGGCTTATGGCGTTATCGCCTTCGAGGATAAAGCTTCCGCACAGGTCTACATCGATGAGCAAGGAAAGGGAAAATTACTTAGTTCTGAAGAGCTTGCTGAACATAAATGGGAAGTTAACCGTGATATGATGGACATGGAAAACATGGAAAAGCACAATGAAAACAAGCATTCAGACGATAGTAAAGAAGAGATGGACATGGGTCATGGAACAGAAGGTAAAAACTCGTGATTCAGACGATGCATATTGCAATAAGGGAAGTGAGAATAGGGTTTCGTAATCCGTGGGCCTATTCTTTCATGGGACTTTTTGCATTATTCATGCTTTGCTTGTTATTAATTAATGCGCAAGGCTATGTTCAAGGCTACTCAGGCATTACCGGAACAACTCTCAATTTGATCTTGTATTTATTGCCCTTGATGTCTTTGCTACTCGGATCGTTTTCATTGACTGCAGAGAAGGAGGACGGGAGCTGGGAGCTATTGTCCGTTTATCCCATCAGCACATGGTCCTTCATCATAGGAAAATATATAGGGCTGGTTATTGTACTGCTTGTTATTGTTTCCGTAGGTTTTGGAGTTGCTGGCATGCTAGGTTTAGTTGCAGGATATGGATTTGGACTTCAGACCTACTTGCAGCTACTAGCCTTTTCCTTCAGCGTTGCCTTATTTTTTCTGGCGATTGCTCTGCTGGTAGGCACACTGGCCAAAAATCGGTGGCAAGCGTTAACGATCGCTGTTGCGATATGGTTTTTTGCAATTATCGGCTGGCCGCCATTGCTTATTGCAGCATTAGGCTTCATGCCGCATCCAATTATCAAGCCAGCGGTTACTATGCTTACGTTTCTTAATCCGGCAGAGCTCTCAAGGCTTTTTACTGTAGTTAAGCTGGGCGGAGGAGCTATTCTAGGTCCGGAATATTATGAATGGATAAAATGGATCAGAAAGCCAGCAGGCAGCTTTGTATACCTTGGCACGGCTATAGTATGGATAGCAAGCGTCATTGCAACTGCACAGCTAATTTGGGAAAGGAGGCGTTCACGTGCCTGATCCTATTGTGAAGCTTGAAGGCGTAAAAAAGTCAATGAAGAAGCAGGTAGTCATTAATTCACTTGATCTGCAGGTTGATCAAGGTCAAATTTTGGCTTTGTGCGGGGGAAACGGAGCAGGAAAGAGTACGATTCTGAGAATGATTGCAGGTATTTCTCATCCTGAAAGCGGCAGCATAACCGTTGGGGGGGTGCGCTGGAAGGATGATCGTAAGCGTTATGCCGAGCTTATAGGCTACATGCCCGACGATTTTCGTTTCACTCAAGGATTAACCGCTTATGAAACGCTCGCTTTCTGGGCAGCCCTTCGGGGGATACCGAAGCTTAGAGCAAAGGAAGTGCTGAGGGAAGTCGGCCTTGAGGACACAGGGAAGAAATCAGTAACCTCCTTCTCCAAAGGAATGCGGCAGCGCGTATTGTTTGCGCAAGCATTATTAGCTAGACCACCGATTATTTTAATGGATGAACCGACAAATGGCCTCGATCCATACTGGATAGAAACGTTTGTACGGATTGTGAAAGAAACTGCAGCAAACGGGCAAACCGTCATATTCTCCACCCATCAGCTACATATTGCAGAGGCGCTTGCAGACCGAATTGCCTTGCTTAGGGGAGGTCATATCGAACTTGAAGGAACATCAGCCGATATTCGAGATCAATTAGGCACTAGCGGATTGCAGGATGCATTCGCTGAGTGGTTTGGTTTAACGGGAAACCTTAACGGATTCTAATGGTTATCAAAATATTTAAACAAATCCCCCGATTGGAGCAGATCGGGGGATTTGTTATTTCAATAATTTAATGATGTCCGCTTTCTGTGGGAGCAGGGGCTGGAGATCGGTGACATCGGCAATTACCACCATCCGAAACAGATCTTAAAGCTGTCCTTGTAACATTTGAAACCAAAGCTCCGTCTAATAGTCAAAGGAGATGAGGAGCATGCGTATACAGAAGGGAGTTCTTATTCTCGCTTTGCTGTGCACAATGACGCTGTTAGCATCATGCGGCTTTGGAGACAACTCAGACTCTGGTGATTCACCCGAGAATCAGGAGTCCGGTCAAGATCTGGAGACAGCTTTCAAATTAGTAGATAAAGGTAAAGTCATCAGCAAAGATGGGAATCGTTGGTTAATTACGACATTTGTTGAAAAAAATGAAGACTCCTATATCGATGCATTCTGGTTCACAATTAACGAGCAAACGACACTTCAAAATAACGATGGGCAGACAATATCGCCCGAGGACGTAGCAATCGGAACAGAAATGGAAGCTTGGAGTTCAGGATCTATTCTGGAGTCATATCCGGGACAAACAAAAGCCGCTAAGTTGATCATGTTCAATGAGTCTGAAGAGGTGACTGATAACAAAATAGGGCAAGCAGCAGCCATTCAAGCTGCTTTGCAAACACTTACCGAGTCATCCTCCGTTAAAGCTATTAAATCCGTCTTGCTGGATGAGGAGGAGGATATTTGGAACGTAGAACTTGTCTATCACGAATCTATGGATCAACCGATCATCGTTCATGTGGATGCACGTACCGGACATATTGTTCAAGTTCCAGTTGCTGAGAACGATGCTTTCCGCTTATTTTCTCCATCGCCGGGGACGGAAGCCAATCCTAACTTTACAGTTGAAGGAGAGGCTCGCGTATTCGAAGCAGCATTTAGCTGGCAGTTGGAGGATGGACATAATATATTAGCGGAAGGACATGAGATGGCCGAAGTTGGTGCACCTGAATGGGGACATTTCAAATTTGATGTAAGCTATGAAAAGGCATCACAGCCGAACATGATGTTGATCCTATTCGTTCATAGCGCCAAAGATGGAAGTATAGAGAATCAATTGATTATACCTTTAAAGGTACCTGAGAAGTATATAAGCTACAATATAGAGTGAAATATAACTCTATCAGCACATGTGGACATCCGTCTCTGAATGATGGTATGTCCATTTTTTTATTGTTCGACTACCCAATTTCGGCAATATCCGCAACTAGGCTTGACATGTTCTTGTCTTTTAAAGATAGATGTCCAAGTCATCATCCGACAATGTGTGTAAAGGATAGTAGTGTCGTATGACAAGAATATGAAGCAGTCGGGTTGCCGCAGAATATCATTTCGCACTCTTCCTATGAGGAGGAGAAGGAATGCAATAAATAGAGAGAGGTGTATAAAAAGATGACGATCTCCGTCCATCAGTTTAATTCGGATGATTTGCACCGTTTAAAGCAGGTAAGCTACAAAGTCTGGTTGTCCTATAAATACAACAAGGATTTTCACCATCAAAAGATGAACTGTGTGTTCAGTGAAGAAGGGGAATTGCTCGCTGTCGGATATTTGCGGCGCGGTATAGGTGATGATCACGACACCTTAGAAGTGATGCTAGTGGTAGCCGATAAAGTAGCAGTGCCTGTTTCAGAAATCAGGAAGGCGCTATATCCATCCTTACTAGCAATGGCCCAAGAGCTTAGGGACCCGTTGAAGCCAACTAAGCTGGTTGCTTGGGATGATTTTGACGGTGACGGAGAGTTTTACAGGGGTCATGGTTTTGTTTCGTATCAATCTTATTATGTTGCTCAGCGGTCACTTGAAGATCCAATACCCCATGTCGAGCTGCCTGAAGGAATAGAAGTTAGACATTGGCCTATGGAAACGATAAAAGAACGAATTCAGTACACACAGGCAGAGAATCAATTCTATCAAGAGGTGTTATATAGAAGTATTCATATGCTTGAGTGGATGATGGGCGGTCCCTAGCTTTATACGATTTCGGCATTTGCAGGCGATAAGCTGGTGGGCAGTGTGATGACTTGGCAAACGGGGGCTGTCGAACGGCTATTCGTAGTGCCAGGCAAGCAGAACAAGGGGTTGGGCAAATATCTTGCTGCAAAAGCTTTTGAATATCACCTTGCACAAGGCAAAACTCGTGTCGAAACTCTTATAGAGGAAAATAATGTGGAAGGCATAGGTTTCCTTATGGGACTTGGCTATGACTTCTCTGTAAAAATCAATCTTATGGCATTGAACATATAGTTTACTTCTTCAAAAAATTCGACAACACAGGTGAGGATCTCGAGGATCTGATCTCGATTGGGACGATTGGATTGATTAAGGCAATCGAGAGCTTTCAAACGGGAAAAGGGACGAAGCTCGCGACGTTCGCAGCACGTTGTATTGAGAACGAAATACTTATGCACCTTCGGTCTCTGAAGAAGACACGCAAAGACGTATCGCTTCATGATCCGATTGGCACGGATAAGGAAGGCAATGAGATTACGTTGATCGATATCCTCGGCACAGAGGCCGATGATATTGTAGACCGGGTGCAGCTAAAGATTGAAAAATCGAAAATATATAAAAATCTCGACATATTGGATGATAGAGAAAAGGAAGTTGTGATCGGCCGATTCGGTTTGGAGCATGGCGGGGATGAAAGGACGCAGAGGGAAATTGCGAAGGAGCTTGGAATTAGTCGGAGCTATGTGTCCAGGATTGAGAAGCGGGCGTTGATGAAGCTGTATCATGAGTTTTATAAGGCGAAGCGGTAATAAAGACTCGTGCCCTTATATTTAATTTGACCTTATCGCTGGCAGCGATGAGGTCAGGGGTTCCAGTCCGCGTAATGGGTGAATTGGCTTCGGAGGGAAAGCATCAAGTGGAGGAGCACGGCGTCTGAATCTACCGCTAAAAGTCCCCATCGAGTAAGCTTCGTCAGCCTATAATGAGGATTCATTCATTCATCTCATGATGAGTAGACGAGCAAGAGAGAGTCAAATCCCCCTAGGTTTCACCATATTAATAACGCCAAAACTCTTGGGAAACCAAGATTTTTTCTGATTTTAAGGACATGTTCATGTCGTTTGTATTTCAATATCATTTGGGGGCGAACAGTTTTAGCGGAGGGATATTTCCCCAGGGTAACGAACGTTTAACCCCGGCTACCGTTTATTAGACCTACTTAATAAAAGTATGTCAACCAGTAAAAATTGGCTAACCTCGTAATACGACGGGTAACGACCGTGGTACAAGAATACAAATGGATAGTAAATAGCATTTTGAAACCAAGCATCGGTTTTGTGATTTTCTTTATGAATCGATGGTCTTGTTCTACTATGTTGTTTAGGTATTTTGTCTGTCTAACCAAGTTTCTTTTGGCAGGGCTTTTTCATTTATTAATTCTTGTATGGCTGGTGGATATGCCGGGTTTTTATCCAAAGTGATCACTCGTGGTATTTGATTATGAGACGAGGCCAAAGCTTTTATAAATAAACGCTTAGCTGCCGGTATACCTCGATTTTCAGACAGCATAAAATCAATCGTTTTCCCCATCGAATGAAGGCAAAGAAATTTATATCGGTCATATTCTCGTTCATCCAGAGCGATCCATTAAGCCTGTTCGCATGGTGTACCAAGTGACGGAGCGAACGACAGAACCAAACGGACAACTGCTGCTTGTTCCAGGCGTGGAACTCTCGCTCTATTGGACTACACTGGACTGTTAGGAAGAACAGGTCATCGCTCTCTACAAAGATCATGCCGCAAGCGAGCAATTTCACAGTGAAATCAAGTCAGAGTTGGACCTGAAACGCCTTCCCTCCGGCAAATTTGCAACAAATGATCTCATCTTGCATCTGGGGCTGTTTGCTTACAATTTGCTTCGGTCTATCGGTCAGGTCATGATATGTATTATTTTTACGAATCTATATACTTTCTTGTGCGAATCTCTTTAAATCACGAAATAATCCCCATGCTATAATGAAATTGATCTTATAACATCTAATGGAGAACCAAACTCTATGAAATATTACCAAAGAGTACAATCCAAGATTATCACTTACCTCAGGATGATTAGTATCAAGAAACGTCTCGCCATAAGCTTAATGTGCATATGTATCTTATGTAGCTTGAGTGTGGGAGGACTAAGCTATCAAATTTCGTCACAATCATTAAAGAATACGATGGTTGTCACAACCTCTCAAAATCTCTCAACATTGGAGCTTGCGTTGTACAGCCAAATACAAACGTATGATAACCTCATTGATCAAATTGTATACTCTGATCAAATAGAGCAGGTTATACTTAGCGACGCAGCAAATGCTCAACCTGATCAAACAACCGAAAAGCGCTTGATCCATGAGAACATGTCTAAGTTCCTTACATCCAGATACTATCGGCTATTCTATACAAAGGATATTCAAATCTATACGGAGAGTGGGAATTCAGTTTACAGTAGTGGATTTGTAACGATTAAGGATTCATACATAACGAAGATCCATAACAGACTTGCGAACAATACCAGTACCGTATTTTTACCTTATAAAACCATGTCGCGAGACTATATACTGATAGGTAGAAATCTTAACTCCACAACTTCAGAAAAAACTATTGGTTTCATTGTAGTTGCTGTAGATGCGCAATTCTTAATGGATCTGTACAACACTACAATTGTGCAGAATGGCTCAGATATTATAATTGCTAACTCGGACGGAAGTATTCTTTCATCTAGTTCTGCAGAGCATCCATTTGCTCAGCATATGGAGATGGCGGACTATCCAAAAGATAAGAAATCATTCAGTTATAAAACATCGGGAAAAAACGGCAGTTTATTTACCGTTCGCTTATCACTAATACAAGGAATTTATCTCATCTCCCAGACGCCAAATGCTGTTATTGATTCCGAATTATTCACTTTAGGCAAAAATATTTTCCTTATTGTAATTTTGTTAATATTACTATCGCTCATTTTTTCATTATTGATTTACAAAAGTATCGCAGTACCTCTGAATAAACTTGTGGGACATTTATCACGTATACAAAAGACGATCACTAATGAACATACGATTATTGATTCTTCAAGAGATGAGATTGGTTATCTATCGAATACCTTTAACAAGTCTTTACATCAAATTCAGCAACTAATAGATGTGAACAATAAGGAGCAGCAGCAAAAGCATAAATACCAACTTAAGATGCTTCAGGCTCAAATTAACCCACACTTTCTGTTCAATACACTTAATTCTTTGCGATTTGTCGCGATGATGAGTAATGTTCCGCATTTGAGTGAAGGTCTCGGTAGCTTAGGCGCATTGCTGCATAGTAGCATTCTCAACAAAAATGAACTAGTAGATCTAAAATCAGAGCTAGAAAATCTGCAGCATTACGGGGTCATCCAACAAATTCGCTATGGGGACACCTTCGAAATCATTAATAAAGTAGAAGAAGAATTTCTTGAATTAAAAGTTCTTAAACTGCTCTTGCAGCCTATTGTTGAAAATAGCATCCTGCACGGAATAGATTCGGACAGAGGAAAACTAACTATTATCGTTAGTACTTATATAGAAGGAAGCACACTAATTATCAAAATAAGTGATAATGGTAAAGGATACGAGCCGAAAGATAACTTGCAACAAAAGACAGGGTCATTCTCAGGAATAGGGGTAAGCAATGTAAATGAACGTCTGCAATTATTCTTTGGAGATAAATATTGTCTTACCACAAATTCTAACATTAATGTTGGAACAGAGGTCACCTTAACTATGCCAATCATCCATGAAGGGGCTGAAATTAACCATGTATAATGTACTCATTGTAGATGATGAACAGATCGTAAGAGTAGGATTGAGTACTATGATTGATTGGAAAGCACATGGATACCATCTCCTTTCTCCTGCCAAGGATGGGGTAGAAGCTCTTAAGCAAATAGAGTTGAATCACGTTGATATCGTCATTACTGATTTACAAATGCCTGTCATGCACGGTCTCGATTTCATTATGCAATTGAAAGACCACCATCCTCATATACGAATAATTGTACTAAGCAACCATGGGGATTTCGAGACCGTACATCAAGCTATGAATCTTGGGGCTTTTGATATTTTATTAAAGGTCACTATTACTCCTGACAAATTACTTGAGATGATGAATAATGCAGCACTTGCTATACCTAAAAAAAATAATAATATGAGGAGGGAGCCTGACTATAATAGCTCTGCTGAGCAAGTAACTGACCTTATCTTTGACATCTGCTGTAATCAAACCAAGCATGATGCTCTATTTCAGAAGTATAACCAGAATGGTAAAATGAATCAGTTAATATACATTCAGCTTGATTCAGTGCTTATTCTCTCTGACAGAGAAAAGATTCCCAGTTTCACCTTCTTACATAATTCATTATCGATGATGGCGCGCGAAATCTTTTGCTCAATGGATCAGGTCTATTCGATTCAATTAAAACAAGAATCCTATTTGCTCGTTCTTTTCGATCACGGAATGGATCAAGCAACAGTGATGGAGAAATGTAATCAATTGATCACCAATGTAGAACGTTATACCAATCTCTCGCTCTATGCGAATATAAGTAAACATTTTGAGAATAGTGATAGTCTTTATGAGCAGTTCAAATCATGCGTAAATACAGCCCAAATATACTTTTATAACTCAACTTATAAGATTACAAATGCAAACGATGAATTATTTATTTTACCGTTCGATCGACAATTTATAGAGAGTGTGCAAAAGCAAATACGCTTTAGCATACTAGATTATAATTATGGATTAACTCGAGATCTGTTTGAAACGTTATTTAATCATATTGAAGATTTCAAGCCGTGCCCAGATCAAATCAAGAATGATCTAATTGACTTTGCTAGAACGTTACTCCATTCTTTCAACTATCCGCTCAATGATAATTCACAATTTTTGAAATCCTTTCATGCGCTATCTTCATGCTCAACCTTAATCAGCTATAAGACGAAATACTTTGAAATCATTGAAGAGCTACTCAAGTATGTTATACCGCTTCAATCCAACACTTACCGACAAGAAATACGTGAAATTATGGAATACATTAACGTAAACATTACTTCGAAGCTCACATTACCTATAATTGCGAAACGAATAAATATGAGTGAAACCTATGTAAGTCATTTGTTCAAAACCGAAACTGGTATTACGCTGATGAATTATATTAATACTATGAAAATGCAGCAGGCAAAAGAGCTTCTCAAAAAATCATCTATGCTCATTAAAGATGTATCGAATGTGCTTGGTTTCGAAAACCAATTCTATTTTAACAAGACCTTTAAGAAATATTATGGAATTACACCGAGTGCTTTTAAGAACGAATATATTAGCATGCTGCATAAGAACCTAAAATAGAGTGATTCTTCGCATCAATACGGTCACCGCCCTCCTCTTCTGGTGGGCGGTGAATTGTTTAAAAAGAAGCACAATTCATTAAAAATGTCCTCTTGAAGCGAGAGCAACACATTCGCGAAGAGCATCACAAAAAAACACCTCGAAAAATATTACATACACCTCGAAAAATATTACATACACCTCGAAAAATATTACATACACCTCAAAAAATAATACATGTAAGTACACTAAGGTAATCTATTAAAATATAAATGTAAGCGTTAACAAAAATCGATATATTGGAGGGTAATATTAGATGAGGAGATTTAAGAATTTGCGTGTTTTTTTATCATTTTTGTTAATCTTTACTTTGTTTTCAAATCTTGGTTTTAAAGTTGAGGCATTAACAATTCCAAATGCCGATTGGAATACAAGTAATTGGAAAGTGCAAAATAGAAATGCGACTACAGATGTAAATTTTACGACAGATCCATTTGTGTCAAAAGCGGCGGATGGTTTTGTATATAACCATTCAATTGCCAAGACTGCAACGACGTACTCGTTAATTTACAACACAGATGCAATTTCATATAAAAATAACGTTACAACTTTTGATTTTTCACAGACTGGAGAATTTTCTGGTCAAGCTAGAATGTTTTTTATGGTGAATTTTAAAGATGGTAATAACTTTGAAAGTATTGGCTTCGGTGGTAGTGATCAAATTCAATACTATACAATGATTAATGGCGCAGCATCTGCTCCTGCTTTAACAAATTTAACAAATATGTCATTAAAATCTGACGGAACAGTGTATCATTTTAAAGTAGTTACGACAGACACAACAATTAGCCTATACAACACTAATGGCAGCACGGATACATTACTTGCAAGTACAAACCGTACTGCAACAAGCTTTTCCCCAAACAGATCTGGTGGCTTTTTAATGTGGGGTGACAATGCTCCTAACAAAGAAGTGACTATCTCGAACATTAAGGTAGCTCCAATAGCAAATTCCAAGATCAATGTGACGGATAAAACTATTGTTAGTACTAATTGGGGAACAACGGATGTTGATATTCCAGTTACTTTGGATACTGGAGATTCCATTGAATCCATAATGGCTGGTAGTACATCACTTACTGCCAATACTGACTACGTAGTTGATTCAAGCAAGAGTAAGATAACAATAAAAGCTTCTTATCTTGCAGCACATTCAAGTGATGACTCTATAACATTAACGATTAATTTTCAAAAATCATTTAGTGGAAGGTTGAACATACATCAAACGTTTCCGAATGTTCAGACTTATTATGAACAGGACTTTAGTGCGCTATCATCTGTACCTAATAATTGGGTGAAAAATAGTGGTAGTGGTAATGGAACAGCTATTATAGAACAAGGCGGACTTCATATTAAAGGTCAAGGGGTTTATGTTGATTCCAATGCACCTGATTTTACTGACGGTGAAGTTGAATATACATTTACTCAACTAAAAGATATGGGTCACTTTGGAGCCATTTTTAGGGCAAGTGGATCGGCGTGGCAATCTATTAGTTTAGGAGAACCAGGTTATAGTGCTTATCACTTACCTTCCTATTATTTTAAAAATAGTGCTGGTGTTAGTAATCAGTTAGATATGGATGGACAACTAATCGCAATACGTGATAAAGACTTTACATTTAAAGTTAGATACATTGGAAACACATTTACACTGTGGATCGATGGACAATATGTGTTCACTGGTACTTCTGGTTCAGCAGCTTCACTTGCTGGAAAAATAGGCTTTAACGCCGTATCAGCGACAAATGTTGTACTTAAAAAAGTCACATATAGAAATGTGCAACCGACAATACCAACTAATGCTATTGAAGGCGATAACAAGACATTAACAAGTGGTAGTTTTAGTGTTGAGGTAGCTCCTGATTTTCCACAAGTTGTTTCATATACACTTAATGGAAATTCACTAGATGGTAATGTTGTTCCCAAAAAATATGTATCGATCAATGGTACAGATTATGCTGCTACAGCAGTAATTAGTGAAAGTAATGCTTCTTCTGTAAAATATAACGTAACGGTACCTATACCAGAAGCGAGCACTCAAGTAACCTTTGACACTGAGTTTTCTGTTACTTCAGATGATAATGGTAATATACTTGATATGAAAATTAATAATATTTATGATGAAAATTATACGGTCAAAACTATTGGCTTTACGGAACAGCCACTTATTTCGGCTCAAAATAGTAATAACGGACAATTTGATGCCGCTACGCGTGCGCTTTCTACATATGGATTAAATAGTGATATTAATGAAGTCCATATGAATCTTACTAGAGGTGATAAGCAGACTTATCCAGCGGATGCAACGATTGCTGTCGTGTCGAATGAGAACCTTTCAGCTACTATGACTAACAATGTAATGAATAACTTAAACGAATTTATATATAAAAGCTTTGAGACAGAAGATGGACATATAAGCACAGGAGCTTGGAGTAATGCATTTGCTTATAAAGACTTCCGTGGTGACCAAATAATGCCGGGTCAAGATTTCTATAGTAAAGTTGTGATTACAGAAGATACAAACGGTGATGCCAAAGTCAATTGGCAAGATGGTCTAAACGCATTAAAACCTTTGATCGCGGGACAAATAAACGGGGCCGATGTAGTTGCAAACAGCGCTATCCACATTGCCTCACCGGGTATATTGCCATTCTTATACATTGGTGACAATATGAAGCGATTTGAAAACTTGTCAGACGGTTTTCCTCAAATCGTGCAAGTTAAAGGCTACCAGAGTCAAGGTCATGATTCAAAACATGCTGATTACGCTGATATAGGAACTAGAAATGGTGGGGCTCCAGATTTCAACAAACTTATCGACATAGCTCAATCATTTAATTCAATTGTAGGTGTACACATTAACTGGACAGAAATATATCCACAAGCAGACTCATATGATAACTCACCAGTTAATGGAGATACATCACATATTGGTAATGTAGCAGATTATAAAGGTTGGCAATGGGATATAGGGACGCAGTCTCATCAAATACGTCGAGATATGGATGCTGCAGGAATGAAAAATCGTCTCAATGACTTTTTTACATTAACCGATGACCATACTGGAATAAATAACGGCTTAAACAATGGCGTAGGATTTGTTTATCTTGATACATTCCCTGGTAGACGACTGGATGCCACTCAGATTGGTCAAACATTGTCTGAAACTCATAATGTTATTGTGGGTACTGAGAATGGAAATGCGTTAGATAAATATGCTGCTTGGGTACATTGGCCAACAATAAATGGTCAGGGTATGCATAGATTTCTTTACAATAATCAGAAAGAAGTATATAGAGAGAGTAGTATATTTGTTGGCGAAAACGTTCATACCAATGATGCCTTCATGATTTGGCAAGGTAAAAATAATATTTCTGAATTTACAAAATGGTTCTATCAACAAATACTTCCGAAAAAATATATTGAGCATTTTGATATTCGTAGTATGAGTGCGACTCAAGCAGATTTGACGGAAGGTGTAAAGGCTACTAATACGGGTACAAGAACTTATTATCTTGATAATAATCCGATTATGATTGGTCAAGATATATTTATTCCTTGGTTTTCAGATTCCAGTACAACAAAAAATCCGAATGAAGCTGCTAAGATATACTACTGGAACACAAGTGGTTCAACTAGAACATGGACACTTCCTCAAAATATGGGCAATCTAGCAACTGTTAAAATTTATAAGAACACGGATACTGGTAAAGTATTTATTAAGGATATCGCTGTTACTAATGGAAAGATCACAATAGGTACGAGTGACGTAGCCGCTAATACTCCTTATGTAATATACCCAGGGACAGCAAACCCACCTATGACAAAGATAACGGAATGGGGAACAGGAAGTCCGGTATTGGATAATAATTTCTTCTCACGAAGTTTTAATTACTGGAATCCTAGCTCAACTTCTGGTGATACATCAAATATTACAATTCAGAATACAAATAATAACTCTGCCAAATTAGTGTTTTCAGGCACTAGTGATGGAAAAGTTACACAGACTATGGTAGGACTTGTTCCCGGGGAAAAATACCGTGCGTCAGTTATGGTTGATCCTCAAGGTGGGAAAATCGGTCGTATTACAGTGACTCAGCCATCAGGTGCTTCTATAAGTAATTATAGTGACTATGCAACAACTACTAATAGTGGGGTTACAATTATTCCTGGTTTAGTGGCTGATTTGATGTATGTTGATTTTTATGCTGATGACTCGACTGCCACGATTGAACTTTCTGCGGATGCAAGCTCAGGTGGTAGTGTTACCTTCTATGCTGTCCGACTAGTTCAGACAGATGTGCCGGATTTGCCAGTTGGTTATGTCTTGTATGAGGATTTTGAGAGTACAACCGATCAAAGTGGGGTTATCTTCCATAACAATGGTCAATATTATTCTGAAAGACATGATCCATACACAACAGATGTAGTCAACGGAAGATTTTCACTTAAGTTAGCGAATCGACAAGTATGGACTCAGCCTACTTCTACAAGGCTTTTACCAAATACAACTTACAGCTTAGAATTGAGTGCATTGTCTGCTGGTACGATAACGGTGTATTCTGCGAAAACACCGAACACAATAATTTCAACAATGCCATTTTCTGCAGGGACGACTTCACACAGTTTTACGACAGATAGTAATAAGGATGCTGTCATTAAAATAACAGGTGGAAGTTCAATTGATGATATTATGGTTTATACATCTGATGATCTAACGCCTCCAACGGTTCCAACAAACTTAGAGGGGACTGAACATTCTGATTTCAGTGTGACGTTGAATTGGACGGAATCAACCGATGATGATAGCTTTGTGAAGCAATATAATATTTACCGCGATAATGTCCTTATTGCGTCAACAAAATCAACAACCTATGTAGATACGAATACAAATCCAACTACATCATATAACTATGCAGTATCTGCTGTTAATGCAGGCAATACAGAAAGTGATCTGAGTGCGCCAATTACAGTAACAACATCTGATGATCTTATTTCTCCAATTGTAACCAGTGCACATTCTGTCAATGCCAACTCAGTAGAAATAATATTCGATAAGCCAGTAGACAGAACTTCAGCTGAGTTAACATCCAATTATGTGATTAGCGGGCTTACGACAATAGCTGCAAGTCTGCAGTCAGACAATCGCACGGTATTACTAACGGTGAACATGCTTGATCTGACAGAGTCTTATTCACTTATCGTTACAGGCATAAAAAACTTAGCTCATACGAATGCACCTAGTGATTCATCCGTAACTATTTCCCCGGCGCTTATACGTTGGTATGCAATGGAATCGGATGCCAACAATATTGCAGTTGATTCTGCTAGTGGTGTTGATGCAAGCATTTCGCCTATACCTTCTTCCTCAAATATTGTTGCAGGGAAGATAGGAAATGCTCTTAAGTTTGCAGGCACTTCAAATAGTCAATCTACTGTTTTGGTTGATCAAAATGCTCTTTATAATGAACAAAACTATACTATTGAAACATGGTTTAACCCATCAACAAACAATACCGGCTTTGGTTCTCAAACCATTGTTTCGAGCATTGTATCCGGAAATGCATCAGCACATGGTATTTGGGCATATATTCCTGGAGGGCAAAGTACGTTAGCTGTAAACTTAACCAGTAAAAACGGTAAAAGCTTTACAGGAACGGCTCCAGCAAACTCCGTTTCCTTAAGCACATGGAATCATTTTGCTATTACTAAGCAAGGAGATACCGTTACTTTATACTTGAATGGGACTGAATTCTATACTACAACGATGTCTGGTCTTGATACAACTGGCATAGACAGACCTTGGAGAATTGGCGGTAATACTAATGGATCTTCAGCCTTACATCCTTTCAGAGGTATGATTGACGAATTGAAAATTTACAACGTAGCACTTAATTCAGCAACGATAGAGAGAAATGCACAATCATCCGTTGATAAGACTTATTTAAATTATTTAATCTTACATGCTAATGCTTTAAATGCTAGCGATTACACTATCGATTCATGGAGTGAAATGCAAACTGCACTTCAAGTAGCGCAAGATGATTCGGCAAGTGTAACTGTTTCACAGTTACAAGTTAACAGCGCTGCTAAAGCATTGGCAGAGGCAATTACAGGATTGATAGATGAAGGCCAGAATATGGCTGATAAAGATGCATTAATCGATCTTATTGCCAATGCAGAATTAATGTACACGAACGAAGAAGATTACACAGAAGATACATGGGCTGCTCTGCAAGAAGCTCTTGTAGCAGCAAAATCAATTGAAGCGGACGTAAATGCTACGCAAGAACAAGTAGATGAAGCGGTAGCTGCGTTAAGTGAAGCAATTGCTGCGATGAAATTTGTCGAAGTTAGGTACAGCCTAATCGCTACAGGAGACGCTAGCGTCATTGGAGGTCAATCCTTTGATGTAACCTACACGTTGAGCAATGTTGCAGAATTCGTGTATGCGCTGGATCAAACGATTCATTATGATCCTACCCAAGTCGAATTCGTTTCCGTCGATGCTTTGCAAAGTGGATTTTCAATCGTCGGCCAGAAAGAAGGAGAAGGTGAGATTCGAATTCTGTTGGCGAGTGCTGGGCCTGGAAGTGCAATAAAGCAAACGGCTCCAGTATTGAAACTGAACTTCAAAGCCAAAGAAGCTAGCCAAAACGTAACGAGCTCCATCTTCTTAACCGACGTAGCCGTTGCAGGTTCAAACGGAATCGAAACGACGGTGGGCAATGGTTCCGCGTACACGATTCAAATTATTGTTGTGAATAAAGCGGCATTACAAGCACTTATTACAAGTGCGCAAGCATCGCATGATGCAGCGGTAGAAGGAGCAGGAATCGGTCAGTATCCTGTTGGTTCGAAAGAGACATTAAAAGCGGCAATTGATCGTGCTAAGGCAGTAGCTAGTCAAGGCGGGGCTACTCAAGATCAAGTGGATCAAGCGATCGCTCAACTAGAGGCAGCGTTGCATGCATTTAGAACTTCCGTGAATGTAGCGGCTCCTGGTGACCTCAATGAAGATGGTAAATTTAGCATTGGTGATCTTGGTCTAATCGCAGCGAGTTATGGAAAGACTTCTGCTGATGAGGACTGGGCTATGTATGAAAAAGCGGATATGAACGGTGATGGTAAGATAGACATCGATGACGTTGCAGCTATTGCAAGATTGATCATGGGCTAACTACAAATGGGGGGGGAGGTGTACTACCTTCTCCCTTATCTTTTTATCGAAAGGATGAATGAATCAATGGTCCGTAAACTACTTTTATGCATCTTAGCTTTGTTACTATACGTGTCCGTCATGCCTCAGAAAGCGGCATTTGCTGAGAAGGCAACTACCTTTTCGTTATCAATCGCCAATGCTAGTCCAAAGATAGACCAAACCTTTCAAGTCAAAGTAAATGGGGAAAATGTTAAAGATTTATACGCCTATGAAATTAATTTAACCTATGATTCGAAGCGACTGAAGTTTGTAAGTTCAGATAGCGGAAAAAAAGGATTTACAGTAGAGCCGATTGTGAAAGGGAATAAGATTCAGTTGGCACATACCCAAATCGGAAAAACAGAGGGTAAGAATGGAAGTGTGACGCTCGCAACATTGACCTTTAGTGCCATTTCTTCGGGATCAGCTGAAATCGCACTTTCAAGCTTGAAGCTCGTCAATTCAAAATTAGAGTCGACGGAAATTACAAGCCGTGCCAACGTGAATGCTGTTGTGAAAAGCGGCAATGGTGGAGGGCCGTCTAACGGTCATTCTATCGTATTCAAAGATATTTCTAGTCACTGGGCGAACGCATCGATCCAAGATGCGATTAAGCTTGGATTCATTACAGGCTATACCGACGATTCGTTCCGACCGAATGCGCAAACGACACGTAGCGAATTTGCGGCCATGTTGAGTCGTACGCTGAAGTTGGAAGGAGAAGGTGTAGAATTAACCTTTGCCGATCTTGAGCAGATTCCAGCATGGGCTAGACCTTTCATTGCTCGTACGACAGCGGCAGGGATTTTACAAGGGTATGGCGATCATACTTTCCAACCGGATCAAAATATTACTCGCACTGAAATGGCGGTCATGATCGTTCGTGCATTGGGACTTAAGGTTGATACGAATGCGAAGACAACGTTTGTCGATGCCGACACGATTGCTGCGTGGGCAAAACCTTATGTAGCTGCTGCTAATGAAGCAGGTATCATTAAAGGTCGAGGGAAGAACCTATTCGCACCGAATGAGAATGCAACGAGAGCAGAAGCGGTAACGATGATCTTGGCGTTGCTTAATTACGGAAAATAATGAACAAAAACTGCCTAAAGCTAACGCTTCGGGCAGTTTTTGGATTAAATTAATACAATGAACAAAAACTGCCTAAAGCTAACGCTTCGGGCAGTTTTTGGATTAAATTAATACTATGAAAATGCAGTAGGGAATTGAGCTTCTCAAAAAATAATACATACACCTCAAAAAATAATCATGTTGTTACACTATGGTAATCCATTAAGATATACCTGTAAGCGTTAACAAATACCAAATCATAAGAGGGTCATTAGGAGGAAATAGTTATGAAAAAAAGCTTCATTATGTTATGTAGTTTGGTCTTAAGTATGAGCTTATTTGCTGGTTGTGGAGGAAATGGTGCTAATTCACCTAGTACTACTGATCCTGTTACTTCGTCTACTGCTGACACAGAAGTCAAGAAACTTGAAGGCGAACTGAATATTGCAGTATTCGAGGGAGGTTATGGCAAGGATTATTGGGAAGCTGTTAAGGTAGCATTTGAGGCGGATTATCCGAATACGAAGATCAATATTTCGGCCAATCCGAAAATTGGAGATATGATTCGACCTCAAATTCTATCTGGTAACTCTCCTGACTTTATTTATTTGTCTTTTGGTGACTCATCTGGTGTACCGAGAGCGCTAGTAATGGATAAAGCTCTTCTTAATCTAACAGAGGTATTTAACGAGAAGGTTCCAGGTGAAGAGGTAACACTTAAAGATAAGGTTATTAATGGTTTGACGGAAACGTTAGATGCAGCTCCTTATGGAGACGGAGAAATCTATATGGCTCCATTATATTATGATGTAACTGGTATGTACTATAACAAGAAATTACTGAATGATAATGGCTGGGAAGTTCCAACTACTTGGGATGAGTTCTATGCACTAGGTGACAAGGCTAAAGAAAAAGGCATTGCATTATATACGTATCAAGGAATTTATCCTTCCTATAATGATGCAATTGTTATACCAATGCTTGCTACTGCAGGTGGAATAGAAGCTATGAATGCGGTCTTCAACTATGAAGATGGAGCATTCGAAAGCGATGCTGCGAAGAAGATGGCCACTGTATTTGAAACGATCGGAAAACAAGGCTATCTAATGGAAGGTACAGTTGGCTTGAACCATACACAAGCTCAAACTGAGTTTCTAAAAGGTAATGTGCTATTTCTCCCTTGTGGAACATGGCTTGAAGGTGAAATGAAGGATGTTGTCCCTGCAGACTTTGAGTTTGGCTTTATGCCACCACCTGCATTCGAGAAAGGACAAACTCGTTATGTAAAAACAAATGTTCAACAAATGTATATTCCTGCAAACGCTAAAAATCCAGAGTTGGCAAAAGAGTTTTTGAAATATCAATATACGGATAAAGCAGTTACGTTAAATGCAGAAAAGGCAGCCGCAATCGTTGCAGTAAAAAATGGAGTAGAAGTAGCTAAACAATATATTCCAGCGTCTTCTTACGAATCCTATAAAATATTCTCTGATGATGTTCTTCCTGCTATGGGACAGTACTTGTTTACAGAGGAAACGGAAATCTCACTTGGTAAAGCTTTGTTTGATCCACTTGGTGAAGTTGTAACAGGTAAAATGACAGCTAATGAGTGGATGGCAAGTGTGGAAAAAGTATCAGATAAGTTAAGAGAAATTGTGATCAAATAATGTTGTAACGTTCAATAAAGTCGAAAGGCTATAATATTGGAGCTATTAATAAATGGACATCAATGTTATAGCCTTTCACTATTTGAAAATATAGGAGATTAGGTAGAGAAGATGAAAAAAACACAAAGAAATCTATTTATGGCCGTATGTACAATTCCTACTATTATTCTTTTTGTTTTTTTTATTGTCGTTCCGACCTGGAATGTGTTTAAGATGTCCTTTTACAAGTCAAGTGGACTTTCTCCTAAATCGACATTCGTAGGATTTAACAACTTTGAACGATTATTTCATGACGGCACTTTTTGGACTGCACTGACCAATAGCTTATTCTTTATCGTAGTGGTAACGGTAATTACAATGAGTTTATCTATGTTTTTTGCAGTAATCTTGACACAAGCAAAGATAAAGGAAAAGAACTTTTACCGTACCATTTTCTTCTTTCCAAATATTTTATCTTTAGTCGTTATTTCGATCTTGTTTGTATATATTTATGATCCTTCCATCGGTATACTAAACTCATTTCTAGAGATGATGCATTTGGGTGAACTAAAGCATGCATGGCTTGGTGAGTCTGGAACAGTATTAGGGGCAATTGCGGGTGTTATGGTATGGCAAGGTGTTGGTTATTACATGGTTATGTATATGGCAGGTATTGATGGCATTCCTGCTGAGCTTTATGAAGCGGCTACAGTAGAAGGGGCTGGGAAAGGACGCCAATTTTTCTCGATTACACTTCCGCTACTATGGGAAATTATTCGTATTACGATTGTATTTTTTATCGGTGCAACGATCAATATGAGCTTTGTTTTTGTCAAGGTTATGACCGCAGGCGGTCCGAATGGAAAGTCAGAAGTATTGCTGAGCTACATGTACAGGCAGGCATTTGAACAATCTAACGTTGGCTATGCAATGGCTGTTGCAGTCATTATATTTATATTCTCCTTTAGCCTCGCCCTATTAAGCAATAAGTTGACCAAAAGAGATGCCATCGAGTATTAGGGGAGAGAGGGAGCAATTATGAAAACAACAAAAGAGAAAAGCAGGCCGATAAAAGATACAATGATGACACAGCTATTACGATTGGTATTATTGATTTTCACGTTTATTGTAGGTTTTCCAATTATTTGGACTTTCTATACTTCAATGAAGACGAGTAAAGACTTTTTATTTAATCCTTGGTCGCTCCCAAGCTCGCTGCATTTTGCGAATTATACCAATGCATTTGAGAAGGCTCAGATGGGAGACCTGTTTTTCAATTCGATCATGATCACAATAGCGGCATTGGCACTGCTGTTGCTCTTCGTTATTCCGACTGCGTATGTTATCGCAAGATTTAATACGTTATATTCAAGGATTTTGCAACTCATTTTTATGATTGGCTTATTTATTGGTGGTACCAATACGATTGTACCTTTATTTATCCAGATGAATAGTTTTAATATGATAGACAATCGTATAGCCTTAACTGTACTTTATTCTACAACACAGTTTGCGTTCTGTATTTATTTATTAATTGGGTTTCTTAAAACACTTCCACGCGATTATGAAGAAGCAGCTAAGATTGATGGTTGTAATGAATTTCAAACGCTGTTCTATGTTATGATACCTCTGATTAAACCAGGTATTGTAACTGTCAGCTTATTCGCATTTATGGGCTTCTGGAACGAATATATTTTAGCGTTCACACTAATTTCAACACCAGATAAAAAGACATTACCTGTTGGAATTGAGAATTTGTTGCAGGTAGCAAAGTATGCAACAGACTGGGGTGCTATGTTTGCTGGCCTAGTGATCGTTATGCTTCCTACAATTATTATTTATTCCTTACTACAAAAAAAGTTAACAGAAGGAATAAGTATGGGTGGAATAAAGGGGTAAGTAAAGTTGGCTTATTTGAGAATACCTATTATAGACCACCGGCTTATAAAGGCGGTGTGTTGTTATAACAAAAAATACATTACTTTATAGTAGTGGATGGCCTATGAAAAATATAGCAATCAAGACCGTACATGTGGTTTTTAAAACACATTTAGATATTGGATTTACAGATTTGGCAGTAAAAGTTGTTGATAAGTATATGAATCAATTCATACCTAAGGCGTTGGATCTATCTGAACAGGCTGTGCGACCTGATGGTTGCTGCGATTTTATATGGACAACAGGCTCTTGGATCATTTGTGAATACTTGAAAAAGGCGGCCTCATCTGATCGTCTGTGGATGGAACAAGCTATTCAGGAAGGACGAATTGCGTGTCATGGATTGCCTTTTACTACGCATACGGAGCTCATAGATCCTACTTTGCTTGAATTTGGATTATCGCTTTCCAAAAGGTTAGATAAGCAATTTGGAAAACAAACGATAGTAGCCAAAATGACAGATGTTCCTGGACATACAATTGCAATGGTTCCTCATCTGGCTAAATTAGGTATTCAATATTTGCACTTGGGCGTAAATCCAGCATCCAAAGTGCCAAATGTTCCTCCATTATTTCGCTGGCAAGTCTCCGATGGGTCTGAAGTGATAGTGAATTATGTTGATGATTATGGAAAACACTGGAGATTGAAGGGTTTGAGGATGTACTTGTTTTCGCCCATACTGGTGATAACTCAGTCAAACTTCTTGTGGAGCTCCCGTGTACTTCACGATTTCAGAAGAAAACCTGAGTTTTGCGACAACGAGATCTTCTGTACTGGAGCTTGTATATCTTAGTTTCTAATATGCATTTGACAAGTCATGTGATCATTTGGATATCACGCTGCAGTGGAAGGACAAAAAAGCATTCAGATTACCAGAAGCTGCTTGGCTATCCATGAATCTGCTTGTGGATAATCCAAACAACTGGGAGCTAGGAAAAATGGGAGAATGGATATCTCCGTTATTCGTTGTCAAAAATGGCAATCGCAATATGCATGCTGTTAACGAAGGGGTGAAATATCAATGAACCGATGGACATGTACGGATGACGACTTGGGATGCTCCGTTGGTGTCTCCAGGAGAGCCGAGATTGCTTCAATTTGATCAAACCTTTGCCTCACTGGATGATGGTATGCATTTTAATCTTCATAACAATGTGTGGGGAACAAACTTTCCAATGTGGATTGAAGAAGATGCCAAATTCCGCTTTACTTTGGAGTGGAAGTAATAGAGATAATATGCTAGTAAGAGCGTGAATACAAGAAGATTTTGGCATTGTTGAATTACGAAATATAATATGAAAAAGGCAAACAACGTACCTTGGGTTTGTTGATCCTATGTACATTGTTTGCCTAATTAGGTAAGAATCTTAATGTGGCAGAGGTTATCATTATTATACCGAATAAAGTCGAAATAGCTAAAAATTTCACATCTATTGTGAAATATTTTGCATACCTTCGATGAAATAAAATAATTATACTAAGTTCAGAGTCAAGCGATGATTAAACAAAGTTAAGCGAAAAGAATAATTTGTTTGATTACTTGATTACTATTTTTCAGGGGGAATAGATCCATGAAGAAGACAAAAAACAGAATTGGGATTTTATTATTGCTTTTGATGGTTACGCTTACAGTGCTAGCGGGGTGTGGTACATCAAACAACAATGGCGCTCCTGCCTCACCTTCTCCGGAGACAACAGTTAAACCTGATGATGCAAATGAAGGGGATCCGGTGACTGAACTTTCGGGTAAAGTCGTTTTTTGGTCCATGTGGAGTAATACAGAACCTCAAGCCAAAGTTATTGAAACAGCAGTTGCAGATTTCAAGGCTGCTAATCCTAAAGTAGAGGTTGAATTAAAGTTTAATGGTCGTGATCTTGCCAAGCTGATCAAACCAGCTCTAGAGAGTGGCGAGAATATTGACATCTTCGAACAGGATCCGTCAAGTGCTCTTGCGAATCTAAAGGAACATTTGCTTAAACTTGATGACTTACTTACTCTACCGGCAATTGGTATGGATGGAAAGTCAGTAAAGGATTCCATATTGCCTGCTTTAATGGATTGGACAAAATCCCTTTCAACGAAAGCGGAGTTAGAAGAAGGATATTATGCCATTCCGCAACAACCTTATGCAATATTGTTCTTCTATAATAAAGAATTGTTTGAAAAAGCAGGAATAACAGCGGTCCCTCAGAATTGGGAAGAATTCTTGGCGGCTTGTGAATTGCTTAAACAATCCGGAGTTGAAGCCATCACATTTGATGATGCATACCGTGACCTATTGATTGGTGGTTATCTGAGCAGCGCAATGGGTAGTGACTGGGTTGATGCGCTTGTTAAGGATACTACAGGTGAAATGTGGAAGGAACCAATCGTTCTTCAATTTGCTAAGGATATCGAGAATCTTAAGAATAAAGGTTATTTCTCCAGCAAGATAGCAGGTAATAAGTATCCAGCAGGTCAACAAGATGTTGCTCTAGGCAAGGCTGCCATGTACTTAAATGGTACTTGGTTGCCAAATGAAGTGTTAGGCACTTCTGGACCTGATTTTAAATGGGGTTCCTTCCAGTTCCCGGTAATCGCGAATGGCAATGATAAAGGCGGTCAACAAGGGCTGTCATTTGGCGCACAAGGACTTCTGTTGAACAAGAATAGTAAGAACATTCCAGTAGCATTTGAGCTTGTTAAATACTTGGTAAGTAAGAAAGCACAAGAAGGTATGGCTGCTCAAGCATTAGCTATTCCAGCAACAATTAATTCAGAATGGCCAGCACCTTTAGCAGAAGCAGCAGTAGCATTTGAGAACGCTAAGGTGAATATGCCTTGGGGCTTCGGTATAGGCAGTGGGGCTGATTTTTCAACCGGTACTGTTTACCCTGTATTTATGGAATTGGTGACGGGTAAGATTACTGCAGACCAGTATGTAGTTAAAATGACGGATGAAGCAAAAAAATTCTACGGCACAAAGTAAAAAATAGTAGCATTTGATCTGGGTGTAGCAGATGGTTTGAACGTTGCACCCAGATTTTATTTTAATAAATGAGCATATATTTACTGGAGGTAAGTTATGAGGATTAATAAATCGACAATCGCCCTTTTTCTATTACCTGCCGTCATCATCTACCTTGCTATTTTTCTATATCCAACACTTCGAGCCGTCATTATGAGTTTTTATGATGTTCCTTCTATTTCAAGTAAAATTGCAGAATGGAACTTTGTCGGAATTGAAAATTATACGGGTCTTTTCCGCAGCCCTTACTTTATTAGTTCGCTGTGGAATGTTCTTGGTATTTGGATTATAGGTGGGGTAATCATATTTACCTTTGCGTTTATCTATGCCGTTATTCTAGCTTCAGGTATCCGTTGGAAAAACTTCTGGAGATCGCTGATTTTTTTGCCGAATACGGTTTCAGCTGTTGTTTTATCGGTGGTCTGGCTGCAGTACATATATAGCTCTTCTGATTATGGTTTTTTAACTTCAATATTTCGTTCATTGGGCTTGACGTCATTAGCCAATATTCAATGGACAGATAGTGACCATTTATATATTTCTATGATTATAGCCTTCAGTTTTGGTTCGATAGGTTATTTTATGTTAATTCTTAGTGCTGGAATGGATCGAATACCTGGTGACTATTATGAAGCCGCTTTGCTCGATGGTGCAAATAGTTTCGATAAATTTTTTAAGATTACTTTGCCACTTTTACAAGATGTGTTTAGAATAACTTTGGTTTTATGGACCATAACGGCCTGCAATTTCTTTGTTTGGTCTGCGACATTTGGTCTTGATGATCCGAGTACGGTCACACCTGCTTATTATATGTATCAAAAAGTGTTTGGCAGTGGCACTACTGTTTATGTAGAAGAATCATTTAATGTCGGATCGGGTGCATCAGTCGGCATATTAATTACGCTAACTATCCTTATCGCTTCTGCAATTATCAACCAATTTTTCAAAAAAGATCGTCTAGAATATTAAATTAGGATGTGAGGAAATGCTTAATAAAGCTCTGAAAAAAGAGGTTCGGTTCATACCTTCTTATATCATGCTTTTTACGTGGTTGTTATTTACGATCATCCTGTTTGGCTGGGCTGTACTGGCATCATTGAGTACTACAAGAGAAATATTCACAAATGATTTACTTGCAAGTGGATTTCATTTTTCCAACTATACAGATTTATTTAAAAACCAGGATATGGGCCGATATTTTTTTAACAGTGTTTTTTATACGGTTGTATCCTGTATCGGTATTCTCGTGGTTGCAGCACCTGCTGCTTATATAGTAGGCCGAGTGAAATTTAGAGGACGTCAGATTGTAAATTTAATGTTCTTGTCTGCACTTGCTATACCAGGTGTTTTGACTGCTATTCCTTTATTTTCACTTTTTGTTCAATTCAAGCTTACTGGATCTATCTATTCACTTCTACTTATTTATATCTTCACAAATGTACCATTTGCGGTGTTTTTACTTTCGGGATTTTTCTCGTCCATTCCAAAGGAGTTTGAGGAATCTGCTGCTATGGATGGATGTGGTCCTGTCAAAACATTCATCTTCATATTAATACCCGTTGCTATGCCAGGGATGATTACACTAACCATTTTTAACGTTTTGGGAATTTGGAACGAGTATTTTATGGCTCTCATTTTTGCTAACAATCCGAGCACTCGTACAGTTGCACTCGCGCTTCAGTCCATCGTCCAAGGCTTTACCAATACAGGTAACTATGCCGGTATTTTTGCAGCTTGTATGGTCGTGTTCCTTCCAACCTTTATTTTATTTATCTTTGTATCTAATAAAATTGTAGCAGGAATAACTGTAGGTTCAGTAAAGGGATAATATCATGGAAAGTGAGTGGGAATATGAGCATTTACATGTCAACATTAAATATTGAAGGTACGCACTTGGAAGGGGTGAATCCCCTACCCATGTTTAGAAATAAAAATCATCATCGAGAAGTCATTATAGGTGATAACTTCACGGATGAACAAAAGCTGAAACTGGGTTATGAGACTGGTGAAAGATATTTACCCTATCAAATGCAGGATAGATATTCAAGGGACCGGAAAGAAATGATTTTAAAAACGATTATTTTAGAGAATGAATGCTTAAAAGCTGTATTTTTACCCGAGTACGGCGGACGATTGTATTCACTTGTCGATAAGAAATCAGGTAGAGATATCCTTTATAAAAATCCAGTATTTCAGCCTGCTAATTTAGCTATTCTAAATGCATGGTTTTCCGGCGGGGTAGAGTGGAATTTTGGACAGGTTGGTCATACATTTTCGACCTGTTCGCCTGTTCATGCAGCCAAACTCCATGATGGTGAAGGCAATGAATTTCTAAGAATATATGAATATGAGCGCTGCAAAAATGTGTTTTGGCATATTGATTTTCATCTGCCGCAAGGTTCAAGTGAATTACTTATCTATGTACGTATAGTTAATGATAATAATGATCCGGTTCCTATGTATTATTGGACGAATATTGCCGTAGAAGAAACGGAAAAGGCTAGAGTATTCTCGACAACAAGCGAAGTAATCTATATCGACACAAATCTAAAGGGGCATGGTCTAGGTCATATGCCTATCTTGCCATCAGTACCCGAAGCGGATGTATCTTACCCGATTCAATTTCCATTTGCGAATGAATACTTTTTCCAAACTCCCAAACAATGTAGATCGCCATGGGAAGCTATTGTATATGAAGATGGTCGGCTATTCTATGAACGTTCTACTTCATTGCTACGTTATCGCAAAATGTTTTGCTGGGGTAATCATGCAGGAGGAAGACGCTGGCGTGATTTCCTAGCAAATCCAGACCAAGGGGACTATATCGAATTACAAGGAGGAATGGCTCCTACCCAACTTAATGGAATGGACATGCCTGCGCATACGACATGGGACTTCACACAAGTTATGGGAGTTACTAAAGTAGACACTCTTTTGGCTTATGATGAAAACTGGAATAATGCTCGACTATTTATTGAAGAACAAGTCGATGATCAGATCGATGAAGCCGAAGTTTATGGGGTTAATGAAAAATTGCAAGCGCTCGCTCATATTCAACCAGAAGAAATGCTACATATTGGGTCACAGTGGGGAACGTTAGAACAAATACGAAGAGAAAAACAGGAGCTTAAAGGTATACCTAATGGGTTTAGCTTTTTTACAGAAGAAAACTTAGAAGCACCTCAATGGCCATGGATGGCTCTTTTGGAAAACGGATATTTCCCCGATCATGATATAAATGAAATTCCAACATCATGGATGGTACAGGAAGAATGGATGGAGTTACTGAAGGAAAGTCTATCCGCGGTGGGAAATCAAACGTGGACGGCATATTTACATTATGGAGTTATGCTTTACGAAAGAGGATTGGAAGCTGAAGCTTTGGAGGCATGGGGACGTTCCTTACAAATTAAACCTTCTGCTTGGGTTTATAGAAATCTAGCCGAGGCAGCGAAACGAAATGATAGTTTAACCAAAGCGTTAGCTTATATGGAGCAAGCCTACCATATTTCAAACGGATTTCCTGACCGAGCGTTTGTTGAAGAATATTTGAATCTAATGATACAAAATAATGAGTTTAATCGAGCATGGGATTTATATGAGTCATTACCAGAACAATTCGCTCAAAGTGATCGAATACAGATTATTTTAGGGGGAGTAGCTCTTGAATTGGATAAGGATTTATTTATGGAAAACTTATTCACGACAGAGTTTGCGGTAATTCGCGAAGGTGAAGTGCAGATTGTTGACTTATGGTATAAATATAACGCCAAAAAACTAGCAGCAGCGCAAAATGTAGAATTATCAGAAGATCTAATTGAACAAGCAAAAACGTTATTTCCACCACCAACGAATATTGATTTCAGAGTTATAGGAGCATAATCTGTGAGTTCAAGAATCGATTGATCATTGGACGAGGCTGACCCATTGGGAAATGTCTTAATGGTTTGTCTCGTTTGGGTGTTGTAAATGTTAGTCAGGGAAGACTAATAGTTGAGGTGTGTTGGAAGAAAGAGTAAAGAGGGGGGGCATCGAACCCCTCTTTTTTATGTTCGTTATCCTACTTTGTTGATTCATATACAAAAATATGACCGCCATTTATTTATAGCGGTAACACAGGTGAAGATCTCGAGGACCTGATTTCTATCGGTACGATTGGATTGATTAAGGCGATCGAGAGTTTTCAGACGGGAAAAGGCACGAAGCTAGCGACGTTCGCAGCTCGTTGTATTGAGAACGAAATACTTATGCATCTACGGTCATTGAAGAAGACACGGAAGGACGTTTCTTTACATGACCCGATTGGAACGGATAAAGAAGGCAACGAAATCACGTTAATCGACATCCTGGGCACCGAGGCTGATTATATCGTAGATAAGGTGCAGCTTAAGATAGAAAAGTCAAAGATTTATAAGAACCTTGATATATTGGATGACCGTGAGAAGGAAGTTGTTATTGGTCGCTTCGGGTTGGAGCATGGCGGGGATGAGCGGACGCAGCGGGAGATTGCGAAGGAGCTTGGGATTAGTCGGAGCTATGTGTCGCGGATAGAGAAGCGGGCGTTGATGAAGCTTTATCATGAGTTTTATAAGGCGAAGAGGTGAAATATAGGCTGTTTGCTTAGTCTTCTAAGTGAACAGCCTCTTCTTATTTCAAAATCGGGACTTTTGGGTTAAAAAACACATCCAACTATTAGAAAAGAAGGAAACTGGTCCTAGTTGTCGAATTTTGAATTATTATTGTTTTGAATAGAGGAGGTTATGTGTATGGACAGAATCAAGGTTGTAATTGAGAATTGTTATGGGATCAATAAGTTAGAACATGAATTTGACTTTACCGGAACAAATTCAGCATATGTAATTTACGCTCCAAATGGTGTTATGAAAACCTCATTTGCCAATGTTTTTGATGACTACAGTAAGAACAAAGATTCAAGCGATTTGGTTTATAAAAATCGTATACCATTGCGAGAATTAACAAGATCTTCTGGTGATGAAATTGAGAGAGAATCTATTTTTGTAATAAGGCCATATGAGAAGAATTTTAAATCTAATCGTGTTTCGACATTACTAGTTAAGGATGAGCTGAAAAAGAAGTATGAAGAAATTCATGAGAAGATTGATTATGCTAAAGTTTTACTTTTAAAAGAGCTAAAGAAAATTACAAAATTGAACAAAGTAGAAGATGAGTTAGTTAGTACTTTTGGTACCAAGGAATCAAAAATAGTAGAGGTCTTATTTGATCTTGAGGCTTTTGTATCAGGCGAGAATTTAATTTATCAATATTCAGATGTTTCCTATAAAATTGTTTTTGATAACAAGGTAATCGAGTTTCTTTCGAATGGAGAATTTAAGTATCAAATTAAGCAATACATAGAAAAATACAATGACCTATTAAAAAATTCAACTTTTTTACGAAAAGAGTTTAATCATTATCACGCAAATACTGTCCAGAAGAATTTATTAGATAATGGATTCTTTAAAGCAGAGCACATAATTAATTTGAATATGAAAGGTGTAAGAACAGAAGTTACATCAGCATCAGAATTTTCAAAGTTGATAGCTGACGAGAAAAATAAAATACTATCTGATGTTACACTCCAAAAAATATTTGAAGACATCGATAAAAAAATTTCTAACGCTCAGTTAAGAGAATTCAGGGATTACTTGTTTGAAAATCAAGACTTACTTATCGAACTAGAAGATATCCAAGACCTTAAAAGAAAAGTATGGATCTCTTATATTCAAAACTACTCGGAATTATATTTCAATTTAATTAAAGAATATAAGGTAGGCCAAATAGAATTAAAGAGAATTATTGAACAGGCAAATAAAGAAAGAACGGATTGGGAAAACGTAATCGACATCTTTAACAGAAGATTTTATGTTCCTTATACACTTAGAATGAGTAATAAAGCTGATAGTGTGTTAAAAGATGAAGCGCCCAGTGTCGAATATATATTTCAAGATCGAGAAGAACATTTCGAATCTGTAAGCGAGGAAATATTACTTTCGATACTAAGTCAAGGTGAAACAAGAGCATTGTATTTATTAAACATTATATTTGAGATTGAGTGCAGGAGGAAGCAGAGCCTTAAAACATTATTAGTGATTGATGATATTGCCGATTCTTTTGATTATAAAAATAAGTACGCAATCATAGAGTATTTAAAAGAAATTTCTGATTCGGATAATTTCTGTTTAGTTATTCTTACACATAATTTTGATTTCTACCGTACAGTGCAAGACAGAATAAAAACGGATAGATTTACACAGTCATTTATGGCTGTCAAAAACGTTGAATCTATAAGTTTAATAAACCCAGGATATAAATACATAAGTAACCCTTTTGCAAACTGGAAGAAGGATTTGAACAACAAGGCTAAATTAATTGCTTCAATTACTTTTGCAAGAAATATAGCAGAGCATATAGGTGATACGGCAAATAATAACAAACTTACTTCGATGCTACATAAAAAGGAGGATTCATGGTCGTTTAAAGTAAAGGATATTGAGAATTGTTACAAAGATTTATTTAAAGATTTGGATTCATTAGCTTTAAATAATCGAGAGTCTTATGTAAAGGATGTTATTTTTGAAGTTGCTGATCAAATATGTATTAATGATTCAGAAATAGGATTGAACCTCGAAAATAAAATAGTTTTATCTATAGCAACAAGAATTAATGCGGAAATATACATGATTAATAAAATTAATGAACCCACCTTCGTCTCAAAAATTAAAAACAACCAAACTGGAAAGTTATTTGGAAGGTTCAAAGATAAGTTTGCTAGAGAAGTAGAAGCTATAAAATTACTTGAAAGAGTTAATTTAATGACCCCGGAAAATATTCATTTAAACTCTTTTATGTTTGAACCAATCTTGGATTTATCTGAGTTTCATCTTAAGGATCTGTATGTAGATATTAAACAACTAGTTATTTC
Source organism: Paenibacillus sp. J31R122 (assembly GCF_056269185.1). Lineage (NCBI taxonomy): Bacteria > Bacillati > Bacillota > Bacilli > Caryophanales > Paenibacillaceae > Paenibacillus > Paenibacillus sp. J31R122. The sequence continues at coordinate 419,742 of NZ_JBWDNM010000002.1, forward strand.
AGAAGAACACATTAAAAATTATGCTGCGGCAGCATCAGAAAAAGATTGAAAATTAGTTAGCATTACCTTTTATTTGTACTCGACGTAACTCTATGACAAAGTAAGATTTATAAGGGAAGTCAGAATGGCCCATTGTGCCCTTTAAATTAATTAAGTTAGGATAGTGGAAAAAATTATGAATAGAATAGAAAAACTATTAAATGAGTTGATTAGTACTGTTTATTCAAGTACTAACAGTGTTTTATCTGTGGCCGACCAAATAACCTTCTTTTGGGGAATTATGCTGCTTGCAGATGATAGTCCACGTCGACTTAGATATCCATACAAGAGTAGCCTTAATTATACCTGGGAGTCTCTACTACATGAGAAGGAGTATGCTTATAACATAATTCAAGACAAAATTCTCCCTGTTATGAAGCTACATAGATCTTACCTACCTAAGAGAATAGCTAAAGGAGGGGAAAAACTAACAATCACACCAATGCAGTGTGCAAGAATTATTGAGATTCTTAGCGATATATGTAGCAGTGAGGAAAGTTGGTATCAATGGGGTAGTGGTAATGATAATGGTTTGGTAATTTATGATCACCTACTTAATCAACTATTTGACGAGTCGATCGAGGGTGAAGAATTGTGGATCCAAGAAGATTTAGTCGATTTTCTGGCATCATTTGCAATGAATCATTTAGATTATCCAAAGAGCATCCATGATGTAAATTATCGTTCCGGTCAATTTCTAACAGTTATGAATACTCAGATTCAGAATCATTGGACTAGAGCAACATTTAGGCTCACCGGTTACTCATTATCACCTGTTATGACACGAATAGCAACTTTACGACTGCTACTCAGTGGAGTTAAAAGCTTTAGTCTACTGAATAAAAATAAAATAAGTGAACTTGGTAAACCAACTAAGTACATATCACCTAGAAGTAAAGAAATGCACGATATTGTATTTATATATCCTCCGAGTAATAAAGATAGTTCTTTAGTGTGGGATAGTGAACTTTCATATGAAGGGGTTATTAATTATCTACGTTATGGGCTTAGTGTTTGCAGTGATGAAGGTGGATGGATATTTGCTGTATTACCTGAAGAGTTTTTAAATAACCAAGTTTATGAGTTGTTAAATGAAATTAAAGATCTTGCTATGATCACAGCAATAATTAGTTTACCCAAGTCGAAAAAATCAATGAGATATAATAATAAAAATATACTCATGACGATTCAAATTAGACCGACTGAAGGTATTCAAGATATTAATAAAATCAAAAGGTATAGTATCTCAGATTTCACTAATTCTCAAGTCTCTGCATTCTGGAATGACTACAATAATGAGAATCGTACAGTAACAGAAACACCAATTAGCTCAGAAACAAAAGAAGGAAGGCCACTTAGAATAAACGAGCTTATCCTATCCTCAATCTCTAATTATGGAAATGATAACCTTCAGGATAGTTTAACACGTTCATCTCATAAAATAATTGAGTGGTATAACTATCTAGATAGTTTGGGAAATGTTAGTGAAGTAACAGATGCAATTCAAATGTTAATACGAGATCAATGTATTGAAGCTGTTATAACAGAAGAAGGACAAGTTTTTTTTCGTCTTAAACAACACAATTTAAACAATAATAACAGAGATATTAGATTGCAAGAAGTACTTTCCTTAGAACAATGGAACCTATATCAGGTTTTTTGTAGCTCGAAAGCACCATTAGCAGTTCATAAAGCTAGGCAAAGTTTATCTAATGAAGATCAGAGTAAATTAACTATACAACATGCATTAGATACCGTTTATTTGTTGAGTCGATTAGGATATTTAGAACGAATTGATGAGTTATTAGATGAAAATAATTATAGTTTTATAGATACATGGACAATAGTTCCTGAGGGAGAGCGGAAATGGAAATTCACAGTTTAGCTTTAGAGAATTACAAACAATTCAAATTTTTTAGCGGTAATTTTGGAGAAAGAGATAATGATATAAGTAAATTATCTTTAAAATTTTTGGTCGGAAACAATGGATCAGGCAAAACTACTGTTATGCAAGCTATAGGTCTTATCTTTACAAGAGCAATGAACGACGAATCACCGGGATTTAAATACGAAATAATTTACAGCATTGCAAGAGGAGATAAAACTACATACATCTTACTTTCAAATGATACCAGTAAGTATCGCTTTAAAGGTCGTGTACATATTCGTATTTCAAACGATAGTTTTCCTAGTGTAAAAGAGGGTCAAGTAATTAAGGAAAGATTTAGTGAGCGAGATGACCTCCATCCACGAAGAATTGTGAGTTTTGCTTCAGGGCCAAATAATTCACTTGAGGGAGTACTAGTTGACTCGCCACTAAATGCTATAAATAGTGATATATATGACGAGTTGCATAAGAAAGAACTAAATGGTAGTAATCTCAATTATCTGCGCCAATTACGAGGTAAGTTACTTTATGAGCCAAGTAGCCTCAATTTTGATTCTAACAATGCAACATTAATTTTAGCAGCTCTGTTGTTGTCAACTCCAGCAAATAATTATGAAGTCGATGATTATAATTATAAAAAAAATGAGCTCTTTTTAATGGTTAAAAATATCACACCATACTATATTTCACTCGAGATAGATGAAGAGAACTTTAGAAAACTTCAAAACTCATATACGGATAAAAAGAGGTATGAAAGGATGTTTTTAGAGTTAGTCGAGCATTCGAAAGGCGAATCTAGAATCAAGATTATTTTTCAAAAAGATAGAATAGTTCCAAAGGCTGTAAGAACAATCACATTCTCAGTTGAACAAGTATTGTCACTTAACCCAACAGAGTTTCTAACAATGCTAATGTTCTCTAAGAAAGAAAACTATTTGTACACTGCAAATGTTTTTTTTAAACACAACGATACAGAGCATTTATTAGACCAAACAAGTCTGAGTGATGGTGAATATTTATGGTTATGTCGAATGGCATTAATTATCTTATCCCAACAAGAAAATGATGAGAATACTTTATTCCTTTTTGACGAGCCAGACGTATTCCTTAATGAGAATTGGACAATGCAATTTATTAGTAAGTTACATGAATTTGTAAAATCATCGACAAAAAAGAAGGAGGGCGAAAAGGAGAGATATAATCGGCAAGAATATTGGATTGCAACGCATTCCACGCTAATTTTAACTGATGCATTCCCTAATCAGACTCTTATGATTGAACCATCAATGGAAGTAAATGAATTATCATTATCAAGTAAAAGAGGGACTTATGAGGCGATGCCCCTTTCTACATCCACTTTCGCTGCTGATCGCAGCGAAGTAAGTATGCAGTTGTTTATGGACCAACGAATTGGAGAGTATTCTATGCAATATATCAATAATAAACTTGATAACGATCGTCCTACTTCAGTAGAAGCTTTAGAAAAAGTTGTTGATAAAATTGGTCCTGGTTATCAACGTTATCGTATGTTGGAGTATTTGCAACAGATTCGAAATTCTTCTAGAGGCTTATTTAATAGATTGGAGAATTGAGATGCTTATCGATCTAAATAAACCTACTATGATTCATAAAGAAATGAAATTGGCTGGAGAATGTTTTATAGATCTGATTGAGTACTGTCTTAAATTAAAGATATACGACGGACAATTTAGTGGGAAATTATTTTTAAGCAAACCTAGATATAAAAAATATAAGAATTGTTGTTTAATGCAGCATCAAGATGCTATGCATAATCGTATCGAGGATTTGTTTGCTGGTATTCCTCCTAGTATTATGCCAACTGTAGTTTCCTTCCTCAAATCTGATCTAAATTATGCTAGGGGACATTCAAGTGGAACATTCCAATTTGCAGGATATCTTAATGGTTTGAGTTTCCCGGTTATGTTAACAAAAGAAGGTAAAGAAAAAATATTGGAGACCTTATCTAAGGTTTTTGGTAAGTTATACAAGGATTTCTTTGACCATAAAGCAACTGGAGTTCTACATAATAACAGGGATAGATTTAAAAAAGAATATTTTACAATAAACTCTCGACGCGAGAAGATTTGTCCAGCTTGCCTTGGATTATTTTCATTTGGAGACTCACAGTTAGATCATTATTTCCCCAAGAGTTTATTTCCAGCCCTTGTAATTCAACCTTTTAATCTTGTTCCAATATGCTCAAAATGTAATTCTGCTATAGGTAATAAAGAAACACAAGGTAAAGGTGATCGTGTTCCGGCCTGGCCTGCCAATACCTATGAGATAAATTCACCGGGATGTTTGACAGACATTTATGTGCCGTATATTCGCTCAGCAGAAAATAAAATGATATCAGAGCTTTCAGGATATCCAGGGAATAGGAGAATAAAAATAAAAGCCTTATCTACGGTTGACCCTATAGAAAATAATCGTATTGAGCGACATGTAGTAACATTTAATCTAGAAAAAGTATGGACAGATAGAATTCCTCATCACTTTAATATCCTGATGGAAACAGTTCGAAAGGAGTTTGAAGAAAAATATATTAAATCTCAATCCTTGAGTAAGGAAGAAGTGGGACATTTTTTGTACGAGAAGCTAATAGCTCCAACTAATAAAGAATATGTTTATGAAACTGCTCACCAGTTTGAGTACATTAACTACGTTACTTCAATTGCAACTATACCTGTAAGCTTTCATCCTTTTTATGATGAATTAATTAAGGTATTAAATGACGCTTGTAAGAAAGCCAGAAAGAATACACTTAGAGAGCGATTAAAGAAGGCTTGAGTTTTTTCTATACAATCAGGTATTACGATTTTAAGTATGATAAGTTGGATTCTTGGTGATTATTCTATTGATGGGCGAATAACTTTTTGCAAAGCGGCACAAAATTGTTGTTTAGACAATCGACTTGTTCGATGATGTTTTACCGGATTGGCCTGCCTTTAGAAAAATTGAAATAATAGAAGAGGTTTTTAAGATTGTAGTCTTGAAAATTAAGCTCTATATAGACATTCAATGAGGGAAAGGTTTCAAGAAACATAACACAATGCACTAAGTCAACATCGAATGGAGTTATCTAAGTTACATTCCTTAGGTAGTAATTAAGTTTCTCAAGAACAGTTAACACAAGAACAACCGACAATAAATCAAGAACATCTGGTGGCTTTGATTCAATCCATAATTCATATTGATGAATCTATAAGTGGTGCGAGTTTGATTGATAAACTTTCAATGCATTCTGAAGAAGATGTTGAAGGACTCTATCGTTTATTGGATAATTGGAGTATTAAAGATGTATTAGTAGTTTTGGATGAAATCTTGTAATTTTAAATAGGCTCTCGTAAGACCAAGCTAAAGATGAATTAAAAACATTATATCGGTTATTAATTGATGATCGTTATTACAGTTTTATAGATGCAACGATTGTCCAGAAAGTTTTGAGTGAACCTTAGCAGGTAATCTATTCGAAGATACAGAACGAGCTTAATAATCAATTTGTTCTTTAGGGCATAACAACATGCTTTGTCGGACAATTAAAGAAAAGGAAACATAAAGAATTACATCGTTTCGTGTCCACAACGTCAAAAAATTCGACAACACAGGTGAAGATCTCGAGGACCTGATTTCTATCGGTACGATTGGATTGATTAAGGCGATCGAGAGCTTTCAAACGGGAAAAGGGACGAAACTCGCGACGTTCGCAGCACGTTGTATTGAGAACGAAATACTTATGCACCTTCGGTCTCTGAAGAAGACACGCAAAGACGTATCGCTTCATGATCCGATTGGCACGGATAAGGAAGGCAATGAGATTACGTTGATCGATATCCTCGGCACAGAGGCCGATGATATTGTAGACCGGGTGCAGCTAAAGATTGAAAAATCGAAAATATATAAAAATCTCGACATATTGGATGATAGAGAAAAGGAAGTTGTGATCGGCCGATTCGGTCTGGAGCATGGCGGGGATGAACGGACGCAGAGGGAAATTGCAAAGGAGCTTGGAATTAGTCGGAGCTATGTGTCCAGGATTGAGAAGCGGGCGTTGATGAAGCTGTATCATGAGTTTTATAAGGTGAAGAGGTAAGGATGACTTGAACTCAAGTTTTAAATCTGTACTTGTCGTTTGTAACGTTAAAGTTACGATAGCGATTTCCCGATGTTATAGCAATATCAGAGACCAAACGGTACTAAACTGTTTGGTTTCTTATTGTATAGACACTCCACACATGTGGAATGTGTAATATTGATGGCGCGAAAATAAAAGAATGAGCAGTGACAGATTCACTGATTCTCTAAATTATAAGATAAAAGAATTATGAAGAAATTTGAAGGATTAACCAAATGTATGTTGAACTATTGCATTATGAACTCCCTATAAGTTACTTCTACTTACTCTGTAGAAGTCCGCGGTGATACGATATGGAGAAGAAACTAATAACTGAGCAGGAGAGAAGTACACACCTTATTACTCCTACTATATTAAATGTAGGAAGGCTTCCTACCCAGATATGAGAAGTATACGTCATTACTAAAGGGCACAAAGGTATCTCCAGCTAAGCCCTCCAGCTGCTCACATGATCTAGAAAGGGGGGAGTCACTGATGCAGTGGATTCCTCCTCTGGAGACGTGGCACTCAACTTTCCGTAACAGTGGCTCTCACGCACCAGAATAAGGCGCATCTGCGATTTCGAGATTCCGTTCTGTTTCTTTCGACGAAAGCCTGAGAATGGAACGGAATAGCGCATCAAATTCTATTGGAGTGCCGAACACCGCAGCGGCCGATGGCACTTTCAGGCCTGGTCGCCGGCCGGGCAAGTGAATTACGATCTGTCTGTCCGGTTTGGTACTATTGTATTCATGGCAGCCTAACGGAAGAGATCCAGGTGAATAAGCTACGTTTCGCAAAATAAATCGGAGATATATCGGTGGGAATCACAGAGGGGACGGCTAACGCCTCTTATTTTTTATTCGATTATAGCAGGACAAGCTGATGTCAATAACATCGATTAAGTTATAAAAATTTACATTATGGTTCCAATTATGGAGGGAAATGAGTGTCTTCGAAAAGATATTGGAGTTTTTCCATGGATGGTTTTGAATATACTTCCAACGGTTATTTGGCTAATCCAGAGGGGTTTTCATTTATCTACACGAATAAGCCCTTATACACTTTGGATGAAATTTTTAATAATGGGGATGTTTGCACGATTTTATTAGGAGAGTCAGGGATTGGAAAGTCCAGCGAATTGATGAGGCTTAACCAGGAACTCAAGGAAGATCCTTATGATATCCAATATTATAACTTTGAGATCTATAACGATGTTGAGGAGTTCTTGGATGAAGATAGTTATAGGAACAATCGATTTAATAAGGATAGGCCCACGTTAATTCTGATTGACAGTATCGAAGAGATTTTTGGAGAAGAGAATGAGTATTTCCGTAAAGTATTAAAAGTAATAAATAAAAAACTTAAGAAGTCTTTTAATAGCCGGTTTAAATTAATGCTCACCTGCAGAACATCATATTGGGACGATTTTATCGAAAAACAACTGAACCATATATTGGAGGGAGTCAAGATTTCAACCTATTATCTGGGCCCGTTGACGCAAGAAAATGTTGAGACCGTCCTGCGTATGAATATGACTGACGTAGAAGCAAGCCGTCTGTTGGATAAAATAACGAAGTATAGATTACAAACCTTTGCAAGAATACCTATAATGCTGAATCTTCTGATCGAAACCAGTAAGGATGAGTACGATGAACATGATTTATCCCGTGAGAGGATATACAAGGTAGGTTGTACCAAGCTATGCAGCGAGTTAAATAAATATCGAAAAGGATATCCCCGTCAGGAAAGAAATACGGATAGAAAAATAGAAATTGCGCAATGGATAGCTTATATGACTATGCTGAGCGAAAAGAAAACGATATGGATTGAAGAGGATTTTATTAAGAAAAAACATGGCTTGTATTTGAATGAGGATTTGGAAAATGAAAAATACACTGGAAACGAAATAACTCGGGTTCTGAACTCGAATCTGTTCATCAAGGTTGGTGTGAACGGCTACAGATGGGCGCATATGTCCTATGCCGAATATCTATGCGCATGTTTTCTAGTTCGGCATCTGGAAGAGAAACAAATAGAAAACCTGATTTTTCATAAAGTCGCCACCGAAAGAGTCATTCCAAAGCTTAGGGAAGTTGCAGCATGGCTAATCGGAATAAATTATTATGGTGTCCTTGTGAATAAAATGATCAGAAACGACCTCAGTACTGTGTTTTTATCGGACCTCAGCAAGTATTCGACTGAAATAAAGAAAGATTTTATACTGCAGAATATTATTTTATGCGGCGAAGGCGAATTCAGGAAAATCAGATATTTGGATAAGCATATTTATCGTACTTGCGAATTTGAAGGGCTAAGGAATGTAATAACGGAAAAACTGGACTTGCTGGATCATTTCTACGATAATTTCGGGAACAAGGAAGTAGCAAACCAAGTTATCGATAGGATCTATGAAACAGATCGGTATCCATATAGCAGATCTTTGTTGATCTCTGAGGATATGACTTCAGTATTGCTGGAAATTGGAATGTTGTGCGGTTATAGGGAGAACATTGATAGATCATTGAAATATGCGCTTAGCTCTTTCAATATTGGGGAGTACATTTTCAATTCTTATTTAATCGTTACAGATAAGAGAGATATAGATAAATTATTCAAAACGATTGCTAACAAAAAATATGAAGAAGAATATGGTGTACGTGCAATCAGTGGCGAGTTTGTCCTAAATTTAATTTATGCATTGGGTGAAGAAAAAGAATGCTTGCAAATTCTGGATATTGTCAGAGACTACTATTCGGAAATTTATAAAGACGCTTCGAACAATAGACTTCTTCATTCATTAGATTCAATACTAGAGAGGATGTCTTTTGAGGATTTGTTTAAATGGATCAACTCGAACGTAAATGGGGCGGATCATCCATTCTTCAAACGAGTAATCAACTTAATGCTGGTGCAAATAAACGCTACTCGGTTCGACCAAGCGATTAAATTGACTGGTCTGCTTTTAACCAGAGATATTGAATTCGAATATAGCGCAAGCTTTAGAGAGTGGTTTAAGAACAATTATAACGACTTATCCAATATATTCAATGAAGATGAAATGAAAAAGTTAAATCGTAGAATAGCTAGTGGTAAACCTGATTCCAGTAGTATAAGTAGCGAAGCGTTGCCGAGCGAAAGCAAGGCTGATTTTAAAGAAAATATTATTATCGAACAATGCCAATTGATTATTGCTGGGGAAATTGAGGCATGGGGGCAATTAATTGAAACGTTACTTCACAAGATTAATTCCAATAAGGATTTTCTAAAGGTATTTATATATGGATCTGAGAGAAGGAGTATATTGAAAAAAATTCATTGGGAAAAAATGGAAAATAAAGATTTGATTTTGAAAGCTGCCAAAAGCTACTTCTGTAAGTACAGTACTGAAAACATAAGACATTTATCACACAGCTGTGGTCTCGAACACGATATTCTTCTAAACATCCTATTGAAAGAAGAAAATTTATTCTTTCTGAATGTTAGTGAAGCGATTCTTGTCAATTGGATCGGCGATATCATTCAACTTGAACCCTATAATGAATTTTTAATTGAAGTTCTTATGAAGAAAGCTCCTAACAAAGTAATCGAAGTGATTAAGTCAAATGTTGTTGGCGAGCTAAACTCTAACAGACATGATCGTAATTTTCATAAAGTTTTAAAAAAGGTATGGAGTGAAGACATCGCTGAACTGTTATGGAGTTACTTTTTGAATAGCCAATTAGGGTCAAATAAGAAGAAAGGCATTTTTGAATTCTTGTATCAAGTTGAAAAACTGGATTCCATCCGGATTTCGGAGGAGATATTTGGAAGAGAAAGTGAAAGCGACATTGAGTTGAAGCTAATCATGTTAAATACATATTTTGTGAACGGAAATACAAAAGCTTTTGAATATTTTTTGAGTTTATCCGATACAATTAAAGGGTTTACGGTGAAATTCGTTAAGTATTTGAATAGAGAAAATTTTTATTTCGAATTCTTGAATTCATTTTCGAAACAAGAAATTTTCGAATTATTTTTGCGCCTCAAAAGCAATGAACAGAAGTTTATCGAGGATTATATAGAAGAACGTAATAACGAGAAAATTTTTGAGTTCAATGAAGACATGGCATTCATCTCCGCTAAGCACGATCTAGATAAAATAAAAGAAAAAATTCTGTATAGATTAGTTAGTAAATATGAAAGTGATTCGCTGGCCTATTTACACGACCTTAGCGTTAGATTTCAAGGGGACCGGGTGGTCAAGGAATTATGGGATTCACACTCGGAGGAGTATCTGGAGAAGAGTTGGAACGGTATAAAGGTTCAAGAGTTAAGGCAATTGGTGTTAGGTCCTGTAGATGTACAGGGACCATCTTACAACTTGTTCGAGCATGTTGTGGATTCATGTCTGAAACTGCAAGGAGTATGGAATCACAGAAATCTTTCTGAAAATGATAGAAATACTTTTGTCGTACAATTATTGAGTCAAACCGGATATATTGTCAGAGATCAAACCCTTTGGGGAAAGTCGAATACCGGTAAAAGGCCCGGAGAAGTCGATATCATGATTGTTAATAAAAGAGGAACTCCAATTTCTATTATTGAAGCGTTGAATATGAATTCTTTAAAGACAGACTACTTGGCCTTGCACTTGAACAAGGTTTTTGGCTATGATTTAAATGGTCTTCAAACCAACTTTATTATTGTCTATGCGAAATCCAAAAGTTTTTCGGAGTTCTGGAATAAATATTTTAATTATATCAATAATCATAAATACCCGTTCGAAAATATTGAAACAAAATTGATTGACGAAAAAAAATATGCCAATCTGAGAGTGGCACGGACGAAACATAACAGAAATGATATGGAAGTGTACTTATATCACATTGTTGTCAATTTATATGACGAATGAACATTGACGTATAAGCTGCCTTAGCAGCAATCGACCAGAACATGATTACGACAGGCGATGTGGGCAGATCCGAAAGGAACGGTTGATAGGGCAGTTTGACGGCTAATATCATACGGTCATCTACAGATTGACGGCCAGCACATATTCCATGCTGTGGCATCCGCTTGAGTTCGACAACGCGGATGCCTTGGACGAAAACCATCATTAACGACATAGATATAACATCTACAAGTGATACTATTTTTTATTGCACAACAAGCTCAACTAAAATTCGTGCTTAATATTAATGCAGATAAGTTGGTAAAAGGTATGGGGGTAAACAAGGAGTTAACGGCGACAGTTTCTTCAAAGCAACATATAATCAACGATCCCCTAAGTCTTGGACAAACAGTGTTTAGGAGCCTAAGCTCACATTGGATTTTTAGATTTTCTAAGGGATTATCCTGGAATGACTATTGGAACATCGTGAGAAAACGCTAATATTTTGATATGGATATTTAAATTTAAAACAACAGTTAAAGGATCACCAGAGATTGAGTTGGATGGCAGAATTGTTATCCATTTTAACCTAGATTCCCGGAATGTATAACGATGTCAATCTTAAAATACCGTAATTTCAAGGGTTTAAAGCAAATTTGTCCATAGATTCATCGTTATAATCCAATAAACTATAACAAGGGAACTTTGTAGTATTTATTCGGCATTTCGAGCTTCCTCTTTATACAATCTAGGAACTTAGGCTTTAAATTTGGAAATCCGTTGTCTGCGGGGGCGTAATTAGCTGCCTATATTTATATCAATATTAAGTAGGCTACACATGTGGAGAGCATAATTCTGATGACGTATTGTGGTTTGGAAGAGGTTTTGGGGCAAATGAGCGAAATATGTATTTTATCATTCTCCAGTAAGACATAAATATGAATATCAGGTGAAATTGATAGGAGGGGATCATATGGGATTATCAGATGCCCATAAGGGGTATGAATACCAAGACTTAATAACTTCATATTTTATAATTAATGACCTCCTTAAAGGAAATTCTTCAGAGTTTAAAGTTGACATCAAAGAATACGATGATGATAAATTCGATGATCTTACCGTGATTAATAATAATGAGGTAGTCAAACGACAGATCAAGTATAGTGATAATAAAACGGTAGAAAAAGATGATTTCTCATCCATAGGCTATGATCTTGCACTAGATGTACTATATAAGTCGTGGGAAAAATTGGATTCCGAAAGAGATGTATCGATAAAAATACTCCTTGCATGGGATTATAACAATGATCTTGATTTTTTAGAAGAGATAGGAACAAGCAGTGATTTTAGATCTACCAAAGTGAAACAATATATGATTAATATAGATAAAATTTGGTTTGAGGATGAAGAAAGTCCCGTAAGTTCTTGGAGACGGTTAAGAAACAATGTGACAAATATATCGAGGGATAATTTCAAAAAATTTCTCCAAGACTTGAAAGTAGAGCTATGCCTACCAAAAGCAAGTTTAGATATAGTAAATAAAGGCGAAATGGAAAGGATTACTGTCGAGTGCCTTCATAATTTTGGCGTAGGAACTTATCCGAACCATGAAATCTCTCCAGAAAGTGTTCTTTTGAAGTTGATGAATCTAGTTAAGAATGCAAGGGCTAACCAGAGAACGCTAAAAACGGATCAAGTAGTTAGTGTATTAGGTTTAGTTGTTGGTTATGGAAACATAGAGCAACTATTTCCTCTTGATTCAAACAGTAATATCTATGACGAAAATACATTTGGAGAATTCTACTCAAACATCTGCAAGAACAATAAGACTTTATTAATTGGTGAGCCAGGATCTGGGAAATCGTGGTTTGTTACTAATTTTATCGAGTACCTTAATTCACAAAAGGTTCTATTTGCTAGGCATTATTGCTATACAAGTTTGGATGATATATTTTATACAAGTAGAATCACTTCTGAAATATTCATGGCAAATCTGATTAAAGATATTATGCTGGTCTGTCCAGAGTTAAAGGAAATAAAGACATCGAAGTTTGGTGTTGACGAAAATGAACTTCAATCACTAATTGATCATATGGATAAAGAGATTGTCTTAATAATAGACGGACTTGATCACATCGAGAGGATCAAGTCATCTCATGAATCTACCATCAGGGCAAATAAGACTGATATCATAGAGATAATCAAGAGAATTAATGTCCCTACAAATGTGAAAATTATCGTTGTATCACAACCGGTTTCAGAAGTATTAGAATTATGTGAGCAAAACTATACGCTCACCGAAATTGAAAACTGGGATACAAATACAATTGGTGGATACCTTGAAATTAGAGGTATTGGTAAGTATGAAGAAGTAGGTGAAGTGTCATTAAGTAGTTATTTGTTTAATAAGAGCAATGGCAATCCTTTGTACGTTACTTATTTGGTCAATGAACTTTCAAAATCCAATGTTCTAGATTCCTGGATGGATACTCTTGTTTCAATTCCAGACTATAATGATGATTTAAAGGGTTATTACGACTATTTGTTAGAACAGATTGATGAAGATCATAAAGTAGTATATGCATTATCTGGAGCATCTTTCTATTTGAGTATTGGAGATCTGAAAGCTATAACTGGTTTAGGCAATTATGTTGAAAAAAGGATAAAGATACTACGCAGCATACTTAAGGAAAGTGCTGTAAACGGTGGATTCATAATTTACCATGAAAGTTTTCGACGATATATACTAGAATTGCTTGATTGTAATGGGCTCTCAATTTATGACAATATATATAAAGACCTTATCGTGTGGCTAGAGAGCACAGGTGTATATAGCAATATTAAGGCGTTCAACAATTTATTCCGGCTGTTATATGAATCAGGCCGGTATGATAGTCTATTGGAATATGCTAACGTTGAGTTTGTTAGTGAAAGTTTCTTTAGGGGTTATGGAATTAATGCAATTAAGAAAAATTCGGATTATTTTGTGAAAGCAGCGACCAAGAAAAAAACATTTTCAAAATTGGTGGTGCTTTCAGAGTTATCCAATATAGTATCGAATGCAGAATTCGAATATGAGATATACGAGGAAAAGTACTCAACATGCATTGGACAAATACATGGATTCCAATGGTTAAGTGAAATGCTTATCTACGAAGGAAAAGCGAATATGCCTTTGAAGGAAGGATTGAGGGTTTGCTACTCCTGCTCACGTAACTTTGTTACTCCACCGTGGAAAAGATACATAAATGGAATGCTAGAGAAGAATCAATCCCACAAAAACCAAAATGAGGATGAACGAAAAGAACAACTGAAATATTTAACCGCTGCAGCGATTGATATGGATAAGAACCAAGATGTTGTGATTCGTTATGCGACTGATAGTGAATATATAGATTACATGATAATTGTACTGGATGAGTATGCCCACCGAGGCAGGTTAGATGAACTCATCTCACTTCTTACAGATATGGAATTAATGGAACAATGGCGTGGGTTGATAGAGGGGACTGACCAAGGGCGGTTAAATGAAGAATATGTAAAAGATATTCTCAATACAATCAAAACAGCTGATAGTATTTATGGTGATACAGAAAGTAAAGTTAAATACTTAGTTGCAAATGCTACGAAGATTTATGAAGCATATTCTTGTGATGTAGATGCACTGGTTGAAGAAATCACTGATTTAAGTTGGTTTCACAATTGGATTATCTTTGTTTTGCAAGCCTGTGTGCTTGAGAAAGAAAGCGAAATCAAGGGGGATGAATTAGTAGAACTTTATTCGAATCTAACTAGGGTAACAGCGGTAGCAAATCATGGTATACGCACCATGGACTTATATGGTCTAAGACAAGAAATTTATGATACTATCCAGAAACCATTGAGAAGTGTCATTTTATGCAAGACTGAATGGGATAAAATCCTTAGTATCATTGTTGAATCTTCAAGTGATACAATGGTAACTTTTCAAAATGCAATGATGGGTCCATTAACGACTGATAGGTTATTTGAACTGGTTACAGAGATATCGAATGACGAAAACTATGACTTTGTGTTAAAGCATTTTGGTGAGGTGACTGAAGAGCAGAAGACAAGAAGAATACATATGGATTTAGCCGATTATTATATGCAGAAATCCATTTTCCTGTATAAGAATAGAAATGAACAGCAGGGAATCCATGAATTTCGCAATGCTGTAAGAATGATAATGTCATATGGCCAACGTAGAGATAGAACACTTAGTAGGTTAACGGATACAGTCGAAGACATTTATGGCATAGATTCAGAAAAAGGAAGAAAGTGTATAAAGCGATTAGGTGCAATGTCCGTTGCGGTAGTAAGGCAAACTGATGGAAAAGAAACAAGTGATTATCAGAATGAGTGGTCACAATTGTTGTGTAAATATGAGCCGGAACTGGCATTGAAGAAATTCATTGTAGATTCGGAAGTTTATAAACGATCTTGGATATGTGAGAATACACTAGAGACGATACTTACTGATTGGCTAACACCAAAGTACTCAAGAATCGGGAACGCACTGTTTAAGTCTATGCCCAATAATAGTAGCAGTGATTTTATACAGGCTTACCTCAATAATATTGCCTTGATAGACAATGAAGAAGAGGTGCTTTTGGCAAGAATTTCCGTTATTGATCTAATAAGCAAATTTAATTTCAACGATGATGCATATGAAGTCGAAGAACAGTTTATAGAAACTGTAACATGTTTATGTGAAAAATATGGTATTGATTGTAATTTGATTGAATCGAAAGGGTATCCAGTGACATCTTCTGCTGATGAAGATAATCACGCCCAAATCTCAGAAACGTTTAGTGATAAAGATATAGCTGGGAATAACGTATATGAAGTCTTAGGCTTTATGAAATCATACGGATATTCTGAAGAGGTAAACAGTGTTGTTAAGACATATCTGGTAACTAAGGAAGAAGTGTCGCAAGAGGTTAAGTTTGTTATTAATCAACTTGTTGATTTTGCTTTTGAAAGTCCTACATCTAGAAAGTATTCGAATATTCAAGAGAGAGTAATTTGTCTAGGGGAAATGGAAGAAATTATAGATAGTGTAAGGGCGTATCTCAATCTACGAATCTATCTTACTCAAAAGGACGGTTGGTACCATAAATATAGTAGTTATGGGTTTTTTACGAAGGCTTATGATCTAGATGAAAAGTTGACTATTGATTCATACTTTGAGTATTTTGGTAGTATATACAAGCCTTTTGAAGGCATTAACGGACTATCGGACAACATAATAAAAATGCTCTCAGACCTTGATGACTGGCGAGAAGAAGTTCCAGCGTTGTGGGACTTAGTTTACGACGTTATTGATTTACGATTGAGTTGCAGAGTAGAGATTGAATGGGCGGAAATTGAAAGGGAATTTGAAGGATACTGCATAGAAGAGTTGTTGTATCATGTATTATTAGCGAGATTGCGTTATGGAACAGCAGATATACATAAGTCAGTTTTTGCTTCTCTGGAAACACTACTTACGCAAGATTCAGAGAGGATTATGTTTATAAGACCATTTAAGCGGGTTTTGACGAATCATTCTAAGTACATTAATTTGAGTATTACTATGTTGATTCAGTTAGTTGAAGATATGTACTCTTATGTGGAAAGAGAGGAATATCAATTAGTGGATCTTGAAGATTACATTTGCATCAATGTATATGGAGATGATGGATTCCTATTAAAGTTCTTGTCGAGTGGCGAGATGGAGGAAACAGTAAAACCAAAGGTTCAGACTACTGATCAAGGATTTAATGATTTTATTCTGCGAGACTTCAAAAGTATAGACCCAAGATATAAGTTGCTTGAAGATAGAGGCGTATCGGTTGATGATTATATTCTGGGATTCTTCAGTGAAATTCATAGTGAAAACAATATGAGAATTTTATCTGACACATATATGGACAACGTATCTAGCTTGTTGATGGATAATATCCAGATCCATAGTGATTACCTAAAGGCCATTGGGAATGCGGTAATAAATTATTTATATTGCGGAAAAGAAGTTGGGAATGTTTTTGCAAGATTGAGAAGTCTTGAAGATGAAGAATACTTTTATCACAGTATTAGGGAAGATGTATTACTGCTGAATGCAATTAGTAATTCAGGAATAGCAAGGCCTAATGGAATCCCACACCCGACGGATGTTATGGATAGCGTGTCTAGTGTAGATGAAGAGGACTGGGTTAGGTTAGCATATATTGAAAGAGAATATGTGTATACGGAAGATTTATGGAGATCTAAGCGTATTGGTGATAACTGCAAGATTTTCCAGACATGTTCTGCTGTGGGTTTCGGTAAAAGTAAAAGGCTGCCTTTATATCATGATTCCTATAGAGGTACTGTACTTGATCATATATATCCTAAATATATGTTTAATCCAGTGGGTCTTAAGGGTAAAAAGACCATTGTTTTTACAGATGCGAGTATAGGATATAACCCATTTCTGACATATTATCGATATGATTATTTAGCACTTACTTTTGAAGTTCTTAGTTTATTGGAAATAACAATGACAAGTACCAATAAAGGATTGATTGGAACGGATTCAGAGGGGAAATGCGTTCTTAAGTATCAAAATTGGTGTACGCATAAACATTTGACTGGTGAACAGGAAAGAACTCCAGTATTAAGAGGAAGTCAACTCCTTGTATCAAAAGAGATTTTTGACAAGTTAGTAAGTGAAATTGGACATGAACCATATTGTCATACCGCACGTGAATTGATTTTTGGCGAATAAGTTTACGGATAATGTTATGAAGACTATTTCATATTTGGGTCATTATTGTCACACTCTAATCTTCGATTGGATGTCCGGATAGGTTACGCTTGGTGGGACAGTTAATTTAAGGTCATGTAAAATGAGTTTTTTAGTCAAGCCCAATATAAGTTCGAATAAGCTTTTACATGTTTGTGCTTGTGTAATAATCGAATTAAAGGGATCCGGAACGGTGAAACTTTTGGAACAAATCAAAGAATTGCAGAAGTTGATAAAGCTTACAGGCGATCGTACAAGGCTGGATGCAAAAGCAAACAACACTTAGATTGTGTTTAGGACAGCCGACGAACAGATTGTCAGGGAATATCCTGACGGAAGTATTGTTCCTGCTTCTGATACGGAAGGTAGAGACACTCATGAATAATATCCTCGTTACACAGGCGGCACCAAACTGTTTTGAAGGAGACGCATACCCCACTTGACAAGGCAGTGACCTTGTTGGAATTTATAGGAATAATCATATTTTTAAACATGGTAACAAGTGAGCAGTCTATTTTGTCATTGATGCAAAATAGACAACATCTGCGAATGAAACGTGAATATGCAGTTGAGTTTTGTAGTAGATATTACAAAAAGAAAATATTCCTGAAGGCTATCAGCTATGTTTTAACGTTATTTATTGTAGAAGCCTACAGACAGGGTTTTCAGCAGTGTAAGCTCGCCTTCACCATGTAAAGTCCGACCTCACGAGGTCAGGCTTTTGTTGTATCTTAAGAAAGTAGACTAAATATTTACTAAACCAAGAGGTAAAGTTGAGCTGAAAGTTGATACGTCGATTCGGGTCTTTATGCCTCAGCACTTACATTTCATTATGTGATGGAGGAACGTGAATCAAGATACTATAAAAATAAAACTAAACTCTTGAATGCTTTAATTGTAAAAAAAGGTACAAGGTATTCAATCTCTAACACTGACAACATTGTGAATTTACATCGGGTTGTGTCCACAACGTCAAAAGGTTAAATGCGACAAGCCGATTACTATGTAAATGATGGTAAGCGATGGATACATAGAGTTTCAAGTTCTTGATTCTAAGGATTTTAGCAAGGTGTATGTTGACTTTATTTATTATGTTAGCAATAAGATTTCTCAAACAAACGCTACTATCAATTGACAAATTACATTGTGCCAAGACGACAAAAACTTCACCAATGGTTCTTTTATGATAAATGCTAATTTCAATATGGCATATCTATATTCTATCACAGGCTCTTATGCTCCAGTAACATCTGCAAATACTAACTCAGTCCGTCGTGGGGTGTTTAACACCGTTCGTACTAAAGTAACTGTCAAGATGGATAAGTCAGTGGAACTTCATTAGGAAGGGATTTATGGTTATAACCATAAATAGAAATTACGTAAAACTAACCCTAGATCAATAATTATCAAATAAAAGAATGTTTGTAACTTTTTACCACTACCCGACGTTTAAGTTAAATAGAGAGGAGATGACGCAACAATGAGAAAGAAATGGACTGGATATGTGATTGCATTTTCATTATGCGTAGGCTTGTTGGTGCCAGCGGGACAAATTAAGGCCGCAGATGCAAGCGTAAAGGTTACTCTGCCAAATTTTGAGGTGATTCTAAATGGTCATACGGTAGAAAATCAGTACAGGGAATATCCACTTCTGGTTTATCGCGATATTACCTATATTCCGATGACCTGGAATGATACCAGAATGCTTGGTTTGGAGGCAAATTGGTCGTCGGCAGCTGGCTTAAACATTAAGCAAAGCAAGGTAACCTCTTCGTATGAGCCTTACAAGTCCGAGAGTCGCAATAAGGCTACATACACCGCGAAGATTTCCACTTCGGCCATAACGGTCAATGGTAAGGTGATCAACAATTCAAAAGAACAATATCCGTTACTGAATTTCCGGAACGTTACGTATTTCCCACTGACCTGGCGTTTTGCTCATGACGAATTCGGATGGGATTACAAGTGGAAAGCTGCCAGTGGACTTAGCATTACGTCCCATAACCCGCAGCTGCAAACGGTTGGCCTTCCCGCATATGCTACTGATAACGATGTCGCCCTTTTTAAGGGGTATTATTATTTCGTTGAGACAAAAGGCTCGACAAACCATATCTATCGGGCTTCTGAAAAGCAGCCGTCTTCAAAGGAAGAGATATACTCTTATACCTTCGACAAAGAAATGGAATGGGGGCCGGATGTGGTAACCTTTCAAATTCGCGACCATGCGCTGTGGTTTACTTATCATCGAGGTGAAGGGGTTATGGGGCATGACAACTTCTTGAAAATAGGTGATAACGGGAAAGCGGAGCTGTTACATGATGGATATCTCGATTTCCGCGATACGCCGTACGGAACACTAATCGTCAATAATGGCTCTGATAATGATTATGGGAACCTGTTTCTCCAGGAAGGTACCAATCGTAAGCGTGTGGGTGACCCTGACGTGAATTGGGCATATCATGCCGCTCCCACTGTCGTCGGAGATGATGTCTACGTGTTAAGTCATTTACTCGCAACTACCCCGAAATTCATCTATAGAATCAACCTGAAAACGAATAAGACAGAGAAGATCGTGGGCTCGCCAGTCAGCTTGTTCCGGATTGCTAATAACAAGCTTTACTATATCAAAAAAGATGAGAACAATGCGTTATATTCATCTACACTAGACGGGACAAATGAAATGAAGCTGTCCGAACATGCTGTTTCATGGTTTGACAGTATCGACGGCAACCTATTTTACACAACTAAGAAGAAAGAAAACCAATATGAGCTGTACAAGGTTAATTCGAACGGGGTAGACCCTCTTATATGGACATCGCCGGTCGCCAGTGTTCAAGTGTTAAATAATCAGCTCATATGCCAGCTTGGTGGTAGCGATGGCGTCTTAATATTGGACGGTTCAGGCCGCTTGCTGCTAAAA
The DNA here is from genome assembly GCF_056269185.1 of Paenibacillus sp. J31R122. NCBI lineage: Bacteria > Bacillati > Bacillota > Bacilli > Caryophanales > Paenibacillaceae > Paenibacillus > Paenibacillus sp. J31R122. The sequence goes on from NZ_JBWDNM010000002.1 coordinate 440,384, forward strand.
GTAGCGGATCCGATTGCGCGTGTTCTTACGTCCGATAATGGGATATTACTCCAAAACTCTAAGAATTCCTCTCTAAAAATTATTCGTTAAACGAAAATTGAATATTTTGTTTATTGGGTTGCCATTGGTAGATATTTGGGGGTTTATTCAACTACTTTTATATGACGAACAAGGCGTGCAAGAACGGGTTGAAACTATGAACAATTTAGTTGAAGAATCGAATCGTTTAAGTATATGAAGATCAAAAAGTCGAATAGACTTGAGAGATATAAATGTTTTCGTATCTTCAACTATGGAGACCTTGTGCATCGTCGGGCTGTTTATGATTATGAATAGTCTGGACTATTTGTAAGAGTCGAGTATAAGCGCTGAGTATAATTGGAAATCGTTGTTTTTTAAGCTGAATTGATGTAAAATCAACGATGGCTCTGATCAGGTTTGTGAAGCAGGCTGACGTGTGTTCGTTCACTTTTATTCTGATCACGCAATAAGGTACGGATAGCAGGTTTGCAATAAAGTCCTCCTACTAGAGGACTTTTGTCTTTTCTGGTGCTGCGGCTCATGACGGCTTAGGACTGTACGGTGAACCATACAAAAAGGGTAACACATTTCTGGATAAACTCGGAAATGGGGTATACTAGGGGAATAGCAGCGTTTAGTAATGGGTGTTGGTGCATTTTATCGTTTGGAGAGGAAAGAAACAGATGGACAACGAGAACAGTCAGAAGAAACAAGAAAAGAAGCAATTGGTACGCGGGTTGAAGGCCCGCCATATGACGATGATTTCGCTGGGCGGATCTATCGGAACGGGGCTGTTCCTCGCAAGCGGCGGCGCAATTCATACGGCGGGGCCTGGCGGAGCGCTGCTTGCGTATGCGGCGATTGGGTTTATGGTGTATTTTCTTATGACCAGTCTTGGCGAAATGGCGGCTTATATGCCAGTGTCAGGCTCATTCAGCACTTACGCGGGAAGATTCGTCGATCCGGCATTCGGTTTCGCGCTTGGCTGGACGTATTGGTTTAACTGGGCGATTACGATTGCCGCGGAAATCTCGGCTGCGAGTCTCATCATCAAATACTGGCTGCCCGAGTCGTCTTCATTGCTGTGGAGTGCCCTGTTTCTCGGTATTATTGTGCTCATCAATTATTTGTCGGTCCGGGCATTCGGCGAGTCGGAATATTGGTTCTCCATCATTAAAGTCGTGACGGTCCTTATTTTTATCGGCGTCGGGCTTCTGATGATTGTAGGCATTATGGGGAATCACGAAGCGGGATTTCAAAATCTGACGATAGGCGATGCTCCCTTCCATGGCGGCTTTATGGCGATGCTGGGCGTATTCATGACTGCGGGCTTCTCGTTTCAAGGAACGGAGCTGATCGGCGTTACCGCAGGGGAAAGCGAGAATCCGGAGAAAAATGTGCCGAAGGCGGTCAAACAAATTTTTTGGCGCATCTTACTGTTTTATATTCTCTCCATCTTCATCATCGGCACGCTGATTTCCTATCAGGATCCGATGCTGCTTAATGCGGATATAACGAATATAGCCGTAAGCCCGTTCACGATTGTATTTGAAAAAGCAGGCTTCGCCTTCGCGGCGTCGGTAATGAACGCGATCATTCTGACCTCCGTATTGTCCGCAGGCAGTTCCGGTCTATATGCCTCCACCCGTATGCTGTGGGCGCTGGCCAACGAGGGCAAGGCGCCTGGTTGGTTAAAACGCCTTGATAAACGCGGCATTCCAATTGCCTCGCTTCTCGTAACCTCTTTGGTCGGGACGCTTGCATTTCTTGCCTCACTGTTCGGGGAAGGGGTTGTCTATATTTGGCTGCTTAACGCTTCCGGCATGTGCGGATTCCTCATCTGGCTTGGAATTGCGATTAGTCATTACCGGTTCCGCAAAGCGTTCGTCGTTCAAGGTCACAGTATGGACGAGCTGCCTTACCGAGCTAGATGGTTTCCGTTCGGGCCGATCGTAGCGTTTGTCATCTGTTTGATCGTGATTGTCGGTCAAGGTTATTCCATGTTCCGAGAGGGGAATGTCAATGTGTATGGACTAGTCGCGACGTATATTGGGCTTCCGCTGTTTGTCGGAGTGTTTATTGGATATAAAAAGAAGTATCGTACGCGCGTTATTCCGCTTCAGGAGTGTCGGATTAAGGATGAATACTGATCTTTGTCGAAGGTGGTACGCTAGGACCGTATTTAATGCCCGCATATTAGTGTCGTTTATGTCCATACATTTGTTTCATCATAAAATAGTTGAATAAAGTTTTAAAGGCAGCCGGTCAGAACGACCGGCTGTTTTTCCGTTAGAACAACGTACAGATGTTTCTGCAGATAGAGTTATTGTTTAACCGAAAGAGTAAAGGTATATGGAATACGAGGACGCGCAGTCATTGCACGTCCTCCCAATTTTCATCAGATAATGTGATTTCTCTCACAACCTAATCATCAGCTATTCTGTAAAATGATAGATATGAAGAGGAGGAGGAATAAGATGAACGAGAAAGCATTCGTGATGATTAAGCCTGATGGTGTAGAACGAGGATTAATCGGTGAAATCGTAAGCCGATTCGAGAAGAAAGGACTAAGAGTCATAAGAGCAGAGCTTAAATCCATTACGACAGTTATCGCACAAACTCATTACGGCCATCTTAAAAGCAAGCCCTTTTTTGATGAACTTGTAGCTTATATTACATCAGGTCCTGTATTCGCGATAATCGTTGAGGGTAAGGCAGCAGTACAGAATGTTCGCTCCTTAATAGGACCGACGAATCCTGCAGAGGCGCCACCCGGCACCATCCGCGGGGACTATGGTCTCGATGTGGCTCAAAACATTATTCATGGTTCCGATTCTATCGACAATGCAAGTCGTGAAATAGATTTGTTTTTTCAATAGCAGATTACAACATCTTAGGAGGTAATCGATATGACAGATCAGAATAGACATGCCATTATTACAAAGTATATGATTCAATACTGCTACACCTGTGAAAAGGCACTTGAATGCGATACGGATGAAAAATGTATTGCTTGTTGGGAAGCTAAAGGGCTAGTAAAAAAGGGGGAGCTTCAAGAGCCTTTAACGATATAAAAGCTGCTTTTGCTGTACGCGCAATAACATTGGCCGAAGCTACATACCTATAGTAACAAGATAAGTAATGCCAGACATGATACGTAATGCTAAGTAGGCTCTCTAAGGGCCTGCTTTTTTCATGCTTCCGAACGACACCCTGAGTTTGAAGGACACCCAGGAGGCTATTTTGGATTGCTAAAATAGGACGTTTATGGATATTCATAAGCAATCCATCCATTGTTATACTTGCATAGTGTTCTCGATACATGTAATTTTGTTAAAACTTGGTATCCTCTGCCGTACAAAGCCACAACTTGAATATCGTACAAGTTAAACATAGAGGAGGAAGAAAGATGTTTAAAATTTTGGTGTCAGATCCCATTAGTGATTTTGGATTACAGCTACTGACAAACGCAGAGGATGTGGAGATCACAAAAATATCGGGGCTAAGCGAAGATGAGCTAATTTCGATCATCAATCAATATGATGCGTTGCTCGTCTGTTCTCAGACGAAAGTGACTCGACGTATTATGGATGCCGGTGTCCTTTTGAAAGTTATCGGCCGCGCGGGAGTCGGCGTTGACAACATTGATTTGGACGCTGCAACGAGCCAAGGGATTGTTGTGATCAATGCACCAGACGGGAATACAGTAACGACTTGCGAGCATACCTTTGCCATGATGATGGCATTGGCTCGGCATATCCCGCAAGCCTATGTCAGAACAGTTGCCGGGGTGTGGGATCGTAAATCATTCCTTGGCGTTGAATTGCGAAACAAGACACTCGGCGTCCTGGGACTTGGCCGTATCGGGATTGAAGTGGTCAAACGCGCGGCAGCGTTTGGTATGAACGTTATCGGCTACGATCCCTTTATGTCGGAAGAACGTGCGATAAAACTGGGTATCAAGATGATGACAGTAGATGAAATCGTGCGAACAGCTGATTTCATGACCGTTCATACTCCACTAACAAGCATAACGCATCATATGATTGCCAAGCCGCAATTCGAAGTCATGAAACGGGGAATGCGAATTATCAACTGCGCCCGTGGGGGGATTATTGATGAGGTGGCCCTTATGGATGCGCTCGACGAAGGGATTTTGGTAGGTGCTGCTTTTGATGTGTTTGAAAACGAGCCGCCAGCACCAGATCATCCTTTCTTTAAGCATCCCAAAATTATTGTTACGCCGCATTTGGGAGCATCGACCTTGGAAGCACAAGAGAATGTAGCCATCGATGTTTCCGAGCAAGTCATCCATATTTTGCGAGATGAGCCGTTTAGAAATGCAGTTAATATACCAGCCATTCCAAGCGATCTGTTGAACAGATTACAACCCTACTTTACATTGTGCGAACAACTTGGAAAATCGCTTGCTCAAATGACCGATGGTGCAGTACTCGAAGTTACGGTGGAGTGTGCAGGCGAACTCGCTGACCTGGACACATCACCGTTGATTCCATATGTGCTCAAAGGCGTACTTTCTCACCATCTCGTGGCAGAACAAGTCAATATCGTTAATGCCATTCATTTGGCGAAGCAACGTGACCTTAACCTTGTAACTCAAAAGTCATTATTACCCCAAAGTTCGTCCAGTGAAATTACGATTCGTATTAAGACGACGATAGAGGAGAGATGGGTGACGGGGGCTGCGCTGCCTGGAGTAGGGGAACGTCTTGTTGGAATCGGTCCCTATCCGGTTGATATTCCTCCTGCAGGACATGTGTTGCTAATTTCACAGATGGACAGGCCAGGAATCATTGGTCGTGTTGGAACATTGCTTGGGGATAGCGGCATTAATATCGCCACGATGCAAGTGGGTCGCAACGAAATTGGCGGTTCAGCGGTAATGATTTTAAAGATCGATAAGAAGGCACCCAAAGACGTCATTGAAGTCTTATATGCGATACCAGAAGTTAGACGTGTTCGAGAGGTCGCTTTTGATTAACAATTGATCTAAAAATAAGCGTGCTGAATTTGAATATGGGTTGGTTTATATAATCTTATTGAATGTTTAAACACAGTCCAAAATGCGATACGCTTAAAGTGTTCACTAACAAACGCGGATAAAGAGCAGAAAGAGGGGAGAACATGGGCCATCTAGTCGAAGAAAATCTCGAAACCGTAAAGCAGCAGATGAAATTAGCCTGCCAAGGTTCAGGGCGCAAGATAGAAGATGTGAAATTGTTGTTGGCGACGAAAACCGTACCGCTTGAGAAATTACAAATTGCCATTCAAGCCGGCGAGGTATTATTTGGTGAAAACAAAGCGCAAGAACTTCGGGACAAATTTCCACTTATGCAGCAGTACAACCAAGTGGAATGGCATTTTATCGGCCATCTGCAAACGAATAAAGTGAAGGACGTTGTCAAATATGTTACGCTCATTCATTCTGTAGACCGTTTGAAATTGGGGCAGGCGTTGCATCATCATCTCGTCAAAGAGAACAAGACCATGGATATTTTGGTGCAAATCAATATTTCCTACGAAGAAAGCAAATTCGGTGCTTCTCCAGAATCGGCATTGACGTTGGTAGAACAATTGTCTCAGTATGAAGCGTTGAACGTTAAAGGCTTGATGACGATTGGGAAACTGGATGCCACGAACGAAGAGACTCGGCATTGCTTCCGATTATTAAAACAAATTCAAGCACGAATTATGGTGGAAAAATTTCCGCGTGTAGAAATGGATATTCTTTCGATAGGCATGTCCGGAGATTTCAAGGTGGCCATCGAGGAAGGAGCTAACATCATAAGAGTTGGGACAAGCGTATTTGGTCAACGTCATTTACCGGACGAGTATTACTGGAACGAACACGCCCGTCAGGATGATTAGGGGAGAGGCAGGAGAGTATTTATGAACACAACATCATCATCACTTCGTGGCCGCGATTTGATATCACCCACCATCGCAGCTTTAATATCTGTCATTGTCAACTATGGGGGTACCTTTATTCTCGTGTTTCAGGCAGCAAAAGTAGCTGGTTTGAGTCCCGAAACGACCGCTTCATGGATATGGTCGATATCCATTGGTGTGGGCGTAACCGGTATATGGCTAAGCTACCGGTACCGTGAACCGATCATTACCGCTTGGTCGACGCCAGGTGTGGCGTTTCTCGTTTCCGCGCTAGCGGTAACCCCCTATCCGGAAGCGATTGGCGCCTATATCATCTCTGCTTTAGGATTTATTATTTTGGGGTTATCAGGAATGTTCGAGCGTTTCGTTCGGCTTATTCCCCCAGGCATTGCTTCTGGGCTTCTGGCTGGAATTTTATTGCAGTTTGGCATCTCAGCCTTTGGTGGCGCGAAAGTTGACCCATTACTTGTAGTGGTTCTGTTTGCTGCCTATATCATTTTAAGAAGGTTTACCTCCCGGTATGCGATCGTCGGCATTTTGTTAATCGGACTTATTTATTTGATTAGCACAGGGAAAACAGATTTCAGCAATATGAAATTGGCGTTCGCTTCACCGGTATTTGTCTATCCGGAGTTTTCTTTTCATGCTTTATTGGGCGTTGCATTGCCGCTGTTTATTATAACATTGACGGGACAATATATGCCTGGAATGCTTGTGTTGCGAAATGACGGATTTAAGACAAGCGCGAATCCGATTTTGACCGTAACGGGTTTAGGCTCGCTCCTAACAGCACCCTTCGGCTCATCTCCCTTTAATGTAGCAGCCATTACAGCGGCGATTTGTACAGGAAAAGACGCACACGAGGATTCGAAAAAACGTTATATTGCAGGCATTGCCTGTGGCATCTTTTACATTACTGTTGGCATATTTGGTGTGACATTGGCTGCGCTTTTCCTGATCCTCCCTGCTACCTTCATCGCCACGTTAGCGGGACTAGCGTTACTCGGCACAATTGGCGGAAGCCTCGCCAATGCATTAACAGATCCGAAGGGCCGCGAAACAGCACTGATTACGTTTTTGGCAACAGCAGCAAATGTAACCTTACTTGGAGTCGGGGGTGCATTCTGGGGGCTTGTCGCAGGCTTGGCGGCACATCTATTGATGCATGGTAAATTTGATAAAAAGCAAGACAGTGCGAGTGTCGTTCAACCAACTGGGGAGAAATAAGTAGCCCGTCATTCGAGCTGTTCGGGGGTTAGGACTACTCATTGGAATTGAGTTTGATGAGCCTGTTGCGCCATGCCAAGCTTATACGTAACCCATGATGAAATGGATAAAGCCTATGTCATGTGCTGAGCAAATGGAAAGCAGCACAAGTTTATTAATTCAATAGGGAGACCGACAATAAAGATAAATAGGCGGGGATGCTTGTATTATAAAAGCATCTCCGCAAGACGATAAATGCCTTCTTTAATTGCTGCCTCATCTACTTTAGCAAAGCCCAGTACCCATCCTTTTCGATCGCTTTCCAAACAATAAGTGCTGAGTGGATAAACACGGATTCCTTTTTCGAGCGCTTGGTTCGTCACGGCTTCTTCGTCAAACGAGTCTTCGGCTTCAAGAAGCATATGCAATCCCGTTTCTACGCCGCTTAGTTTGAAGCGTTCACCTAGACCGGTCGCAAGGATGGCCTTCGTCATGGCTTCGTGCCTGCGCCGATATACATTTCTGACTCTTCTCATATGGCGCATGAAATGACCGTGTTCGATAAAATGAGCAAGCGTTAATTGCTCCATGATCGGAAGATGGCGATAAGTTAACTCGTGGACTTTGGCAAGCTGATGAATGGCCTCTTTTGGGCCAATGATCGCTGATATACGAATACCAGGAGCAACCATTTTGGAAAAACTCATCATATACAATGTATTCTGAGGTTGCTGGCTGAACAAAGTTGGGAGCGGGTTGCCGCGATAACGAAACTCGCTATCATAGTCGTCCTCAACAATCCAAAATTGATGTTGAGCGGCCATGTGCAGTAATTGTTGCCTACGGGGTTCCGACATGATCACTCCAACTGCGCACTGGTGCGAAGGCGTAACAAAGGTAAGTTTGGATTGAGGATGAATATGCTCTACTCGTAGTCCGTATTCGTCAACAGGGACGGGAACAACATTCATCCGCCGATACTTCATCGCCATCCAGGCAGCGGGGAATCCGGGATCCTCAACAGAAACCGTTTCTCCTTCACTTAAAAGTGCTTGGGCGATCAAATCTATGCTATGCTGTGCGCCCGAAGTTAATATAATTTGATCGATATGCACGTGAACGCCTCGCTCAAGTGACAAATAACGTTGAATCTGTTCTCGCAGCGGTACGAAACCGTAGGCGTTACCGTAAGCCCAACTGGCCAGGTTTGTTTCTGTGGAAGCTTGTAGAAACGATTGCCTCCAATTTTTTTGAAAATGTTCATCCAAATAAGGCTCGTGCGGACTAAAATCGATTTCCACACTTCGGTAATCTTTTCCTCTAAACCAGCTATGCAAATGGCCGACTGCATCGTCTAATAAAGGTAACTCGGGGGTGACAGGGCCTTGAAGGTTAACATCCTTCGTAAAACTAGTCATGTAGGTCCAATCACTTACCCTTGTTCCGCCGCGCCGAGATGTAACGGTGTAACCCCGACTGAATAACTCTTCATAAACAATCTGTATAGTTGAGCGAGAGACACCAACCAATAGAGCGAGTTCGCGAGATGGCAGCAGCAATTCGCCCGGAGGCCAATTTCCGGTTGTGATATTATGTATAGCTTGGTCCAGCAATTGTTGCCATATTGGGCGTTCGTCGTCACGGTTAACCTTTAGCAATCGTTTCACCTCCGAGTGTACTTTGAAATATGGATTGTTCAAATTGTTGATTTAAGGATATTTCAGGGCATTCCATTAATTGATATACTAACATGATGAAAGTAGCCTTTGCAACAAGATAGCAATTATACAGAAGCGACTTTAACGTACCTGAACAGGTCTGATATTAATGATGGATATCATTAGGGCTTGTTGTTTGTGAGAAACAACCAGATTGAATGAGCCACTCTAACGCTGAGTGGCTCTTTTTTGTATTATCATCAATCTAAAATGTCCAGCAATTAGGGTAGTACCAGCGAAACTGACACCACCCACAAAGTAGATGTTATTAAATGGGGAATTTATTGATAACCTCGTTATATTCCTGCTGGGCATCGGTAATGGCAAGCTTTGAATAGACTTCCAACGACATGCTTTTTTCGTGGCCGGAATAAGGCTGTATGTGCGCGTCATCGATACCCTGTTTTTTAAGCCAGGTTAACAGGAAATGTCGCAGCTTGTGAGGCGACAGATTTTGCACAAGACCGGCTTCCTCCGAATATTTGGCCAAAATTTTTCGTATTCCTCGATAGGTATATTATGTAGTTGACACGACACCAAATGGTGACCTATAATAAAAGTGTCACTAAATGGTGTCCAATTAGGAGTTAGTCATTTGGAAAGTTTTGAACATGAATAAGTTTCACTTGAAACAATTATGAGGAGGTAGCGAAATTAACGGCTTTCCCTTTGCACCACCAATAGATATCTATTACAGAAAATAATATTTTGGAGACGGTGATGTGAGTGAGAACAATCAGTTGCGGGATGTGTTTGACGCGATTGCAGATCCAACTAGGCGCCGACTGATCGGTCTGTTGGCGGAAGCGCAAGAGGTGCCGCTTCATGAGTTAACGGCACAGTTTCAAATGGGCCGTACAGCGGTATCCAAACATTTGAGAATCCTCAAAGAGGCCGGACTGGTACTTGACCGAAAAGTCGGCAGAGAAACGCGATTTAGGCTAAACGCCTCTCCACTCAGAGAAATTCAAGATTGGGTGGCTTTCTACAGCAAGTTCTGGAGTATGAATATGTTGCGCTTGAACCAACTATTAGAGGAGGTAGAAGAATGAGTTTATCATTATCCTTGGATTTTCAGTACACGACAACGATCGTGAAGCTGTGGTCCGCCATAACCGATTCAAACAAGCTTGCCAAGTGGGTCTTGGAAAATGATTTTGAGCCCATCGTAGGACACCTTTTTCAGTTTCGCGCTCAGCCGAATGAATACTGGGATGGAATTATTGACGGTGAAGTGCTTATCGTGGACCCGCCAAACCGGCTGACCTATACTTGGGCCGTCGGAGAGGAGAAGCACACGGTCAACTGGACGCTGCAGGATTTAGGGGATGGAAAGGTTAACCTTCATCTCGAACAAACTGGATTCTCAAATGTTCAAGGACTCGAAGGCGCTAGATATGGATGGAGTGCATGGTGCGGCGAGCTTGAAAAGCTGTTGGCACAATAACCGCATTCGGTACCAAAAAATCTTCTTCTCAATGCTAAATTAATGGGTACGATAGTTGAACCCTGCTTGACCCGAATCAACATAAACCGGCTGCATGTAGTTTGCAGCCGGTTTATGTCTACTTCTGACAATCTGACCAGTTCATTTCGTTTTGGGTCAAGTCGTACTAAGTGCGTATTCACCCTGAATATTTGAGAAAAAGCTATCGCATCGAAAGTTCGGGGTCCCCGACTTTCTATGCACAATGAATGGTAAAATGTGAATATAAGTAGAAATTAACACGATCGGAAGGATGTTAAGAATGAGCGATTCTAATCAGGAGTATATCGTCATTTCAGGTGCGAGGGAAAACAATCTTAATAACGTATCCTTGCGCATTCCCAAGCGGAAGATCACGATTTTCACCGGTGTATCCGGATCTGGCAAGTCATCGATCGTCTTTGATACGATCGCCGCAGAATCAACGCGATTGCTGAATGAGAACTTCAGCATGTTCGTACGCAATTTCTTGCCCCGCGTTCCGCAGCCGGATACGGACGCAATTGAGAACCTGAGCATGGCTGTTATTGTGGACCAGAAGAGGCTGGGCGGCGGTTCCCATTCCACGATGGGCACGATTACCGATATCTCTCCCATTCTCCGTCTTCTCTTCTCCCGAGTGGGTCAGCCCTATGCTGGGCAAGCGCATATGTTCTCGTTTAACGATCCGAACGGCATGTGTCCTGAGTGCAATGGGATCGGCCGCAAGCTGGGCGTCGATATGAGTAAGGCTCTGGACCTTTCAATGTCGTTGAATGAAGGGGCCATTATGCTTCCGGGCTATGCGGTGAACGATTGGGAATGGAACATGATCATGCAGTCGGGGGATTTCGATCCAGCCAAGAAACTGTGCGATTATACAGATGAGGAATTGGAACAATTGCTATACGCCAAGGCTAAGAAGGTCCAGGTGGATTTTGGCGGTAAGGCAATGAATATTACAGTGGAAGGCGTACTAGAGAAGTTCACCAACAAATATATCAAGCAGGATGTGAAGACGAAGTCCGAGCGAACGCAAAAATCGGTTATGCCATTCATTTCCGAAGGTCCATGCTCCAGCTGCCGCGGCGCGAGGCTTAGTCAGGCCACGCTCAGTTGCAAGATCAATGGACTCAACATTGCGGAGATGTCCTCCATGGAGGTCGGACAGCTAATTCGCGTTATTCGGGAGATTGACGATCCAGTAGCCGCGCCGATCGTCAAATCACTGACAGAGCGGCTGCAGCATCTAGTGGATATCGGACTTGATTACTTGACGCTGAACCGTGAGACGGATACATTGTCCGGCGGCGAGTCGCAGCGCGTCAAGATGGTGAAGCACCTGAGTGGCAGTCTGGTGGATGTCACTTACATCTTCGATGAGCCCAGCGTTGGCTTGCACCCCCGTGATGTACATCGATTAAATGAATTGCTTCAGAAGCTGCGCGACAAGGGCAATACCGTGATTGTCGTCGAGCATGACCCCGATGTGATCAAGTTGGCGGATCATATCGTCGACGTCGGACCTCACGCCGGCAGCCGCGGCGGAACCATCGTGTATGAAGGAAACTTCCAAGGCCTACTGGAGGCAGGTACACTGACAGGCACCCATATGAAGCGGCCGCTCATGCTGAAGCACGATTGCAGGCAGCCATCAGGCAAGCTGTCCATCAAGGATGCCACACTGCACAACCTCCGGAACGTGAGTGTAGATATTCCAACTGGAGTGCTGACAGTAGTTACGGGTGTCGCCGGATCGGGCAAGAGTACGCTGATTAACGAAGAATTCCTCAGCCAGCATCCGGATGCGATCGTCATCGATCAATCAGCAGTAGGCGTGTCAACACGATCGAATCCCGCGACCTACACGGGCATTATGGATGATGTGCGCAAGGCGTTTGCTTCCGCGAACAAGGTGGGTCAAGGCTTATTCAGCTTCAACTCCAAGGGGGCTTGCGAGAACTGCCAAGGGCTGGGTGTTGTGTATACAGACCTTGCATTCCTCGACAGCGTGAAGCTGCCATGCGAAGTATGCGGAGGTAGACGGTTCAAGGAAGAGGTGCTTGCGTACAAGCTAAACGGCAAGTCAATTGCAGAAGTTCTGGAGATGACTGTGGAGCAGGCATTGGATTTTTTCCAGCTAAAAGAGGTTGTGCGCAAGCTCCAGGCGATGAGTGATGTGGGGCTGAACTATATTACACTCGGTCAGCCGCTCAGCACGCTCTCGGGCGGGGAATGCCAGCGCATCAAGCTAGCAAGCGAGCTGCATAAGAAGGGCAGCATATACGTGATGGACGAGCCTACGACTGGCCTACATATGTCAGATATCGGTCACCTTCTGGAGATCATGAACCGCCTCGTGGAAGCCGGCAATACGGTGATCGTCATTGAGCATAACCTCGATGTGATCAGCCAAGCGGATTGGATCATCGATATGGGACCGGACGGAGGCAGCAGGGGCGGCCAGTTGGTGTTTGAGGGCACACCTCAGCAGATCATCCATTCGGAGCAGTCGATCACGGGAAAATACTTGATGTAATGCATTAAATCCACTTTAAACATGTATGGGATTCGTAATTGCTTAGCATGACAAGGAGACATTTTATTCAGTTCGATCTAAGTTTTAAGTTAGCGAGGAACGATAATATTCACGCATCGGCGGACTTTGATTTGATAAGTTAATGCAATCACAATTGATTTAATGGGGGATTATGCAATAACATTGGATTCCGGAATGCAACGATCAAATACTATTAGTGTCGAATGACAATAACAATATCTCATTAAAAGTCGCATATAATGCGGCTTTTTCATTTTATGGGATCAAGTTCTTGTCCGCGGACAGGAATGCGTTTTTTATTACAACGTCCCGGACAGCATATCGGCCGACAATACAGGAACCGTGCTTGTGTCCATCTCCGGCGTTCGCTGTAAGCGGTAATTTGACAAGGTCTGGTATCCGGCCTATGACCGCCCACTAGAATGTCACCTCCAAGACCGTCAATGACGTTGAAAAGGTGGACTTGTGAAACCAGACAATCACACTGAATAATCCGGACGTTTCCCTATCCTGTTCTTTGGAGGAGGCCGGGGGCGCGGGGGCGGAGCCACTGCTAAAGCTGACGGCAGACGCATAGACAGCGGAGCCGGTTTTGCCGTAAAATGAAGCGGACGACGGCGGGGGCAGGATGAAATCCTGTTCCCCGTTGTCGGCGGTGAAATGGCACGGAAATGTGATGTATTGGCTATAATCTTTATCTTTAAATGAGCTTAAAGGAAGGAATCGCTATCAATGATTATCGCTGTCGATGTGTATTATGAGGAAAATAAAGCGAAATCAGTGGGGGTTATTTTTCAATGTTGGGAAGATTCTAAACCACTCGAAGTAATCGTGTCTTATACGGAAAACCCTCACGAATACGAACCAGGTTTTTTCTATAAACGAGAGCTCCCATGCATACAGGAACTGTTGAAACTTACTGATATAAACCAAATACAAACCATTGTTGTGGATGGCTATGTTTACTTAAACAATGATAAAAAGCCCGGGCTCGGACATTATGTTTACACAAATTTTTCAGGGAAAATTCCAGTGATCGGAGTTACAAAAAATGCCTTTCACGACAACGAAGCCTTTGTCAAAAAGCTTTACCGAGGTAACAGCTCCAAGCCTTTGTATATAACTTCTGTCGGCATGGAGCTAGCAGTCGCTGCCGAGCACATACAGAGTATGTACGGAGAATACCGATTTCCACATCTGCTGAAATTGCTGGATAAGCTAACGAAGGAAGCCCAGCTATAACCAACAGGGGGGATTCAATATGTTGTTTTGGAAGAAAGAAACGCAACTTGATCGAATAAAAAACAAACTCGAAAAGGCCATGCGCAAAGATATGGCTTTTTTGGTGTTTGGAGCTTCCTCACACAAATACAGGGTTTATGAAAAGCTTACAGCAAAAGAGCTTGCGGACTGGCAAGTAAAAAATCAGTTCACACTCCCTGAGCCGTATACGCAGTTTTTAATGAAAGTCGGAAATGGAGGTGCCGGGCCGTATTACGGGATTTATTCGCTTGAAAAGGCAACTTCCTTTTCCGAAAGAAATGCACTCACTTCAAAGTGTGTTCTTCACCCGAGAATGACAAAAGAAAAATGGAACCATCTGATCGAGCCACTGATCAGTGATGAAGACATCTCCGACCCGGAATACGACGCCGCCCGTGATATGGTTATGGGCGGCATGTTGTGCATTGGCACACAAGGCTGCGAATTCGATATGTATCTCGTACTTGAAGGGAATCACAGGGGAAAAATCGTTTACACTTCAGATTTTCATCCTGATCATCCCTTTTTCTTTGTCTATGAAGACAACTTTCTGGACTGGTATGAGCGCTGGCTGGACGAAATTATTCTGGATTATGATATCGCATGGTTTGGCAGTAGAATGCCGGGCGATGAAAATACCTTGATACAGGTTTATCAAAACGCCCCAAACGAAGAAATCAATTCAAAAGCGCTTGATGGAATGTTCAAGTTTAAGAAAATCTCGCAGCCAACCATTGATTTTTTAAAAGACGTTGCTGAGCAAAGACAAAATGATCGCACAACAGCCATTCAGCTAATCTGCAAAACCTCTGTTGACGCGGGAAGAGACTATCTTCTGGAGCTGTTGCATTCTGAAAGAAATGAGGATTTTTTACAAGCTTTAATGATTCTGAACTGGTACGGTAAATCTTATGATTTAACGGAATTTATAAAATTGATATTGCAAAGTCTTGACAGGGTTCACGACCCGGAAACGTTACGTCATGTGGGGTATGTTTTGGAATCTTCCGGCATGATTACTCTCCAAAACTTTGCGCCCTTTTTGTGTCAAACCGACTCAAATATACAAAATGCCGCAATCTATGCCACACGTAATTGCAATGACAAATCGGAAAGTTGGGAAATCATTGAACAGATGTTTATGGGTGGCGACAAGGAGGTTGTGAAAAACACCATTTTATATTGGGGCGTTATCCCTCATGATAAGTTATTGCGTTATTATAAGGCTGCATGGCCGGAATATAAAAGCAAAGATAATTTCAGGGAAAAATTTATAGATTGTTTGAAAGAATTAAATTTGCCAGATAATTTTTTTGACAAAGAATAATATGTGTTTGAAACAAAAAATCTGTAGTAATCTTCTAGGAGGGATCATGTTGCAGCAGCACTTTAACGATATGATTAAGCAAGACGTAAAGCCGGTCCTTTCCAAGCTTGGCTTCGCAAAGAAGAGTTTGAATTTCAATAAGATAACAGAAAACCTCATCTACATGTTCAATTTCCAAAAATCGAAGCGGAGTGTCACTTCAGAGCAAGAATTGGGGAAATTGCTCAGTCTGTTCCAGATCGATTTTCAATCACTCCTGATACGAATATGGATGATTTAATAAAAACACTGCTAAGTGGATTAGAAGAGGTTATTCATTTCTATGATACTAAGACCAGTGCCAGATCCCTTGTTGATTATTACACTTCAGGACCATTTTTACATCTGGGCGAAGAGAGTTTTCATTTGCTATTACAATCCAATGATGTAGCAGCGGCTAAACATTATTTGAAGGCTATGCAGGAAAAGTACGGAACAGAAAAACGATGGACCATATTCGAAAATAAATACAAGGCCATCTTCAATAAATACGGAGTGGAATTTGATAAGTTATAAGTCAGCATAGTGAACGTAAGTAAGAAATGATAGATGGAAATTTTTAAAAGATTAGGTGTGATGCGGATGAGTGATTTTACAATGATTAAAAAGCTGTTTCAAATTACGAAACGAAACGGGTTTAGTCATGACGAGATACAAACCATTAAAAATATTTTTGGTGAATTGCCCCAGGTGCTTTTAGATTATTATTTGGAAATCGGTAAAGACGAGCGGCTGAATCATACGCAAGATAATTTAAACAATCCCCAGCAATTTCAATACTTCAAACATAGCGAATATTTAATTTTTTATTGCGAGAATCAGCGTGTCTGTGTTTGGGGAATCCATAAGGATGATTTATCCAGGTCTAATCCCCCTGTCTATATGAGTTATGATGAAAAGGAATGGAAAAAGGAATTTGGAACATTGATCGAATTTTTTTATGCAATGGCCTATTTGCAAACCGTATTCGCTCTTGAATACGGCTGTGAATCGTTCTATTCCATAGAACAAACCGACTTGGATTTTATTCGTGAAAATTTTAAAAATAAAGGTGTTTCCTTTCGGCATTGGATTGGCATCGAATTTTATGGGTATTACGATGACAGCATAATAACTGTGTTGAAAAATGACGATAGTTTTGATTTGATTTATGCTTCAAGCGACAAAGAACACTTTGATGAAATGGATCGGGTTCTATCAAAACTGACAGTAGTAATTTGAAAATTTCTATCTCAGGAAGTATGCCCACTGTATCCGGGTAACGATAGTGCAATAACTTTTGAGTGTCATTGTTTGTATAATAATAATTGCTTCCGTGGTTACAATACTGGGTGAAACATGTGTTCATCAAAGTAATGTTGTATACTTTATGCAATAAACCAAATAATTTTTTATTGGAGGAAATATGAAACTGGGCGCATTCTCTGTAAGTTTAAGTGTAAAAGACATTTACAAATCAAAATTATTTTACGAAAATCTAGGATTTCAAGTCTTTGGAGGCGATATTACCCAAAATTGGCTCATTATGAAGAATGAAAGTTGTATAATTGGTCTATTCCAAGGAATGTTTGAAAAGAATATTCTGACCTTTAATCCAGGATGGAATGAAAATGCCGAAAATCTTAATTCGTTTACGGACATTCGAGATATTCAAAAACAGTTTAAAGCAAAAGGTATTAAAATACTGTCTGAAGCAGATGAAACAAGTGAAGGCCCTGCAAGTTTTACAATTGAAGATCCTGATGGTAATCCCATTCTTATAGATCAACACAGATGAAGTAGAGATTGGAATAGGTATTTACATCAGGGCTTTCAACCAAGAAAGTGTTAAGCTAATGGAGTACGATAGTGGGGAGCTGCCGCAAGGGTAGCTCCTTTTGATAATCATTGAAGAGAATGGCGGAGATTATTTACTTACATTCTTTACATAATCTTTATCTGGCTATGTTACATTTGCACAAAGTCGAGGTTTTGACCTAACCTAGGAGAATTTATATGAAAAAAACAATTTTAATCGTTGAAGACGAAGATATTTTGCGTGAAATTATTAAAGATTATCTTCTTAGTGCAGGTTATCTTGTTATAGAAGCAGCAGACGGGAAAGTGGCCTTATCCTTATTTCAAGAACATGAAATTCATTTAATTATTCTCGATATTATGCTGCCAGAATTAGATGGGTGGTCTGTCTGTAGACGAATTCGGAAGGCATCTAACGTTCCTATCATTATGTTGACTGCGAGAATGGACGAAGATGATACATTGCTTGGGTTTGAGCTAGGTGCGGATGATTATGTGACCAAACCATATAGTCCACCTGTGCTATTAGCTAGAGCTAAACGACTGATCGATAGCAGGTATCGTGAAAATCTACAATCTGATGCTTTGTTGTCTCATAAGAAAAATGATAACGATTCTTTAACTATAAATGGGGTTTGTATTCATTTCCCCTCCCGAACTCTATCTGTAAATGGTGAGAAAATCAACCTGACGTATACAGAGTTTCAAATCTTGGCTTATTTAATACAAAATAAAGGCATTGTCATTACGAGAGAACAGCTCATTACGAAAATTTGGGGATATGAATACGATGGCGATGATCGTACCGTGAATACGCATATCCGTAATTTAAGACATAAGCTAGGGGATAAGTCCAAACTCATTACAACTATCGTAAGAGTGGGTTATAAATTCGAGGACAACCAATGAGAACCAGTATTGTATTTAAACTGTTTACTTTGACGACGATGTTATGTATGTTCATCTTAGCTACAGTATATATTGGACAAACCATATTTTTTAAACAATACTACGCCAATAGGAAAGTAAACGATATTCAGACCAATATCCAAGCATTTAAGAATGATTACTTAAACAACGATGGGAATGTATTAGCCATCCAGAAGATGGAGCAGGACTTTTATCGAGAAAACAACACATGGATTACTACTTTAGATAGCCATGGAAACTTAAAAAATGTGAATGATTTTTATTTGGAAGTAAAATTAGATGACTCTAAAAATGAATATATTAGTGAGTTCTCTGGTAAAACCATTACGATTCCTCTTTATAATATGATGAACATTGATGAGGTTTTGAACACAGAGACAAACCAGCTGGAATCCTTGCTGACATCCAAGATGCGCGTTCATATAGGTGAGGTTAAGAAGGATTCAGCTTTAATTCCTTATGAAGTTAAATTAGATAAAAGTGGTATAACATGGGTGAATGAGAAAATAAACAAAAAGATGGATGAACTCACTCTAAAAATTAAAAATTCACAGACTAAAACAGAATTCCCTGGTGTTGATCTTTTTGGGACAATAACCAAGGTTCAACTGCCGAATGGGAATGAATCCTCCAGTTTCATTTATACGAATAGCTTGTTTATGGAGAGAATACAAGAGTTTCAAGCCAGCTTATTATTTGATGAGGATAATAACACATATGAACAATCAACGATCCTCGACTTTACTCAACATGAGGTGAAGTATAAACTTTTCATTGAGCCGATCAAAGATTCAGAGGGAGCAACCAACTATATCTTCTCGATGGCTTCTCTACAACCTGTTGATGAAGCCGTTCAAATGCTTAAAGATTACTATGTATACATGATTGCTCTTGTGATGTTACTTGTGATTCTTGCAGCATTGTATTACTCGAGAAAGATCGCCAGACCATTACTACAAATTAATCGGACGACCAAACAGATAGCCAGCTTAGATTTTTCGGAAACCATCTCGATTAAATCCAATGATGAGATCGGTGACTTGTCTCGTAGTATCAATTCTCTGTCAGAAACCTTACATTCCTATATCGAACAGCTACAGAAGGACATTGAGAAAGAAAAGCAACTAGAAAGTACAAGGAAAGAATTTATTTCAGGGGTATCCCATGAACTAAAAACACCGCTAAGTGTTATGAAAAGCTGCATTTCGATTCTGAAGGATGGCGTTGCTTCGCATAAGAAAGATCATTATTTTGAAGCTATGGAGAAAGAAGTCGATAAGATGGATCTCCTGATTGTGGATATGCTGGAGCTAGCTAAGTTTGAGTCTGGTACGTATACGATGAAGATGGATGCATTCTACATCGATAAGCTCATTGAAGAGATATGTGAAAATTTGTCTCCCCAGTTCAGCAAGAAAAACCTTCATTTGCATACTGAGCTTGCTGCTGTAGAAGTTATAGCCAATCAGCACCGAATCGAGCAAGTCATTACTAATTTTCTTGCTAATGCGATTCAATATACACCAGAACAAGAACAAATTATCATTTCAGTTATGGAAGAACAAGAACGAGTTCAGGTATGTGTAGAAAATAAAGGAGCTCATATATCCTCGGAACAATTAAGTAAAATATGGGAACGCTTCTATCGAGGAGATAGTGCACGAAATCGTGCACAAGGTGGAACGGGTCTAGGACTTGCGATATCCAAAAATATTCTGGAGTTGCATGGTGTTCCATACGGCGCCGCGAACACAGAAGATAGCGTTATGTTTTTCTTCTATTTGAATAAAAATTTGTAAGTTTATCATAGCCACTTTCATGACGGAGATCATCAAACCGACATGTAAGTGGTTTTTTTATCTACGGCATATTTATCTAATCTTTATTTCATCCACTCATTATCTTGATTAGCCTCTACTAGAATAACGATATGGAATGATACGTACTTCCAGCTAGATATTTCATAACTAGAGGAGAATGGTTTTATGAAAGGTAAAAAGATCCTTACTATATCTGCATCCTTATTTTTAATTTCGGCATCATTTGCATTTATTGTACAGACGAATACCCCTAAGAATAATGTAACTATGACTTCTGAACATAGCGAGTCTATGAAGCAAGAAAGTCGCATACCAGCAGGGAAAACGATTGTGATTGATGCAGGTCATGGTGGAAAAGATGTAGGTGCAATAGGCCAAATGGGCATTTACGAAAAAGATCCTGCACTTACAACAGCCATTAAAATTCAGCGAGAGTTAGAAGAGAAAACGAGAGCGAACGTCGTCTTGACCCGAGATAGTGATGAATTTCTAACCCTACAGGAGCGAGTGGATATTGCGGAAAGTCATTCGGCCGATCTATTTATCAGTATTCATTATGATGGATTTAAAAGCAGTAATGTTTCAGGTATAACGACTTATTACCACCAGGCGGATGATCAACAATTAGCAACGATTGTACATGATCAGTTATTCAAGCAAAGTATGGATACCAAAGATCGAGGAGTAGCTCAGGGTAACTACTATGTACTGCGCGAAAACTCCAGTCCATCCCTTTTACTAGAGTTAGGTTTTATTTCAAATAAAGAAGATGAACAACGTATCCAATCTAACGATTTCCAAAGCAAAGTAGCAACCGCGATTGTCGAAGGAATTACAGCCTATTTCAGTAATAGAGGACAGGTATGAAACCTCTACATTTATTTCGAAAACAAGGTGTCATTGCGATAGGGTTTCTAGCACCAAGCATAATTGGTTTTGCTATCTTTTATCTAATCCCATTTGGTATGGGTGTTGTGTACTCATTGATGAATAACACGATAGGTGGATCTTTTGTAGGCTTAGACAATTATAAAGAACTGCTTGCAAGTGATTCTTTCCGTAAAGCCTCGTGGAATACGATGCTGTTCACTGGTATAAGCGTTCCGTTAATAGTTCTTATCTCATTAATCTTAGCATTGCTCTTAAATCAGAATGTATATTTTCGTAAATGGATCAGGACTGCCTATGTGTTGCCGCTTGTAGTACCAGTTGCCTCCATTGTGATGATCTGGCAAATTCTGTTTGATTGGAATGGAGCACTGAACGGCTGGCTGCTAAGCTTAGAGCTTGAGCGAATCGACTGGATGAAATCGGAGTGGGCAAGAGGTGTGCTTTCAGTTGCTTATCTTTGGAAATATGTCGGTTACAATATCATATTATTTCTGGCAGGACTACAGAGCATACCACGCGACTATTACGAAACTGCGGACATAGAAGGGGCGAGTCCGCTCCGTAAACTAACCCATATTACATTCGTATATTTAACACCTACGATGTTCCTCGTCGTCTTAATGTCGATCATCAATTCGTTCAAAATTTTCCGAGAAACATATTTAATTGCAGGAGATTATCCGCATGACAGTATTTATCTGATGCAGCATTACATGAACAATATGTTTTTTTCGCTTGATGTCCAGAAGTTGACAGCGGCCGCAACATTGATGGTAGCTTACATACTGGTTCTTGTTGTTGGAATGCTCGCACTGGAGCGTCAATTCAGACGATTTATGGAATGAGTGAGGAATAATATGAAGAGAATAGCGTTTCTACACAAATGTTTCTTATCCCTCATCCTGTTTGTCATAGCAGTACTTATGGTATTCCCTATTATATTTACATTTATGAACTCGCTTATGACAGAGCAAGAGATCGGAACTAATTACGATCTTATTGGGCAGATGATAGACAAGTCTGCAGGAGAAAAGGATCAATTTGTAAATTTAAAACTGATTCCTGATTGGGTATCCTTCGAGCAGTATGGCAAAGTTCTGTTGCAAACATCAACTTATCTGAATATGTTTTGGAACTCTGTATTCATGGTTGTGCCCATCATCATTGGGCAGGTCGTAGTAGGATCACTCGCTGCTTATGCTTTTGCTAAACTTCGTTTTAGAGGTCGAGAGCCTATATTCTTCGTTTATATAATGGTTATGCTCATGCCATTTCAAGTGACGTTAGTGCCGAACTATATTATCGTGGATAAACTTGGTCTCTTGAACAGCGCAAGTGCAATCGTATTTCCTGGAATATTTGCTGCTTTCGGTGTCTTTATGCTCCGGCAGTTCATGTTGTCGATCCCTTATTCTTATGTAGAGGCCGCCATCATGGATAGTGCTGGACATTTGACAATCTTTTATCGAATCATTCTTCCTTTAATCAAACCAGGATTAGCTGCATTAGTCGTTCTTCTCTTTGTAGATTATTGGAACATGGTAGAGCAACCTCTGATCTTTATAGATGATACTTTTAAGCAGCCACTTTCTCTATACTTATCACGAATCCAACAGGAGGCACGAGGAATCGGTTTTGCCGCGTCCGTACTATATATGTCTCCGATGTTACTTCTATTTTTATATTCGGAATCTTATTTTATTGAGGGTGTTCAGTTGTCAGGTATTAAGGGTTAGTGCATATATGGGAAAGACAAGAAGGGGGGAAGTTACATGGAGATGCGTGCCACAGAGCATGCTGAATCTAGCTATAAACGATGGATCAGACGCTTATTTATCTTATTCATTGCTATACTGCTTATCTTAACTCTCTATAGCAATACACTGCTCACGATGAATCTACCCAAAGTTTGGGTAGAAGAAGGGAAATCCGGTCCACTTGTACATAATTACAGCGGCAGCGGATTGTTGCTGCCGATTAGTGAAGTAGATCTGTCCAAC
The DNA here is from genome assembly GCF_056269185.1 of Paenibacillus sp. J31R122. Classification (NCBI taxonomy): domain Bacteria; kingdom Bacillati; phylum Bacillota; class Bacilli; order Caryophanales; family Paenibacillaceae; genus Paenibacillus; species Paenibacillus sp. J31R122. The sequence continues at coordinate 463,331 of NZ_JBWDNM010000002.1, forward strand.
AAGAATGGATGGATTGTCAAGGATATACAGGTAAAAGTAGGAGATCGTGTCACTAAGGGCCAAACCCTCGTGACTTATGATAGTCGAGAAGCTGAGAATCGCATCCAAGATGAGCAAGCTAATCTCTCTCAGCAGAAGTTAATGAAGGAAGGCCTGCAAGAACGTTATATTAACTCTTTTCATAACGGGGATGATATAGAGATTCGCAGCACCAAACGAGATATTGAGGTTGCACGTCTAGAAATAGGAGTACAGGAACGTAAAGTGCGCAATTTGCAGGAGGACTTGGAGAGTCACAGACATATCGTGGCTCCGTACGATGGTGTCATCACGAAAGTAACTGCCATAATAGGTCTTCCATCAGGTAGTGTTGGGGGAGATGTGCTCCTATCTAATTCGAGTCTAGGCTTTCAATTGGCTTTACAAATTCCGTCCTCGATTGCCGATCAAATGGAGCTCGGAAGCATACAGAACGTTGATGTCAAGATCAAGGGAGTTACCCAATCCCTAGAAGGTGTTGTTACAGGAATTGAATATGTGGATGCTAATAATTCGGCTTCGGCTGTAAATGATGGGGGAGAGAACAATTCGTCCGTATCCAAATCTCTTAAACAAGTTCTAATCACGATACAAAGTACAGAATTACAGGGCGGAGAACAAGCAACTGTGAATCTCAGTAAGTCTATTGCGGATGAAAATGGCGTGCTTCTTCTGAGTAAATCCATTCATAGTGAGGGTTCTAATCCGTATATTTTTGTCTTGGAAGAAAAGAAAGGACCGCTTGGCAACACGTATCATGCTAACAAGGTGGCCGTAGAAGTAGGTGATGCAAATGTAGATACAACCATTGTCCTTAATGGGGCTTATCCTGGACAGTTAGTCATTATGGAGAGTAGTGAACCGCTTCAAGATGGCATGAGAGTAAGAAAGAGATAGATATTCATAAATAATTGGGAGTGAATTTAATAATGAAAAAATGGTTAAGTATATTCATATGTTTAGTATTAATGGTGAGTTTAATAGCATGCAGTGGTAGTACAACGAATAGCAGCGACAAACAAGAAAGCAGCAGTTCCGTAAGTACTGATAGTACAGGCAAAACCGTTAGTGGTTCTGAGAATAACAGTATCAGTATCCTAGAGGATGAAAATAAAGAGAGCAAGAAGACCCTTGAGATTTCAATCCTTGCCACGAACGATTTCTACATGCAAGCAAAACAGAAATACGAAGCTGCTCATCCGAATACGACGATAGAGTTTAAAGAGTTTTCACAAGCTGGTGGTATGATGAGCCCTGCTGAAGTGGAGAAATACATTAAAACGACCACAACAGAGATTTTGTCGGGTAAAGGAGCAGATTTATTTGTCGTTAATACTGTCGACCTGCCGATTGATAAGTACGTTAGCAAAAAAGCGTTCGTAAACTTAGACGAATTCGTGAAAATGGATAAATCCTTCGACCCCAACCTATATTATATGAACATACTCAATAATTCAAAAATGAATGGTGGGCTATATGTTCTTCCAACCAAATTTTACTTGGAAACTTTGTTCGGGGATACAGTTGCTTTTGAGGAAGCTGGCATCACTATCGATGATAAGAACTGGACATGGAGTCAGTTTGCAGATGTAGGAAAACAACTAGCAGATAAGGGTCTTCATGCCAACTCTTTAGCAGGCTTGGAACCAGAGAATATGCTTAACTCACTTGTGTCGGATAATTATGCTGAGTTGGTAGACGGAGCTAACCGTAAAGCGAATTTTGATTCCACACTCTTTACAGATCTACTAAAGCGTGTAAAGAGTTTGTACGCCGAGAAAATCATATCAGCCGAATTCGAACCTAATAGCAATTTTAAACTATCAGAAATATATTCCCCAACAGATTACCTAGCTCGTCTCGGTTTATACTATGAAAACGGAAAAATTTATCAGAAGCCGCATACGACTGAGCAGAAATCTGGGGTTGCGTTCGGCGGACTTAATAGCATTGCTATGAATTCGAATTCAACTGTCAAAGGGACAGCGTGGGATTTCATGAAATTCCTCTTGTCCAAAGATATGCAAAGCATACCGCAGCAAGATGGCTTCTCGATGAATAAATCCGTTAATGAAAATATGTTTGATGATGTAAGGAATGAAGCAAAAAATGGAACGATTGATACTGGGAAGGGCGGGATAGTGCAAGTATCCGATAAGGATCTTCAGGTACTAAATACCATGATATCAGAAGCTTTTCTTCAGATAATACCAATGAACAAGGTTCAAACGATCATTGCTGAAGAAGCTAAAGCTTATTTTACTGGGCAAAAACCAGCTGAAGACGTAGCCAAAATTATTCAGAACAGAGTGACTATTTATTTGAATGAATGATCTAGATTTTCTATAAATTAAATATAGTTAACGATATTAACGGCTGCTTCTGCAGCCGTTTTTTTATTTACTTCACTAACGCGAGTAGTGTCAAACTCAGTCAGTGATCTGTATGAAAAATGGGTTTCCTATATATCCGGCTTGCCGGGGTTTACCACAGGGTGGCTCCCGCTTGCTATAGGCACGTGTACTGCAAACCGGCATATAGTATAGAGGCATCAAGTCAGGTGCTTACAAGGCAAAACGCAACTTTTCGCGAAAATGAGGTGGGATGATGTCAAACGGTGGTGTAGCGTATTTCTCGGCAGAATTTGGACTTGACGAAACTTTACCGATTTACTCGGGCGGCCTTGGCATATTGGCAGGCGACCATATCAAGGCGGCCTCAGACATGAATGTTCAGCTTACGGGCGTAGGCATATTTTACGGTAACGGTTACTTCCAGCAGCACATCGATGAGGGCGGCTCGCAACAGCATCTGTATCACAAAATCGACCCAGAGGCGAGCTCCTACCCAGTTCGTCTCGTGCGGGATGCCGAAGGGCGGCCTCTCGTCGTCGACGTGATGGTGGGCGGCAGGCAGGTGTATGTGAAAGCATGGTCCGTTCAGATGGGCTCGGTCACTCTGTACCTGCTCAATACCGACGTTGAATCGAATAGCGACGCGGACCGCCGCTTGACCGACACTCTCTATCCAAGCGAACAAGACGTTCGCATAAGCCAGGAGATGATCCTCGGTATCGGCGGAGCGAGACTGCTTGCAACGCTGGGCATCCAGCCGGACGTCTGGCATATGAACGAAGGGCATCCAGCGTTCCTGACGCTCGAGCGCATCCGCATGCTGTCCGCCGAAGGAGTGCTGTTCGAGACGGCACTTGAAGCGGTCAAGGCGAGCACAGTATTTACGACGCACACACCAGTTCCGGCCGGGCATGATGTCTTCTCCATCGACATGATGGACCGTTATTTCGGCGACTATTACTGGCAGTTCGGGACGGACAGGGAGCGAGTGCTGTCGCTCGGCCAAGTGGGCGATGCGTTCAACATGACACGGCTTGCCGTCAGCACGTCGTCAAAGGTGAACGGGGTGAGCAAGCTGCACGGCGAGGTGACCCAGGACATGTTCCACCGGTGGATGCCGCATATTCCGAGACAGGACATTCCAGTCGATTCAGTCACGAACGGCATCCATATCGGGACGTGGCTAGCCACCGGCATGAAGGATCTGTTCGACCGGCACCTCCCGCCCAACTGGGCCGTCCGCACTGCGGAACCGGATGTATGGGCTGCTGTTCGGGATATCCCACTCATAGAGCTGTGGGAGGAGCATCAGCGGGCGAAATCTGAGATGGTCCGGGAGTTGGGCCTGCCGCTTGCCTCATCCGGTGAAGGACCGTTGATCGTCGGCTTCGCCAGGCGGTTTGCGACGTATAAGCGGGCACTGCTCATCTTCCGCGACCTAGAGAGGCTCGCGCACATTTTGGGCGATCCGCAGCGCCCCGTGTGCCTAGTTTTCGCCGGAAAAGCGCATCCCGCGGACGGACCGGGACAGGAACTTATCCGCAGAATAGTGGAGTTATCCCGTGAGGAAAGGTTCAAGGGCCGGGTTTACATTGTGGAGAACTATGCGATGGATAAGGCGAAGAAGCTGGTCCAAGGCGTCGACGTTTGGCTCAACACGCCCGTGAAGCCGATGGAAGCGAGCGGTACAAGTGGGCAAAAGGCGGCCATGAACGGCGTACTCAACTGCAGCGTACTGGACGGCTGGTGGGTGGAAGGCTACAACGGGCGGAACGGCTGGGCCATCGAAGGCGCGACGGACGGCGACTTCGAATACCAGGCGCAACAGGACAGCGAAGCGCTTTACCGGCTGCTCGAGGAAGAGATTATTCCGCTGTTCTACAAGCGGGGTGATCACGCGGTCCCGACGGAATGGGTCAACCTGATGAAAGAGTCGATCTGCTCAATCGCGCCCGTCTTCAACACCCACAGAATGGTAAGCGATTATTGGCACAAGTTGTATGTCCCCACGACCGTAAGGGGGAAGCGGTTCGCCGCTGACAACTTCGAGGTCGCATCAAGGGTTGCCGCCTACAAGCAATTCATCCGTGACAACTGGTCCGGCGTCTGCGTCAGGAAAGCGGACATTCTGGCCGACCATAGCAGCAGGATCGGGCTAAACAAGACGGCCTTCCGTGCCGAAATTCAACTCGGCGCCATCTGGCACAAGGACGTCCGCGTGGAGGCGGTCGGTTCCGACGGCCGTCGTGGCATCTGGAAGGCAAAGCTGGAGCTGTTACAGCAGCAGGCCAAGGGACTGTATGTCTACGAGGGCGTTTTACCAGATGTCTCATTCAACATCTGGAAGGCTAACGTGAACGTGCGGGTCACGCCGATCAGCCCAGATTTCACGACCGATTTCGAGATGGAGCTGGCTGCTTGGGGATAAAGGAAGAACGGCATATAAGACGGCGGAGCCTTGAAGGACACCGTCGTCTTGCATTCCCGTAAATGGTATCGGATGTCGTCAGCTTCCGCTAAAATGAGGGGAAAGACAGGGAGAATTACGGATAATTCGAGTCAGCATCAGGGCAATTTCGTCCGGGGAAGCGTTCGATCGGTCATGAACCAATGCTGGATCAATCCGAACTGGCCAGAGCCCAGATAAGCAATAATATAAGAAGCGGGCTGAACGGACCTACTCGAACCGGACTTCTCCTGATGTAGACTTTCGTACAAACGAGTTCCGACCAGGTACTGCAGTCGTTCTCTGAATTCGACGGTGGCGGAGGAATGAAAGACTGCCTATAAATAAACAACTAAACTGTCGGGTGACAAGAATATGAGCCGATTAATTACCGCGTAAATCGCGGTTTTTTTGTTTATCGGTACATATTCTTGGCAATGTGCAATGTCAAGAATATGTACCGATAAACAATTTAGGCCAAGAATATGTACCGATTGCCGATTTAGGCCAAGAATGTGTTCCCATTGCCGATGAACTATTTTGTTCTCTCACGAAGGCTCACTAATTCGTGAAATTTGTCAGCTTGATAAGGGACGATAAATAATGCTCTACAGGAATGCTAACGGTGATGAAAGAAAGCTCAAACCTTTGTCCGGCATTTTGCAAAGTACTCTCGTGGAAGTAATGTGTTCTTGATGATAACTATTTCAATTGAAACTATTACAGATCTGTATACCGGGATTTCTTTACCGTTTAATCAAGTAAATGGTGAAATATCTATTCAACTTGATGATTGGAGTGCTTATGATACATATGGAGATTATATTATCAAGGTTGTTCAAGACGAGATAAATACTGAGAGCGCAGTAAGAGTATAATTCAGCAGCATCTGTTGACAGGATTTGGGCCCGCTATATCGTATAAATAAGGGAAGTGGTTAACTCCTAAGCCACTTCCCATTCAATCACAGCCCAATTAGATACGTATCTGATTTACATAAATAAAATCCGCCTAATATAGCGTAGCAATACCGTCATCCATTGCTGTATAATGAGCAATTCCTGTTTGATAGAGTGCCTTCCACTTACTGTGGAGTTTGATGTGTAGTATGATAGCCGAGAGACTACATAATTAGATACCAGGAGGTAAACACATGAACAATAGTAGAATCAACGGAAAGTTCGGCCATTCCGAGCCCACATTAGTGGAGCAGGCTGAGCAAGAGGCTGCCAGAAACGGTATGCGCCTATGGTACAAACAGCCGGTCAGAGATTGGCAAACCGAGGGCCTTGTAATCGGCAACGGATTTTTTGGTTCCGTGCTCTTTGGAAGCGTAACCAAGGATCGGATCCACCTCAATGAAAAGACCCTCTGGACCGGCGGCCCGGCAACATCGAGAAACTACAATGGTGGCAACCGCAGCACGCCGATGTCGGAGAATACGGTCAAAAAAAATCAAGATGAGCTGGAAAGCCACTCATACAACAATGGCGGAGGCAATGTCAGCGATATGTTCGGCGACCTTGACGGCATGGGCAGTTATCAGGACTTTGCCGACCTCTGGGTGGACTTCGCTCCCGCAGGTCATACGGAAGCCACGGCCAGAAATTATGTCCGCGACCTAGACCTCAATACGGCTATCGCTTCGGTTTCCTACCAGAACGACGATGGTATCTTCCGGCGTGAGTATTTTGCGAGCTACCCCGACAAGGTGCAAGTCTACCATTTCACTGCCGACAACAAGGGCAAGCAGAGCTTTGATGTTAGTATGTCCTGCCAACAGGATGGTGCGACGATAGCCGCTTTGGATAACACCATTACTCTTTACGGGGCGATTGCGGACAACGGCCTGAAATATGAGGGACAGATCCGCGTGCTGACCATGGGCGGTACTACTACCACGACCTCCTCAGGAACGATTCAGGTGCGCAATGCCGATGCTGTGACCATCGTGATGGCTTCCGGTACCGACTACAAGAATGACTATCCGACCTATCGCGGTGAGGATCCCCATGTGGATATCACAGACAAGCTGGATAAAGCAGTGGGCAGGGGCTATCAGGCGCTGCGCAACCGCCACGTCGAGGATTACTACTCGCTGTTCTCACGTGTCAGCCTGGATGTGGGCGCGGCCCCGGTCAATGTACCCACCGATGAGCTTATTGGCGAGTACCGTAAGGGGAATTTCAATCAAATATTGGATGTAATGGTATTTCAGTTCGGACGCTATCTGACCATCGCCGGCTCCCGCGAGGGCGCATTGCCCACCAATCTCCAGGGTATGTGGGGCGTGGGCAGCATGGAATGGGGCGGTGACTTCCACTTTAACGTCAACGTCCAGATGAACTACTGGCCGGTGTATAACACCAACCTGGCTGAGAGTGGCGTCCCCTTTGTGGAGTACGTGGACTCCCTGCGCAAGCCGGGCCGTGTCACCGCCTCCAATTCTCATGGCGTAATCAGTGGACCCGGTGAGGAAAACGGCTGGGTTGTCCACACCCAGAATAACCCCTTCGGCATGACCGCCCCCGGCGGCAGCCAGGAGTACGGTTGGAACATGGGCGGCGCGCCTTGGGCGCTGCAAAATGTGTATGATTACTACCGCTTCACCGGCAATGTGGAGTACCTGCGTTCGACCATCTATCCGGCCATGCGCGAGCAGGTCAAGTTCTGGGACTCCTATCTGAATTGGAGTACAAAGCAAAATCGCTGGGTGGTTTCACCTTCGATTTCCCCCGAGCAGGGCCCGACCTCCATCGGCAGCACCTATGACCAGTCGGTGGTTTGGCAGCTCTATAAGGAGACCATCGAGGCTTCCAAGATCCTCGGCGTGGATGAGGAACTTCGCAAAGACTGGCTGGAGAAGATGGATGGTCTAAACCCCATACAGATCGGAAATCAGGGCCAGATCAAAGAGTGGTATGACGAAACAAGCATAGGCTGCATTGGGAGCAGCAGAGCCTACAACTTCAATGCTGGCGGCGCAGATGTGCATCGTCACAATTCCAATTTGATCGGCATGTATCCAGGCAATCTGATAAACAAGGAAAACAAGGCCTATATAGACGCTGCCAAGGTTTCTCTGGAGCATAGCGGTTTCGAGATCACGACCGGATGGTCTAAGGGACACCGTCTGAACCTATGGGCCAGAACGATGGATGGCAACAAGTCATATCGAATGGTACAGGCGTTTTTAACCCAGAACGCCCGCGGAATTATGAACAACCTGCTGGATTCCCACGGTTCCCATGGAGGCGCACTGGACAGTGCTGGATATATATTCCAGATCGAGGGCAACTACGGTTACACCTCCGGCGTTGCGGAAATGCTGCTGCAGAGCCATCTGGGTTACATCCAGCCGCTGCCCGCATTGCCCGACTCGTGGCCCAGCGGCAGTGTCAGGGGCCTGGTTGCCAGAGGCAACTTCGTCTTTGATATGGACTGGGCCGGTTCGAAGCTCTCGGCTATGACCATAACTTCCCGCGCCGGCGGCGTCAGTGAGATAGAATATCCCGGTGTCGGCAGCGCAATCGTTTCCGGCGCATCCGTCCAACATATTTCCAATGACAGGATTTCGTTTCAGACCACCGAGGGCGGGGTGTACACCCTATCAAACCTGCCCGGACAGGCAGCGGCGGGCGTGGCACGGCCTCGGAGTGTGCAGGCCGTCCGTACTTGCGATGAGTCCATCGAGCTGACCTGGGACAATACTCCAGATGCAACGGAATATGTGGTCTACCGCCAGAAGCTTCAGACCGTAGCCTCCGGTCAGTCTGCCGGCTCTGTTTATGGAACGGGCTATGAGCGGCTCGACACCGTGGTCGCCAATGGCTATACAGATACTGCCGTGACCGCAGATGCCATCTACTACTACATGGTGACGGCTGTCACCCGGGTCGGCATCTCATCGCCAACCGCACCGGTGGCAGTCAAATAATTGTCTGTGTTGTTCACCCCCCAGCTGCAAGCCGATAGGCAGGGGGGAAATGATTTGAATTTTACTTACTCAAATTTCGCAGATCAAAAAAGACCTGGAAACGTTTATATCAATGAGATTTTGACCAAATATTCATGGGGCTTGACAAAGCGTAAACGGCTGTCGACGGCCTTGGCGGCAAAGCAATGTTTCGCGCTGAATGTTAAGCCTATTATGAGAGTGAAACTTATACATTCTTATCATTAAAAACGTACTGTTTGAATGGAATTTGTACAGTCTAATCGTCTTTTTATCCCTTTCCTTTGTGTTTGAATGGAAAATATCCACTCTAATACGACGCTAGCAACCTTTTCAGGACCAAACAGTCGATTTGACTGGATGAAATACAGTCTAACTCCACCCAGCACTTAGAATAAAGTTTTGATTGGATAAAATACAGTCAAACTGAGATAATCATTTACTTTGTGATGAAGTAAGCCAATAAGAAAATCACAAGACTCATTCAAACACAACTCCAGCAATGGATCGCCTGTTTGCCCAGCTACATCAAGGGTTACCTGCCTATTTTAAGCTGCAAAAGTTGAATTACTTATATCACCAAATGTCTCATAATGACTATTTAATATATGGAGGTTATTTTAACCATGACATTAACATTGGCGCAGTGCAAACAGTGGGATTCAGTAGCATCTGGAATTATGAAGCCTCAGTACACAACACCTCCATCTTTCGGGGGAAAGGGGTATCCCAGATGGGCCGCTTCTCGGAAATGGTGATATTGCCGTTGTTTCAGGAGGAAGGTTTGATAAACAAGTATTTCATATTTCTAAAAGTGATCTAAGCCATAATATTAAATATGTAGGTGAATTGGATCTAGATTTTAACTATGGAAATGAGAACCGGGCAACCGTTTCGGGGGATAGTTCATTATATTTTCAAACTCAGAACATGTTGAAAGCACAGGTAGAAGCGGTGCTGCCTATTACAACCGAAAGCACTGTTTCTACAAGCTCTTGGACAACAGATAATGGAAATTATCTAATTACCCAATTATCTAGCATTGATGGAATTGAGCAACCAGTCAAGATGACTCTAAAGGCCATGGTCAACGATGGTAGAGTAACCAGTGCAGGAATATTGAATGGAAGTAAAGGGGTATGGGTAACCAGAAAAGTGGATGAGACAGTGACAGTGGCAACGAAAGTCATTGGCGCTGAAATAATCGATATAAAGTCCAACACTTTTGATCTGGGGACCTTAACCTTTACATTGCCCGCAACTGGAAGCGTGTATGTGATATCAGCAATCGGAGGCGGGAAATTCTCTGCCAAGTCAACTGACCATGTTATGGAAGAACTGAACGCCGTTGAAAACGAATCAGCTATTAACCGTTCATATGCTTTTCATCAGGATTGGTGGGAGAAATATTGGTCAAGATCCTATGTTCAGCTCAATGACGAGCTCTTGATGAAGTACTACTACGGATCCCTTTACTGGCGAAGGAAAAGAGTTGCAATTGAAAGGTGCTTCGCATCATGTGTCAATCCACCACGTAATCAAAACGACGTTAGATGAATGGATTTCGCTTGCTCAAACCGCATATAATGCCGCAACAGAAGGAACGAATGTCGGTCAATATCCAGCGGGATCGAAAGCCGCGCTTCAAGCAGCGATTGATAGCGCTCGGGCAGTAGCTGACAATACATCGGCATCTCAAGAGCAAGTGGATCAAGCAGCAAGCGAACTGAGTGTAGCGCTGGAAACGTTTAAAACTTCGGTAATAACCCGAATACTGGGAGATCTGAACGGTGATGGCAAGATTGATATTGAGGATCTCGCAATATTGGCAAGAATAATCATTGAGACAGTATAATAAAAAAGTGATGGTGTAATTTTACTACCCGGTATTATCCCCTTACGGTAGACAGTGAAAAAAGAGCTCATGATTTTATGGACTCAACATTGTTTATTGGAGGGGATTTTTTATGGCAACAAAATGACAGAGGTTTTCACGATACACGGAAGAGATAAAGAAAAAGATCGTATGACTACAGCTGAAGGAGGAAAGTTGGATCAGTAAAGTTAAAGCGCATGCATCTCGCAAGGAAAAGGATACCCTTTTAAAGAAACATGTCTTAGCCATTCATCGAGAGTTGAGTATTCGCACCATGACCCGCAAGAAACGGTCATTTGATTATCGAACATTCGGTACCCAGAAACAGAAAGCATGGGAATACGCCAACACAAGAAAGAGCTATTGGAGAACTTCCCATAATTCTATCCTCTCCTGAAGTTTGTTCTCGAAGCTTCGAGAACATGTATATCTAATTGACATCTGCAATATAAAAAAGCTGTCCCGCAGCAGGTTATTCTGCTAGTGCGGGACAGCTTTTCAATTGTAATGAGTATTAAGATCCGAGAATCAATTGGGCTACGATCGCTAGGTCTAGAATATCAATCTTGCCGTCATTGTTCAGATCGGAAACTTTGTAAATCGTTTCCCAATCTGGATCTGTGGACGTTTTGCCATAGTGGCTTGCTACCATCGCCAAGTCACCGATAGTAACTTTACCGTCTTCGTTTATGTCTGCCGGAATTGCCACATTAATTGAAGCGGTAAATGCCGACAATGCAGCATTCAAATCGGATACGGCCTTATTCACTTGCTCTGGAGTAGCCTTCGCATTGTCTGCAACTGCCTGGGCGCTTTCGATCGCTGCTTTCAGAACTGTTTTCGAACCAAAAGGGTATTGGCCGACTTTATCACCTTCTACAGCTGAATCGTATGTGCTTTGAGCATTGCTTATTGCGTTGTTCAATTCCGTTTTATCGGCTGGAGCTGTGTAAGTGATCGACATGCTGTGAACTGCGTTTTGGAGCTGTGTTTCTACGCCATTACCGTCCGATACAATTACATTGGACAGGCTGATTTCCGTTTGCGTCGATTCGGTGAGCGGTTTGGCTTTCCATGATAGCTTCAGTAAATTTCCATCGTTATTTAAAACTTGATCCGCTCCCAGACTGGCTGCAATAATTCGAACTTGGCCCGGTGTTTCTTTCTGGGATATTACTTGTATTCCATTTTTCAAAGAATCGGCAGCAACAAAATCCACTTTCGCCGGATCATAGGAGAACGTCAGATCCTGCGCATAGATGTCGCCTATCACATTAGATAATCCGTAAGTTAAGTCGAACGAACTGCCGGCATCGATATTCGCTGCGCCGCTCAACATCGCTGCATTAGATTGCATCGCTATACGTGCTGAGGTGAATTGCAATCCGAGATCCATGGAAAAGTAAGCGGGTTCTGCGAGCGTAATCGTAAATGGAGTTACCTCGTTGGCAGGGACTGTGAATGGCCCGATCTTTTCCTTAGTAAGTTGATCACCCGTTACAACATAAGAGCGATTCCCAATTTCCACTCGATATTTCTCATTTGCAATTGCTTTCCCACTCAGTTCAAGGTACACTTGACCGCTTTTTGGGCTAACAATATAGGCAGTGTGACGAATTGTAGTTTGCTTGTTTGTATAATAACTACCACCATCAGCATAACTACGTCCTAGGTCGACGTTAGTTGAATTAAGAGTCCATGTTCCTTCATTAGAAACCAATTGTGTCTTTGCAGGAATAATGCGAAGCTCATCAGCTAATCCGACCTTAATTACCGGAAGGATCGAATCTGTTGGCTGATCAGGTAATTTGATTACAAGATCATTACCATTACGATGCCATTCTAATTCTCCGGTATTTCCATCGCCTTCTACTTTAAGAACTTGGGTTGCAAGCCCAGGAAGCTTCAGATTCCCTGTTTTCGGCCAATTAGTCACGTGTAAGAACAAGTCTTGATTGTTTACCGTTACTTCACCCCAAGATTGTTTACCGAAACTAGTTGCCGAAGCCCCAGTTACAGCTCCAGGATGCCTTTCAAGCCAGTCTCCAATTGCACGAAGTACATCAGCCTCAAATTCAACAACTGAGCCATCGCCACGAGGACCTATATTTAACAGGTAATTGCCGCCACGTGCAACTACACTACTTAAACCTACTACAAGATCCCGAACCTTTCCTTCAAGGTTGTCGCGTACTTGCCAGCTGCGGTATCCCCAAGTGGAATGATAAATCGAGGCAGGTGTCTGCCAAGCTCCGTCAATTATAGTAGTAGGAACCTGATTATCTCCTAATGTACGGAAATCACTTTCGTTATTCCAAATCCGACTATTTATAACGGTGTTTGGTTGAAGCTCATGAACGATATTAGCAAACTTCTTACTTTGAGCTTTGGTTGGTGAGGACATATCAAACCATACCTCAGCAATAGGACCGTAGTTTGTCATTAGTTCTTTCAATTGACCTTCGATGATTGGTTCCATCGATGCTGGTATCGGATTATTATTGTTACCATCAAATGCATGTCCTTGGTTCCAATCGACTAGCGAGAAGTAAACACCAAACCCTAATCCTATGCTACGACACGAGTCCGCAAGTTCCTTTAATGGATCCTTTCCGTAAGGAGTTTTATCTACAATATTATAATCTGTAGTAGCTGTATCAAACATAGCAAAACCATCGTGATGCTTACTAGTGATAACGATATACTTCATCCCTGCGTCTTTTGCCAGAGAGCAGACCGCGTCTGGGTCGAAATTTTCAGCTGTAAAGGTATTGGCTGCAGCCTCGATATAATCTTTTTCAGGAATGTTTGCCCACATCTGAATTTGTTCACTGTAGCCTCTGGTGACAGGTGCTCCATTCCAAACGCCTCCTAGCTGTGAAAACAATCCCCAATGAATAAACATTCCATATTGTAAACGCTGCCAAGCGGCGGTGTTCTCATCTGAACTATGTTCAACTGTTCCTGGTATTCCTTTCAGACCCTCTTCAACTTGTCCATTAGCTGCTTCAGCCTGAACATTAGTAATGGCTGGCCCGAAGTTCATGAGCATTAACCCCAGTAACGTTAAAATGGTGAGACTTTTGAAGTGTTTGCCTTTTAACATTTTAAACCTCTCCTTGTTTAGAAAATGATAAATTGCAAAAAAATAAAGCGGTACAAAGTGAACTGAACCTCCTTACTACTCCATCAACGTTACTTTTACTTCCATTCACCCCCATTTGGATTCCAAATTACTACCTAATTCAGAGTTTTTAACGTAATTATTACAAACCAAGGATATCACGGTGTACTTTTTAAAAAAATGGAAAAATCTCTTTAAATACGATGTAAATCTCTGAAATCACATTTCTATGTAGTGATTCAGCCGAGTTTTTAGGAACGGGCACATCAGTATTCATTGTATCATTATAATTTAGTCAGTTTTATACATTTTTGGCAGTTGATCCAAGGATAATGGATCTTCTCGTCGAATAGGATACATTGTTAGTTGTGAAATTCACTCGTTTGGTTGGTTGACCATGTAGCATGGCACTAAGAGGAGGGAATTCGATGTATAAATTGTTGATCGTGGATGATGAAGCATTAATACGGGAAGCGATTAAGGACCAGATGAATTGGGAGCAGCTCGGCTTTGTATGTATAGGCGATTGCGAGGATGGATTGGAAGCGCTGGAGTTTATTAAGCGCGAGAAGCCTGATGTCGTACTTACAGATATCGGGATGCCATTCATGAACGGCATTGAACTGACTCGCGAGCTAGCGACAAGTGAGCCGACAATAAAGGTTATTATCCTCACGGGATATGACAATTTCGAATTCGCCCAGCAAGCGCTTAAATTGCAAGCTACAGATTATATATTGAAACCGGTTACAGCAGCCGAGCTTGAGACTGTTATGCGAAGAGTAGCTACAGAATTAGATCTCGAAAGAAGGGGAGTTCAAGATTATGAGTTGCTGAAGCGTCAATTGACGGAAAGCTTTCCACTATTGAAGGAGCGTTTTCTGGAACGTTTGGTATCTTCGTCGATGACCCAGAAGCAAGTGAAGGAACGATGCAATGATTTTCAAATCCAATGGAACGGTCCGATAGTAGTTGAGCTTGCTATTGATGTGGACGAATTTGGATTAAGCTTACCCTCGACTTTATTCGAGCAGGAGCTCTTACGATTTGCTGTATTTAATATAGTGCAAGAAATTACGGCTACATACATAGGGACTGTTATTTTCCGGGATCGGGAAAACCGTGTATTCGTCCTACTGTCCGGCGATGATAGTGAACAATTGCTGGAATATGCCATGCTAAAAGCTGAAGAAATACATAGCGCAGTTACTTCCTTCTTGCCACTTAAAGCTTCGATCGGGATCGGGCATACCGCTAGATGGGAAGACAATGCGCCCCTTGTTCACCGGTCAGCATTATCCGCTTTGGATTATAGATTTGTGATCGGTATGAATGAAATTATTCGGATCGCGGATATGGAGCAGCGTGAACGTCCGGAATTGCTTTCAGTTGTCAAACTGGAAAACGAGCTAATTACAAAACTAAAAACAGGAACGCTGCAAGAGATGAACGAATGGATGGAGAGTTTGTTCTCGAAGTTTCGAGACCATGTATTTCCCATCGACATCTGCTATATATATCTTCAGCGTATTATATTGTCATTAATGCACACGCTCTACGAAATGGACAGCAACAGCCCACAAGTGTTCGGTGAAGTCAAAAATCTGATTACGGAAATCAATCATTTTGCTACCTTAGATGAAATTGAATCTTGGATGAAGGATTTATGCGGAAAAGCGGTATTGGTTATCCAAAGCAAGCGTGAGGACCAGAGTGCGCGTCAAATCGCTATGGCCATGGATTATGTGAGACAGCATTATATGGATTCTAAATTATCTTTAAAGTCGGTATGTAAGCAAGTATCGATGAGTACAAGTTATTTCAGTAGCAAATTTAAGCAGCAAAATGGGCGATCATTCATAGAGTTTCTAACGGACGAACGAATGGAGAGGGCCAAGGAGATGTTGAATTTAACATCAATGAAGAGCTATGAGGTCGCATTTGCAGTTGGGTATAGCGATCCGCATTATTTCAGCGGAGCTTTCAAGAAATATACGGGAGATACTCCAACGGAATTCCGCAATAAAATGAATAAACAGAAAGTGTGATGCAGGGTGAATATCTTCTCGCGGTTCCGTAGTATTCAGACGAATATGGTGCTTTCCTCTGTTTTGCTCATATTGATGACAATTATGATTATGAGTGTAATTTCTTATTACTTGACACAAGATGCTGTTCAAACGAAAGCACAGGAATATACGACGGAGCTTGTGAAGCAAGTGAACAACAATATTAAATCTTACGTGAATGGCATGACCTACATGTCGGAGCTAGTCGCTGGCAACCCCCTCGTGCAGGATTATCTATCCAAAGAAAGCTTTGCAACCTTAACGGAAGAAAAGGAAGCTAAAGAAATGATATCGAAGCTGCTGGAATCGATGCTCGTATCTAGAAGCGACATTACTTCAGTTAATGTGTTTAGCTATAACGGTCAGTTTGTCTCGGGGCGGAGGGAGTTGGAGCTTAATTCGTCCATCGACCGGACAAGCTTGAGCTGGTATCGCAACGCTCAGGAAGCAGGCGGACAGAGCGTCATCTCTCCATCGCATGTACAGCCTGTGTTTAAGGACCACTATCCATGGGTTGTGTCGTTGAGTAGGGAGCTAATGAGCCGGGATGGTGATAAAAAGTTAGGTATCTTCCTAGCAGATTTAAATTTCAGTGTAATGAATGACATGTTCAAAGATATCAGGCTTGGTCAAAGAGGCTATTTGTTTATCGTCGATTCCAGCGGGAATATAGTCTATCACCCCCAACAACAGCTAATATACAGTAAATTGAAGTCTGAAATGATTGATGAGGTACTGGAAATCGAGCGTGGAACCTTCACAAGTGATGAAGGTAGTGATAGTCGGATGTATACCGTACAGGATTCAGATTTCGGTTGGAAAATTGTCGGTGTATCCTATGTGGATGAGCTTATCGGCAATCAGAATGAGATTCGGATGTCATTTTTTTTGCTAGGCCTTATCTGTATTATCATTGCGATTGTGATTTCTTTCCTTATGTCACAGCGAGTGAGCCAACCGATTAAGCAATTGCAGAGCTATATGAAAGAAGTAGAGAAGGGGAATTTTGACATTCATGTGCCCGTTCCGAGATCGTTTGAGATTGGTAGGTTAGCAAGGACATTTAATATTATGGTTGGCAAAATAAAAGAGCTAATGAAGCAGGTGGTGCACGATCAGGAGCAGAAGCGTATAAGTGAACTGAACGCACTGCAGGCTCAGATCAACCCGCATTTTCTATATAATACATTGGATTCTATTGTATGGATGGCGGAAAGTAATAAATCACAGGAAGTCGTCTTAATGACCTCGGCGCTTGCCAAGTTATTCCGCGCATCGATAAGTAAAGGAGAAGAGCTTGTTTCGATAAGGAATGAGATCGAGCATATTACGAACTATTTGATGATTCAAAAAATGCGCTATAAAAACAAGCTGGACTATCAAATTGAAATCAGCGATACGGTTTGGGAGTACAAAACGATTAAAGTTATTTTACAGCCGATTGTCGAGAATGCGATCTATCACGGTATTAAGATGAAACGCGGACCTGGCTTTATCCGAATTCGTTCGGAGGAAACGGAATCTGCAGTCCTGCTGATTGTCGAAGATAATGGAAACGGGATGGATGAAGAAAAGTTGAGAACCATTTTGATCCCAAGGTTAGGAACAGGGGGAGGGAGGGGAGTCGGAGTGCTGAATGTTCATGAACGGCTTAAGCTCTATTTTGGCCAGCAATATGGATTAGCTTATGAGAGCATACCGGGCGAAGGAACAACGGTGTATATTCACTTTCCCAAATCTCTTCCGCCACTGGAGGAGGACAAATGAGTATAGCAAAGCATAGGTGGATCATTGGAGTGATTGTTGTTGTTCTGGTTATTGCGGTGAGTTTCATTTATGGATCTAAAGGATTGTCGAGCAAAAAGTCCCTGGACGTTACAGTCATTATTAAATCTAATGATGCTTCTATTGAATTCTGGCAGGTGTTGGTTGATGGGGTGCACGTAGCTGCCCAAGAGTTCGATGTGAACATTCAGGTGTGGGGGGCTAAAGATGAAACGGATGTAGAGGGACAGATTGCATTAGTGGAGAAAGCGATCGACGAACGACCTGATGCAATCGTACTCGCCGCCACCGATTTTGATCAATTGGTGCCGATCTCCAATCAGGTCGTGGAAGAGGGGATTAATCTGATCATTGTCGACTCAGGGATCAATTCCGATATTGCCCAAAGCATCGTTTCGACAGACAACGTCAGAGCCGGCAGAGAAGCCGGGCAGGCGATGTTGAAAGAGCTTAAAGGTCCGTCCAAAGTCGCAATCATTAGTTATGTCAAAAATGCGGCTTCCCATATTGATCGTGAAAAAGGAGTGCTAGAGCTGCTGGACGGGCATCCGAATATTGAACGATTGGATACTTATTTTGTCGAGGGGTCCGAACAGAAAGCTTATTTGAAAGCAAAGGAAATATTGCAGACGCATACTGATGTGCTAGGGATCATCGGGCTGAATGAGCCGACTTCAGTCGGGGCGGGGAGAGCGATTCAGGAGCTAGGGGTTAGTGAGCAAGTCAAGCTGATCGGATTCGATAGCTCGGTGAATGAAATTAAACTGCTGGACGAAGGCGTGATGAAGGCTACGGTTATTCAGAGACCATTTCAGATGGGGTACTTAAGTGTCAAGACGGCGGTAGAGGCGGTCCGAGGAAAGAAAGTACAGAAGCAGATCGATACGGGGTCAGTGGTTATCACCAAACAAAATATGTATGAAGAGGAAAATCAGAAGTTGCTGTTTCCATTCGTTGGCAAGTAGTTAGGGTGGCTCCTCTTCTATCTCACTTAGCATCCGAGGTGCTTAATGTCACCTTGAGGTGCTTTTTGGCGTTTGCTCTTCTCTTCGTCACCTTACATAATTGGCTTAATTTTTTCGACTGAATCAATTGCATCATTTATTTTGGTGAATTCTTATAGTGTTTCTGCACGATACACCGAAAGTAAAATAATCGACTGCTTGTGGACAATTTTACATTGTCTTAGTTTAGCATTTGAATAATAATCAAAAGGAAATACTTGGAATCTGGTTAATCAATGAATAAGAAGAGGTAAAGGAGGGGAATTGGGGTGATCGTCATTCCACGGTAAGTACAGGGAAATGAGCAGTTCACAGGAGGACATAATACAGAATTTGAGGAGGTAGCTTTATGTTAAAAAAGATTGCTTGTTCTGCGCTTGCAGTAACGATGGCCATTTCGGGAATCATTGCTAACCCCGTTTCTGCATCGGGAGAAATTCCACTTGTAACTGCCAGTAAAGTTCCGCTGAAGACATGGTATACAAAGGCTGCAACGAGCTGGGAATCGCAAGCGCTCCCACTAGGAAATGGATTTATGGGCGCAATGGTATTTGGCGGCGCTGATAAGGATCAAATCCTAATTAACGAAGAATCGCTTTGGTCGGGTGGTCCCGGCGCGAATCCCGATTATAACGGAGGACATAAAGGCAGTGCAGAGGCTAAGCATAGCGTTCTTCAGCAAGCTAGAACGCAATTACAAGACTTGATGACGGAATATTCCAAAGGAACGGCTCCTTACGTCGATGCGAATGGCAAAGTTATCGCTCGAAATTACAGTGTTCCTAGTTCACTTACGAATCTAATCAATGGAGCAAATGGTCTAATTGGAACAAAGCAAAATTTTGGTTCCTATCAGGAATTGGGTTCCATATGGCTACGTGATCTAACTTTGGAGAAGCCCTTCATCAGCCGTTTTTATACCGCTCAGGATAACACAAAAAATCAGAACGAGACTATTAGTATGCTATTTGATGGGAATAAGGACACTAAGTATTTCGCCGATGGTCATGCCGGAGCAGCTGAATATGTGATTGATTGGGAATACAATGAAGAAATCCCAACCCGCTCCTACTCCATTACGACAGGTAATGATGCGCAGGGTAGGGATCCGAAGAACTGGACGCTTTCCGCATCCAACGATGGAACAACATTTACAACCATCGATACGGTAACGAATTTTGCACTTGCGGGACGGAAGCAAGTTCAAGTTTTTGAACTGGATGAGCCCGGCTCCTACCAATATTTCAAGCTCACCGTAACCTCTTTGTACGGAAACAATCAAGCGCTGCAAATGTCCGATTTAGAGGTTCTATTCGACAACAGTACTATTCCGGAGGAACATGTTGTTACCAATTACAAACGAGAACTTGATTTGAATAATGCGGTTGCCAATGTCTCTTATCAACTGGATGACGCTGAGATGACGAAGGAATATTTCGTAAGTAATCCGGATAGAGTGATGGCTATACGATTGAGTTCGACAGAATCCGGGAAGATTAATCAGTTCGTCAATGTGACATCTGCCCAAAAAATCAAGACAATCTCTTCAGCAGGGGACACCATAACGATGACCGGGTGGCCAAGCGACCATAATAAGGCCAATGCCGCTACGGATTTTGGCAATACGCTGCACTTTGCTCAGCAAATTAAGGTTATTCCTACTGGTGGAACGATGGTTGCGAAGGATAATGGCATTCAGGTGGAAAATGCGGATTCCATCCTGATCCTGATGGCTGCAGGCACGAACTATTTGCAGTCCATGGATGATAGTTTCAACTATTTCACTAACAAAGATCCACTTATCAATGTTAGTGCGAGACTTGAAGCAGCCGCAGAGAAAGGCTTTGACAAATTGTATGAAGACCATATTGCCGATTATAAAGAACTGTTTGACCGTGTGGAGCTTAACCTGATGAACGCACCATTTCCAAATAAGCCGACGGACCAATTGTTGGCCGGCTATGCAAGAACTAATACACAAATGGAAGACCGTTATTTGGAGCAGCTTTTCTATCAGTTTGGCAGGTATTTATTAATTGCATCTTCCAGAGAAGGGTCTTTGCCAGCTAATCTGCAAGGAATCTGGGCGAACGGAACGAATCCGCCATGGAGCGCGGACTACCATGCCAATATCAATTTGCAAATGAACTATTGGCTTGCAGAGCAAACTAATCTTTCGGAAAGTAATCTGCCTTTGATCGAATATATTAAAAGCTTAGTGCCGAGAGGGGAATTGAGCGCCCAGCATGGCTACGTCACGCCGGCAGGCGATCCAGTCAGAGGTTGGACAACACACCATGAGAACAATATATGGGGAAATACCGCCCCTGCGACAAGTAGCGCTTTTTTCTCTCCTGAAGATGGGGCTTGGTTAGCGCAACATATCTGGGAGCGTTATCAATTCACGATGGATGAAGAATTTCTTCGGGAGTATTATGACGTACTGCTAGGTGCTGCATTGTTCTGGGTGGATACGCTATGGGTAGATACACGTGACAACACGTTGGTTGCGAATCCATCTTATTCTCCAGAACACGGACCCTACTCTCTGGGCGCGACTGAAGTTCAAAGCGTAGTTTGGGGAATTTACGATGAGGTGATCAAGGCAAGTAAGGTTCTGAATATTGAGAGTTCGGAATTGGTTGAAATTGTGGATGCACAGTCCCGCCTTGCAGGACCAAAGATTGGACTTGGCGGGCAGTTTATGGAATGGAAAGACGAAGTGAATATGGACCTTACAGGTGATAACGGCCACCGTCATGTGAATCATTTGTACGCACTACACCCCGGATCGCAAGTAGTTGCGGGACGCAGTGAACAGGATGACAAATTTGTCGAAGCTATGAAAGTAACTTTAAATACCCGCGGTGACGGCGGAACAGGCTGGAGTAAAGCATGGAAGATTAACTTCTGGGCGCGCCTTCACGATGGCGATCGTGCCCAAAAGCTACTCAAGGAGCAACTTTACAATTCAACGCTGAGCAATTTGTTTGATACGCATCCTCCATTCCAGATTGACGGGAATTTCGGTGCAACTTCCGGCATAACTGAGATGCTACTGCAAAGTCAAGGCGGGGCAATCCAGTTACTGCCAGCACTTCCTTCCAAATGGAACCTAGGCAGTGTGTCTGGCTTGAAAGCTAGAGGGAATGTGGAGGTCGACATGGCTTGGGAGCAGTCGAAACTCACGTCGGCGGTATTAAAAACGGGTACTACAGGTTCCATAACGGTAAAAGGGAGTAATATCAGCACTGCTACTGTAGTGAGTAGCGGCAAAGCGGTTGCTTATACAATCGTAGATAGCAACACCATTGTCATTGATGCCCAAAAAGGTGCGACTTATGAGATTATTATTCAAGCCGATAAGATTAACCCTTATGAAGTGATGCATGCAGTAGATGCCAATTTCCTTTACGGCCAAATTATCAAAGGTACTGCTGCGCTGCAAGGAGCTGCTGCCGGTGATTATGCAGTATTCAAAAATGTGCAATTCGACAAAGGAGCAACTAAGGTTTTCATTGAAGCAGCCTCTGATAAGAAGGACCTAAGAGGGTTGGGGGAAATTGAGTTGCGACTGGATAAGCCAGATGGAGAAGTGATTGCGAATATTCTTGTGAATCATACAGGAGATCTCAACAGTTACAAGACGTTTTCTGCTAACTTGGACTACGAAATAAGTGGGGCACATGATCTGTATGTTTCTTTTGTTCAACCAGTCAACTTAAAATCGTTGCAATTTTTCATGAATAAGGACAGCGAACCGCCAGCGGGGATTACGATTGTGGGTGATACACAAATCAGCTTGCCTGCAACGGGTAGTAAGGATGTGACCTACTTGGCAGGGGTCGAATATTCGGACGGTTCAACCGAAATGGGCAGTAACAATGTGAAGTGGAGTTTGAGCGGAAGGTACTCGGGCGTTAAAATTAGCGACGATGGCGTACTTACAATAAAAGAAGGTGCCAAAAATCAGGACATTATCATTGTCGCTACTTCGACCGAGAATCCGCTGATTTCTTCAAGTCTTGAAGTGAAATTGGGGATTCAATCCATCAAGCTTAGGGGGATAGATCGAAACGGGGAATCTGCTGGCAATGATAGCGAAGGTAAAATGAGGTTCAGCGAGGAGTGGGTTGAGTACGCTGGTAATAATGGCTGGCTGAAATACAACAGCGTTGACCTACAGAATGGTCTCGAAAGTATCGCCATCGGCTATGCAACACCGACAAACACAACGAGACAAATTCATATTCGGATTGCCGAGCCGGGCAAGGGAACAGTGGAAGAAGCTACAACGATTGCTACTTTGGATAGTTTCATCAATACGGGTGGTTATAAAAATCTCACAGAGGCAACTATAACCCCGAATGTGAATGTCACCGGTATAAAAGATGTTTATGTATTTTGGACGCGAGCAGATTTTAACTTCTCCTATATTAAATTAGGCTTAATAGGAGCAGATGGCGGTTCTGCAGCTTACCGAGATGTCAAATTTGATGTTTCGCCTGCAGATGCTTCAATTGAAATAAAGGATGCTGACGGGTACCTATACAGTTCAGGTAGCGATGGTAGCACCTTCACACTACCGGAAAAAGGTGAATACACGTACACGGTAAGTAAGACTGGTTTTGTAACCCAAAGCGCTAGTTTTACAGCGAAAGAGGCTCAATCGATTGCGATTACATTAGAAGCTGATGTACCGGAAGAGATACCGTCGCTAGCGACTACATTAACAGGGCCGAATGCGATTCAGCATGGAAATCTGTTCACTGTAAAATATGGACTTAGCGATGTGACACAAACGATTTATGGCCAGTACGTTAAACTAAATTATGATGCGAACCTATTCGAATACGTTAAGGCCGACTCGTTAATGGCAGGGGTAAGCATTTTTGAACCAGAAACGAGTGTTCCAGGCGAAATTCGATTAGTGCTTGCTAGTCTTGGAGCCGATCAAGCGGTTACGGCGGATGCTGAAATCATAGAGCTGACGTTCAAAGCGAAAGAGATTAGTGCGACAGCAAAAGGTGACATTGCAATTGTTTCGGCTACGATTGGCACTGGGGAAGGTGTGGATGTAACAGCTGAGCTGTCTTCCCACACTGTGGAGGTTACTGTGAAAGTTCCTGGAATACCAGGCGATGTCAATCATGACGAGAAAGTAAGTATCGGTGATTTGGCGATAATTGCTGCTCATTATGGTAAGGATAGCGCAAGTCCAGATTGGGAAAGTATCCAATCATATGATATCGTTCCAGATGGAGTCATTGATATTTTAGATTTGGCTGCAATCGCTAGATTAATCATCGGATAGTGTTAATTCGAAATAGGGCTGTCCCATACGTAGTTTTTAACTGCGTATGAGCAGCCCTGTTTTCTTATCCTTTAAGTGAAAAGCAGCTGTTCCGGAAATAATCGGGACGGCTGCTTTTAGCAATTCCAAAAATATTCGAGTATTTCAAGCGAAAACCACATTTAAGTTAAGGGGCAGAGGGTGTAAATTAAATAGTAACAATAGGAATAAGGAGTTGAGAGGGGGGAAACGATGAGTCAAGTTGTTGTAGAGATGGAAGGAATCGAGAAGCATTTTGCTGGTGTCCATGCATTAAAGCAGTGTCAGTTCGAGCTCCGATCCGGCGAGGTGCACGCTCTTGTTGGAGAGAATGGTGCAGGTAAATCGACATTGATGAAAGTATTGACTGGCGTGTATTCGAAAGATGGGGGACGCATTATCTATAAAGGGAAAGAAGTTCATATCCCGGATACGCGAACAGCTCAGCAGCTTGGAATTAGTATGATTCATCAGGAGCTTAATCTGGCACCAGATCTGACCGTCGCTCAGAACATCTTTATTGGCAGAGAGCCACGTAAAGCTATTAAGCTGTTTCTTGATGATAAAGAGATGAATAGAAAGACTACAACTTTATTAAAGCAGATGAATTTGGACATTGATCCGACCACACTAGTGTCAGATCTGACTGTTGCCAAGCAGCAGATGGTTGAAATTACAAAAGCCATTTCCTATGACTCGCAGGTAATGATTATGGATGAGCCAACGGCAGCGCTTAGTGATACTGAGATTGAAGAGCTGTTTAAGATGATCAACCAGTTGCGGGCGAAAGGCGTAGGAATCGTATATATTTCTCACCGGATGGCGGAATTAAAGCGGATCACGGATCGGATTACGGTCATGCGCGATGGCAGCTACATAGATACGGTGTCAACTGAAGAAGTAAGCATCGACCGAATTATTGCGATGATGGTAGGCCGGGAAATCTATCAGCCTGCCAAGCAAGATCGCCAGGAGGACAATGAAAAAGAGCTCGTGCTCGATGTGCGCAAGCTGAATCGTGGGAATAGACTCCACGATGTGAGTTTCTCGCTGCGTAAGGGGGAAATTCTTGGCGTTGCTGGGCTCGTCGGGGCTGGAAGAACCGAGTTGGCCCGAGCAGTCTTCGGCGCTGATTCGATCGACTCAGGGGAAATCTTCATCCATGGCCGTAAGGTGCAGATTTCTGGGCCCTATCAAGCAGTGAAGTATGGTATCGGTTATCTGTCCGAAGATAGAAAGCATTTTGGCTGTCTGGTCGAAATGGATGTTAAGACAAATATAGCGATGGCGACATTAGGCCGCTTCGCAAAAAGCTTCGGATGGATTAATGACAAACGAATGACTGATGTGTCGCAGAAAGTAGTCGAAGAGTTAAAGGTCAAGACACCCGGTATCGGACAGAAGCTGAAAAACTTGTCTGGAGGCAATCAACAGAAAGTGATTATCGGCAAATGGTTAACGAGAGACTGCGACATTCTCATATTCGATGAGCCGACACGCGGAATCGATATCGGTGCTAAGAGCGAGATCTATAGACTGCTTGAAAACCTTGCTGACTCGGGGAAATCGATTATTATGATCAGTTCAGAACTGCCGGAAATATTGCGGCTCAGCCACCGGATTATCGTCATGTGCGAGGGCAGAGTTACAGGTGAGCTCAAGAATGATGAACTCGCTACGCAAGAACAGATTATGACGTATGCAACTGACCGGATTAGCTAGTAGAAGGTGATTAAGAAAGAGAGGGATAGAATGAAGCCAGTACTAGGATCTGCTCAGAAACAACGTTTTGTATTCACTGCGGGGCTTCAGCAATTTTTGGCTTTCGGGAGCTTGATCTTGCTTTTTGTTTTTTTTTCAATTGCATCGAGCAATTTCTTTAACTTTTCCAATATCGTTGGGATTTTACTCTCCACGGCGGTAATCGGAGTATTAGCACTTGGCGCGACGTTCATTATCGTTACGGGCGGCATTGATTTGTCGGTCGGAACAGTTATGACGCTGAGTGCGGTCATGACGGGAGTCTTCATTACGATGTGGGGATTGCCTGTGTGGGTTGGTATTATCGGCGGGCTGTTAACGGGAGGGATATGCGGGCTGTTCTCCGGAGTTGTAATTGCACGTCTCGGAATCCCGCCCTTCATCGCTACACTTGCGATGATGATGATCGCCAAAGGACTTGCGCTCGTCATCTCGGGCACGAAGCCGATTTATTTCACGGATAATGAATTGTTTATGAAAATTTCTCTGGGCTCAGTGCTTGGTGACCTTATTCCAGGCTTTGACATCCCTAATGCTGTATTGATATTCTTCCTTGCTGCAATTGTGGGAAGTCTGCTATTGTCCCGCACAATCGTCGGCCGTTACAACTTTGCGATCGGCAGCAACGAGGAAGCAACGCGTCTATCCGGCGTTAATGTGCGGAGATGGAAGATTATTATCTACATGATTTCAGGCTTATTTACAGGACTTGGTGGTATTCTGATGGCGTCCCGCCTTAATTCGGCTCAGCCCGCACTTGGTATGGGCTATGAACTGGAAGCCATCGCAGCGGTTGTCATCGGTGGAACTTCACTAAGCGGTGGTAAGGGATCGATTGTCGGCACAGTCATAGGTGCTCTAATTATGAGCGTGTTGACGAACGGGCTTCGCATCCTGTCAGTACCCCCAGAGTGGCAGACAGTCGTTGTCGGCTTTGTCATTCTGCTCGCAGTATACGCTGATATTTTACGGCGTCGTAAGGCTTAACTTAGGTATCATCTCTGTTGGAGATTATATAGATTACGAACATTATCAAAACTCAACTCAAAAAGGGGATATGAACATGAAAAAGGTATTGGTATTAGCAGCATTATCACTTGCATTGGTTGTAAGCGGATGCAGCTCGAACGGCGGTAATAATCCATCTGCAACAGCTACTTCGAAGGCATCTGCAGCACCTGGCAGCACACAAAAAATGTACATTCCAATCATCTCCAAAGGGTTCCAGCATCAATTCTGGCAAGCGGTTAAGAACGGTGCAGAGAAGGCTGCGGCAGAGCTAGACGTTGTTATTACGTTCGAAGGTCCTGAGAATGAATCACAAGTTGATAAGCAGCTCGAAATGTTTCAAGTTGCTCTTGATAAGAAACCAAGTGCAATTGGCTTCGCAGCGCTTGACAGTCAAGCCTCCATTCCATTGCTGAAGAAAACAGAAGAAGGTGGAATCCCGGTTGTTGCCTTCGACTCAGGCGTGGACAGCACGATTCCAGTGGCAACGGTAGCGACGAATAACGCTGTAGCAGCAGGTATCGCAGCAGATAAAATGGCTGAACTTATCGGTGGTGAAGGGGAAGTTGCTGTTATTGGACATGACCAAACAAGCCAGACAGGTATTGACCGTAGCGAAGGCTTTGTTAATCGTATCAAAGAAAAGTATCCGAATATTAAGGTTGTAGATGTGCAATATGGTGGCGGAGATCACTTGAAATCGACTGACCTAGCTAAGGCGATTATGCAAGCGTATCCGAATTTGAAAGGCCTTTTCGGTACAAATGAAGGCTCTGCGATCGGGGTAATTAACGCGGTTTCTGAAATGAAGAAGGAAGGTCAAATTACAGTTGTCGGTTATGATTCCGGCAAAGCGCAAATCGATGCAATAAAAAATGGCTTAATGGCTGGCGCAGTTTCTCAGAATCCAGTTGGTATCGGCTACGAAACGGTTAAAGCGGCTGTAGCGGCTGCAAAAGGTGAAAAGGTTGATTCCGTAATCGACAGTGGCTTCGTATGGTATGACAAAACGAATATCGACAATGATGATGTTAAGGCTGTACTATATGAATAACGTAGAACGATTAAAACATATTCTATTGGTAAAATAATGTGTTTAAGAACTGATATAAGAATATTAATAAAGATGTGCTTAAAGCACATCTTTTTTTTGTTCCAATACTGATTGTGTTAAACAGAAATTAGGGGATAGAGACATAGTTATGTTTTTACTCATAAATACAAATGTCATACATACATTAAATCCATATCTAACAAGGCGTCATGCCTGTTTACATACATATGTACAAAATACGAGTTTTGTGAAATAGTATACGAGAATAAAAAGCTGCCCCAAAAGTCATATAATAATGTCCGTCTGGCTCGGATGACAAAAATTTGTACCGATAAACGTTTTAGAACTTATGTTCTCTCTTCTTTTGATATTATATAATAAAAAGCTGATCCTTCACTTTACCCCTTAAAGTATTTAATTTTATGGTAGCAAAGTCTCATTAAAACTGATTTTACCAATAAATGATTTAGGCGGTCTCAATTTTATAGCTCTATACAAACAACCGCCGTTGTTTATAATATGCAATGATCTCAGGTATAACGATAATGAAACTCATCATTCATTCAATTCGTACTTTTCAACCTCATTCTTAAACCAGTGTTGATTAAAGCCGACTTCCTACCCAGCATTTCTGCTGTATCGAAAGTCGACTTTAGGCTTCTGATCGTTTTCGTACGCCTACCTGCTATTCAATAATTTTCGATGCGATCGCAGCTAAGTCTTTGATGTCAATGACATTGTCACCATTGATATCCATCTTCTTCACTTGTGTCCAATCTGGACTGGATGATGTTTTGCCGTAATGAGCCGCCACCATCGCTAAATCTCCGATACTAACCTTGCTATCGCCATTCACATCGCCCGGCTTCGTCGTGATAACCGATGCTTTGAATGTGTCCAGTGCCTGCTGCAAGGCTTGAATTGCCGCAGCCACTTGGTCCACGGTTGCACTTGCGTTATTCGCGACCGCTTGAGCCGCTTGAATGGCCGTTAGTAATTTCGCCTTCGAACCTGCTGGGTACTGACCGATTTGCGTACCTTCTACGGCCGCATCGTAAGCCGCTTGCGCCGTGCGAATCAGGTTATTCAGCTCTGTCTTATCACTTGGCACTGGGTTCACTTGAATGGTCAACGAGGACACGGCAATGTTTGATTCCGCTCCCAAATGGTCTCCCAATGTTGCATTGCTAATCGAAATCGTTCCTTCCGTCATTTGCGATACTTTTTTCGCCTTGAAGGTCAACTCCAGCAATTGCTTATCTCCAGTAATCGCGTGACCCGGACCTTCACTCGCCAGAATAAACCGCAGCTTGCCTGGGGTATCTTTGCCCGTCTGAAGTAGATTCACTCCAGCTTCCAAAGACTTCGCCGACACGAATTCCATCACGTTTGCATCATAATTCATCGCTAAATCTTGGGCATACACGCTCTGCGTGACATTTTCGACGCCAAGCTGCAGCTTGAACTCATTATCACCTTGAACCGTATCGTCACCGCCGAGAACAGCTGTAGGTTCCTTCGGAATCGCGGTTGAAGTAACAATGAACTCACGCACAATGACCCAATATTCCTGTGTTCCTGTCGCACGAATGCGAACGAATCTCGCCTTCTGATTATCCAGCGGAACGCTGATCTCCGGCTTCTCCTCTAATATCGCAAGCTGTGTCCAGTTGGCTCCATCGATCGAGTACTCCAGCACACCGTGATGGACATAGTCGTTCACGCTGCCGCTCTTGCTCATTAATACCTGAACGTTGGATACCTTGCGCACCTCATTCAGATCCACCCCAATGACATCATTGATTGCCGGGGAATTGCTGCTCCAGAAGTACGTATTCAGATTGCCATCGAGCATTTTGGCCGGGGTATTCGTCTGATAGGTACCCATCGTCGTAATCGGGAACGGTGTGGATGTGCCTACACCTAGCCAGTTATCATTCTCGCGAATCGCACGTAAGATGTAGTCTTCGAAGACTTGATTCGCCTTTGCCTTCGTGATCGCATTGATCTGCGTTCTTACATTGTTCAACGCCGTACGATGCTCAGCCGACTGCTGCTTGTTGTTCCGTTTCTGAGACAACAGCATTTGCGTCGCTTCTACTCCCGCTTGGCCGTACAGCTCATATTTGTTCAGATAGAACTTCGTTTCGTCGATGAAATCCGGATTGTTCAGGCCGCTGCGGAGTGCAGCAGGTGCTTGCTGCAGCTTCGTAAATTCTGAAATTAGCTGGTTCGCTGCATTGGTAATGCTTCCTCCCCCAATAAAGGCCGTCCACAGATTATCGATTTGCGGCTTAATCGTTAATGATTCTTTCGCATTGAGCGGAGAGGAATAATTATTCTCTGCGAAAATACGGAGTGCGTCAGCAACCTCACCGCCGAAGCGCTTCAAGCTCAGCTGCCATGCTGTCTCTGGATTATACGCCGCGGGATTCCACAAATAATCGGCAATTGTGAAAATCGCAATTTTGGACGCTTCCGCTTCATTCATTGGATTCGTCGTTAGACCAATAATGCCATGATCAGCAAGCTCTGCATCCCGATTGTAGAGCGGGCCTAAGTACAACCGATCCCGTGCATAATCATTCACAGGGAAGTTATCCCAGATCAACAGATCATGCTTATAAATTGCATTCGCCTTATCCGCATCGGATGCCGAAATGCCCGCTGGAACAACAGCAGATCCTGTCCATTGGACGATAATGCTCGGATCAACCAAGGCAGCAAATCGGTTAATATAAGCGGTCGCAGTAATATTCGCATAATCCGTTGGGACGGTAATCAGACGATGAGCTCCTGCGTGCTTATCAATGAATTCCGTCTTGAATCGATTGAGCAGAAAGGCTTGCGCAGCAGCGACCGGATTCGTATCGCTGTTGAATTTAGTCCTATCGGCATTACAACGTAATGTCTTATCGATATCGTCCAGGAAAATCGCGAACGAGCGAATACCAACATCCCACATCGCTTGCGCTTTGGTCGTCAGCGCCCCAAAATCTGCATCATCAGAGAAGCAGACGCTATTTCCCGGCGAGATGGCAAAGACAAATTCCACATGATTCTCCTTCGATCGCTGAACGAGCTCGGCAATCTCTGCTAACTTCGCAGCCGGATAGGCTTCACGCCATTTATCCCGGTGATAAGGGTCATCTTTAGGCGCATAAATGAACATATTCATTTTTTGCTGGCCATAGAAATCGATTTGACGAAGACGATCTTGATGGGACCACGGGTCGCCATAGAAGCCTTCAATTGAACCGCGCCATGCCATTTTCGGCCAATCGCGAATGGTTACAGACGGAATACGGAATGCCCCCTCCTTCACTGTAATCAGTTGACGAAGCGTCTGAGCCGCATAGAAAGTACCTAGTGTTGTCTTCCCGGCGAGCACGATTTTTTGCTTGCCTGATGTATCCGTGCCTGAAGCCAGGACATACCCCTCGTCCTTCATATCATCTGGTCCCGCAGCCCCAAGTGATTGCAGTGCAGCCGCTGTCGCTTGATTCTCCGAAGGTCCTCCAACCCATACATTGACGGGTGAATTCGGAACCGCAGTATCCTGGACACGATTGATGTTCTGCACGCCAGCCTTCCGCAGTATCTCTTCGACGCTCTGAACCGCAGCCGGGTCCGATGTACTGCCTGTTACGATACCCACCTCAGACGGAATGCGGAATCCATCCCCCGTCGATTGAATGGATTGCGGTATGGGTGAAATTTCAGGCAATTGGGATGCTTCTGCAGCGGAAACCGTTGAACCCTGCATCGTAAACATCGGCATGACAAGTGCGAGTGCTAGCACAAAAGAAATCGAACGAGACATGGTCTTCTTATTCTTATTTGACTTCGCATTGAAAAAGGATACGTTCATGAACAGATCACCTCTCTATCAATTCATTATGTCATGCCATCATGATCGATCTATGATGAGCTTATCCACCCCCTTTCCACGTCACGAAAAACGCAAAAAGCACGAACCAAAGAGTGACCTCTTTAAGCTCGTGCCCGGCTTCATCCGGTTACACGCTTGGACAGGCGTATTTCGTTATCGATTTGTAGATACCCACTTCACGATCGAAATCTTAGGACCAAGACCATGTACCGAAATATGTAACGCTTACAGTCTTCATTGTTAAAGGTAATCAAGATTTGAATTCATTTCAAGACATTCGACAAAGGTTCTTATGGATCAACATCTTATCTGCTTTTTCACGCAAATAAAATCAAAAGTGTTATGTTTTGCTATCGGAAAAAACCTACTCACTTCCCATCCACACCCACGTATCTCATTCTATGCGCCAGTTGATCAGCGGCATCGGGATCAGCACAGGAGGAACAGTCAAAAACAAAAAAAGAGAGCAATATCTGGAACTCGCCATCCGATATATGAATGATCACTTGAAGGATTCCATAAAGCTCCCTGAACTGGCCAAGAACACCGGCTTGTCTAAACAGCATTTAATTTTATTATTTAATGAGGAAACAGGATTCCCCCCGATTGAGTATTTTTTGCGTATGAAAATCCAAAAGGCTGCCCAAATGATCAGTTTAACGGGTTTGTCTATCAAGAAAATTGCTGCAAATATCGGCATAACCGATCCATACTATTTCTCGAGACTGTTTAAAAAACTGACCGGTTCCACTCCAACCGCCTATCGGAACGTTCCGAAAGGGTAATGTGGAATGAATCATTTCAAATGAAAACGAGGATCAGATGCCTCAGCAATCTAATCCTCGTTTATTCTATTCATGCACTTATGTAATCAAATATTCAAATATCGTTCTTCGTTACTTTGAGAAAAAAATCTGGGCTAAAATGGTTTTTCTTATTTTGTGATTACTTTCTTTCCATAACCGCAAAGTAATTTCCTTCATTGTCAGCAAAGTTGAATACTCTTCCAGAAGGCATATTTACAAGTTCTCCGACTGTGATATTATTGTCCGTAAATTCTTTATATAAGCTATCGAGTTCTTCCGAGAAAAACAATAACGAAGGTGTATTGAGATTTAATTCAGGTTGCATTTTAGCAATTAGTTCCTTATTGTGAAGCACAATACTCGTTTGTGCTCCGTTTGTTGGAGCAATTTCAATCCATCTCATTTGCCCGTTATTTTCCTCAGCAACTAAGCTAAACCCTGCTTTTTCTGTCCAAAATTTCAATGACTCATCTTGGTCATTCACATATAACATAATTTGTCCGACTTTATTAATCATTTTGCCAATCTCCTTTTCTTATACTTTTGTATATATTTCATTTTTTATCGAAAAACTCCAATATTATGTTGATATTTTTATTGTACTAAATATGATAATTTAGATCAACTATTCCCCCTCTATGCTCACGTCATTCTGCATCGGTGAGTTACTTAATCTGAGTATTTTCCCGTAACAGACAACCGCTTTGTACCCATCATCCTGAAAGCATACTTATGACCCGTAAGATGGCCACATCCTTCGTGAAGTGTCATTTTCTTACGGGTCATTGTTTTAATATACGGACTATTTTTTCGAACGATTCTTGGAAGATCCTTTAGAATGTTTCCCGCGTTTCACGCTCGAAACCATAACATTTTTCTCTGTATGCGTGTAATGGTGCTGATAGACAGGACAACAATGATGTTTCTTCACTGTTTCAATATTTTGAACGACATTCACAAGCTGCGGATGGTAGTAGTCCTCGTATTGTGTAATTGGAGGATCATAGACCGTCTGCGTTGGACAATCGGGACAAAATTCAGCGCCTTTCATGCTGCCTACATTGCCCATGTTACCCATGTTACCGATGTTACCCATGCTACCCATGCTGCCCATGCTGCCCATGTTAAAGGAATCATTACGGTTCACAGTAATTATCTCCTTCCAGTTTTGGAATACACCATATTGTATTCGCACACAGACAATGTGACCTGTACAATTGACCCGCAAGGCGAAGGCCTACAATGTCTACGTGGTATGGAGGGCGAGATAAATTACCGTTTACCGGTTATAATTACCTTTCTCTACATCTCTAGGAAGCCGGCTAAGCTATTGCTTTGATAAGCATAATGAGCTTTATTCATCCATTGAATATCCACATTCAAATGGTCAGGCTCGCTAATAGGGTTGAACCCTCACCAATTGTGTTCATCATATAAATGAATTTGTTTAAGTTTGCCTTCTAATGCTAATGAGGCGGTTTATGCTCTTGTATTATGCCATCCTGCCATCTTTCGCCATTGTCCAGGGGTATATCCGGTAGCTTGTTTATAGGCCTTGGTGAAATGATGAATAGAGTAAAACCCGGATAATTCTGCAATTTGTGTCAATGAGTAGCTAGATGTTTCCAAAAGAGATGTTGCGACATAAATTTTGGTCTTTCGATAATAATCCGAAAATGTTTCACCTAACTCATCTTTAAAAAGACGAGAAAGCTGCCGAACTGAGATATGTAAATGCTTGGCTAAATCCTGTAACTTGATTCTTATCGATACGTTATCTACAATATATAGCTTGGCTTGGTTCAAGATAACGGATTCATTTGTCCTACTCAAGGTTTTTTCCTCAACGTCTTCCTCATCGAGAAATAATTGAAAAATAGATAAGATCAAGGTGAAAGCCATATGCTTTAGCATCTGTCGGTTGGCTACGCCATAGTGTCCCGCGTTCATTATTATGTTCCATAAAGTTGCCGTGGTGGATGGGGTTTCTGCTCTCACCACGACGTGATTCGTTTTAAGCAATCGATGATACCCATTTATCATTTCAATTGATGACATTTCTTCTATCAACTCAAAAGCATGATACACGATTCCAATTCCTTCTCCGGAATTACCTTCTATTTGATGCCATATACCCGGCTTAGAAAGAAAACAGTCTCCCTGATATATATCATAACGTACACCATTATCGATATAGTATCCAGACCCGCTCGTAATGTAACAACATTCAAAAAAAGAGTGTTTATGAAGCTCATGGGTATAATGTTTCTCTAAATATCCCCAATAATAAACATGAATTGCGGCATCAGGATCCTGTAGATGTAGAGCGAATGAATTAAGTTGGTGAATGTCCATAATCTATTCCTTTCTTTTTTTCATACAGGATCTTTATAAGATGGCATACTGATATAAAAAAAAGGCTCAGTCGTACAAAGACAGCAAGCCAAGTATTTTTGTACATTTGAGTTAAGAATTACATTCATACATTTAAAGGAGACGATTGAAATGACAGCGATAATAAATTCAGAAATGGTAGAGAAATACGAAAAAGAGGGCTACCTCATCTTTCCTGATGTGCTTGATAGCGATCTAATGAAAGAAGCACAGGAGCATATTCAATGGTTAATAGATAAAAATCCAAATCTTCGTCCTGAAGCGCTCCATAATGATTTAGTTAAGCATGATCCATTTTGGTTACGACTTGTAAGCGATAAACGGTTATTGGATATCGCAGAATCATTTATAGGTCCTGACATTGCCCTTTTTGCTTCCCATTATATTAGCAAGCCTGCTTTTACTGGTCAACCAGTCCTATGGCATCAAGATGGCAGCTATTGGCCGTTAGAACCCATGAAAGTCATTACCTTATGGTTAGCTGTGGATGATTCCATCGTTGAGAACGGTTGTTTATGTGTTATTCCCGGGTCTCACAAAATACAATTACAAGAGATGAAAGGTAGCTTCGAGGTTGAGAACGTACTGAGTTCAGAAATTGAGAAGAAGTACGTTGATGAATCCAAAGCAGTAGACCTCGTATTAAAGTCAGGGAGTGTATCCATTCATCATCCGAACATCATACATGGCTCAAAAGCGAATCATTCACCTCATCGTCGTGCAGGCTTAACCATTCGTTATATCCCAACAAGCACTCGAGTCTTGAATGAAAATCACAGTATACATTTAATGCGCGGTAATATGGGTGAAGTTAAAAATTCATATCTGCCATTTCCTAAATTTGACGCATCGATTCATTTCAACTTCAAGGATAGCAATAACTTTAGTAAATAAGGTCTCTGAACTCCGTCCGGCACCAAATTCCATATGCTGTTAAACTATTTCCGTAGGCAACATTACATTGTGCCTCCTTTTTTTCGAGTTTTTGTATGGTCTGGAAGAACGCGATCTCTCTGCGGCATAAGCAATAAAATGACTTTTTACGGAGACACCTCGATATCAGTTTATCGAAAAGCAAGAAATCGTTCTTGCAGAAGCAAGAACGATTTCTTAAAAGGCCTAAGGATAAACAATGGGATTAAGGGGACTTGCAGCAATATCTCCCGGCTTAAGTCCTGGAAACCAATTTGCCAAGTCATTTTTTCGTGCATTGCTATCCGGTTCAGCAATAGGCAGCCCATCCGCAATATAGATAATGGTCATTACCTCGCGCATCTGTTCTGTTGGATTGCCTGGTGCGCTGTGGAGCGTCCACCCCGAGTGAAACGTAGCGTCTCCAGCTGCCATAGCACCATAGTTTACCTGCTCTATACCTTTACCCTCAACGTATTCCTTGAAGGTGCGGTGCGATTCATCCGAAATCTCCTGCTTCGTAATAATGCCATGGCCATGAGTAGCGGAAGCAAAGTTCATTGATCCAACTTCCTTCGCAATGGGAACAAGCGGCATCCATAGCGTTATTGTTTTGTCCGTGTCCAATGGCCAATAGATTTGGTCCTGATGCCATGGCGTATGTCCGCCCCCTGGCTCTTTGAATAAGGCTTGATCATGATATATTCTTACCGATGGAACTCCCATCAGATCAGCGGCTACTTTTGCAAAACGGCGCGCCATAACAAACTTTTCAACGGATTCACTCATTCTCCATAGATTTGAGATCTGAATAAAAGCTTTACCATACGTATCCCGTTCTTCCATCGGTTTTGATTGGTAGTTCTTTTCTTTAACTATCTCACTGATTACATCGCGATAGATGGAAATTTCGTCTTGTTTCGCTAATGCTCTCACAATTGTATGTCCATCGCGCTTGTAATTGCGAATTTGCTCTTCGGGAAGATCATATACCTCGTTCAAATCGGGAAGGTTGTTAATTATGCTCATTTCGAATCCGCTCCTTGTTTATCAATCATTCATTACATAGCTAATTGTAAGGAATTTTGACAGTTTGGTCTTTGTGTGTAATGATCGTTTTAGTTGTATAAAATGACTGAATATAAAGGTGGCTATCATGAATCTGTTTTCATTTGCTAACACCCATCCCATCGTCCCCTACATAAGAGAGAGCGATTTCCCTGTACGTTCCGCCTATTATTCTCCTTTCCGGAAGCTACTAGATTATTTGCTCATCTATATACAAAAAGGAGAACTAACGATCGTCGCCGATGGAACTAAATATCAGCTCCAAGAAGGGCAATTCTGTCTACTACAACCCGGATCCGTGCATGACTTACAAGCTTTCGCTGATAATGCAACACCATTTGCTCATATGGACTTTTTCTTCCACACTGACAGGGAGAAGAGCTTTCCGACAAAACCAG
Source organism: Paenibacillus sp. J31R122 (assembly GCF_056269185.1). Taxonomy (NCBI): domain Bacteria; kingdom Bacillati; phylum Bacillota; class Bacilli; order Caryophanales; family Paenibacillaceae; genus Paenibacillus; species Paenibacillus sp. J31R122. The sequence goes on from NZ_JBWDNM010000002.1 coordinate 500,608, forward strand.
GACAGATCGATCTCCAATCCTTCCAACATCTCATGCAGCCTAAACTTAACGACTTTGAAGGATTGTCGATCCCAGTTCTGCTAGAGCCCAGCAAGCCGTACCTTTATCGGAATTTGTTGTTGGAAATGATAGAAAGCTGGCTTGAACCGAATCCTTTATCCAAGCTAAAGGCGCAAGGAATAGCTACTCAGCTCCTGCATCACATCATTGAAGACCACTCCAATCCTGCCAATCTCAAATCAAACTATCCTCATGACTTGGATTGGATTCCGTCTTATTTTTCATTTCATCTTGCAGAAACACTCTGCATAGAGGACTTGGCTAAACGCACAAACCTATCAACTTCTCGATTTCGGACGGTTTTTCGTGAGCGCTACGGAGTTCCGCCGCATCAGTTCCTAATTAATCTCAGACTGGATCACGCGAAGGAGCTGCTGTCCACTACTACATATTCTATAGCCAAAATAGCTGAATACTGCGGTTTTTCGGATGTCAGTCATTTTACAAATATGTTTCGATCCCGAGAAGGCTTGTCTCCAGGAGCCTTTAGAGGAAAATAATATTCTTGGCATTGCACATTGTCAAAAATGTGTACCGATAAAACAAAAAAACCGCGTTTTACGCGGTAATTAATGCGATATATCTTTAGTTTAATCCTACATAATTATGATTTCCCTTTTAAAAATTCCTTCCCAAAGGACTTTCAATAAATGCGAGTTTTTAAACTTTTGGGGAATGATAAAATTAATTCTGTTCGATAAAATTATCACTTAAGTTGTCCACGAATTTCACCATTTGGATTCTGAACGGTGTGCATATTAACGTAGGCATTTCCATTTTCAATCTCACGAATTAAGTCATTGATCGTCATTCCTTGTAAAGGACCTACTAAATCTCGCTTTGTTAAGGTGCCTCGAACGATTCCTTGTCTTACTGATATTCCAAATTTAGACGGACCAAATAGGAAAACAACAACAGGACCATTTTGCCCGACTCGTCCTAGATGAATATGGCCTTGGTTTACGTTAGAGATATTACGAACAATGAGTCGGAAATTCAATTGACTATTATTGCTGCAGGATTTGAGTATAATATTTCCTGTAGCTACAGTTCTTACAGGAGGGACTTCATTTCTCCCTCTTAATAATGCTCTGAATGTTTTAATTGTCTTCACCTCTCTTCACTCGCAATACTTTACTATATTCCGTGATCTAATAATGGTTTGTTAATTCGTCTAGTATTCTACTAAACTTATTAGATATGCGATTCCTCACGACTATCTGATGATTTCACAAAAAAAAGAGCCTAACCATTATGGATAAACTCTCTTTACTATATTCTCTATTGCGATTGCTCCAAGGTATCATCCCATTACTTGCTTGCTGCAAAATCACTGTCATCGCTTTTATAAATTGAAATTTCGAAATCATATACTATTCTCGGTTTTTATCCTTTCGGTTTCAGTTAGTTTTTCAAATTGTTTTAGCCATTTAAATAATGAATACGATTTCATATTTGAAAGCCAATAAATGAATTAGAATATGGCCACTTTCTCTATCGTTATGAACCAATCCATTCTAGAACCACTAAAACAGGCCTGTGATCGGAAGCGACATCTTCCTTAATGGCTTGAGCGCTAACCACACGCCATTGATTATTGTTTCCGTACATCACGTAGTCAATCTTACCGTCCTCTTCATGAGTCCAATCCGTAATACCCGCAGTAGCGTCTGTCCACTTGCTCTCTAACGTCTTGATCGTATCTGACTCTGGAGTTGCGTTTAAATCACCAGCCAATATGTAAGGAGAAGTTGCACCGTAACGTTCAACAATCATATTAACTTGTGCTGCCTGAATACTCTTCGGGAACCACTCTAGATGTGTTCCGGAGAACGTAAACTCGGGTAAACCGTTGGTTGGTTCAATCTTTGCCGTTACCACAACGCGCTGCTCATCTCCGCTCATTTTCGGCAGCAATGTTATCTCTGAAGAGGTAATTGGGTAACGGGAAAGCAACGCCAATCCGTATTCTCCGCCGGAGAGGTCGATTGCCTTACCGAAAGCTACATCCATCCCAGTCAATTCAGCCAATTTTGCAGCTTGATCTACGTTACCGCTTCTCGGGACATTATTATCCACCTCTTGCAAGGCAACGATGTCTGGATTCAAACTCACTATGACTTCAGCAATTCGGGGTAAATTTACAATGTTATCGTTTCCTTCACCATGACGAATGTTGTATGTCAGGATTCGGATTTCTGAATTTGAAATTGTTTTCATTGATTTTTCCATTAATTTATCCCTCTTTTCGATAACTTCAAAATTAAACCACTAACTTCAGTTGCTTCGCTCAGCAAGAAGTTTAAGCTGCTGATTACGATGCTCTAAAAATCTTTTCATATAGGACTTTAATACAATCCGCTCTGCAATCCATCCCAGTACGCCTAACGGAGCTTCAAAATATTAGGTGTCCTTCATGATCGTACCTGTATCGGATGCCTGGAATTCATGAACATGCCTTAAGCTCTTAAAAGCACCTTTCTGCGTCTCATCAACGAACAAAAATGGTGCATCATATTCAGTAATTTTCGATGTAAGCCTTTGTCTAACTCCAAAATGCGTAGCCTCAAAGGTGACGAGCTCTCCGGCTTTAATAGTTCCAGAAGTTACACCAGCAACGGCTTTCTCCCTCGTATGCTTCCAAACTGTCTGTGTGTGTATATCGATATTACGCGCCATATCAAAGCATTCTTCAATAGATACATTAATCTTGATATGTGTGGATACAACGACCATCTTCTCTATATCCTCCGTATTTCCTATATGTAAAATGGTTCTATTGTGCTAGTTCAACCTGCTCTTGCAGCTGTTGAAGCAGTGTTCTTACTTCTTTGCGAGACCGTACGATAAATATCTTCTTTTGCTTATCAAATTGCTCTATCTTCTTCATGATTCCGGGTCTATTCCGATGCTTAAAGTTCCATATCCATCGAATGAAAGAACCGTCAAGCTGCTCAGGGCACAACTCATTCAGGTCTACTCTTGTGCGTCCGTGATATTGAACTCTTCTCTTCAGCACCCTATAAATGCAGAGCAGACGCGGCATGTCCATAAAAATAACAGCATCCGCGCGCTCTAGCCGCAGGTCCAAGGTTCTCGAATAATTCCCGTCCATGATCCACTCATCTTCAGCTGTGAACTTGCGTATAACTTCATCCCATTCATCCTTTGGCGTTGCAATCCAATTTGGCTGCCAATAATAGCGATCCAAATGTATGACTGGAATATTCATTATACTATTCAGCTTTTTCGTCAAAGTAGACTTCCCTGCCCCTGCCGAACCAATAATGATGAGGCGCTTTATTTTATGAATAGACATTATCTAAGTCCTTCCTTGACCATTTGTATGAAATAATCTTTGTGATCTGCATGACACGCAATCAAATACGGCTGCTCGATCATCCCAGCAAACGGCTGTCCCTCATAATCAATGATAATTCCTCCAGCTTCCTGCACCATGAGTATGCCGGAATACAGGTCCTCACCCTCTGAATTGTACAATATAATACCATCCAGATCCCCTCTAGCTAACATACACCACTGCAGAGTTGGTGCCCACAAACGCATCATTCTCTTTGTGTTCACATCAATATAGTGACGCAGCTTAACGGCTTTCGGATTATTTTGCACGTTATGTCCTTGAATCCAACCAACCCTTGCTTTCACAAAAGGTTTCGCTCTGTTCATAGAAATAGCTACGTTGTTACAACTAGCGCCCTCCGTAGCAATTGTAGTATATAGGCGGTCTGTAATTGGCTCATAAATGACGGCTAGTACAGGTATACGTTTGTATAATAAGGTAATGGATACTGCGAAAAGTGGCATTCCAATAGCAAAGTTATTCGTCCCGTCCAGAGGATCGACAAGCCACATCCAATCACTCTGAACAGCGTTATCCCCACATTCTTCCGATCTAATGCGATGATCAGGGAACAGTAGTTTTATTTTGCGTAAAATAATCTCTTCTGCCATATGATCGACTTCTGTTACGATATCACCGTGAATATCCTTCTCATCATACTGCGTAATCGTTCCAAAACGTTCACGAAGCAATCTTCCAGCCTCATAAGCTGCCGCTATTGCTACTTCTCGTGCCATACGAACGATTGATATTTCCATACAATTCTCCCCTTTTGAATGAATCTCTACAATTCTTTAGTTATTTATCAAGATTAATAATTTTATAATTCGTCTTTTGATTTAGAAATGAAGCAGTTAAACTGCGCCATTTATTACGGCCACAGATAAAAAGTAGTTTAATGTCTTGTCACTTGTTTCTTTTACTTTCTAACTGATAAACTTCCCATCCCCCTTTATGTAAATTAAATATTTGCTTAGCTACTGCTTTCCCAATTCCTTATTTCCTATATTTCTCCTCTATTCAACTTCATAGATTCACCTGCTCATTTAAATCACTTCTGTTTCCGCTTATCAATTATACCTTTATTTCATAATATGGAATATAAATATAGGTTCACAATATCTGAACCAACTCAGTACAGCTCCGATTTTTTCTGTAACTTTTAAATATAGTTTGATAAAAAATAGCCTCTTCGGGTATGATGCCTGTAAGAGGTTATTTCATTAATATTTTTTTAGTTTAGGAGAGAACAAAATGGAAGTATTTTCAGAGTATTTAGCAAAGATTGATAACCCCCAACATCTGGAAAGAACGGAAGAAGTTTTGTCTTGGGTAGCTAAGACATTTCCAAATTTAAGGCCCAAGATTGCGTGGAATCAGCCCATGTTTACCGATCACGACACATTTATTATTGGCTTTAGCGTAGCCAAACAACATTTGGCTGTTGCCCCTGAAAGTGCAGGGATTAATCATTTTTCTGATGAAATTGTGCAGGCGGGCTATGATCACACGAAGCAGTTGATGCGTATCAAGTGGAATAGTCCAGTTGATTTCTCATTACTTGAGAAAATGATTACGTTTAATATTTTTGATAAGGCAAATTGTTCAACTTTTTGGCGAGAATAAAAAATCAGATTATTAGGGATTCAATTAATTTTAATCAAACTTTATTCTAAACCAACACTTTCCTTAAATATCTGAATCATTTCCTCTCACTCTGTTTATGCTATACAAGTTGGAGGTGATGATTATGACAGGTAGAAATAATAAGCCCAAAAATGACGGACCTGCTTCAAGTCCATCCCGTTTAGATCAATTCGGCGATAAGTTAGCTGAGGATACTGGCTCTGCTCCAATGAAGGAAAACAAAGACAACAATAAGAGCTGCTAAGTACTTATTTGACGAAAAAAACGGCATTTCAGAAATACCATTCTGAAATGCCGTTTTGAACTACCTTCTATCTGATTGATTTTGTTATTTCATCACTCATATAATCAGCAAAGCTCGTTAATTTCTCAATACTAAACACGGTGTCTTCTGTGATTCCAACATATTCATTTAGACATAGTTGGATGGTCTGATGATACTCCGAGGGCAATACACGTATGCCCCATTCTCCGCCTTCTTTTTTAGAAGCGACTATACCCTCTTTCAGAAAGTAAAGAACTCGACAAAGATTAAGTGTATAGTAGACAGGCTTATCAATTATGTCGTTTGAAGCATTTTCTACGTCCGAGAAAATGGATGATAAATAAAATTGCTCGTCAATCGGCTTAAATACATCTCGAACAGCTTTGCCGTATAATGCAATACCACGGTGATAGGTAACAACAATATGTGCTGCCAAGTCTGGGTCTTCAAATCCTCCACAAATGTAATTCTCATCGGATACATATTTTTCTCGATGATAGTCAGAATAGTGAAACTCAAATGGAGTCGGATACAAAAAGTCTTGTAGACACGCTTCTAAAATAATGCTAACCTCAATTCCACCTTCATTAGGCAAGCTCTCATGGATTTTTAGAAGCTTTTTTGCAATTCGCTTACAAATGTCTGTTGATAATTTTTCATGTGCAACAATCAATAGATCAATATCACTTTTACATGGATTAAAACAACCCATTGCCAACGAGCCGTGTAAATATACTCCTATCAAATTGTTGTCCATTTCCTCTTTAAACAAATCTACAACTTTATCCAAATTATGTGGAGTGCTCATGGATACCCACCTCTAAATGATTCTTTATCCATTGATTATATTTGGGTAATTTTAACTCGTCAATGAAACAAAGATTGCATTCGATTCATGTACAATATTATAAATTACATCGTTCCTCCGCCTCGACGGATTTGAGGAGGTATCACTTCAGGTCCTTTATTGATGTAGGTAAATATAAATGTACCAATCTTCTTCTCATCAATACTTTCAAGCTCCATCGTCTTCGTCCATGCTGTGACTACAATTTCCTTGCCCGTTGGGATATTTTCATTCGGAACGGCTAAAATACCAGCCCCGGCTTCTGTGTATTTAGTGAAATACTCGAGCTGCTTGAGCTTAACAGGGTCCGCATCAGCACGATAATTAATGATAATATCTCCATGCTCCAAATTATGAACTAACATCTCATTAGTAGGCTTCTCCTTATAGAAACCAAATTTCAAATCATGTGGACTATGAGTACCTGATGTAGGTATCTTCATTTCATACTGTACGGGATCAGTAGAATGTTCTGCACCATAATATTTATCTTCATTCACTTCGATCGGAGCATTGAAATTCAATGACTTCACATCATACTTGCCATCTGTTTCCTGGACTAAGTAAATGATAGAAATCACGATAGACATGCTAATTAAAATATGACCGAGTATTTTGCTGTTCTTCCTCCTTTGTCTTCGCTGAAATATTTCATCTATTTTTAACCGACTGATGTTTTCTTTCTTTAGCTTTGCAGCGTACCAATAACAAATTATCGCTAAGATAAATATCAATCCAATAACATAAAGCAATATGGATGTGGAGCTAGTCTCTTGATGCATTCCAATATGTGAATTCATAATAATTAGTTCACTCTCCTTTTATCAACACTACTCCTCGTAGTGTATCGTCTCAAAAAAAACTATGTGATTGCCAACACAATCATGCTCATAAATAATAGCAGGACATGAATAGAGATCACGATAGCTGAAGTTTTTAACTTCACAGGAATGCTGCTCTTTGGTTCCACTAATTGTTGCAGTCTGTAATTAACCGTTCTATCCGCAAAATGAGCCAAGATAGGAGCTGTACGATCATCGAAGTAGTTATTAATCAATTTCAATAATGCGCTGCCCAAACCTAGCTCGGATCCGGTTTTCTTAATCGCGTATTCATCTGCCGATAGTTCGCTAATAATCTTATAGTTTTCATACGTCCACTTCGTAAGTGGTATAAACCAAAGCGTCTGCGATATGATTTGTAGCATGAAAATCTTGATGGAATCATAGTTTTTTTGATGAAAGGTTTCGTGCTCGATAACTGCCTCCAGCTCATGTTCGTCAAGTATATGGATTAATGCGCTTGAAAGCACGATGAGCGGTTCTCTAAAACCTAGCGTAAACGCCATAAATTGATCATGATCAATGATCATTATGTTTTGTTTTTGTAATCGATACTCTGCTTCAATATGATCAGTTAACGCTATATTTTGAAGGGACAATAACTTACTCTTAAACCTTCTAGATAATACTAATTGCTGAATAGCTTTGATCACTGTGAGCAATACTGAATGAGCAATGAGTGCGTTCAAAAGTATGATCATCATAAAATAATAAAACGAGTTTTCTTTAAACAGGCTTAAGCAAAACTTGAATATATTCATCTTCAAACTAATACCGAACATAAGATGAGCTAAGTACATCCCCATTTGGACCCAGACAAAAACGGCGACAAATACACTTATCGAAAAAACGAAAGAAGATTTTTTTCTCCAGATCATCATTGTTTTTCCTTTTTTAACTGTTGAATTTTGTGATCAAGCTTATCGAGCAAATCCTTATCTACATCTTTTAAGGCATCAATCAGATGAGTAATGACAACTCCACCGAATTCATCAAGCAGATTTTCTGTCAATTTTTTGGACTGCTGCTCGATAAAATCTTGCTTCGATTGAGTGGCACGGAAAAGCGATAGTCTTCCATGAAGTCGTTTCTCCAAAATCCCCTTATCAATCAATCGATTCATTACAGTCATGACGGTGTTAAAATTGATGGGCTTGTCCTTCTCCAAACGTTGTTGAACTTCCTTAATACTCAGCTCTTCCGCTTCCCATATAAAATCCATGACTTTGGCTTCTAATGATCCAAAGAAACGATTCAATCCTACCTCACCATATTTAAATTTATTAATTTCCATACAAGCCTCCTTACACTACACATTATAGTGTAGTCGCTAATCCATTTCAACATAAACAATCTAGAATTGATTACCATGCTATGCGCTTGCTAATCCCGCTCCAACTATAATCAATCTATTCTTTATTCGTTTGGTAATTTGCTTAATGTTACGATATCCCCGTTTCTGGTTACATAAAATACGCCTTCTTCTTTAGAGATTTTGCCTTTCAAATTACTCTCAAACTCCACATTATCATCAAAGTTCACGTAGCTTCTTGAAAGTGAAACTTGTCTAATAGCTGCGTTATCTTTAACAAATACGAGTTGGAAAATAGCATCACTAAATTTAATCGAATCACTTACTTTTTTCATATGCTTTATATCCGTATCTTCTCTTGGATCTGAGTATGGACCATAGATACGAACCTCATCCCATTCAAAGCTAGTTACATCCTTAAATGCGATAATATCACCATCACTGCTTTTAGTGATTAGATCTTTAAAAGGTTGCTCGCTAATTATTTTGGGATAATCCTTAAAAACAATTAATATGGTTCCCACTATACAAATTACAACAAGTAAAAAAATACCGATATATTTCTTTTTCATGTTTGTAAAATCTCCGTTTATCTGTTTATTTTGATTACGATTGCTCCGTCCAATTTGTACGAACATAAGCGATCTTCATACCAACACGATCCATATTTCGATGACTTTGTGACATAAATGAACATTGAGCTACCACTCGTGTACAACCATTTTGAATGGCCATTTCAATCCGTTTTCGCAGTAACTGTTCATGAAGACCATGATTACGATATTGCGGTAAGGTTGCGGCAAACGTAAGTGATGCAGTATCCTTATCCATATACATGACCCCAACTGCAGCTGGTTCATTATCTATATAGGCCATATAAAACTTCCAACCATTTCGATTATGGAGAATTCGATTATTCTGTGCGACATGTGGTATGCCATCATCAGATAAGCCTGTCCCTCTACAATGAATCGTAGCATAGAGTTCGAACTCATTTTCACTAATTTCCGTTATGTCTATCTGAGGTGAAGGGGTTTTGGTAACATAATCATTTGTGTGTAAATACATGGAGGTATGAAATCCCGATTGATACATTCCAAGCTGGGATAACGTACTTAGAAGCTTTCCATCAACCGTTCCGGGTACAACCTCAATTTGAGGTTTACGTGATCTATCCCGATAGAACGCTATAATCTCTTCAAGCGCATTTACATGATGGGATCGAATACCTTTTACCGTGTTAAAGGAAGCCCATGGCATCGTTCCACTATAAAAGCACACAGCATCCTCAATTCTCAGCATTTCAATCCCTTCAGGATTTCCTTCCCTACTTTGAATGGCTGTCATCCGGTCTATCATATAATTTATTTCTGATTGTTCAATTTCATATAGAAATTGTTCTGTCAAAGGACTTTTATCCAAAAAAACTACCTCCAGCTTTCATTTTCATATTTCACACAAATTACGGAATTGTTGAATCAGGAAATAGACTCCTATTCATCGATTGATGTGCCCTTCAGTTACCCAATAGCCAGCTCATAAAATTCATCCGGATGCTGATTAATATAGCAATTCATATTACTGATAGTAGTAGCTGCAGCTTCTACATACTTTTCATATAGTATTCGTACATTTTCAGTCAGCTTTTCATTTCCCTCTAGATCAGAAGGAGATGCATTTCTCCATGTACCGTCTGGTTCAGATAGTTCTGCTTCAAGCACTGAATGGGTTAGATCATAGATTTCCAACAAAGCATTATCTTGAAAAAACTGTGCACATTTTCGCAATAGCGGCCATCCTTTTAAATCACGAATAAAATAATAAGCGTACCAATACAGCTCTGCACTCGATTGAACATGATTGTGATAAGCATAAAACATATACAAAGCTTTTTGTGCCTCACTAAGCTCATTATAAATGGCTGCCTTCACGGCAGGAGCTTTAGCTCGAGATTGAATAAGCGCTGGTTCTATGCATAACCACGATAACCGCTCACTATTCAACTCGTCTTCTTTTAATTGTACAAGCATATATTCCTCCTTTTCTGATCAAAAACGAGCGACCTCAATTTGAAAACGGATAGGCTGCTTCGTTCCATTAACGCCATGGTTCTCATCAATTTTCTGAGTGAAGATGATGTTATTTATTGTTCGTTTCTTATGCGGTTTTACTTCAATATATTGAAATTCAAGATTATCATCAAATGAATCCATGAATGGGAGTTGTGGTTTAAGCTTTAATAATACCTCTTTGCCGTAATTAAAAATTGTCAATGAACATGATACTTCGACTAATCCATTATTCGTACGAAAGCTGCAAGTACTTTCTTTACTGGAGTAATCGAATGAAGTATCACCTGTTGCATTGTGCTTCACGGCAAACATCAGTTTCTCAGAAGCGATGGGGTAAGTATTAGCGAATACGACACAACCAACAATAACCATCAAGAATACTGAAGGATACTTACTTCTGTATCCGATGACGACCCAAATCAAACCATATGCAAATAACAAAAAAGTAAATAGGACAGTAAAGTGAAGTCCGGTATCCCCTTTCCCACTCCATGGATTTAATCCAAGCAGCCGAACAAAATCATCACCCAGCGATGTTCCGAGATGATGTGGAAAAGAGAGCAGTAGCGAAACAATAAGGACTATAAGAGCAATAATAGGACGTTTCATCTGATTAACCTTTTAACGAATCGATGACCTGTTATATCAAAACCCATTCTCAAATCACTCCTTACTTCTTAGGTAGCGTACCAAACGTAATTTTCAACGTAGGTGCGAACACGAAGTGCTCTTCCGTACCTTGTTTGTTAAAGTGTGATGCGAAAAATAATTCCTTCTCATACTGCTGCTCCGCTTCTTGCTGTGTAAGCCCCCGGCTCATTAAATTTTCAATAACAATTAAACGCTCTCCAGGCATACCACCAATCCCATCTTCAGTTAAAGATTTATAGAGATTCTCATCTCTGGATTTTGGATTGTAATAATTGACCTTATCGCTTACTCTACACTCAATTTGGGATAATCCCTGCTCGCTCATCATTTGCGGAAGCTTAATCCCTATATTGCCATCCTTGCCGGTGCTCGTTGTATCCATTTCAAATAAGCGCTGCAGGATACCAAGTGATATCCCATCTGATTGTTCAAATCCACTACAATATTGATTAGCCATTGCGGAGATCCAATTGGACTCGAAACAAATCACCTTCCCACTATATTTAACGCTGTTAATCATTTTATTTAATGTGGTTAAATGATCATTCATATGCATAAGAAAAGCGTGGCATACCGCAAGATCATATTTCCGTACAGGTTCATACTCATTAATATCTACCTCAGTGAAGGTCGCGTCATAAGGCAGTTTGCTAAACAGCTCAGTTGCTTCCTTAATAAGCTTCTCTCCTCGATCCAACCCCGTATAGGAGGAGCCTTGAGGCAGCAATTCCATCAGCTTTAATCCCATATACCCATAGCCACACCCAAAGTCGATAACATTAACAGGCTGATCGATCTTCCACACATCTCTAACTAAAAAGCGTAAATAATCATCGTTCAAGTTTAAAGCTCTTGTTCGCTTTAAGTACTCTATTCGGGTATCCCAGTAATCAACACTCATGTCGGTCACACCATTTCTTTGATGTTTTATTTAAAAACTACTTCCTTAATCGTAGTACTACTAATACAGCTTCCGCCGTCGTACTGAAGATGAACCAAACCAACAGACTCGATCGACGATTTAAACGGTTTGAAGTGGTTCAAACAACAAGCCATTGCCCTTGTCATTTGTAATTTAGTTAACTGAATGGCCAATGTGCAATGAGGACTCCACCTATCAGGTGTATAATGGACATGAGCAGATTTAGAGAAAGCTTCGAAAGCCTCATAATAATTGCGATGCAGATGAAACAATTCGCTAGTCATTGTGGGAGCCGCAAACACCGTGTTTGTAGATGGAAATGTGGCAATGCTATCAAAAGAAACAGTAAACTTCTCTTGTCCGCTCATATGCTCATCCAGCTGTTTGTTATAGGCTTCCAAATCCTCAATCTGATCATATACAGCCACAGTTATATGAGGACGCAGATCTTGAATATTCAACATAGTAGACGTTATATGTAAGTCCTTTAACTGCTGCCAGCTATCCTTAACATAATGGTTAAGCTCCGATCCAAAAAACAACTCTAATGCATACATGGGTTATTCTCCCTTCGCACTTGCTGATCATTTCACATAAAGCATCATTATGTACAGTTACATCCATTTAGTCATTTCTTTATGTATTTCTTGTATGATCTGGTGCTCTTCTAAGAAATCGTTTTTGGTCCCTAACAAACTCATACTGCTCGTATAACTCATGTGCATCTCTCGTGCCTAAAAGCCCCATTAAATGATTGAAACGATCTGATTGCGTAATGAACTCGACCAGCTTCTTCCCTAGACCAAGTCCACGGTGGCTTTCCTCAATAAACACATCACATAGCCAATACATTGTTGCATCATCAGTTACTAACCGCGCGAACCCAACTTGTACACCCGTTTTGTAAATTCCGTAGCATACTGAGTTGTCAATTGATTTATCAATAGTTGCCTCATGACGTGTGCTCGCCCAATAACTTTTAGCTAAAAAAGCTTTAACTTGATTGCGATCGATGAGCTCTTTGTCGTCGCTTATCAAATAATCATTGTAGTAAAGTTCCATATAATCCCCACCTCTTTTTAATTGGACTAGCAGCGCTCGTTAGAACAATCGTATTGTCCTTCATAAGACGAACCTCAATCTATTTTTGATTGGTCTCGTTATTTGATCAAAATCATCACTTTCTGAGATATTCTAATAATTGTTTCAATGTTCTCACTTTGTACAGCGGCTGCACCTGAAGGTCTTCTCTCCACGTCTGATTGACTTCCATCCATATAGTGTCCATACCTGCCCTCGATGCCCCGTCAATATCATTCATAGGATGATCCCCTACAAAGATGCACTCTTTAGCTGGTAATTCTAACTGCTGTAGGGCGATATCAAAAATTTGCTTGTTTGGCTTCTTTACCCCAGCGCTCTCGGAGATGACTATGGAATGAAAATATGGCTTGATATTCAGTTGTTCAATTTACCATCCTGAATGATATGCCTCCCGTTCGTAATAAGCCCAACTTTATATTTGCTGCTGCACCATTTCAATAGCTCAATGGCATCCTCCATCAAGATTGCACTATTTACATAATTTTTTGTATAAAATTCTATTAGCTCGTCATGCTGTGGCCTCTGATGCCATGGCAATTGTTCAAGCAACTCACTGAACAACTTTACTTTATCCTTGTAGCCATCCTCATCTAACTCGATAATTTTTGCAACAAGTTCATCATGATCAGCGTATGTAGCATGTTCAAAATACAGATGTATGAACTTCTGTGCAAAAAGCTCAAATGTTCTAGTACGATCTAATAGTGTATTGTCCAGATCAAAGATGATTGCTTTATGATCCATGAGTGACATCGCTTCTTTTTCAGTATCAGGTATCATGATAAACCCTCCATTAATGGTTATAGATACTTAATTCTTCTAGCCGCTCTATTACATCGAAAAATCATAGTTCACTAACTTTCCAGTTTCGATTTTTGTCTCCATGATACGCAATAAATGTGCTCCGATTGCTTCCGTTGATTGTAGTCTCCCAGTTTGATAAGCTTCTTTAAAGTAACCAGCCATTTCAAATTGCTCATCATTTTTGCTTCTAGCGTGCAATTGCATTTCTGTCTCTACCATCCCTGGAGTGACAGCCAAGATTTCTATTAGATTCACCCTTATAATACTAAAAATCTCAACTTTTGTGTAAACTTGTTCTCGATAAGATTTTTCATCCTTATATCTCATTGTCACCACTCCCAATGTAATAGCAATCGGCTTCGTTAATGATCATTCGATTATTTTATTTTCCATGTTGATAGCTTTAAAAAAAGCAGCGCAAGAAGTGCGCTGCTTCTACCTCAATATTTGCTACTCGTTTAAATAGGTTGTCACCTTGTTCTGGATCAGCTTGGCTACTTCCTCCGCAGTCTTTTGTTCGCTAAAGAATGCTCTGGACTCATCTCCTATAATGACAATCGCTGTACTTACCATCGCATAGTTATCCGTTGTACTAATGAGCTGTTTGAACTGAGTAAATTGTTCGTCCGACACCTTGGGTGTTTTCCCGTCTTCAAGCTTGTACTTTCCACTTTTAACTTGTTCCTGAATGTCGTTCAGCTGCTTCTCATTCACAGATTTAAGCAGTGAAAATCCTTCTCTCTCTTGCAGGGATTGCCCCTCATCGGATAACAGGAAGGCAATAAACTTCCAAGCCTCCTCTTTAACAGGAGATTTGGCTTGAATCCCAAACCGAGATTGGGGGATAAACCTCGTTCCACCTTTTTGTTCTGGTTTTTGCAGCAGCTTCGGATTTGAGAAGAATTGATGCAGAACATTGATAAAGTCTGCCGGCGATCCCAAATCGATAAAAGAGAACATTTGCTTGCCTATATCCGCCGCTTCGGAAGTCATGACTTTATTATCGTACATTTTTTTAATTTGTTTCATCACTTCCACGAATAAGGGAGAGTCGAACTTTGCCTGTTTCGCTGTATGATCAACGAACTCTGAGTATCTATCCAACATCATTCCTTGAAGGAGGTATTCCGGCGGGTCTCCCGCTAAAGCGTAGCGGTGTTCCGTGCCCTTCCCCCCCAGATTCTTCGAAATCTCTTCAAACTCCTTCCAGGTCCAGTTCTTATCGTCAACATTCGCGTCCTTAAGAAGGTCCCCATCGCCTACAAACGCCCGCAGGGAGAACCATAAAGGCATGGCATACATACCGCCATTATGCTTCAACACATCCAAAACGTTCATTTGCAAATCGCTTTTATTCAGTGTTTTGTCTTGCTCGATGAAATCATCCATGTTCAGGAGAATCTTTTTGCTCACATAATTGTCGATAGGCAAATAGCTTATATCGAAGATATCCGGACCCTTCCCTGATAGCAGCGCTGCATTCGTCGTTTTTTGGTATTTTTCATAATCATCTGTGATCTGAATTTGCAGATCGATGTCGGGATACTTTTCTTCAAACTTTTTCTCTCCTGTCTGAATAAATGCGCTCGGTTGTTGCATAGACAAAGTAACAACTGTTTTCCCCTCTTTGATTACCGGTTTCCCCGTACTTGCCAATTCCTCGCTACCTCCTGAACTGCATGCGGTCGTTGTCGTGATTAAAATACCAATAAATATTATACACAGCCACTTTTTCATTGTATGAATTCTCCTATCATTTTATCGTATACATGCTTAACTATTGCAGACGAACACGGTTTCCGTCTTGTAAAGGCTCGCTACTTTCCATAATAATCAGGTCATCTTCATAAAGACTATCCGCTTGAATCAGCGTTTCTTTGTCATTCGTTTCACTAGAATGAATTCGGACTTTACGGGCAATAGAGACATTGCCTAATGCACCCCTTTGCAAGTCTATTTTATAAACAAATATGCCGTCATGGTCCTGATGAATTGCCTCGTTGGAGATGACCAATCCCTCTTGCTGTGAGCGTTTCTCAAGTTTGATCCTTGCCTGCTCACCCCCTTTCAGCTCGGAATTAACGACCTTAATACTAAGAGCCTTCTGAGGGATCGTTAGGGTCTGGCTCGCATTTTTACCAGATGAGCTCTCGGTACGCGGTTGTGCATTCGCCACGACATCAATCGTGCCGTCAATCATAATGGTCTGTTGCCCTTGGACAGTATGTACCTGAACCTCTATCTTCTCTCCGCTTGAAATCCCTAAGCTGGACAAAAGCGTTGAATCGGCAGAAATTTCCAATCGATAACCAAGGCTGCTGTTCGAAATAAGAACATCCGGTTCTCCTCCTGATGCTAACCCTTCAATGGCATTCAATTTTGTTAAAATACCATCGAAAGGGGCGGTGATTTCCTGTTGACTGGTCAGACGGTCTCTCAACTCGTTGACTTTACGTTCCTGCGTGCCTAGATCAAGTTTACTCATATCGATATCGCGTTTTACCTTCCGAATCTGGAGTTCGTCCCCTTCCATGATTGACTGGACGTACTGATCCTGAATATTCAGCAGCTCGATTTTCTGCTTGTCCAAGTTGGTTATTTCATCTTTCAATTCTCGTTCGGCGGTTTTGCTGTCATAAATGATTAGTTTCTGTCCCTTCTTCACACGATCCCCTTCTTTTACAAGAATCTTTCCAACCTTCCAGCCGGCAGGGTTCGATAATCTGGCTTCGGCGACTGGTTGCAGCATACCGCTGCCTTCGATCGTAAATAAAAGACTTCCGTTAGCCGGCTTTTCCGTTCTCACTTTCGGCAAAGTCAGTGACTGCAGCGTGTTGCTGAACAATGTAAAAAAGATTAAACATCCCAAAAAAACAATGAAAATAACTTGAATGCTTCGTTTGCGCTTACGATCACCCAGTTCTTTTTCTAATTCCATATCCCGTCTTTCTCCTTTTCACAAAAATTATCCCTTAATGCCAGAAGACAATTGAATGCCTTCAATGAAATACGTTTCGGCATCCAGAAACAGCAGCACCATCGGAGCCATGTAGAGCATGGATGCAGCGAAAGCAACCCCCGGCTCACCATTGATCCTAGATAAAAAAACCGATAGCGGCTGCTTGAATGGATCATCCAGAAAAATAAGCGGTTGCTCCACCATATTCCAATAATCGACGAACAAGAGGATGACAAGCGCGGCCAGACCCGGTTTGATCATCGGAATAATAATTTTGTAGAAAATTCGCAAATGTCCAGCTCCGTCCATCTTAGCCGCTTCGATGTAGGCATATGGAATATCCAGCATGAACTGCCTGAGCATAAACACACCGAAAGCTGCGAAAATTCCAGGTAATATTATTGCATTCGGACTATTCAGCAGACCAAGCTTATCCACCATAATATAATTCGGAACTAGCGTCACTTGGAATGGCATGAGCATCGTCAAGACATAGACGAGAAACAAGTGATCCCGACCGCGAAATTGCAGCTTGGAGAACGCGTACGCAGCAAGGGCTGCTACCAGAGTTTGCCCTGCGATGATCGGCACCACCATAAATACCGAATTCCAGAACATCGCCAGATATCTAGGGCTGTCCATCAACACCTTTCCATACTGCTCCAAGGTCACTTGATCCGGCAGCAATTTTAAATTCACAAAAGGATTTTCTCTCCCTGCAGCCGCTTTGTTCATCTGCCCAATGGGCCCATAATTGATGTCACTTTCTTGCTCTGTCATGAACGAATTTGTGAAAGTGATCACAATTGGGAATAATAACAGGACTGCTATAGCGACCATGACGACCGTTAACGCACTTTTTTTCAATACTTCGGTAACAAGCACAGCGACTTCCTCCTATTCCATGAACTGCCGATGCCGGCGTTCAAGAGCAAACAATCCCATAACGATCAGAAGGATACAGCCGACCATCAAGGTCGCCGCCGCAGTCAGCTTCTGAATATCCAACGAGGTGAACATGTTGTTCATATAGTGCTGCATCATGTATATACTGTCATGCGGATAATCGCCTGCGATCAAATACGTTTCCCGAAATACTTTAAACGAGTTAAGGATCGACATGATGACTACAAAGAACATGGTGGATATTAAATAGACAAGTGTAATACTGCCAAACTGCCGTAAACGCCCTGCCCCTTCAATTTGGGCGGTTTCGTAATAATCCTTCGGGATTTGCTGCAGTCCCGCCAAGAATAAAATCACGTTATAGCCAATGTTCTTCCATAAATAAACGACAATGATTACATTTCTGGCCGCATCGGTCTTCATCCAATCCACACGTTCGATTCCAAAGCCACTCAGCCATGCATTCAAGGAGCCATTCCAATCGAACAGTATCTGCCAGATGAGAATAATTGAGGCGACTGGAACGACAAGCGGCAGCACATATGCAGTCCGCAGCCATTTGCGAAGATATATATTTTTATTCAACAGCATTGCCAAAGCTAACGACATCGCAAGTATAAGCGGAACACTAACCACGCTAAAATAAAACGTATTGGATGACGCTTTTCGGAAGGAATTGCTTGCAAGTAACTCGCGGTAATTTGCCAATCCTACAAAATGGCTGTCTACCGTACTATCCATAAACGAATAGAACACCCCCATCGCAAACGGAATAAGGTAGAACAGTGCAAACCCGATAACGCTCGGTGCCAGAAACATCAAAGCCGTTGAAGCATCCTTGCGAATCCATTCTTTTATTTTTTTCTTCATAATGATGACATGCCAAAAACCCCACTTCTTCATTCACAGCTCTCTCCTCCCATTCATACATTTAGAATAGGGCAGACTGTTAAATAAAGAAGTGGGGTAATTATAAAATTTTCCTTAAATACTCAACTTAAACGTTAACTGAGTGTTTCAGAACCGATTTTTTGCGGGAAACGGACTTCAAAAAGCGTTCGAATTAAACTGCTTTGAGCCGAAATGGTGCCTTGATGCTGCTCCACAATATTCTTCGCAATAGACAGGCCAAGGCCAGTGCTCCCCTCACGATGAGTTCGCGCTTGATCGCCCGTAAAAAACATATCGAAGATATGCGGCAGCTCTTCCGGGGGAATATGATCTCCATAATTGACCACTTGAATCACCACATTTTCTGCATCAAAATTGCAATTAATGTCTATATACTGGCCATCATTTCCATAGCGAATGGCATTCGTCAGTAGATTTTCAAATACGCGTGCCAAAAGCTCACCGTCACCCCTAATAGTCATATGCGGAGTCACATTCAATCGGGATTCCAGGTTATTTTTCTCAAAAACAGGGTATAGCTCCTCAGTTAATTGGATGAGAAGCTCACTCAGATCGATTGGTTTTTTTTCAATAGTAAGCTTTCCATAGTTCATTCGAGTGATTTCGAATAGCTCGTCAATGAGCTTTTCTAAACGTTGAGACTTGGTATAAGCAATGCTCGTATAGTGATTGATTTGTTCTGCAGTGAGTTGATCATCCTGAAGAATGAAATCCAAATAACCTAAAACCGAAGTCAACGGCGTACGCAAATCATGAGCCAAATTCAAGACCAATTGTTCCTTGCTGTATTCTGCAAAATCTCCTCTCTCCAAAGCTTGCTGCAATTTTTCACTTGCCAAATTGATGTCTCTCGCAATATCCCCGAATTCATCATTGGATGGAATATGTATACGATTGTTGAAGTCACCATTCGCAAGCTGATTAATTCCGCTGAATATTTCATTAAAATAAGCCGCATATCGTTTGGTGAGGAGAAAGAAAAACAAAAAAGAGAGAGGAATGAAAATAAGCATAAAGAAGTTAACATCCCCAATATCTCTCATAAAATAACGAATTTGAGTCGTTGGATATTCGATTTTGGTCGTATAATAATAGAGTTGGATAGCTTTATAGAGCATATAGGTAAGGACAGCGGAAAAAAGCATACTTAAACCAAAGAGTTGAATCATTTTAAATCGAAAGCTTCGGATCATTTTAGCCATTGAATGTATATCCCACCCCCCAAATTGTTTTAATCAGTTTGTTTTTATGAATGTCTTCCCCGAGCTTCTTCCGCAAGGTACGAATATGTACCATGACCGTATTGCTGCCTTCATAGTATGCATCGCCCCATACCTGTTGAAAGATGTTTTCCGCACTATAGACTTTCTTTGGATGACTGGCTAGCAGATACAGAATATCATACTCTTTTGGAGTTAGTTCAATTGGCTTGCCGTAAAGGAATAATGTGCGTTCTTCGGGATAGATGACCAATCCTCCTGCCTCCAAAGCAAGCTTACTCGCTTGCGTGGGTTGATTAAACTGCGTGGAACGTCTCAGTTGAGCATTCACACGAGCAACCAATTCCATCGGGTTGAATGGTTTGGTCACATAATCATCCGCTCCACTTACCAGCCCTGTAATCTTATCAAGGTCCGTCGCTTTGGCACTTAAAAAAATAATAGGCAGATGATGCTGAGCTCGAATTTGTCTTGTAACTTCATAGCCATTCAGTTTAGGCATCATAATATCTAAAATTGCTAAATCAATGGAATGTGTCTGAACAGTTGAAATAGCTTCCTGCCCATCAGCTACTTTAATGCAGAAGTAACCCTCTTTTTTTAAATGCAGCTCAATTAGATCGGCAATCTCTGCCTCATCATCTGCTATCAGAATTGTGATTGGCTTCATTCGTTCCACCCCGTATTGCGTTAGTATGGCTTTAATTGTATCAGATAGGCCTACCTCTTGCTTGGATAACTCTTGATGTAGCTACTAACTGAGCGACTAATTTGAAAATAATGAAACCGATCAAGCCGCCACTAGAGTTCAGTATGAGATCATCGACATCAAAACTTCCGATAGAGAATAAGACCTGTGCGCTTTCTAAGATTAAACTTAAACCTAACGAAAGTGTGAATGCGCCTATAAAAGAGATTTTCCCGTTTCTTAACATTAAACCAAGCAAAATACCAAATGGTATGAATATCACGAAATTCCCAACCAAGTTAATTAGGCCATGACTCGATATACCATGAATCGTTCTGGATATTTCTTTAAAGGGAATCAGATTGCCTTTATTAAATTGCCTGCTGATAGAATCAGGGTTCCCTAGACTCAGCTTGAGCTGCTGCCAGAGAAATCTCATATTAATTGAGCCGAACTTAAATAGTATAATTTTGAATAACGCGTACACATATAGTGCAAAAAGCAATTGGATTATGATATCATTCAACATTTTCTTATGTTTCATATGTCATCCTCACATTCACTATACTCTTGAGTCCTGATCAGCAAAAAAACCACTTCTTCATTCATAGTTTCCTCCTAACCATGCATTCACTCTAGGATAAGTAAAACTATTTAAAAAGAAATGGGGTTAAAAATAAAATTTTTCTTAAACTTCTACATCATTGAGGGTAAGCATACAAACCGCAGCCTGATTGTTTTCCTGCTGTAACTGATAATACTTCAACAGCTCATTTGAGATTTTTCCAATACCTAGCTTACTGGCCACCTCAAGCGCGGGCTCATAATTTTCATAGTTCATATATTTTAAAATAAGCTTTCGCTTTTTGTTTTTCGAGCAATGGCTATAATAAATAGCCCACATGATCGTTTCATTATCTATCGATACTTGGTCAATCTGCTCCGGCAGATCATCTTCGATTAATAGCGCTATAACTTCAGCGATTCGATTCTGAAGTTTTTTTTCGGATAAAATCGTTTGTACCCAGCTTGTAATCAGACTGTTTTTCAAAGGGTAGTTTAATAGCAGATCAATGACTTGCTCGACATGTTCCGATTGCTCAATTAACCATTGTATATCTTCAGCTTGAAGCTGTTGACCTCTTAGTGCAGCTGTGAAAACCTGTTTCAACTCATCGCTACCGAAATTAATAATATACTTATATAAGGAAAATAGGCTTTTCATTTGCAGCTTGTTGAAGGGCTCGGAAGATGCACGTTTTTTTAGTATTCGCAAGAAGATTTGGATGCATTGTATTCGTTGAAACTTCTTATTAGATTCCAAATCATCAACAATTAACTGGGTTAGATAATGAATCGATTCATGATCGAAAGCAATAGATTGCAAGAGCTGCTTCTCTTTAATGATATCACCGGTATTAACTATGAACTTCCCGATAAATTTATTCGGAACAAATTCCATGCGAGCTCGTTCAAGCTGCTCGATTTGCTGTATCAAATGATTTTCGTCCATATAAGCGCCTCCCTATAATATGTCTACCTTCATTCTTATGTCCTAACATCGCTGCTAAGCCTATAGCTTAATTACGGTAAATTACCATATAATGTTGCACTATAGTCAAACCTACAAAAAAGCATGTTTAAATCGTAATAAACGAAGTAAACATGCTTTTGTAAATGTTATTACCGATTAAAAATGGTATCAGTCCCAAGGATTTAGAACGGTTAGAAATCCAGCGAATTTCTTACTTTCATCTCTGCGTGTTTTACGCAATTCTGCACGATGTGGAGCTGTTTCGAACAAGATCAACTCCTCCTCCGTCTCAGGTACAACAGCCGGTACGACTACCGGTTTTTTATCCTCATCCAATGCGACAAAAGTTAGGAAGGAAGTAGCAGCAACCTTCCGATCACCGACTAATAGATCTTCTTTAACAACCTTAACAAATACTTCAACTGATGTTCTGCCTGTCCATGATACGTACGATTCCAAACATACTGAGTCTGTAGGTCGTATAGGATGCAAAAAATCTACGGAGTCAGTAGATGCCGTCACGACAGATCTTCTGCAATGCTTTGTGGCGGATATTGAAGCAATATCGTCTATGTAAGCCATTAATTTGCCACCGAATAAAGTGTTGTGATTATTTACATCTGTTGGAAATACTCTTGCTGTTTTGTAGCATTTTGATTCACGCGAAAATCTTTGTTCCATTCCATTCTTCCCTTTCAAGTAAACACTTATTGATTTTTACATTACCTAAACTTACCCAAAAAAATAACTAATATAAATCATAACAAGAAGTCCGATGATAAAAGAATAGGTAGCGGACCTTTCATACCCATGACCATGTGTCTCAGGGATAAGCTCTTTGTACACGATGAATAACATCGCTCCTGATGCAAAGGCAAGCCCATATCCGATCAATGACTCAATATAACTCGCTGCAAAATAACCGACTATCGCAGATACAACTTCCATTAAGCCAGTCAAAGTAACAAGCAGCATCAGCTTTACTTTGCTAACTTTGGAATGAATAAGAAATATAGCCAACACTAGACCTTCCGGCATGTTCTGAGCACCTATAGCGATAGCAACCATCGGACCGAGTGAGGAATTTTCACTAGCATAGCTAAATCCCGTACTTAAACCCTCCGGAATATTATGAATGAATAATGCGATAATGACAAGCAAAGATTTAGAATCAAAGGAATGAATACCGCGTTCATTTTCTACATCAATATGAGGGATGTTTCTTTCCAACAAATCCAACACGATGATTCCGACAAGTAGGCCTATAGTTAATGGTATGATACCTGATTCATTTAATGCTTGTGGTAAAAGTCCAAAAGTAGAGGCTGACACCATAATTCCGGCTGTGAAAGCGATAAGAACATCTTTCCATTTTTCGGACAAGCTTTTAACGAAAAGCAGCGGCACTGCCCCTAACACAGTTGCCATAGCTGATATGAAGCTTCCGACAAACGCCTCAATCATGTAAATTCTCCTTAACCTATAGATGTATACTCTCAGGTGCCTTTGTTATCGCGAACTTGCTTCAAAATCGAATAATCGCGCTCTCTAATGAACTTGCCTGCGTAATCATCAGTCTTATTTTGTTCCATTTTGGAAATAGCATCCTCTAGAGTAAACCATTGCAACGACAAACCATTAGCTTTCTCATCCTCCGTTAATGAGTTAGTCTGAAGTGTACCTCTTGTCATCGATTCAAAACAATAGGAAAATTGAATAAGCTCCTGTTCGTCCCGATACTCGATAACAAGCCCAATCTCATTGCCAATCTCTATATCTACTCCCACTTCTTCAAGCACTTCACGCTTTAGAGCATCATATATATGTTCATTAGCTTCAATGCCCCCGCCAGGCAGCTTATAATAGTTATGTTTCGTTACGTGGAGTAGTGCAATCTCATTACTGGTATTATAAACGACTGAACGTGCAGCTCTTCGAAACCAATAACGACTACCATTCCGATCCGTTTTTATCTTAGTGCTTAGTTTCAGATCAAGCTCGGTTAATTCTCTAATTAATTGCATGTTCACGATGATTATCCCTTCCTTGTTTCCGATGCTCGAGATTCATTGCTACTTATTTATCTGGCGTATAAAAATGCAGCTTATTTCCAAACGGGTCAGTCACACTAACCTCATTCCGTTCTTCGGATAAACCTGGACGTGCAAATTTATATTTTTTGGCTAGTAAATGCTGCTGCCACTGCATGGCATTATCTACTTCAATACGTATTGCGGAACCTGGATTACAATCTCCATAATGCTCAGTTAAATGAAGAGAGCATGACCCATTGGAAATCTGCATGTATAGCGGGAAATCCGCTTCATAACGGTGCTCCCAGTCTATTTTAAACTCCAGAAAATCAATATAAAATTCCTTAGCCTTCACTTCGTCCAATATTCGCAAAATCGGAATAATACTCTTCATATGCATAGGAACACATCCTCCTTTAATTGATTATGCTAACCACTTTTTATCCTCTGCCGCTTGAATTAGTCTATCAAATATATGATCTTCGTCCCATAGCACCTTAAAGCCCTGCATAACGACATCAATAGTTGCTGCTTCAAAGGGCTCCTTAACCCAAGCTGGGCCAACCACACCATAGCCAACCTCTAATCCATTTGAATATTCAACTCGTAATGAAGTAATGTTACCTCGATCCTGCCTCGTGATCTGCTCCAGCTGTTCTGCATTAAATTGTTTAATAATATTGTCAATCGTTTTGTCTATCTTGTCTGTCACGATAACAAAATCTAAATCCTCTGATTCTTCCGTAATTTCATCTTTAGCATTTAATCCTAATAATGCAACTCCATCTATGTAGGTCTGCGTGCCAGCCCAGCTTACAAATTCGATCAGCAGCTTATAATGCTCCGGTCTCATAACAGTCTCCTTCCAAATGCTTGTTCAGTATGGGCTTATAATTTTATTGTTTACATGAATCACTGTTCAACAAAGAATGGTTCGAAGAAAATCCTTCAAACCACCCTTGCTGTGAACCATTTATTGAAGAAACCTTTATGTATTCGATGGAATAATCTCTATTTTTTATATAGGTAAGATACAACTTGTTCATATGGTAGGTCCCCACCAAAAATATCAAGTGCACTCCCAATTGTTAAATCTAATTTGCCGTTTGATAGCTCGTGAAACTGATCCATATCTGCCAAAGACCTAGCCCCGCCTGCATAAGTAGTTGGAATGCTCACCCAATCCGCTAAAGCACTAACCAGACTTTGCTGAATACCCCGCTGCTTTCCTTCCACATCGACAGCGTGAACAAGAAACTCATCACAAAACTGCTCAAGATATTGAATATTTTCTTTATTCACTTCAAAATCACTGAACTGCTTCCATTGATTTGTTACGACAAACCATTTCCCGTCTTTTTCTTTGCAGCTAAGATCAATAACTAGTCGCTCTTTACCTACTTCAGCTACAATTTGAGAAAGATGCTCTTCGTTTAATTGTCCATCACGGAAAATATAAGACGTCACAATGACATGTGATGCACCTTTATTCAAATAATAGGATGCGTTCTCTGTCGTAATGCCTCCGCCAATTTGCAAGCCGCCTGGATACTGCTGCAGTGCTTTGATTGCAGCCTCTTCATTCCCGCTTCCAAGCATAATAACATGACCGCCAGTTAAACCATCCTTCTGAAATAATGATGCATAATACGTTGAATCATACGTTGAAACGAAGTTTTCAATAATATCGGTATTTAGTGTTTCTCCTACGATTTGCTTTACCTTACCATCGTGTAAATCTATGCAAGGTCTAAATTTCAAGATATTTCCTCTATTCTGTATTTTTCTTTGTATAAACAATCTTATAAGAAATTGAAAAAAATGCAACATGGTTGTTTAAACCCTTCTCCAACCGCCTTTTTTACTAATCTCAATTTGATGTTTTTCAGCCCAATTTAAAAGGTGTTTTTCTGACATGTCGATATTTTCAGCAAATTTGAAACATAAATGTGCTGGCACAATCCGCTTATTTTTAAGCTTTATGCCATATGTAGGTCTAAAGTATCCATCTATCATAATTTTGTCTATCTGTTCTAATTGGATCATCCGATCCTTTATTATAACTCCATTTTCTGTTAATGTAATGTCCATTGATTTTGAAAATAGAATTACTAACAAATAGATAACATAACATACACAAAATAATAAGATGGCTATAGCAAATGGAAAGATGAAACTGTGTACGATATCTTTTACAGACCATAATGTACGAGACATCAAAGCTGCATATAGAATGGTTACACATAATGATACGATTATGCTACTGGGCTTCTTAATTCGTAGTTTCATGCTCGAATCATCGTTGTCCAAGTGGCACCTGCCCTTCCAATTGTCCTTCGTTTATTCTAAATCTAAGGGTCCTGTAAAAGGTCAGGATGTTTCATTTCATTTATTATAAATTCCTTCGTTTCCTTTAATCTTGTATCTGCATGATGATCCAATATTGGTTCTGACCAAGCAAACCCGTCATTTGTATAGCGAGGTATGACATGCATATGGTAATGAATCAAATCATTAAAAAGTCCGCCATTCTGGCAAATGGTTATCCCATCCGGCTTGAAAAGCCTCTTAATGATTCGACTCATTTTCATTGATGCTTGCATAATCGCAGTTAATACTTCAGGTGTTAGATCCTCAAGCTCATAAAAATGCTGCTTAGACAAAATAATAATATGCCCTTCGTTAAATGGTGCAATATCCAGTACACAGCTAATATGCTCATCTTCAAAAACAACATTTGCATCAATAAGATGATTGGCAATTCTACATCCAAGGCAAGGATCCATCTCCATAAAGTTCGAGCATCTCCTTTATACAACGAAATACTTATTAAAGTACTGCTCCCTCATTACTTCGTTTGTTTCCATTGAAGGTGGTATTTGTGTTGATTTGAAATCTATCAATTCACCCTTACTGTAGACACAGTGATACTCATAGCAATTGGGATCATAGAGTATTGCCTCAAGTGTTTTTGGAATACTAAAAGCAACCCCTACATTATTCGGATTCATGATCCAATCGATTTTTTTCCAATCCAGTATGCCTTCGCTTGTCTTTATTGGAGTTATGTATTCAAAGCCCTCAGGCACTTCTGCAAAATACATGTACATCCCTCCGAAATTCGAACTATCGCTAGTCCAAGTCGTAAGCCCTTTGAAATGAACATCACAATCTTCTATGTTGGTTTCCTCATACAATTCTCGAATCATCGAATCTCGGGGAGACTCCGACTTCTCGATTTTACCGCCTACACCATTCCAACAGCCCATCCAGCTAGGATTTTCTCGGTTTAGTAATAAAACCTCTTGTCCTCTCTTAATAAAGCAAATATTATATGTAATCATGTTATGTTCTCCTATGTCAAAAATTGAGTTCCTTAATAAAATACAAATTCAGATCATCATCCACACATACCATCGCACCTGGAGCAACCGGTTCGTTATTGTACATGACCCCGTTACCGTCAAGAATGTAGCCCCTTCGGCAATAAATCCTTTGAGCATTTCCGTAATCCTTATATAAGCCAACTCCGATACCGATTTGAGAACAGGTTTTCGATGCAATAGATTCAAATTGCTCGATTAACTTATTAGCAACGCCTTGTCTCTGGTATGGACTAAACACATTCAAATCATTGATTTCAGGAATCTGCCGTTCATTAAAGTAAGGATAATCTGATTTATACTTCAGATGAGAGCAACCAACTAATATATTGTCGATGTAGGCGAGTAATGTCACACGCTCACCAGTCTCATTTTCTTTCAAACATTTTGAATAATACTCATCGGGACGATGAATCTGATGCTCGGCAAAAGCAGCCTTCCAATCATCAGCCAGCTGTTGCGAGGTTAACTGTTTAATGTCTATTTGCATTGGACTCTCCTATAATTCGTGTTCTTAAAAAAAAATCCACCTATACGCATACAGGTGGTGATTTCTTTGTCTTTTCCAATAGTGGAACATTTACAATGCTAAAATGTGATAACCAGCATCCACATGAAGCGTTTCTCCCGTAATCCCTCTAGCTAGGTTGCTTAATAAAAACATGGTCGCATCACCGACTTCATCTTGATCAATATTCCTTCTAAGCGGCGCTCTATCATCAATGGTTGACATAATATCATTAAAGCCGGAAACTCCTTTTGCTGCTAATGTACGTATCGGCCCTGCCGATACCGCATTTACTCTTATTCCGTGCTTTCCAAGATCCTCTGCCAAATATTTGACGCTAGCTTCTAATGCTGCTTTCGCTACCCCCATTACATTGTAATTTTTCACTACTCGTTCTGCGCCAATATAAGTTTGAGTAACAATGCTGCCGCCATCAGTCATTAATCGCTTCGCCTCCCGAGCAACAGCTACCAATGAATATGAGCTTGAATTTTGAGCAATTAAGTAGCCCTCTCTTGTTGTATCCAGGTATTCACCCTGCAGCTCATCCTTATCAGCGAAAGCAACGGAATGAACAAGACCATGGATTGTACCCGTGGCAGCTTCAATCTCTTTAAAAGCAGCGATTACACTTTCATCATCTGATACATCACAGGATACAGTCTGTAAAGCCTCCATTTGATGATCTAGCAGCAATTTCTGCAGCTTTCCTAACGATCTTTCTTTGCGGTACGTAAAGATAAGCTTTGCACCTTGGCTATGAAGGGATTTTGCTACTCCCCAGGCAATACTTCTTTCATTTGCGACACCCATTACGACGATTACTTTATTTTGCATGATGTTAGACATAGTTGTTCCTCCTAATAACTTATAAATTTAAAACTTGATTTGTTGCACTTGTGTTTTTAATCGATCATATACACTTCTTGCTGCTCCGCGATTGTCTGGAGTTAAGCTGATATCCATTCTTCCCGCGATATACGACACCTTGTGATTCACAGTCATATGGTCTGTATCAATATGATGCTGAAAGGTTTCATCCGCCAAACCAGCTATACATCGCTCGATTTGCTGGGCTGCCCACGATTGATGGCCATCACCGCGACTCTTTAATCTTTTCAGCAAAAGTTCCTTATATACATAGGAGTTTTCTATTCTTCTGTGCAGCTCGAAGGCAGTTTGCGTTTTCTCCGCTCCAAACGCACCATTTATCCATATTATCATTTCTAACACCTCTATGCGAAGTCTTGAATAACTTTAATTCTTTTCATAAAGGTTTGCGCTATAATGGTCCCATTTCTTCCCTCTTACAAGTCGATAACCCCTGCTTTGATAATATTGATTCAATCGAAGATTGTCCGCCATACAATCAAGCCTTATCTTCTTCCCTTTCAGCCTGATATGATTCTCTGCCCAATCCATAAGCAGTTTACCGATTCCACTGCCTGTATGTTTTCTACTCACAGCAAATCGATGGATATAACCCGACTCAAGATCATTCAATTCATCCCATATAAATGGGTCTGTCCAAGAAATCAACAGAGTGCCAACTACCTCGACATCAAGTCTCGCGAGATAGATATTCGCACCATTATCTAGCCATTCCTCGATTTGCTCTATTTTAAAATAATTAGGATCCCATTGTTTTATTCCCTTTGACTGAAGCCATTCCGCCGATCTGCGCCATAAATCCAATATAGTTGGACCATCTTCAATGGAAGCAGCTTGAATGTCCAGCACTACGTTCCCATCTACAGGATTCAATATTTCCACCCCATTATTCGATCTTTACAATTATATTAATACCTTAAATAGTAGCGTTCATTCCTGCTTGCCAAAAAGTTCTCTTACTAACTGTTTTGTATTGTTCAACTTTGGAAATTCACTTTCGATATAAGTATTAAACCATGTTGCATGATAAACACTCATACCTACATCATGTGCGCCTGTCAGCTCATTAGAACCCCCATCACCAACAAATGCAACTTCTTCTGGATTTACGCCTAACCTTTCACAAGCTAATAAATAGATCTGTTTATCTGGTTTTGCCAAACCTACATCATAAGAAAAAATTACATCTTCAAAGTATGAAGAAAGATTACTATCACTCCAGCTCCGAACTTCCTCTTCCGTACAATTGCTTATAAGCCCGATTTTAACATTCTTCGCTCGAATAACCTCTAATAAATTGATAACATCTTCATTCCTAGTTAGAAGAGGCATTTGCTTCTCTTTTAAGCGTTCCTGATACAAATGATCGATCGATGCTTTATTGAATGGCAGTTCCTTACTGGCCAAGATCTCCTCAACCACTTTATGGTAGCTTTTCAATTCACCTGTCATTCTTCTCTGCTGTCTTCGTCCAAATTCCCTCTTAAAATCCTCATTAGTGAGTCCCAACAATTCCATGTAGTTATAGGATCGCTTTGCAAGCCTCTCTCCATTACCAAACTCAGTTATTAGTGTTTCAAATAAGTCGAATATAACAGCTTTGGTTTCCATGAGAACACCCTCTCATATATCATCTCTACTATCGGAGTCACATGAAAATCATTCGAATACGCAAGGTCAAACCATTTTAATCCTAAAGAGTCTTGTTAGCATCTCTGTTTTTGAGATCATTTTCAACTGCTTTTTCAACGGCTTCTTTAACATAGTCCCTTTTCGGCAGCTTGTGGTTAATATTTACCAAGAGCGCAATGACTATAAGTAGTAATATAATTATTATTACGCTTGTCATTTAAGAGATCCCTGCTTTCCATAGAGGTTCGTATTCATATGGCTCCGTTTTCGATAAATGATTAGACGGAGGCGCTTCCCGCTTCTAGTAGCTCATCCATCGTAAATAGAGCATGGACTCTTAGGCCTATCTCCTCTAATTTCCGTCTACCTTCTGGATCACGTTCAATGACGCATACTACGTCTTCAACAATTGCTCCTGCCGCACGTAAATCATTGGTACTCAAAATTACTTGTCCGCCTGTTGTAATTACATCTTCAATTACAACAACCTTCTTACCGGCTATGCTTGTTCCCTCCGCAAGCTTGCATGTACCATACTCCTTCGCTTTCTTTCGCACAAAAGCGGATGAAATATTAGTTTTGAGTGATAATGCTGTTGCAATCGGTACACCGCCCATCTCAAGACCAGCAAGGACATTTGTTCCAACAGGTACTAGATGTGCCAATTGTTCTGCAATCCGGTCTAATAATTGGGGATTGGATTCAAATAAATATTTATCAAAATACTCATTTGAAACTTGACCAGACCTCAATGTAAATGTTCCCGTTAAATGAGCGATTTCAAAGATGTCTTTAGCTAGTTTCTTTTTCATAATGTCACTCCTTGAATTGTTATAAGCTAAATCGTAATATTAAGTTTCTCGTTATTAATAAAGTTGTTTCTCATAGCAAACGCTGGATTCACTGTTTACATACTCGCCAAATCTCTCAATTGGATAATAACCATGTTTTCTATAAAACCGTAAAGCCTCAGGCTGTGGTTCTCCTGCTTCTAATTTTATCGCTTTAAAATGTAAGTTTCTTGCTCGCTTTTCAAGCTCATCCAAAATCAATTTTGCAATTCCTTTATTACGATAAGCTTCTTCTACAAAAAACCTCTTTAACTCTGTCTCATTTTCATCCAGAGCTCTAATCGCACCGCAGCCTATCGGAACCTTATTTTGATAAGCCATGACAAACACAACCTCATTCACATTAGGATCAGTAAAGTCCAAACCGAATATGTCTTCTACTGGATATCTATCTAACAAATAAGCATCCAGCTTTTCGATTAGAACCGCTAAGTCTTTGCTGTCAGAGGGTACTTGCACTATATTTATTTCTTCCATACTTGATCTGATCCCCAATCTTTAGGCACTAAGCAGAAATGATTTATCTAACGCTCTTATTTATAATGTGTTTCATACCCATGTCTAAATCTAATACTCTCAATTCAGCCATAACAAATTCAGGCACTATATTATAATCTTTAAGCAATTCGAAAGGAATCCATCTGTTCACAAACCCTTCCTCCGCTCCAATAAATTCATTTTCATGTAAAAAGATCGTATGGTCAACTGACAAATCAACATAGAAAAACATTCCAATCTCATGTACCTTTTTATCTGGGAAATGAATAAAGTTTTCTACCATCCAAACTAGCTTCTTCTTTATTATTTCCACTCCAAATTCTTCAATCATCTCGCGATCAACAGTTCCAGCAGCTGTTTCACCAAACTCTACACGCCCACCTGGAATAAACCATACCAGGCTATCAATAGCCCTTTGTAATAAGATTCGATTATTATGTATAACAATACTCGCTGCTCGATATTGAAATTTATTAGGTCCTGTTTCAAATGAAATCATCATCTAGCCCAAATCCTCTTCATAATCAAATGATCATCCGTTTTTTCTAAGCAATAGACATCTGGGTTAGAAAGGTTTTTCCAACCATCAAATCCAAATTCATTATTATAATGTGTAATCAATAATGATAACAACGCCCCATGAGTTACAACAACAATGGAGCTTTCCGGTCTAGCTAACAACTCCTCAATGACTTCCATCCCTCTAAATAAGGCATCGTTTGACGATTCTCCGCCTTCAAACTTTAAATCATAGTCGATATATGTTCGTTCAAGCTCTTCTAACCAATTATCCAGCTGAATACTACTCAGTATCCTCTCTTGCAAGCGTTTGTCTATCTGGATTTCTTTATGAATTCTGTCACTTAGCGGTTTAATCGTGTTAATCGCTCTCACAAACGGACTAGATACTAAGAATTCTATTTGCTTATCCTTAAAAAATTCTACTAGATCTTCCGCTTGTTGTATTCCTTCATCGGTCAACTCGGCATTAGCTTCTTGACCGAAAGCCTTGCAATGTCTCACTAAATACAACCACTTCATATCTTAGTCCTCCCTAATCACCAAATATGCTCTTCAATCCAAATTTGGTATTGTTTATAAATAGTGCTAGGATTATGATCATTAAAAGAGTAAATTTACCGAAAGGAATGTCTTCATGAAGAAAATAGCTTTATATGCATTATCATGTGTTCTAGTTATCGGAATCACAATTACATCTACACAAGTAGTAGACGCAAGTACGAAGACTAAAACGTATAAAAACTGTACGGAATTAAATAAAGTATATAAAGGTGGGGTTGCCCGTACTTCAACTGCGAAAAACAAAGGTGGAAAAACCAAGTACAAACCTTTTGTTTCAAAAGAAATCTATGACGCTAATAAAAAAAGCGATCGTGATAATGACTTGATTGCTTGTGAACGTTAACGTCCATTATCACATTGCAAGTTATTTCGCTGAATATATTTTACCATAATTCCCCTTTACAACGCATGCTTACCATACTTTTTATAGGAGATGAAAGCTAATGTCAGATCAACTTAAATCAGTCAATGCTATTGAACTGGATCCAAATATGACCATTGAGGATAGAATAGATGATTCTCTAAAATGGTTATCGCCGCTTGAAGCGCCTTTTCATATTGCTGGTTTCGCTTGGCTAGAACAAGAAAAGAAATACCGTCGCCTTCCTTCCTCGCCTAAAGACATTCTACCTCCCGAAGTCGATGCGCTTGCAAATTGTACCGCAGGAGGGCAAATCCGATTTATTACAAACACCTCACAACTGTCGATAAGAGTTAAGCTTACAGGATCGGCTAATATGTATCATATGCCAGCAACAGGACAATGCGGGTTCGATTGTTATCTGGGAGAGCCTGGAACTCAAAGCTTCATTGGGACTACCAGCTTTGATCACACAAAATCCGAATATGAAGCCACTTTATACAAATTTACAACTAAACGTGAGTTTTGCGTCACATTAAACTTTCCATTGTACCAGGGGGTTGAAGAGGTATTAATTGGTATAGATACAGATGCTCAGATCAGTTCAGCTCCTGAATATGCAAGCAATAAACCGGTTGTTATCTATGGAACATCGATTACACAAGGCGGCTGTGCAACAAGACCAGGAATGGCATATCCGAATATTTTAAGCCGTACCATCCCGCTTGAATTTATTAATCTTGGTTTTTCTGGAAACGGAAGAGGCGAAGCAGGGGTTGCTCGAACGATTGCTGATATACCGAATCCTGCACTCCTTGTTCTAGATTATGAAGCAAATTCAGGAACAGTTGAGGAATTAGCAGGTACACTACCGCCATTTATCCGAATTCTTCGCGAGCGTCACCCATTCGTTCCGATTTTAGTTATTTCTAATATACAATATGCGGATATCCGTTTTAACGAAGTTAAAGAGAAATATCATGAAGATAAAAGAGAAATTCAGAGATCTACTGTGGAAAGGTTGAAAAGTGAAGGAGATTCCAACATCCATTTCCTCGATGGTTATATATTGCTTGGTGATGAAGATGCTGAGGAATGTACAGTAGACGGCGTTCACCCGACAGATCTTGGCTTCAAAAGAATGGCTCAATCGCTTGAGCCCATTTTTAGAGAGCTGCTAACCGATGTTTTATAATTTCACAACATGATTAACTTTACGGAGTCAGCCAATATAGCCAATAAGATCATCGATATTTTTCTTAGCTCTATTATTTAACGATTTCTTGTCCCTCAAATCTAACAGATGTAATTCATGTCCAGGGTCAGTCACTAAAGGTTTAGAAATGATATCTTCGAGTATTCGTAGGGTAGCTTGATAAGAGCGATATAATAAATCATTTGTCATGATTTCTTTTGAAGACTTTATTAGACTAATCATACTTTCTGCGTACATTAATTTTACGATACTATCTGAACCCATAATATGCTGTGACACAAATGAAATAACATTTTCGAGAATTAAGCTGTCTTTATAATATTTAGCAACAGAATCCAGTTGAGAAACTGCATTCCAGTTCATTATGGATAACTCCGAACTGATTTCGTTAATCATTTCTTTATACCATTCTACTTCATGCTCATTTGCAACTTGATATGTCTTGTATTTTTCCAAGTTTCCTTCACGATGCATTTGAAAAAAGCTACCACTATAGTTGAAAAATAGTTCTTTAGCTAGTTGTATTTGATCATCCATTTTATCACCACATTCATTTAATTTTACGATTTCTTCATTATACACTTGCTGTAGAGTTACTCAAAAAAATCAACGAAAGTATTCTCGAATAAATAGGAGATGACTTATGAAACTTAGGGAAGGCACACCGGAAGAAGCAGGAATGTCCTCGCAAAAGATAGTTCGCATGGAAAAGTTGGTACAAGGATGGGCTAATGATAAAGTATCACAAGCCTTTGTCATCGTTGTAGCTCGTAAAGGTATTATCGTTAGCCATAAAGCCTACGGTACCTCCTGCCCAAACGCAGAAGATGTACCGCTATCGATAAATACGATTTTCCCGCTCGCGTCGATTTCGAAACCGATTACGGCTACAGCGGCCATGATATTGGTTGAACATGGATTGCTCTGCTTAAGCTTTCCAGTGTCGCACTACATCCCGGAATTTGTAGGAGAAGACAAACATAAAGTTCTTATTCATCATCTGATGACGCATACTTCCGGCCTCCGAAATATGGATGTCACCGAACATTCCAAAAAGAAGGAAGGGCTGATCGACATCCCTCCGGCAGACAAAACCCAGCACCCTGCCATACACCGGAGTTTGTTTCTCGGCTACGACGCGCCATTATGGAAGCCTCCCGGAACAGAGATGTCGTATTGCGGCTATGGAGTTGAGCTTCTTGGTGAAATTGTTCGAAGAATAAGCGGTCAATCGCTTGAAGAGTTTTGCAGTGAAAACATATTCAACCCAATGGAAATGAACGATACGTACTTTTACGTTCCAGAATCGCTACATAGCAAGGTTATCAAGAGGTCAGAGGATTTACCGGGAGGGAACTGGTATCATACATCGGAAGCTCTGACGCGGCCATCAGCGGCAGGTGGTGCATATTCCACCGCTCTTGACATTGCCAAATTCGGACAATTGTTTCTGAACAAGGGCAAATATGGAGAGGAGCGGGTTTTGAGCTCAGCAGCCGTCATTGAAATGACACGAGACCAGATTCCACATGTATCGTCTACATATGGTTCACAAGTTTTTATCGATGCCTCTTATGGTTATTGCTGGCCGGTTAACGGTAACAAAAAAGATAGTGGTGACTTGTTTTCACCCAAAGCTCTTGTTTGCGGTGGAGCGGGCGGAGTCAATATTACGGTCGACCCGCACTATGAAACTGTCCAGGTTATCTTTTCCGTGGAAAGCAGCAGAAATGATGGGCACGATGTTTGGTTCCCTTGTATGAATTTATTCAATAATGCCGTTATAGCCGCTATCGAGGATTGAAGCAATTATCCATAAAATCTCTATCCTCTTTATTCTATAAGTTCTTATACGACCCTGAAACCAAATCATGCGGTAAGCAGATACCTTAGTGCCGCTGCTTACCGCATTTCTTAACAGTCTTATTTATTTACTCCAATAACCAATCGCTGCAAGCCATTCATATAACGCTGAAGTGCCGTCGGTATACGAATTGAACCGTCTTCCTCCTGATGATTTTCAATGAGTGGAATGAGGATGCGCGGACTGGCCACTGCAGTGTTGTTGAGCGTATGACAAAAGCTTAACGCGCCGTCCTCGGCTCGATAGCGTATATTCGAGCGGCGTGCTTGAAAATCATGCAGGTTCGACGACGAATGCGTTTCCCCATATGCTTGTCGGCTCGGCATCCATGTTTCGATATCGTATTGCTTATATGTTTTTTGCGACATATCGCCTGAGCAAACCGCCATGACTCTATAAGGCAGCTCCAGAGATTGAAGCAGCTCCTCGGCATTTTCCGTAATTTCCTGCAGCAGCGACTCCGACAACTCAGGATCAGCTCTGCATAAAATGACTTGTTCAACCTTTGCAAACTGGTGCACACGATATAGTCCATGAACATCTCTGCCTGCCGAGCCAACCTCGCTGCGGAAACATAACGATGCAGCAGCCAGTTTGATTGGATATTCTATCTCCACAATCTCGCCCGCGTAATAGGTCACCAACGGCACCTCTGAAGTGCCAACCAGCCACTTATCATTTCCATCAACACGGTAAGTTTGATCTTCGCCGAGCGGAAAAAAACCGGTATGGCTCATCGCGTCGGTACGGACCATCAATGGCACATCCATCAATTTGAAACCCTTTTGCAGAAGTAAATCTATAGCAAGCTGCTGCACAGCACGATGGAGCAGCACTCCTGCTCCCTTCAAGTAATAATTCCGGCTGCCAGCTGCCTTAACGCCTCGCTGTGTATCAATCATATCATGAAGCTCGCCAAGCGCCATATGATCTTTCGGCTCGAATGGGAAGATAGGGGCTTCTCCTATCCTTCTAATCTCCACATTGTCTGCATCCGACCGGCCATCCGGAGTATCCGGTGATACGATATTGGGAACCAAGGCTAGCAGTGTAGCTGCATTCCTTTCGGCTTTTGCCAGTTCCGTTTCCAAAATGTTTAGCTCTTCATTCGTTTCCTTTACCCTTTGCTTCGTTTGCTCCGCCTCAAGCTGAGCACCTTGCCTAACCAGCGTACCAATATGAAACGAAAGCTTGTTTCGAACTTCTCGCAAAGCTTCAACCTTTTGCAGCAATAGGCGCTTCTTCTCGTCCCATAACAGCAGTTCAGCAACGGAAATTTTTATCCCCTTCTGATTCGCTACTGTCTGTACTTGCTCCTGATTTTTCCTTATCCATTTCATGTCCAACATGTCACCGCGCTCCTTTTCGTTAGAAAAACACAAAAAACGCCCTCATCCCTATGGGACGAGGAGCGTTTTTTACTCGCGGTGCCACCCAAATTGACCAAACAGACGAGCTGTTCAATCCTCTTTGTTCCGCGATAACGGGCGGGCCCGGTAAACTTAGGGGGAAGGTGCTTCCTCCCCTTGACGAGAACGCCTCCGAGTTGGATTCTCTTCACTGGCGTGTTCCGATTATTAATTTTGAAGTATTATAACATATTATTCGAAAGGAACACAAGTTGTTTGAGGTTATTTAGATTGATAGTCTATTTCATCTTCTTGAGCTGCTTTGTAAAGTACTTCCTTATTGCTTTTCACTATTATCAATTTTTGCTTGTGTAATTCTAGTATTTCTAATATCAACTTCTTATTACTTTTATCAAACTTGTAGTTCCATTGCAACATTTTAATCAGACCTGTTAAGGTTTGTTTGTAGTGTGATTTCTCAAACCCCAATCGCTGTTTAATAAATCTACTAATAATCTTAATTGCTCTTACTAATGGCTTAGGAGTTAAAAATATAATTACATCTGCCTCTTCAAAACTTCGAGCCACCCATTTATAATAAATTCCCTCAATGATCCACTGTTTTTTATTGATAATCTCTGTAAGTAATTTATCTCGAGTCTCAGGTGAGTTCTTTCCACCAAACTCTACTGAACCACTCCACATTACGCTGTCTAATTCAAAATAAGGAATAATCAGTTGTTTTGAAAGACTTCTAGCTAAATACGTCTTCCCGCTCCCTGTTGACCCGATAATATGAATTTTCTTATGCTTCATCATTTTCGGTAATCGAATCTTCAACAAGTTTATTAAAGAGATCTGGTTTCGCTAAAGAGATTCCATGACCAATTTTAGGAATAATAATTCCTTTAGCGCTTGAATTAGAATTCAAAATATCAGTAAAAGATTTTTTCATCATGCTTTTTTCCTTTTCTCCAACCGTCATCAGTATCTGACCGCTCGCATTTCTGAAATTTCCCGGTATTTGATATGACATATTTTCTTCCATAATTTGAATGAACGTTGCTTCTTTAAGTAGTAGACTCTCCTTGTAATAAATCTCAAAATATTCTTCATCTATGTACATAGTCTATTAAATCCGGCTTTTTACTAAGCATCGTAATTAAGATTTGGACACCTAACGAGAACCCAATAACAACAATCTGCTTTCCCTTGCCTTTTTCCTCAATGAGTTCAATGATCTTCTCTGCAGTCCCACGTATTGAAAATGGAGTGTCATTACTGTTCATACCTAGTTGCAGCAAATCAGGAACTAAACAATGGTAATTAGTAAAAAACTGAACTTGCCTATCCCACATCCAACCACTTACTCCTCCACCATGCAAAAAAACCATAAGAGATGCGTTCCTATCTCCGCATTCTTTATAATGCATAGCTATAATTCCCCCTTTTCAGCCCAGCTTTGAAAAAACACGATCAAGTTCATTAAGTCCCTTACCAAGGCAACTCTCCAGCCATTGGCTGCACATATTGAGGACCCCAGTAACTCCTGTCTCAAGCATATCGTATAACCGAATTTTAATCTTCCATATTTTCCTACATGAGTTATTACTGTTGTCTATCTAAAAAAGCGGCTGCCTAAGCAACCGCTTTTCCGTAACCATTACCTTTGCACATTCGACTTTTAATAGATCAAATCATCGTTTTCAGGAATATTATTTTGCTCACAAAAATCCTTATACTTTTTAATTACCGTGTATATATCATCTTGAGCTGTAACTTCATCGTTGTCATTATTATATTGAAGTGTTCCCCCTAGAATAAAGAGCGTAAGCACTTCTTCGGCTTCAGTAATCAATGCATGTATGTCTCCAGGCGGCTCAAAAATAAAAGTTCCTGGTGTAGCTATCCAATTGCGTCCTTCGTATCTCCAGTTCCCTTGGATATTATACCCAATCACACCTCCGCCGGTATGTCTGTGCCTTCCTAAGACTTGATTGCTTTTCATTTTGAATAGTTATCCATGTACCTGTACTCAAATCGAATTGCAAAGGTTTGAAAAAACAGGAATGATTCTCTATGAAGGGAATCCAAGGTAATGAATCAACCTTAAATATCCGTTCAGGAAGTTGAAACTTTTCTGCCAATTTTAATATAGATTCATCAATTAATTTCATCTATAACACCTTCATTTCTATAAGTGTTATGAAATATCCTTTTTAAGATAATAGTGCGTATGCGTGCCTGCATTTTCAATTACTCCAAACACTTCATATCCGTACTTTTTATAAAAATCTAAAGCTTGAAATCTTAATGTATCGAGCTTTATAAAATCGCATTTTTTATCTTTCGCTATTTTTTCAGCTTCAAATAATAGTTTTTGACCATACCCTAGCTTGCGAAGCTCTTCATTAACATATAAGTAATGTACCTCCAACCAGTTCCAGCAAATTTCCCCAACGAGCCCACCGTAGATTTGACCATCGGCATTTTTTAAGAATAGCTGTACCTCTTGATATCGACCTTTTAAATTATCAGGGAAATGCTTCGAGTTAAACTCAAACATTTTATTGCCTATAAAGGCTTTGTCAGCACTAATTAATTCATTGGATAGATATAATTCCATCTGTTATTCCGCTCCTGTTCTCATTTTGAATCAGCTGGTATGAGTTTTTTTAATATAATTTACCATATTGATCCTATACATTTGAAAGAAAAAATGATTATATCTAAACTTTACTTCGTTTAAGCAGACTACACAGTTGAAGGTGAAGTTCATCGATGTGATTTACATAAAAAAAGGGTTACAACCGGAATAACCGGATATGTAACCCTTCTTGGATTGTATTTTATTCAACTACATTAATTTCGTAAATCCTAAACGACAGCAGTATGATTCGAAATAAATAGAATTATATTTTCCCAATCGTCAGAGTGGTTTTCATGACCTGTTCCTTCTAGGGAGAGTAAAGTTGCATTTGGAATTTCATTGGCAAGAGCTAGACCATGTTCATATGGGAGCACGGTGTCTTCTGTCCCATGGATAACCAACGCAGGTACATTAATTTTATTTATCTTCCCCTCGAAGGAATCATCACCTTTAAGAAGGGCATGATTAAACATGCTGAGTAGGTTATTTGCTCGTTTTATTTCTTTCCTTACCTGCTTATACGCTCTCTTCTCATCGAAATTATGTTTTGAACCACAGAGCAAGGCTGACCCAGAAACCAAGTAATCTGCAACCAAATTTTCATCTGACCAATTCAAAGTAGCTCCATTAGCATGATAAGCGAGTATCCTCTCATCCATTGGTGGCAGATCCCGGTTATTATCATCAGCTCCAAGAATACTCGATGCTAGCAATGTTATCGTTAGAACTTTTTGAGGATGGCGTACTGCTATAATTTGAGCAATCATACCACCTAAAGACATTCCGACAATGTGTGCTTGTTCAATATGGTACGCTTCAAGTAACCCAACAGCATCATCGGCCATGTCAACCACTGTATAATGGGAAGTTCCCGGCTCATAGCTAGTAGAACGACCGACATCTCGATTATCGAATCGGATAACATATCGTCCGGTATCCGCTAATCGTTGGCAAAACTCTTCATCCCAATAAACCATCGAGCACATAGCTCCCATAATCAGCAATACTGCAGGATTATTAGAATCCCCAAAACTTTCTGCACATATATCAATTCCGTTAATTTTAATAATCTGTTCGCTCATTGGTAATTCCTCACTTCATTCGAATTTGGTTAAAAAGAAAAAAGCACACTTAAATAAAACCCAACACATTCCCCAAAAATGCTTGAGCATTAATAAACTGTACCTCAATTTAACGTAGACGAATGAATTTGATAATCACGATAAGCACACTCCTAGTAAATATTTAAAAGGTTTTTAACGCACTTCAAATTTTAACATAGTTGCTTACTATTTTAAAAGTATGTGTTTGTCGTTTGTTTAATAAGGAGCTTTTCTAGCTCAATGTGATGGATATTCCTTATGATAATCACCTACAATAGCAATTTCCATTGGATAGCCCCCGCTAATACGATTTTACTCACTTACTTTGAAATTGATTTGAGCACTTATCTTAAAATCTTCTTTATCCTTACTGCCTTCGCTGGTCTTTACATAAAAATCTACAAATCCATTAACAACATAATTACCAGCAGGAAATCCCTTTTCAATAAGGTTTTTCATGAATTCGATGTATTCTTTCTCATCTTGTTCACTATATCCACCACTCTTATTGTATTTTTCACGAAGCGGTTCCCCACGCTTAAGTTTTGTGCTCAACAAAGGTTGATCCATGCCATACCAAATTTCATAATTCTGTGTTTTTTCCACCATTGGAAAATAGAATGGAGATGCGGAATGGTAGATGGTGATTTCGTTCTTATCGCCAATATATTCTAATTCAGCATACATATTAACTGATTCACCCTTTTGATATTCATCTTTCTCGCTTACAAGACGATAGACAAAATCTTTTTCAGTTATCTCTTTTCGCTGAATAATTAACAAAATCATTGTCGACCGAGCCTTCATCAGATTTGACATCATTACTTTGTGAGCTGCAGCTTACTAATAAAATGGCTAACGTTATAAGACTAAGTAATAAGGTAGATTTCCTCATACGATCACCTCGAAAATAAGACGTTGTAAACGATCAAAAGGGTTTCTTAACTAAAAAGTTAGTTTAATATTAAAATCTAAATTGTTCATTGTTTATAATCATTTCAATAGTCAGATTTAATGTATCTGTGGTATTTTCAGTAGTATCAAGTAAAAACTTAGTATCTAGTCCTGATTGTTTAAACTCTTCAATTAATATTAAGCAACGTTCACCCATACGATGTTCCCGTATTCTCATCTGGTCTCTTTTCAAAAGTGTTTCTTTATCTGTCCATAAAACTACATAAACAATATTAACGTTACTTTTCACTAAATGATCCTTAAACCACTTCACATCATCTGGAAATGCAATATAATCTACAACAACATCGACATTGTTAGTAATGAAGTTTTTAGTGAGACTTAAAATATTATTCCAAATTAGAAATGACTCTGATTTACTTTCCCAAGGGAGCTTACGGCCATTAACGTGCATATGGCTTATATCATCACCCGAAATATAGGCACTATTTTTCAGTGCTTTTACCAATGCATTTGAAGTCGTTGACTTCCCAACTCCGGCTGGTCCTGACAATATATAAACGGTTTGCATGGACAATCCCCTTTCGCAACTATGATCGCTTGTCGATAGCTTATGAGTAAGTTTCCCTTCTCTTAATCCTGTCTAAAGGCATTCGAATAAAATGAGGCATATAACAATCAGCAGCTTCCTTCCCTACCGGATGACCATTACAACAAAATACGTTATAGACAGATGAATCGGGACCACAACAACCAGGTGCTGGTTCCTTCTTCATAT
This sequence comes from Paenibacillus sp. J31R122, assembly GCF_056269185.1. NCBI lineage: Bacteria > Bacillati > Bacillota > Bacilli > Caryophanales > Paenibacillaceae > Paenibacillus > Paenibacillus sp. J31R122. Next base: position 543,829 of record NZ_JBWDNM010000002.1, read on the forward strand.
CAATATACAAACTATCAATCGAGATTAAAACCTCATCTTCTGTAATTTCAATTGCCCCACTAAAAGGGATCAAATCAGCTCTCATCACTTCGTGTCCATATACATACGTTGAACGAGAAAGGTAACTTTCTTTCTCTACTAGAGAAATACCACTTAAATTACCTATATGGCTCAATATTGATGTCACTAAAGCACCACATTCTTTGCATATAAAAGATGAGCGATGCATATCAACCGTTCTCCATGATTGATCATATATAGCAGAACTCTCTTCATAAATCTTTATAAATTGTTGAATAATTGCTTCAGATAATATTATCACTTCTTTAAAGTATGAAAGTAAGCTTCTTTTGTCATAGTATCTGCTTTGATGGTTTCTGATAATGGGTTTAATATCGATATCAAGATTGTCTGATATAAGAAATAAATTGTCAGTTCGATTTGCACTAACAAACTGATTTATGTATTTCAATTCATCTACGATATGATCATCAAGTGTTTTCTGAAACGCAATTACTTCAACTGCACTTTGCTTAAACGCGTATGATTGTGCTAGGTTAAGGCTACTGCTTATCACTTCCATCATCGCACAAAACTCACTAATGAAAATATGTAAATTATCTTTATTTAAAGTTTGTAACAATTCGTCTGCTTGCTCATAATGGTACTTTGTACTTTTTATTTTAAATTGTAATAATTCACGATGATTTTGCATTAAAGTCCTCCTAATAACCTATATTATCCCCACATTATCGACGTGATTATATCGTTTTTATTCTATACTCACTTTGAAGGCATACAGACCACTATTGTTCTTTCCCACTAACTATCCGTATTTGTTGCAGTTGAATCATTTGGCTCACCTTTACCTTTATTATGCTTTAATTATACAAAAAAAGGTACAACCTCCTCATTTTTCTCGAGTGGTTATACCTTTTTATTTTTCAATGGCCTCACTTTTCGGACACGTGGTGTTTTTTTTGTATATATTCTATACAAGAATTATGCACTTTTTAATCGCTGTCTTCGCTTAAACAGTTCAGGCAGCATGACTCCGATGAGGACAATAATAACGCCTACCCATTGCATCATACTCACATGCTCATGTAGAACAATAGAGGAGAGTAAAATGGCAACCGGAAGCTCAGCCGCTCCTAGAATTCCTGCCATCCCTTCACCGATATGCGGTACTCCGATAGCAAACAATACGGGAGGTATAAATGCTCCAAACAGACCTAGTAATAAGCCGAACCATATGAGTCCATCCCATAATAGCCCATTAAACAGAAATAGCGGAGGAAACAAAATAAATACTATCGTCATTGCCCCCGCGATCATCCACATACTGCGATACATGGGGTTAGCCGACGGTACTGCTTTGCCGCTAAACAATATAAAGAGTGAATAGCTGACAGCAGATATCAGTCCTAAAAACACACCCATGATGTTGAATTTCTCTGCGCCCTGCTCTATTATACCTGCAGCCAGCAAAGTCCCCATTAACAAAATCACTAATGTAAACATCATAATTCCGTTTGGCCTCTTACGTTGACTTATCGCCTGAATTACAACTCCAATCCAAGTGAATTGAAATAATAAAATAATTGCAAGTGAAGCGGGAATATATCGAAGTGACTCATAATAGACCAGTCCAGTAATAGCTGTTGGAGTACCTGCTGCCATTAATAGCAGTCGTTGCTTCCAAGTCAGTTTAGTACTAGCATTTGAGACTGTACCTTTCTGCAAGCTATTTGTACGTTGCTTACGTTTCTCACGCCATTTCGTATAAAGAGCTAATGAGCATGAGAGCAAGAATCCAATGAATAACTGACTGCCTACAACCTCACCTAATTGATAACCTTCTCCATATGCAAGAACGACAATCGTTGACAAAATCCCGTAGCTGGCTGCCCCTAGAAAAACTGATAATAAATACTTCACAGATTATATTGCCCCTCTCTTAACTTTATCAAAAGTATATGAACAAAAATTCACAAAAAAAATCCTAACTAGGAATATAAGATCATCATTTCTGAAGTGATCCCATATTCGTAGTTAGGAAGTTAAGGCTTCCTGTAGATACCCTCACCCTTGGTGCAATAGACGATCGTGAGGTTATACGAATTATTCGCTAAACAAGCGTAAACGGCTATCGCCGTCTTCTGCGGCAAAAGCGTTCGATTCGCTGAGATATATAAGAACATTTATAAAGTGTATACATATAAATTCATAAATATCTTTAAAAATTCAACAATAGTGTAAATAATATATGACAAATATGTTTAAGTCAATAGGTTAATATATACTGTAAATCACCTTAGACAGAGATGCCTACGCGAGCTCTTACATATTCTTGATTGAAAAATTCGGATACGGCAAACTCTGCAGTTGCCTCAAAAGAAATATGATTTCCTCCGTCCGGCAACACTTCACTCTGAACGCGGTAATTACTTTCTTTTTCTTGCTGAATAAGCCTTGTCGGACAAACAATTGTCCAATCCAAAGAAGTTTTTGAAAGCTCTGTAAAAACATGATGATGCTCCATTGCAGCCTCATGGTTAGTACGTTTATTTTCAATGGATTGATAACGCAGCAAACCAGGTTCTATAGTGCTTGGCAAAATGCCAGCCGTTCCAATCGTAACAATCCTATTAATCCCACAACTGTTCATGGCTGAAATAATGTTATCCATTCCGCGCATTAAAGTGCCGTTTCCTTCCGTACTCAAAGCACAAATAACGCCGTCTACGCCCATCATAGCCTCTAGGACGGTCTTCTCATCACGGACATCCCCATTTACTATGTGTAAATCGGGCTCATGTGGTGAACGGACAAGGCATCTAACTGGAACCCCTCTATTTTCAACAAATGATCGAATAAATTGCCCCGTTCTTCCTGTTGAGCCAACTAACAGCAGTGTCATTTAAAACTTTCAACTCCCTCATCATTTGAAATCATCTATTATATTCGGTGGAGTTTGTCCGGCTAAAGCGCTAACGATATTTTGAGCAGCAAGCATTGCCATCTCCAAGCGCGTTTTTGATGTAGCCGATCCGATATGCGGCAGTGTAAGCACATTTGGCATTTGTAAAAAAGGATGATCGGCAGAGATCGGTTCCTTCTCAAAAACGTCAAGGCCCGCCGCACTAATCGTGCCAGCCTGAAGCGCCTCTAATAATGCTTCCTCATCGATCAACTGACCACGAGATACATTGATGAATATCGATGAAGGCTTCATGAGTTGAAACTCATTACGACCGATCATCCTATTTGTCTCCTTCGTGAGTGGAGCTAATAAAACGACGAAGTCGGACGAAGATAGTAAATCATTGAGCTCGGCGTAGCGAACACCTAATTGTTCTTCTACACTATGCTTACGGCTGCGATTATAGTAAAGGACATCCATTTCAAATCCAAGCCTTGCACGCTTAGCAACAGCCTCACCAATTCGACCCATACCAATAATGCCAAGTGTAGCGTGATGTACATCCGTACCGAATAATTTCACGCCATCGCCAGTTTTCCAACTGCCGGCTTTCACATAATGATCCAATTCAGCAACTCTTCGAGCTGTACCTAGAAGGAAAGCAAATACTAAATCTGCTACTGTTTCGTTTAAAACATGCGGAGTATTTGTACCAATGACATCACGACTCTTCATGGCATCGATATCAAAATGGTTATAGCCAACGCTAATACTGCTAACAACTTTCAATTTAGGTGCATGCTCTAATAGTTCAGAATCAATTTTCATCCCTGCTGTGAGCAAACCATCGGCAGTAGAAAGCTTTTCGAACAAAACCTCTCTAGGAATTGGCCCAGCGCCTTCCCATTTTTCTATATTACAATGTTCAGCAATATAATTCTCTACTTCGTCTGGTAATTGTCGATCAATTAAAACTGTTGGTTTCACAAATATTCTCCTCCGATTTCATACTGTCAGCTCACCGTTACTACAATAACAAAATGACCGGTCGTTCCGAGAAATGGTTCCAGCTGAGATGGCCAGACTTGCCGTTTAGGTAATCTCTAGTCCATCTTACTCTATTGTAAATGAGTTTGAAACTCATCTTTACCTAAATGATCTGGGTTGAACGTTTGTTCTGTTGATAACATGTACAATATCCACTATAATATAGATTGATTTTATTTGTTTTTGGAAAGGACTTTTACAATGAGTGAAAACAACAATTACCGTGTTTTATTGTATTATAAATTTGTAGAAATACCTGATGCGGAGTTGTTCGCTGCTGAGCATCTTGCATATTGTAAAGAACTAAACGTGAAGGGCCGCATTCTGATTGCCGATGAAGGCATCAACGGAACCCTATCTGGTACATTCGAGCAAACGGAACAATATATGAACGACCTGCGCGCGAATCCGTTATTTTCAGACATCGTATTTAAGATAGACGAGGCTGAAGGTCATGCTTTCAAAAAAATATTCGTCCGTTATAAAAAAGAGCTTGTAACGTTGCGGTACGAAAAGCCGCTTGATCCGAACACACTTAGCGGAACACGTCTCTCACCTAAAGAGTTTCATGAGTATTTGCAAAGAGAAGATGTCATCGTTTTGGATGGCCGCAGCGACTATGAATATGATCTTGGTCATTTCCGCAACGCCATTAAGCCAACTCTTGAAACCTTCAAGGAATTTCCGGAATGGCTTCGTGAAAATATGCAGGAATATAAGGATAAGCCTATTCTTACGTATTGTACCGGCGGCATCCGTTGCGAGAAGCTAACGGGTGTAATGTTAAGTGAAGGATTTAATAATGTGTATCAGCTTGAAGGCGGAATCGTCACCTATGGTAAGGATGAAGAGGTACAAGGCAAGCTGTTTGACGGAAAATGCTATGTTTTTGACGAGCGAACTTCCGTTACCATTAACCATACTGACGAAGCTACGGTCGTCGGAAAATGTCATCACTGTGCTGCACCAGCTGATATCTATATCAATTGTGCCGATGATTCGTGCCATCTGCAGCATATCGTTTGTAAGGAATGCGAAGAAAAACATGACAGCTTCTGCTCGGCAGAATGTGAAGAGCATGTTCTCAGCTTAACCTAGAAAAATAATTAAAGAGGTTGATCTTCCTAATCGAAGATCAACCTCTTTTTTATGCTTATATAATCGGAAATGGTCTAGTTTGACCTGCTTTGATGATGGCTTCATCCAAGTAAGATCGATACAGTGGTTCATCCGGCTCTTTAGCTGCTAACGCCTGGTAGTAATTAGCCACCCTCTGATAGTAATAAGGGTTTACATCCAACGCAGGAACGAGCCCCTGCGGCATCCAACGGTAGGTTTCTACACGATAAGCGTCAGCCTTGTCATGTGACCATAGCGCAAGCTCACAAACACCGTCCCTGCCATATATGCCAGGCATATCTTCAATTTCCATCCGACTATATTGCGTGCCCTCTTCAATTAATCGATGAAAACCATGATGAGACCATTCGAAAATATCAAGCTCCGCAACGTTCCAATCCGCTTGCCAGCCAACAATAAGGTTTAGTTGATTGGGTCTTACAATCGGAGCTGCCCAAAAATCGCTTATACCAATACCTTTCCCTTTCATTTCATAAATACGGTACCAATTATTCCCGCTTCGCTTTAGTGTCAAAATATACGGCTCACCTTCCAGACAATAAGCTGTTGTAATTTCTCGATCATAATCGCCATCCACATCTGCAATCAGTATCGCTGGCTGACTGACAGGCTTCTTCAGCTCAATGATCTCCGCATTTGGGGGCAGGAAATTACGCACGATAGACTCATACCCTACAAAGTTACTCATCATCATCCCTCTTCTCCAAGTAAGCTTCAGAAAAATGTATGTGAAAAACTTATTGAAAAGAACTAATTTCAATTTAGTTAGGGAACTCTATATTTGTAGAATTTTTAAGCCCAAGCTAAAATAAGGAGGAATTGAAATGGCTCGCAACAAAATCCGATCCGAATCTCAAAAAAATGAAGCATACGTGACACACTCTAAGCAAGCGGAAAATAATCTTGCAGCTTCGACTAATGAGAACCGCAACCAGAAAGGCCATATACCGAATAGCCCATCCACAGGATAATTATGTGACCCTTCTGAATATGGGAAAAGGCGGCACGCAATATATTTCTCTGCGTACCGCCTCTTCCTTATAGGGCATCCCAACGATGCCTATATTTCTCTAATCTCGGATGCAATTTTGAAGGCTCCGACGTTAATATAAGCCGAATTTTTACAATCCACTCTTCAAAAGAGGAATAAGAAGCGAACATATTTGCAGTCTCATCAGTCACATATAAAAAATAGGGTGAAGGATACTTATCTTGGAAATGCCGCAAAGCGGAATCAATTGGTGTATATTTTTTTCGTTTGCCTTCTAATCGCTCAACAATGATGTTTTCTCCACCTTTTTCACGCTTCCACTCATGAAGCCTATCCTCACGTTTATAGAACGCACTGACTGGATTTTTCGTCATTCGTCTTACAGTTTCATCATGCAATGGATAAAGGACAAGCTTAGCAAATGAACGCTCCTCAGCTACTTCAGCTGCAAGTTCCAGTTCGGCATCCGTGGTATCCTCAAAGGAATCATAATAAATGAGCGTACCCTTTAGCTCATCCTTCGGCGGTTCATAGCCAAACGGTACCTTGTGTATGTTTGTACTCATGGGCGTAGCCTCCTATGGTTGGTCGATAAACCCCTCCTCTATATTATCGCCAATTTCAATTAAACCATTTATAGCTTTTTATAATCGCTCTTCATTATTTTTTTGACTAAGCCCGCCCACTTGTCATTTGAGGGACAGTACTTCTTAGCTACCTTATCTATAGTTTTAAGACCCTTTCCTACATAGCTCTTAGAGAGGAGCTGTCCAAATTTCAAGACACTGTCACTCTTCGTTTTAAAGCTAAAGGCCCTATTATGTTCATCGCCATCAATCGCGTTTAATCCGAATAAATTATTTTTGTTTTTAGCGAGCTTGCTTTTACCATTGCCACTCTCTAGCTTCATCACTGCAATTGTGAAATATGCGTTTATTCCGTATTTTTCTTCGATTTCAAGAATGGCTTCCTCTAGGTCATAATCTGCAAGTGCCGTTCCTTCAAAAATTTGAGCAATGTGCTCTACTGTTAATCCTGAATCGGATGCAACGGTTGATGTTGGTTGACTAGGCTTAGACTCTTTCGTTTGATCAATCGTTTCTGGATCTTTTATTTTTTTAACTTCAATTATCTTTTTATCCACTTGCTTTGGTGAAACATTATGTATTTCATTAGACTCTAACGTTCTTACTTGTAGTGATTCTATGGTCACAGGTGATTTCACTGTTTCTTTCTCAACCAGCTTAGCATATCCTCCGTGAATATAACCACCGTCCTTTAATTTAAGCCAACCATTATCTGAAGTCGATAAAATTTCAATTCGAGTACCTTGCTTAATTGTCTGTAGAATCTTAGATCGGGCATTTGATCCTTCACGAACATTGAGGTAAAAAGCGGTAACTTCATAAGTATCAAGAGGTGGCTCAACTACTTTAGCAACTGCTTTGACCTCTGGTACAGGGACCGGTTCCATTACTGGCTCAATCTTTGTTTCCACTGTTTCCGAATGTTCAGGTTCTAAGATCGGTATGGGGATTACTGGCTGTACAACCGGAAGGATTGTGGGACCATCTATTTGCAAGCGGTCGGTCATTTCAACTGCAGGCACTAAACTTTCCTTTGCGTCTTCATCGGTCACGTTATTAAATTGCATCCCAAGTGTAAGGAGAACGGCTAAACTTAACGCATATACGAACAATTTCTGGCTCGTTTTTTTTAGCATGGATATACCTCTTTCCATCGTTTTTTTGGTGTAACCAAATGACAACCGAGGTTATATGGCAAGCTTTTATCAACAACTATCCAGTGGGACGGTCTGTGTTGAGTATATGATGGTTAGTCTAGAGTCAGAAGAGTTTTTGTCCATTTTTCAAATGAGAGATTACTCATAAATAACAAAAAAACTTCCCTCGTCAGAGAGAAGCTTCAGATTTAGGTTAATTTTGGTAGCATTATGTTATCTTATATCCTGAAGCATGAGCGGCAATGATACGATCCATCTGCTCGTTCCACTCATTATCTTCGGTACAGCGCTCAGGATGTGCTTCGAACCAAGCGATTGTACGTTTAATGCCTTCGCCAAATGTCAAATTAGCTTGGAATTCAGGAACTACATTTTTGATTTTGGTATTATCAAAGACGCTGCTTACCGCTTTATCTCCGAGCAGGCTGCCTTCAAGCTCCGGATCATACGAAATAAGAAAATCGGAAGAGATATGTACGAGCTTCGCCTTAACACCAGCTGCAATTCCAATCGCCTCATAGATTTGATTCCAAGTAAGAACTTCGTCTGAAGTGATATGATAGGCTTCCCCTATTGCTTCATCATTGCCAAGAAGACCAACAAAGCCTTTTGCAAAATCAGTGTTATGGGTCATTGTCCAAAGAGATGAACCGTCTCCATGTGCAATTATAGGACGGCCTTGCCGAATACGCGATACGATAGACCAAGGATGCTGCCAGCTATTTAGAGCCGCCGGGATCATGGTATCCCCATAGGTGAATGAAGGCCTTACTATCGTAATCGGAAAACCAGAGTCAGCTTGTTCAGCTTGCAGCAGCTGTTCACATGCGATTTTGTCCCGTGAATATTGCCAATATTGATTTTCAAGCGGAGTGTCATTCTCTGTTATCACATAGTGCCGTGGAGGCTTCTGATAGGCAGAGGCGGAACTAATGAAAATATACTGCTTCGTTCTCCCTCGAAACAATTCTATATCGGCTTGAACATGCTCGGGTGTAAAAGCAATCCAATCAACGACAACATCAAACTCATGCCCCTCCAGCGCTGCTGCCGCTCCCTGCAGATTACGGATGTCACCTGTTATGACTTTAGCGCCTTCAGGAACAAAATCGTCCCTCTTGCCACGATTGAACAAATAAAGCTCAAACCCTCTTTCTATTGCAAGACTTGATACCGCTTCGCTAATTAGGCCAGTGCCTCCGATAAATAATACTTTCATCTTCACATCACTCCTCAAAATAATTATAAAACAGTCTTGCCCTACTCTGTCTTTTCCTTATCTTTTAGTGTTTTAATCAAAACATCAAGTCTATCTATGATACGTTCATCGTTATCTAGCTTCTTCTTCAACCTGCCATCGATGTTAATAATACATAGAACGATAATGACGCAAGTAATAAGAATAACTACGTTCAAGCGGTATCACCCCTTTTAAATTAATCGTAATATGTAGATAATTATCTTTTTTTCGAAATCTCTAAAATCATTAACAAGACCGTCAATAATTAAAACAAATATTTTTACCGGTGAGTTCATTGGGAATTTGAATAAACTCCCGAATGGAAGACCATGTCATTAGAATGCCTTCTAATTATATTATAACAAGTAAAAGAGAAGACTGCCGTTCTGGTGACATCCTTATTCTTTTAGTGTCCTACTTACCATAAAACAGAAAAACGCACAAGATCTTTTGGACCTGTGCGCTTTTTTACTGGAACATTTTTGAGAATAGTGTGCTCTTGCTTAAGATTAAGAATTAAGTCTTAACATGCGATAATTATTTTTTATGTATACCATATAATGGTTGAAAAAGTGAGTTTATTGGGTAGGTGTTCCTTGATGAAAAAACATTTGCCATCTTCCATCACTAAACTTCCATATTGAACTGCGCAGCGTATGTTGCATTTTTACTTGATTAAATATTCGGTAGGTAGTTAACACTGTATCGTTAGATAAAGGATGTATTTCAAAATGATCTAGTGTCATTTTTACAATGCCTATTCCCTCTTCTCCAATTCCCTCACTTCTACGCCAAACTTGCCCGGAACTACCAAATTCAAAAAAATCGTCTGAAAGTAACTTTGATAGCTTTGCTTGCGATTCTCGAATTTCTGGTAGTAGTAACTTTTTTTCGAGTTCCAACAACTGCTCCTTCAATGAAGATTCACTTTCCATTATCAATCACCTCACTCAAATAAGTTAAGCTTTTCTAAATTTACCTTATATTTTGAATGTAAAACATTCAGATGAACTGCTTCTAATCTGTGACCTATCACACTCTCCTAGTCTTCTAGATTTTCGGCTGCTGAAAGCTTATAACTATACTCACTAGTGGAATTATCTACAAACCAATAATGACTAAGTTTCAGTATATCTCCTTCACGCTCGATTACTTTAAGTCCGTCCCACTCATCAAAGACCGTGTTTGATGGTTCCATAGTTCGGTAGATTTCTATCTTTTCTTCATCTAAAAATACATCAGCTAATCGCGTCGCTTTATTCGTTTGTCGATCTATCAGTGTCAACCAACCCGTCTTATGGGGTCGAACCACCATATACTTCTCATCATACAACTCCACTTGAAATGGAGTATCCTTGTACCCAGTAAGCTCCTGCAAATCGCTTTTCGCCAATATTTTCCCTGTCTCATCAATTTCATATAATATGAATCCATCCATTAGAAGAGCATGCTTATTTTTAGTCCAATCTATATTTCGAATAGGATGGTTTCCATGATAGTACACTTTCGATTCAAAAATTAACTGCCCTTCTACAACAACCATTTTAAAAATGTTATCGTTTATGTGCGGCTCCCCAAAATTATCTTGAATATGTAGCAAATCTACATTTGAAGACATCGAATCGAAAGTAAATAAAGCGTTCTCATATATATTTGCTTTTGTATCCGCCACAAGCCTGGATGCTTCTGAATGATTGGATACGTATAATTCTCCGTTTTCACGATTCAACCAATAACTTTTCAAACCCTTCTCCGCAAATAAATACAGATTTTTGAAGGTTAGATTGACACGACGTTCATTTGAAATCCAATCTACTTTTGCTCCAAGCGCCTCTGTTACGAACCGAATAGGAACATATACGACACCTTTTTCATTTTTCGGCATTGCTGTTAGCGTGTACGACCTTCCATTTACCGTGGCATGCTTACTGCCGAGCTTCATTTCAATATGAGTAGTAGGACTTGTGATAATTATCCGCTTTCCTTCAGAAATCCACGTTGTTTTACTATTCATAAAAGCTCCGGTTTCTCTTAATGGTAAGTAGACTGATCCTTTTTCGAGGATAGGAGTGTTCTGAAATTCCTCTGTCCGAGACTCGTTAGTTGTTACAATAATCGGCTTAGCTGCTGCACTAGCTTCCTTCGTTAAAGAAGAGCCTCCTAATGAGAATATTACTATCGTAAAAAATGAAATAAATATAAACTTAAGCTGCTTCATAATAATTAACCCTCCGATTTTCCCCGTAAATTTGATAATGATAAGATGTACTATTCTCATTGTTCTTATTGAGTCCACTCCATCATGTACAACCTTTTCTTTTCTAAATTAAGCACAGTGATGCAGTAACTACCGTCATTTTTTCCATTGTAGAAATATAAATCACCTATACCAAATTCAATAGGATGGTTCTCATATAATGTCTCATACTTTTCTATCTCTTCTAAATAAATATCTAAAACCATTTTTTTAAAGCTTGCTAGCCTTCCATCTATGACACTAATTGAGTGTTCATCTATTGGTTGCCAAAATGATTGGTTTTTGAGTTCATTTATTCGGTTATCCTTGTATTCTAGAGTGAAAAAAGCCTCTCCATCTCCATTAAAGCTTGGAGGACTTTCAAAGACTACTTTTAGTTCCGCTGGTTTCGAGATCGTTATTCCCCACTTCTTCTCCCATACAGCGTAATAAGTGCCTTGTTTTTCATACAACATATATCCAATTCCGATAATTATTAATAGGATGGCAATGCTACTTATCACTAATGTTCTCTTTAGCATAATTAATTTCCGCCCCCCAAGCACAAAATCATACTAATTCATAAATCAAATTCTTTCCATACCAATTCTCCCCAACTATTAAAGACGAAAATGGGAGACAATTGTTGCAAATCTTTTGGAAAACGTAAAAAGAAGATCTAGGAATGGAGTCTACTGAAAAACCTGTGTATTAATCTTGTGAAACGAATTTATATTAAAATAGGCTGCTTTCCATTCTATTCTGAATGGAAAGCAGCCTATTTTTCTTCTTCTCTATCTCTTTTACTTCATAAGTGTCAATATTCTTTTGAGATTAACAGCGAATATGGCCATTGCCCCTTGCATGTGCATGCCAGCCAGAATCCGAGGAAGATGCCACATCATACCGTGTCTATATTTTAGTTCGCTAAGTTCTGTTGATTTGATGCGTATCGAAAACGATTTTGTCTTTGAACCTTCCTTATAACACCCCACTTTGGTGATTTCTGATTGAATCATGCTTTCGTGTGCGTATTTCAACGCATGTAAGTGGGATAGATGGGCGTATAGAATGGATATCGTACATTCAAACAGCTTATATTCTCATGTTTCAATGTGTTTGATTGGAAAAGATACAATCAAATAGGTTGTTTGAAGCTCTTTATCTACGTAACAGGCAATTAGCTTGTATGAAATACAGTCTGGGACAAATACAACGTTTTTGAAGTGGAGTTGGTTGTATAAAATACAGTCAAATAAGACAACAGAAGAGAAAAGTCTACTTGACGGGGTGCAGTTCAATTACAGAGTAGTCTGTTTTGTAATTTTTGTCAATTGATTTTAGCTTTACTATCTATCCATTATGATATGACCATGTCCCAATTCGATCTCTATAAAGCCAGCCATAGCACGCTGCTGGAAATCTATGTTACGGTTACTGCCTATTACTATAATATTCTGTATGTCTGCCGTATCCGCACCCGGTAACGTAAACGCTTTTGTGTTAATAAACGTTTCTCTAAGAGTGGAATATATAGCATTAATTAACCTGTCATTTTTCGGTCTTCCCATTAGGTTCATAATGATTGAACCAGCTGAGCAGAGCTTTTCTTTCGTCATCTCGAAAAACTCCATCGTTGTTAAATGATACGGAGTACCCTCTTTGTTAAATGCATCCAAAATGATAAAATCAAAGCTGTTAGGCTCTTCTTTCATAAGGATCTGACGCCCATCTCCGATCACAACATTATCCTTGTTATAATCAAAGAAAGCTCTGCTTAGCTCTACGACTTTCTCGTCAATTTCCGCTACCGTAAACTTCTTGTCTGGATAATGACCGGCAATTGTCCCCACGCCATGCCCTATAACAAACACGTTATCGAACGAAGGAGCATTATACTCCATTACATGCATAATGGCTCTTGGATACTCTAGCACGACTCGTTTAGGATCCTTCAAGTCTATTGCGCCTTGTATAGCGTTATCCGAAAACTGTAAAACTCGATACTTTCCTAACTCCCCATACAACTGGGCAGCATCATAAACAGTAATGATTTGCCCTCTGCTGAGCTCCTGTGCTAGTTGATGCAAATAGTTGTTCCCCTTCTGGATAGAGCATCAGATGATTTCTGATAACGCTATCCATTCAAACTACTATCATTAATTAGTTAACGACATAAATCTTTAACCATCTTAACGTGAGGGATGTTTTCTTCCATGAAAACAGTAGAGACTACTTCATAGCCTAGCTTTTCATAAAAAGCAGCAGCTTGTACTTGCCCATGCAGCTTTGCTTTTGATGCCCCTTTTTCACCAGCGATAGCTTCGAGCTCATTCATAATAGCTTTACCAAGACTATGCTTGCGATACTCTGCTAAGACGCAAATCCGCTCTAGCTTCGCCATATCATCCAGCAATCGAATTCTTCCAGTTCCAACTGCTTTGTTGTCAAAATATACGAGAACATGGTCTGCTATATCATCATACTCATCCAGCTCCACTTCCTCATTGACACCTTGTTCTTCAACGAATACCGCTTTACGAATCCGGTATGCTTCTTCTAATTGTGCCTCTGTCTTTACTCGTTCTGTTTGCATAGTGACACTTTCCTTCCACTTCAAGCTTCGATCTACATCTATTATAATACCCTAATTCGATTAAAAGGTCTTCACGGCGGATAGAAAACTAGTATGCTGCAACTGAGACCTCTCTATTGGACGGCTTGGGATGCAGAAGCAGGAAAACAAGTATCAATATCCTTCGTCAGCATTTTTTTGATCCGCTGCCAATTTTGTTAACATAACAATTATTATGTACCGTCTTATTCGGTGTTTCACTGATATGTTTACATAACTAATATTATGTAATCTTTTTATCTGATATAATAGGTATTTTGGAAGCAATGTTATTCATTGCATTTTTAAGTTGTTTATTGTCAATATGAGTATAAATCTGCGTTGTTTCTATACTTGCATGACCAAGCAGCTCTTGAAGCGTTCGAATATCAGTGCCACTGCGAATTTGCATGGTTGCAAATGAATGCCGAAGCTTGTGACTCGACAACCTTTTATCGGATAATTCCGGCATTTCTACCTTTAGCTGCTTAATCGTATCATCAGTGACCGTTTGAATCATTCGTATGGAGAGTCTTCTGCCGAACTGAGATACGAAGAATGGCTGCTCTTTCCCTTGCTTTGAATCTTTACGTTCATCTAGTGATTGCTTCAATATCGTTTGTATGGCGTCAGGAAGCGGTATAACACGCCATTTACGCCCTTTTCCGAGAATATGTATGGATCCGTCCTGTCTGAAATCTTGTATATTCATCCGATGTATTTCCCCAACTCGCAAGCCCGCGTACGCCATCAATAGGACAATAGCCACATTTCGGATATAATACTTCCCATCAATCATTTGAAGCAACGCTTCTAGCTCATTCCCCTCCAAATAGACAGGAATTCTATTCTTCTCTTGCTTTGACTTCGGAATGAGCGTCGCCGGATTCGCTTCCAGATGCTCCATCTCAATTAATGCTTTAAAAAAAGATCGCAATGACGATAGCTTGCGATTACGCGCTTCATCCCCTGCCCCATTCTCTCGACAGACGGATAGAAACCGCATAATGTCCATTTTCGTAATAAGCTTCGTCATTGTTGGATGCACCGATTGCAGAAAGTGATAAGTATCATTCATATACGCTTGATGTGTCGCTTTGGTCATTCCTTGATTTTTCATCCAAATAGAAAACAACTCGATCTCTGTTCCATAACTGTCCATAACCTCATGCTGTCTAATTTTCTATGCCGCCTCCGTCCAAGCGTAAACGTCTGTCACCGTCCTTTGGTGACGCAAGCTCGTTTCGCGGTAAAAAATAGGTTAGTATAAGGGGAAACTCATAATCTCCTATATTTTCATAAAACTCATAAAAATTAACACTTTGAAAGTAAATAACGCCCTTCTATCTTACCTGAAAAGTCCCTTACAAATCAAATTGCGTGAAATATGTATTTCACGCAATTTTTTGCGGCCCTAAGATCTTCATTATTCGAATCAAAAATATAAGAAGGCATCATCCTATGAAAGGATAATGCCTTCTCTATTTGTTGCACTTTAAGATTAAAATTCAGATAAAGTTACTCCTATGGGCATTACGCTCTCCACTTGCTTACGAACATTAACTTCATTCAGCTTATCACCAAAAATAACAATCGTACCATTATCCTCACGTGAGCGAATCAACCGGCCGATTCCCTGCCTTAGACGTAAAAGCATGTAAGGCATGTCCACTTCATCAAATGGCTGTGAAGCATCATTCCGCCTTGCAGCAAATACGGGGTCATTTGGAGGGAATGGCAGATCCCATACGAAGACTTGTGACAGTGATGGTCCTGGTATATCCAACCCTTCCCACAACGTTACCGCACAGAGTATGCTCGATTCATCTGTTTGAAATTGCTCGATAAGAAAGCTGATTTCAGCAGAGCCTTCATATAGAAAGTGAAGCTTCTCACTGCCAGGCTGTAGCACAATCTCTGTTTTAAATAGCTCCAACTGCTCCATTGATGGGAAGAGTATTAATGAGCCTCCATTTTGCTGATTCAACAAACGCATTGTATGATCTATTTTCTCGTTATAAGTTAGCTTACTGCTAATCTCAGGTAGTAGAACTTGCATTTGCTGCTTGTAATCGTAAGGGGATGGCACCGAGAATGATAGTGATTTCTCTACTCCCAAAATATCCATCAGATAAGTAAATGAACCACTAACGGAAAGTGTTGCAGAAGAAAAAACGATCGGCATTTTACGAGAAAACACCTGCTCCTTTAGCACTTCCTTCACCCATTTCGGCATAATTACAAGAGACATACCATTGTTATCATGCGTTACCCAGCTAATCGGCTTGTCTGGTCGTTTAAATAATGACAAAGCAAACTGGATCATTTCCAAATGCTCTTCGACAATTTTAAGCTGATACGAATCAATCGTATATAAACCGCCTTCAAATACAAGCTCCTCTTCAATGGCTGTTAATGCATCTTGAAGTCGATTAACCTCACGAAGAAGCTCTTCATCCCACTCGATTTCTCTACGATCTGAAGCTGGAATTTTCACGCTGCGATTACTAATGAGATTGAAGAGATGCTCACTCTGAATAATTGCATCATCTACAGCTATTGCTGTATTCTCCCGAATTTCCTCAGTCAGCAATCTTGTTACTATGCCTTCGAACACAGCATGATTCAGCTTATACGTCAATGCTTGCTGAGCGGCCGTTTCAAGCAAATGACCTTCATCAAATACGACAGAGCTATAATCTGGAAGCAGCGGAAGCTGTCCTTCACGTTTCCTAGCTTCATAGGTCCACACATGCTCCATATAGAAATCATGTGAGCAAATAATAATATCGGCAGCCTTTCGATAATGATCGCGTGATAACGTTTGACCACAACGATGACGCTGATCGCATACCAAACAGTCCTGAAACACATCCCAGCCTAGCTTGTCCCACATCTCATCATTCAAGCTCGGGTATTCCTTCCGATTGCCATAAGGGTGAAAGCTTTGCATCGTTTCCGGTTTCTGAACAAAGCTCGGCAACCCTCGATAAATACTGTCGAACAGTTCAGCATTGTCTTGACCCGAACGTGCATCATCTAGCTTATTCAAACAAATATATTGATCTGCAGATTTACCTAATCTCGCATCAATCGTTAAATCTAAATAACGCGCAAGCTTAGCAATATCGCCTTCTGGCTTAACCAATTGCTCAATCAGAGATTCATCTGCACACGCTATTATCGCCGGTTTTCTCATATAACGTGCATAGCTGATCGCATACAACAAATATACGAATGTTTTCCCCGTTCCTACGCCTGCTTCTGCGAAAATGATTTGTTTATCAGCATAAGCCCTTTCCAATTGAAACGCCATGTAAATTTGTTCATCTCTTATTTCGAAGCCTGCTTCAGGAAGCTTTTCATAAAATACATCTGCGATCCAGTCACTTGCTTGTTGTATAAACGGTTGTTTTGGATCAAATTCAAAAGGATAATTGTTCACAATTACTTGCCTCCAAGTAGTAGACACAAACGGCTGCGTATAATAACGCAGCCGTTTGTGAAAAATTTGTATTTAAACCCATCTTATTCAGAGACGGTACATTCATACATACTAAGCATACATTCAAATATAACATTTATTGATCTAAACAGTCAACAGATTGACCTAGCTATAATTAATTACTATAATTAACAAGTTATTCGGTGATAGGAGCGATCTGGTATGAAAAGCATCTTGCATAGTGGTAGAAAATTATTTCTCAATATGTCTGAAAGAAGCTTACAAATTGCTATGATTGGATTTTCGCTTAAATGGCTCTTATTAGCAGGCATTGTTGGTATATTAACGGGCAGCGCATCTGCCCTCTTTCTTACCGGGTTACAATGGGTAACTAATGCACAGCTTGCCAACCAATGGTTGCTGTGGCTGCTGCCAATTGGCGGAGCAGTTGTGAGCTACATATATATAAAGGTTGGAAAGAACTCATCTAGGGGAAATATTCTTATCATAGAGCAGATTCATGATGGCAACGGCTCGATCCCGTTGCGAATGGCACCGCTCGTTTTATTTGGGACGCTAGTTACCCATTTGTTCGGTGGATCAGCTGGTCGTGAAGGCACAGCTGTGCAAATGGGCGGAAGCTTATCCGATTGGGTTGGTCGGATGTTTAAGTTAAGTCCATTAGATCGGAAGCTCATCCTGATTTGCGGAATTAGCGGAGGCTTTGGATCTATATTTGGCACACCATTGGCTGGGGCTATTTTTGGAATAGAGGTTCTAGCAATCGGGGTCGTCGGCTATGAAGCACTGCTTCCCAGCTTTATAGCCAGTTATGTCGGACATCTCGTTACTAGCGCGTGGGGAATCGAACATCTTCATTTTTCAATGGGGACGGTTCCACAACTAGAAGCTTTACTTATATTGAAGGTTGTACTGGCTTCCATCTTGTTCGGATTAACTGCATTGCTCTTTACTGAGCTGACACATGCTTGCAAAGCTTTGTTTGCCAAATGGTTTGCGAATCCAGTATTAAAAAGCTTTGTTGGCGGCCTTATTATTATCACTCTAGTCTATTCACTGGGGACACGGGACTATTTGGGACTAGGCATTCCGCTTATCCAGCAAGCTTTTCAAGAATCGGTCTCTCCATTCAACTTCATACTCAAGACGTTATTCACTTCGATTACGCTCGGAACAGGATTTCAAGGTGGAGAAGTTACACCGCTGTTTGTAATCGGTTCTTCACTAGGAAGCGCTTTGGCTGACTTCTTGTATGTCTCTGTGCCTTTTCTTGCTGCAATCGGATTCGTATCTGTATTTAGCGGTGCCGCGAACACTCCAATTGCATGCTTTATTATGGGGATCGAATTATTCGGCGCTGAAGGTGCTGTTTATTTATTTATCGGCTGTATCATAAGCTATCTATTTTCTGGTCATAGAGGTATTTACAGTTCTCAAAAAAACGGAATTTCGAAGTCCAGACTCCATCTGCAGACAGATAGGAATACACTTGACGCCATTGTCACAAACAAAAAGAAGGCCTGACTCCAGCGATGGAAATCAGGTCTTCTTTCAGTTTAAAAGTACACAATATAAATGACAGCTGCCAGCACAATCCGATAGATTGCGAATGGCACGAGCTTAATTTTATTAATGAGCTTCAAGAAGAAGCGAATGGAAATGAGTGCAAATACGAAAGCGCTAATAAAGCCAGCAATAAAGAATGGCAATGATTCTAACGTGAAGTACTGCCAGTTTTTCGCTAATGACAGAACACTTGCACCAGCCATAATCGGTACAGCCATGATGAACGTAAAGTCAGCGGCGGCGCGGTGGCTCAATCCAAGCAATACCCCTCCAGAAATCGTGGAGCCTGAACGCGAGAAGCCTGGCCATAGTGACAAACATTGAATGAGGCCGACTGAGAAAGCCTGTTTATAAGTAATTTGATCAACCGACTCTACCTTTGGCTTCGCAGGTCTAAATTTGTCCGCGATAATCATAAATATGGCCCCGACAACAAGTCCTATAAGAACTGTCCCGATTGAAAATAAATACTCATCAATGTAATTCTCAAGCAATAAGCCGAATACACCAGCTGGAATAAGTCCAACAATAATGTGAGCTAGCTTTAGTTTCTTTCCTCCACTACGATCAACCACCTGTACCTCATTCCGTTTAAGAAACCGGCGTAAACCAAGCAATTCAATAAAGCGTTCACGGAAAATTATTAATACCGCTAGTATGGATCCCAGTTGAATGACGATTTTGAACGTATTCGCAACGTACTTTGTCAATTCCTTTTCTGATTGCAGCCACATATCATCCACGATAATCATATGTCCCGTTGAAGAAACTGGAGCAAACTCAGTCAAGCCTTCTACCATTCCCAAAATAATCGCTTTTAAAATAGTTAAAAAATCCATGCTTTGAAATCTCCTTCATTTGCGTATGATAGATTCGACGAATAGACGGATACCGCACGAATGAAATCATAACATAAATTAGCGTCGCCCACAAAAGCCAGCTGTTCTATTCATTAACTAGTTCCACATTCCTATATTGTTCATCCGAGTTCCTTAACCCATAGGTGCGATGACATAAATCAGCCGAAGCGTTGGCGATAACCGCATTTTCTGCATAGCTCCTCAACCGCTTCTCTCCTGGAGAAGCCATCATAGAGATTAGTCGCACGCTCATTCTCAATAATGTCAGAAAAATGCGTATCATGTATGTTGCCTAGGTTTATAACGCCTTCCCCATCCAAACAACACGGAATAACGGTTCCGTCAATTAATATACCCGCTTGATTACGAAGTGCATGGCAGAACCCTTTGCCGTCATCTTCAGGCTCTTTCAAATCTGGCCATTTAAACTCAGGATCTTGATTTAAGTAAATACGATCAGCAATCTTCACGCCTGTTCCAGGTATAAACTTCTCATCGATTTTATAATCAAGATCAAACTCCTTCTCAATCATTCCAAGAAGCTCACGGTTTTTGTTCTTCTGCATATTCGTTTCATTATCCATATCGAGATTCCAGAGCCGGAATGAAATGATCATATTAGTGCTCGCTATCGCTTCTCTTACAAACGACAAAATTTCCGCTAAATAGCCCTCTTTATCTTTAGAGCCGGCATGACCGTCAAAGCTATGCAGCGAAAAATTAATTTGACGCAGCGCTGGTTTATTAAGCAGCTTCGCTTTGTTTTTCGTAATGAGCGTACCGTTTGAAGTAATGTTTACCTTGAAGCCCTTCTCATGACTAATATCTAGCAGCTCGCCAATCTTCGGATGCAGCATCGGTTCACCCTTAACGTGGAAGTAAATATAGTCCGTATGTGGTTTAATTTGATCCAGCGTCTTCTTGAAATCCTCTATCTCAATAAATCCCTTTGCTCGCAGAGTTGGTGGACAGAAGCTGCAGGATAAGTTGCAAATGCTCGTTGTTTCTATATAAAATTTTTTGAATTTTTTCATTTAATTTGAACCCCATTTTCTATTATCGCAGTATGTCATTCCCTCTAGCCCATGCATTGTTTGTTTCTATGCTTTTGCTATTATACTACGTAGAGCTGGGAAGTGCCAAAGAGGAATAAACACTATCCTTAGATTATTCTCTCTTCTCGTCGCGCAGAGGCTTTATACCGACAGGTATGGCAGCTTCGTTAGTAGGAATAAAAAAAGCCTGAAAGGCTCCCTCATAACGAAATATTTGTCCAATAATCGGGTTTCGTACATCAACCGTTATTTTATAACATTGTTCCTCGTCGTCATACCATTCAATTACCTCGGCGGTACCTGTCAACAAACGCGGAAATCGAAACTGTAATCGTCCCTCATAAAACCGCTGCTCACCAGAACGAATTCGTATTCCACCGTTAGGCATAACCTTTAAATCGAGGTCAACCGCCAAATGCTGCTTATTTCCCAAATAATCAACGATTACATCTCTTTCCCCGCTATACACCATCGTAGCGTCAAAATGCCTAACCGTCCGAGGAAATTTAAACTTTCGAATCCAGGTGACAGTTTCTCGGCCGTAAGAATCAATGTAAGCAAAGTTTTCTATAGAAAAAGGAATATCGTTGCCGCCTTGAGGAAACATAATATGTCTAAATGTTCCAATATATAGAGGGATAGTTACTAGTTTATTGTACCAGACGCGTTTCATTATACCGCGCCCGATCGAAGCCGAATGATCTTCACTGCTGAACCCAAAACGTTGCTGAATTCGAGGATGAAGCTTGTAAAAATCCTCCCCCAACGCTTTCTCATATATGGAACTCATATCGATATCCCCTTTCTATGGACAGGTCTAAGTTTACGCTTACAACGGCCAGTCATAGGTAAATGTTGTTTGGTGAGATGACCCATTATACACAATGCAATCATAGGTAAAGTAATGACAAGCGGATTAAACGGTGCGCGAAGCAGCTCTGGATTATATAATATAGCGGGTATTAATAATAAAATAAGTAAGGATATTTGAATGTGCGAAATCCATTTACTGCGATGTAAATAAGCAGCCAGCATGCCGAAACCAATCTCGCCAATGCCTAGAACCTTCACCATTATCTCCTCGAACCCTGCGAACCAGCCTAATTGCTGCATAATGCGCAGTTCCCCCGCTTCCGGAAATAGCAGCTTAGGCACGAGCCCCTCATAACACCATAAAAACATTAGCATCACTACACTGAGATAGTGAATGATCGCCCTCTCCGCAATGACAGACGGGGGAATGCGATCCTCTAGCCATATCCGCAGCCTATCAAAGCTCCATGCGGTTGCATACCCAAATATTGGACGGAATAGGAAATGATCAAGTATGCGACCACCCCATCCAAACCTTGTTTTATAATCATATAACGTACTAAATGTAATGCTGTCATCATTCTGTTTATATTTCCAATAACCTCCACCTTGCTTAATCAAAGAGATGGATTGATCGGAAGCAAATGATAAAGTGGAAAGTCGTTCATCAGATCGCTCGCGATACGAGCTGCTCGTTTCTCCTGTTCCTTCTATTTTCAAACCGAAACCGATTCGAGTCTGATACAAAAATAGTTGGTTGTCCGATTCACTGCTTCTTGGCAAATAATGAATATCGGAGAAACGAAGATCCCATTGTACATGCTGATCAGGCATTTGTGTATGCTCCCATAGCTCTTCTATAGGGACCTTCATATCAATCTCAACGTAGATCGGTGCGCTCTTCATTTGCTTCCTCTCCCTTTACAACCGCATCAATACCATTTGCCAGAAAACGTTCCTTCAGTTCAGCAGACGGCAGCAAGCATTGTTCAGTTCTGCCGAACCAGCGATAGCGATTTTTTGCTACCAAATCATAGATAACGTTTCTCCAAGCTGTGGGAACAATAATGAATATATATAATAACGGCCATAAACCACCTAGCTTTCGGAACACTCGAAGCGCAGCATCCGATTTCGTATAGTACTGCCCGTCCTTTACCATAACAAAAGTATCGATATCCTCCGTGGACAAATGCCCGTTTACAAGAAGCTGCTGACCAACGATGGATTGAAGAGAGGCGAAGCGAAATGCTAATGTTCGATCACGTTTTGCAACAAATCTTGTAATTCCATTACATAATAGGCACTTGCCGTCAATTAGTAGTACAGTATATCCCTTCTCACTTGAACTCACTCGACTCATGCTTCAGCCCCTGCCCCTCACCGTTATTGTAATCCAAAATAAGGCCATATAGCAGTTCCAACTTTCGTAGAACAACATAGATAGAGGTACTACATATTGTAGTACCCCTATTTTTTATTCAGATCCTTTTCCTCTCGTTGAAACAGGCCTCTTCTTTTCACCTTTTCTACCGCTTCCTTGCTGCTGCGAACTCCAAACTTTTTCAGCATTTTGTTCACTTGGTTTTTGAGCGTGCTTTCGGCCTTAAATAGTTTTTTTTCAATTTGTGATTGTGTATATCCTGCTTCAATCAGCTCGAACACCTCACGCTCTGCTCCGGTTAATTCCTTTAGCTGTTCCTCCCGTTTAAGCCGTGCTAGCTCCTTCAAAAGAGCGTCCATCGGTGCGGAATGATATAAGGCGCTGCGAATCGTATGCGGAAGCTCTTGATAACGTGTCTTCTCTAAATAATGAATGGCACCGGCTGTAAAAGCCTTCGTCATGGAGTGCTCGTCATTTAATGACGTAAGCATAATGATTTTCGCTGGTGAACGTTCATACATCTCCATCGCCGTTTGAATGCCGTCAAGCTTGCTTCCCTCGAGCTGAATATCCATAAGAATGACATCAAACGTGGTCGTCTCTGCCAATCTAAGTGCGTCACTCGAGTTTGTTACAGCCCCTACAACGAGCATATCATTCTCTCTGTTAAGGAAGGTGGTCAACGCTTTGATCCAATCCGCATCATCTTCGACTATAAACACTTTTATAAGGCTCAGATTTATTCCCTACCTTCTATCACTTTTTTCCGCGGCCAAAAGAATGACACGCAGGTTCCACTGCCAACTATGCTAGAAATAGCAACCGACCCGCCGCTCTTTTGCATCACATTATAGACATAGGATAAGCCAAGCCCAAAATTTCGGCCAGCCTTACCACTGCTGTAAAACGGATCAAATACGTGACCCAGCCTGTCGGCTGCGATTCCAGACCCGTTATCTTTTATCGCCAGCTCAATGAAGCGTTTTGAAGCTGTAAGACCAACTTCTATGACTCCGTCTCCCATCATTGCTTCACTCGCATTCATAAGCACATTACCGATCGCCTCGCTAACATGAACAGAATCACACAAGATAATAGGGCATATTGTATAAGTTGTACTTACTTTAACCCCTTCCTTAACCAACATTCCTTGGTGCTGCAAGATGACCGTATCAACCAACTTATCGATTCGACACGGCTCCTCATGGAGTATAAAATCTCTCATCTGGCTATGTATGCGATTTACCATGGCAAGCATATGATTCGAGGAATTCGCAATAATTTGCAGCTGCTGCTGCGATTGCTCATCCGTCTCTGGAAAAGAACTTCTCAAATTGTCTGTAACAATCGAGATTTTCCCTATTTCATTCTTGATCGTATGATTCAACATGGCAGCACCTGTACTGACTGCTTTCATCGTGCTTTCAAGCGGATCACGCTCGAATTTGAGCTTTACACCCAGTACACCATACAGAAATGTACATAACAACGCTACAGCAAGTGAATAAATAATAAACACAGATATATAATTAAAAAAATCAAAGCTTGGTGAAATAACCTTTGCAATATTAATGAAAACTAGTACGCCAAGAAGTGTAGGTACGATTATAATCGTCGTAATGAAGCGACTCCGCTTCATTCTTAAGTCCTGCTCTCTCCAAAATGAAACGACAAGCAGGTAGCAAGAAAACAAGTAATATGGCGCGCTCCAGATGAGCAGTAAAATGAAAAATAATGATTGATCTGGTATTAAAACTGCTATTACAACCGTTACAACTGGAGGAAGCAGCAGCAGATTCAACATCCTTTTAAACTTGGTTAATCGATAATTTCCAGAATAAACGAGACTAAACAAAAGAACACCGTATGGTGTCAAGGTGTAGTTAAGAAGACGAGATAGAACTGCTAATGATGGAAAACCGCTCTCTACTAATAAATCAGATAGACCACCGATTGATGCGCAGCATAGAAAAAAGGCTGCCCAGCGATTCGATGCATTGCGCCAGTTGTTCAATAATATAATTATGGCTGCTATTATCAGTGAGACAAAATAAACAAGCATACAGTCATTCCATCCTATCTATCCACGTTTAGTCCTCTTATCGTACCACATTCCGATCGTTAAGCGATGCACCAATCCAAACAAAAGATCCCAATCCATTTAAATGGATTGGGATCTTTTGTTTGGATTGATTAATAATCTGATTTCGGTTTGCGAGGCTGTGGCTTCGGTTTATTCTGAACGGCTGGTAAATGCCGCATGCTTCTGAGCATTGGACCTTTGCATATCGGACAAGCTTGCTCGCTTGCTGCGAACTCATCTCTAACCCACGCTTTACATTCCGGATTTTTGCATTTAAAGATTTTAGTTGGCTTTAACTTCGGTTTTGATTCTTCGCTAGTAGACACGCTGATGTATTCCCCTCTTCACTTCATAGCTTATAGCATTAATTGTTTATGCCATTAAATAGACAGGCATAACACAAACTGGCTTAGATACTTCTGTACTTTTCCCGGTAAACTGCAGCTTACCCGTTGTTTGGTCTACGCGAAATGTTGCGATATTATTCGTGTCACGATTCGCTGTGATTAAATAATTGCCATTAGGTGTTAATGCAAAATGACGTGGATGGCCACCTTCTACAGATACATGCTGAACGTGAGTAAGCAATCCTGTTTGCTCATTCACTGCAAATACAACAATACTATCATGGCCGCGATTAGATCCGTATACATATTTTCCATCTGCTGAAACGGTAATTTCCGCACATGAATTTTCATCAGCGAAGTCAGACGGCAATGTACTGACTGTACCTGATATAGCTAACTGACCATTCTCCTCATCATATGTAAAGGAAGTGATCGTCGAGTCAATTTCATTAATAACATAAGCAAAGTTACCGCTTGGATGGAAAGCCAAGTGACGTGGCCCAGCTCCTGCATGAACGGCAACCTCATTGTGTTTAATAAGCTTTTGGCTTTCTTCATCAACAGCATAGGTTACAACTAGATCAAGACCTAAATCTGACACAAACAAATATCGTCCATCTGGACTATAAAAAGAAGAATGCGGATGCGGACGATCCTGCCTTTCAGGATGCTTGCTGCTGCCCGTGTGCTGCTGTACATCCAGCTGTTTGCCAATTGTGCCATCTTCGGCAATCCGGTACAAACCAATCATACCGCCATGATAGCTAGTGACCGTCAAATATTTATTTTGGCTGTCACGCTGAATATGGCAAGTTGTAGAATCGACCGTTACATTACGCTCAATTAGACTTATCGAGCTGTTCTTTGGATGGATGGTGAAGACAGCAGCTTCGCCTACTTTTTGTCCTGTATCATTGACTGTCTCAGAGATGGCATATAATAAGTTATGATCTACATCAACATTGAGAAATGTTGGATTTTTTAATCCTGCAAACTCATCTTTCAACGTTAAAGTACCCGTTTCTTCATCCATTACATATACGTACACGCCACTGTCTTCTGACTCCGCGTAGGAACCGGCAAACACATGCAGCTGTTTTTGTTCGATAGTCACTAAGAATTTCTCCTTTCTAACAAACGTTATGCTTTTGGCGCATCAGGAGAACATACTCCGTCCGTACATAAAGCATCTTGCTCAGTTTGGTTTACTTGCACTAGCGTCGGGTATTTCTCTTCCCACGCTCTATTTAATGTTTCCAAAAATACTTCCGGCGGCTGAGCACCTGATACAGCGTATTTGCGATCAATTACATAAAATGGAACCCCGCGAATGCCAAGACGGCTGCCATCCTCTTCTTCTCCTCGAACGGCATCTGCAAATTGGCTAGTAGCCAGCATATCCTTAACGGCTGCAGCATTTAGTCCAACATCTGCCGCCAGCTCGGCAAGCTTTTCACGATTTCCTACATTATCATTGTCTGTAAAATAAGCTCTAAATAGTCGCTCCGACATTTGCTTTTCTTTTCCTTGCTCAGATGCAAAATGGACAAGTCGATGCGCATCAAATGTGTTCGTGTTCACCATAGATTCAAAATTAAACGTAAGACCTACAGCTGCAGCTTGTTTAGCTACATCAGCACTAGTTGCCTTCGCTTGCTCAAGACTCATTCCATATTTGGTAGCCAGCATGCTATGTGTACTTATATTTGCATGAGGGTCCGCACTCGGGTCAAGCTCAAAGCTGCGAAACACAGTTTCTACTTTATCCTTATGCGCAAACTGCTCGAGCGCTATTTCAAACTTTCTTTTGCCAATATAACAGAACGGACAAACATAATCCGACCAAATTTCTACCTTCATTACAAGCACCTCCAACAAATAATTAGTTATTAATTTATTACAATTGCCTTTAATATAAGATTATAACCGATACCGTCACCAATGCCCACTTTCTTATACATTTTACAGCAGATCTTATTGTAACATAAAAAAGAACCTTACTCTAAGCACTAGCCCATAGTAAGATTCCTTTCATCTGCACAAAATATGCTATTAAATTCAACTGGTTCGTGCCAAGCAATTTAAATCGCAAAAATATGGTGACCTATTTTGCCCGTCTGTGTCCGCGACCAAATCCATTTCGAAGTTGCTGTTTCCGGATTGAAGTAATAAAGTGCTCCATTCGTTGGATCATTGCCTCTTACTGCTTCCTCGGCTGCTTGATAAGCACGTGAATCAGGCTTCAATTGATATTGACCATCATCGACAGCGGTAAAAGCCCGGGGCTGTTCGATAACCTGTTTCACCGAATCGGGAAAGCTGGAAGATTCGACACGATTCATAACGACCGCACCGACTGCCACTTGACCC
Source organism: Paenibacillus sp. J31R122 (assembly GCF_056269185.1). NCBI lineage: Bacteria > Bacillati > Bacillota > Bacilli > Caryophanales > Paenibacillaceae > Paenibacillus > Paenibacillus sp. J31R122. The sequence continues at coordinate 571,711 of NZ_JBWDNM010000002.1, forward strand.
TCATAGGGCTCGCCGCGTGATTCCGCGTAAATAATTCTTGCAAGTAAATCAAGCTCTTCTTGATTCACAGAAACCTTTTTCAGCAATGTCCATGTATTCGAGCCGGCAATTCCATCTGCAGTAATGCCGTGATCCTCCTGAAACTTTAGCAGAGAATCAAAGGTATCTGAACCAAAATTGCTGGTGATGGGAGAGTTAAAGTATCCCATTGTTTTCAAACGATATTGCAAATCTGGAACATCTGCATTCGTGCTTCCTACTTTTAATGTAGCAGGTTTGGCAGCATCAGCTTGTTGAGATGGCAATCCCACTGCAATCATGATAAGGAACAGAATGGACACACTATATTTGACTAATTTATTGTTCATTATGTGTAATGAACCTCCCTTTTTCTTTTGCGCATTTAAGAAAAATCCGCAAAATGTGTTAAGTTTGGCATGCAATCGATGGGTTCGTTAGAGTTTAACATAGTCAATAGCTGCAATGTAACCCAAATACATAAATTACATTAAATTGCTAATTTGGAGTTGTCGGCATTTCATACGTATCACAGATACAGCTTAAAGCTGAATTTCTAAATAAAAGGACAAGCAAATGAACTTCTTTGCATGTCCTTTTTTCTACGTATTGCAATTTCATTATCTTGCTATTTCACTTCAAAAACGTACAAATGTTCATATTGGCAGTTATAATAATGTAGAGGTGATGATAATGTCAAAAGAGCTTTTCCTTGATTTGGTTGAATCGATTCGTACTGCAAAGTGGGATATAATAACGGACGATAAATGGCAAGCCATTATAGAAAATGATACCTCTTTCGACAATAAATTTTTTTACGCAGTAAAAACTACAGGCATTTTTTGCCGGCCCTCCTGTAAATCCAGACCGCCAAAAAAAGAAAACATCTGCTTGTTTCAAACCGTCGAACAAGCATTATCCGCAAAATATCGTCCATGCAAGCGATGCAAACCTACAGGGCAACGATTGCCGGATGAAGAATGGATCACACTTGTCACGGATTACATCGATAAAAATTACAAGAAACAGCTATCTCTAAAGCTGCTCGCTGATATAAGCCATGGCAGTCCATATCACCTACATCGAACTTTCAAGAAGATCAAAGGCATCACTCCAGTAGCATACATTCAACAAGTGCGGATTGAGCGAGCTAAGTCTCTGCTTACTAATACTGACAAAAGGATAGCCGATATTGGCGAGGCTGTTGGTATATCCAATACACCCTACTTTATAACACTGTTCAAGAAGAAAACCGGTAATACACCAGCATTTTATCGTGGAAAAGATAATTAATGAGGGGTACTGTATTGTCAAATCCTTGTGTTTATTTGTTCCACTACTTCTTCTTGAACACTTGTTCATAAGAAAGGTACAATAGCAATAGCAATCGAAATTATTCTAATGCATGCTAGTTGCATTTGAGTATGTTTATTCATTGTTAATTTGTTTACATAACTATTATTATGTTGAGTTAGTATCAGAAACAATTAATGTGAATAATAATTAATGTCATTAATCGAATGAGGTGTTTACCATAAATATTTTAAAACAGAAGGATCGTGAAGAGCTCGATAAGAAGCTTCCTTCCATGCCGTGGTATATCGAAAAGTTTATTAATTATAAGCTGCCAGATCTATCTCCCTCCTCTTTAGTTGAATACATACGTGATTATGAAACGTTTCTCAATTGGCTAATGGCAGAAGGATTGTCAGAGGCAGGCACGCTAAAAAATGTTGAATTGCTCGAGCTGGAGAAGCTGCATATGGACAGTATTGATGGCTATCGGATGTACTTATCGACTCATAAGAAGGAAAGAAATAGCAAGACAACAATTTCACGGAAGCTGTCCTCTCTTCGTTCTTTATTTCATTACTTAAGCCAAATTGCCGAGGATGAAGAGTTCTATCCTTTGCTGAAACGTAATGTGATGGCAAAGGTTACTATTAAACGAACACATAAGCCGAAGGATACAGCTGCCAAGCTAGAGGGCAAGCTTCTGCAAGAAGAAGAAATACTCGAGTTTATGGAATATATTAAGCAGCATTATGGAACTGATGTTGCTGCCAATAAGCAAGCGTTGTACGCATACGAGCTAAATATGATACGAGACGCGTGTATTATTAGCTTTATTTTACACTCAGGGTTACGTGTGTCAGAGCTTGTTAACCTGAATGTGGATGATATTGATCTTAAGAAAAAGCTTTGCTACGTATATCGTAAAGGTAAAAATGATGATTCCTTCAAAACACCAGTCTATTTCCGTCAAGAAGCAGTCGAGGACTTAACTGCATATTTAACACTTAGGGAAGTCCGTTACAAGGCTCCAAAGCGTGAAAAAGCCTTGTTTCTCGCGATTGCGAATGGAAAAAATGAAGGCTCTCGCATGACGAAGCGGGCAATTCAAGAGATGGTTATTAAATATGCCAAGCGATTCGGAAAGCCATATTTATCCGTCCATAAATTAAGACATTCCTTTGCAACTGACTATTATTTGCGCAATGATATTTATAAGACACAAGAGCAATTAGGACACGCTTCTCCAGAAACGACTCAAATTTACGCGCATTTGACAGACAAAACGATGGCCCAAGCTATTGATCGGATAAAAAAAGAGGACGAATCAAGCTAACGCTGCACACACGCTGCTTGATTTGCCCTCTTTACAACCTTACTCAGGAAGAAGTACTCGCTTGTAGAATAACCGAATCTTGCATGGACAGCTGAGTCAGCACGAGATAGCAATTTATAAAAATAAAATAGGAATTAAAAACGCTCTGGTTCATTCAATTCCAAATCACTCGAGGATATGCCTTCCTCTACAGCGAATTCAAAATCCTCAATATCGTATACCTGCACCGGAACCTCTGCCTCAATCAGCCTATCCTGAAATTCATACTGATCCGAAAGCAACGGTGCATTCAGCTTTAATCCAGTAAGCAGCAACTCCGTTTCGATCGGGTCAAACATTTCACCGTAATGCGCGTTATCCACGGCATGTACAACGGTAAATTGAATTGTATCATTTAATAAAAGCGGTGAGCTCTCACGCCATGGCACCTGCATCGCTTTTTCAATTTTTTTACGGTTTAAAGAGTCTTCGAAAAAATTAATCAGCTCTATTATTTTCGCTTTAACATGACCATCATCGTCTGGATCGTCCATGATCGGATCGGTTCCGTCTCTCATCTCGTAAAGCTCTGCAATAGATGAATAAGGCACAATATAATCAATAGGACGACTCGGCACAAGAAGATGCCCATACGTTGCCACTAAAACCGCCTCAATAACAAATCGCCGCCGCATATGTCTCCTCCTCTTAAAAGTTTTGCGAATGCAAAACTTACTTCGTAAGCGTAATCTTTGTTTTGCGAATGCAAAACTTACTTCGTAAGCAATTCTTCAAACAAGTATCCAATTAATTATACAATAATACATTGCCTGTACAAGAGAGACAAACGCCAAATTTGCGTTTCACATCCACATAGCAGTAAAATGAGCGTAAAGTTATGCTATTATCGAAGCTTATTTTGCTTCAACATATATTCAGGGGGGAACACATCATGCAAATTGAAGATGCAATAATAATTGGAGCCGGACCTTGCGGATTAGCTGCAGCCATAGATTTAAAGAAAATAGGTCTCAACCCGCTTGTCATAGAGAAAAGAAATATCGTGCATTCTATATCACAATACCCGACCTACATGCACTTTTTCAGCACGCCGCAGCTATTGGAAATTGGCGATATACCCTTTACTACCGCTAATGACAAGCCTTCAAGACTAGAAGCGTTAAACTACTATCGTACAGCCGCACAACGTCATGAAGTACGTATTCAAGCATATGAAGCTATTACTAGCATTACGCCAGAAAATGACCTATTCATTTTGGAAAGTGAAGATCGCTTCGGTCAATGCCGTACATATAAAAGCCGTTATGTGATTATAGCTACAGGATACTTCGATCATCCAAACGTGCTGGGCATTCCTGGTGAGAATACTGCAAAGGTCAGCCACTTTTTCCGCGAGTCTCACCCTTATGTTGGTATGAAGGTTGCTATTATTGGCGGCAGCAATTCAGCAATCGACGCCGCATTAGAGCTGGAACGAGTCGGTGCTAAGGTTACTGTTGTTTATCGAGGTGAGAATTACTCTTCCAGCATTAAGCCCTGGGTTAGACCTGGTTTTGAAAGTAAGGTAGCTAAGGGTTCCATTGATATGCTATTTAATTCCAAAGTTATCGCGATCGAAAATAATGATATTCTAGTACAAGGGCCAGAAGGTGACGAACGAATTTCGAACGACTTTGTGCTTGCGTTGACGGGCTTCCATCCTGATCGCAACTTTTTGACTCTTACAGGCATTACTATGGAGGAAGAAGGCTACCCTACCTTCCAGCCTGAAACAATGGAGACAAATGTGCCTGGAATTTACCTTGCAGGTGTTGTCGCGTCTCGACATGAAGCAAATGAGATCTTTATTGAATCAGGCCGTTATCACGGACGAAAAATAGCAGAGCATATTTTACAAAAGAAATAATGTATACAAATACAGCTCAAAAAAAGACAGTCATCGCAGGAATTAATCCTAACTTGACTGTCTAATGCTGTGAGCTGCTACTCTTACTTTGGCTCGATCCTCTGCTTGATAGCGGACACTTGCTGATCGCCAGGCTGCTTACCGCCATAACGTACCGTCTCATAAACGTCAATTAACTCGTTGACTTCTTCTATACTCTTATCTGTACCCTTCCATTTTGCCAGATCTACAGCTGTCTCTCGAGGTGTCAGATAGCTTTGAAAAGTATATCCCCGATTCATATCCGCCCGAACATAACGTCTATATAAAAAACGAATTCTCTCCGCATTAGAAGTCAGATCATCCCAATCAAGACCATGCTCACGTTTCTTCGGTAACAGCTTTTTCAACTGATTTCCCATCTGCTCTTTCAAGCTAGTTAACGTCATTAAATTTTCAACCTCGTCGGTGAATCCGGATTCTCCATTACGATTCTCCGCGCCTCGCAGCATTAACTTAGCGACTAATGCTCTAACCAATTGATACAGTTTTCTAATTACAAAGTACAAGAGTACCGCTGCGATGAGTATGACTAGCACAATAGCGATTATTTTCAAAATTTGTTCCAGCCATATCATCCATTCAGCCGGAGGCTTATGTTCCTCATTTGGCAGCATGCTTGGAGGAGGTTCACTTACAGGCTCCTCAATCAGTTGATTATCATGTGGCCGATTAAACCAACTCATCAGCTTTTGAATCAAGGTATGAAAGAAGTTTTCTATCGATTGTTGAATTTGCCGGAACATTGCAATCAAACTAATGATAGCTACTACAATAATCATCATAATACGGTTTTGTCTTTTGAAGGCCAATGTTGCGGGTGACTTTCCCGTATCAATCGTCTCATTGTTCAAATGTCTCTCATTTGCAAAAAAGAAAGTTAAAATAACAGCTGCAACACCGCATATAATAAGTACTTCGTTATACTCCGCAATTTCCTTCAATAAAAATATCTTCAATGGCTGTATGGCAACATAAATGATAACGCCGACTAGCATACGTGTATTCGTGAAACTAGCTGACCAACCGTAAAGCATAGCTGACATTCCTCTTGAAGCAACTATTGTTCCTAATAATCCGCAAACAACAGGTGCTACAATACCGAACTCGCCACCCCCTAATAGAATGGAAAGACTAGTATGCACAGCACCAATTATTGCTGCAAGAAGCAGCCGAATGATTAATCGCAATTTCGGCAGAATACCGATTAACATTGACCCCACCCAATAACATAAAGTGAGCGTCACGACCCAGACCCAAACGACCGAAGACGGCAGTAAATAAACGGCAGCAACAAGCAATACTGGCAAATAGAAAAACAGCTCTATTACGCCTCGTCCAAAAAACGACCACAAAGATGCTTGTTTCATCATTGCCATTATGCGCTCACCTCATCTCTGCCCGTACTTGCTCGTTCTTCACCTGAAGGCTGTTCCTCTTGAATAATCCATACCGCAACAGCATTGCCGTTATAGCGCAATCTTTCCGCCAGCAGCTCAAACTTTTCATTCCAGTAGGCGGTAATAATGAGTACATCACGTTCACTAAAACCACTTTGCGCTTCAGTCTCGAGTAAGTAATCAAACAACTCTGTGCGTTCAACCTCAAGCTTAGCCATTGTTTCAAACAATCCGATCAAGTGCTCATGACCGCTGCGCGGCTCAAGCTTAACGCTGTCCCTAGAGCCTACAATCGGCATGTTGGTCGCAAAACCTACTTCCATCCCTTGCTGGATAACAGCTTCTGCTGCACCTGCCGCCCATTCAATACCGCGCTCAATAAGAGCATGATTCGTCACTGAACGCCACATACCTTCCGCATCATCAACATTCAGATAGATCATTAGCCTGCGATCTGCAGTGAAATCATGCTGATGCACTTGAAGCCGTCCTGTCTTGGCAGTGGCCATCCAATTAATTTGCTTGTACGTATCCCCTGCCTGATAATCACGTACTCCTGCTATAACGAAAGGATCACTTATGATCCAACGCCGAACCGATTGGTCTCCTTGCCAGCTGTGATAAGGCAGCTCGTGCACTGGCACCTCAGCAGGTCGCGGATAAACAAGAAGCTGACCATCTAAAGAAATCTGCCGCGAGCTATTGGACATCCCGAGCAGGTCACCGCCAGTTAGCGTAACCGTTTGCAGCTTATACCAGCCACGTTTGGAGCAAGTAATATGATGTTTACGTGTAATTTTGGTATAAGGCGATAGACTAAAAAAGCTCTTGTGGTTTTGATAAAGCTGACCACTGCTTATCGAAAAATTATCTAATTTCTGAAAATGCAAATGAGTCGACAATAATGATTCTATGCGAAGCCATGGAACTGGCAGCCATTTCTCATTCGACAATTGCTCAATCAGTTCTACCCGATCACCGCTAAAACATGATTTCGTTTGAAAATGCCGTTGATAGGTCACTTTGCGCAGCACATAGCGTTGAAACAAGTGGCCCTGTAAAAATATAATGCCGATAGCCGCAACTATGAACCAAAATAAAATCATCGCGCCGCCGCCTTATCGAACCGATAAGCCAGCTTCTGCTGGCACGGCTGTCTGACGAATAATATCATCAATAATTGCGTCAGCGTTTGCAGAATTTCGCTGCATGCCGCGAAGAGCTAATCGATGTGACAGCACCGGCTTTGCCATTGCCTTCACATCATCCGGCGTCACAAAATCACGTCCGCGCAATATCGCATTCACTTGTGAGGCACGAAGCAGTGCCTGACTACCACGAGGACTGACACCAATCGATACCTCTTCCCGCTTCCTCGTCTGCTCAACAATACTCAATAAATATTGAAGCACATCATCATTTACAGTAACAGACGTGTATGCCTTCTGAGCTTTCTGAATAATTTCAATGTCAGCAACGGGCTCAAGCGTTTCTAGAGGATCACTGTCTTTGAATCGCTTTAACAACTGAATACCTTCCTCTGTCGTTGGATAGCCCATTTTTATTTTGAATAAGAAGCGGTCCAGCTGAGCTTCTGGCAGTGGAAAAGTTCCTTGATGCTCGACTGGATTTTGAGTAGCTATCACCATGAAAGGTCGGCCTAGCCATTTCGTTTCTCCATCGATACTAATTTGCCGTTCTTCCATACATTCGAGCAAGCTGGATTGTGTACGCGGAGTTGCCCGATTTATTTCATCGGCAAGCAATAGGTTAGTAAACAAAGGGCCCGCGCGAAACTCAAACTCACTCAGCTTCTGATTGTAGAAATGAATTCCACTCAAATCTGACGGAAGCAAATCAGGTGTAAATTGAATTCGCTTAAATTGGAGAGTAAGTGACTTAGCTAATGACTTTGCAAGCATCGTCTTTCCTGTTCCCGGCACATCCTCCAGCAGTATATGTCCAGACGTAATCAGTCCAATCAACAATAATTCGACTGCCTCTTCTTTACCTACTATGACACGTCCAATGTTAGCTTTTACTTGATCGGCTAATTGTTTAACGGAATGAAATGGCATAAGTCGTACAGCTCCTTTTGTTAAATCGTGTAGCCGCTGCGGTCACGCTGCAGTTTTTGCAGCTCGCGCCAGCGAATTAATCGAATTCCTTCGTCCTTAAGAGTTTGCTGAATAGTTTCATCGCGAAACAGCTCAAGCTCCATTCCCCGTTTTAACGGTTGACCGTGAAAAGCGTTAAGCTCCTCTGTCACCAGTGACGGATGAATAATCAGCTCCGTCACACCTGGCTTCAGCCTTTTGATTAGCTGCTGCATATCTGTTTTGAAAGATTCGAAGGTTTCCCCGTCTTGCAAATGAAAAGGAAGCCCTACCAAGTAATCGAGAATAACGACACCTTTGGAATCCGCTAAAGCTGCTAGCAGCTTCGCTTGCTCAGCAAGCTCAGGTGGCGCGACTTGATCATCATTTTGCCGCAAATTGCGTGGCAGACGAAATGGCAAACCATAAGCTGCACAAACATCTAAAACGATAGACAGGAAATTGCGGCCCGTAGCTAAACCATACAAGCTGCCCATATGATTATCTGCATGCGTTGGCTTCATCCCCATTTGAAGCGCCATTTCGATTTGGGCAATTATTTCAGCTTTTACCTGTACTTCATCAGCCTGCTTCTCAAAAGTTTTACAATCCTTTGGGAAATAACCCTCAGTCGTGACAAGTGAGGAAGTAATGCCATGACGGTTAACCGGACCCCAGCGGTATAAATCCCATTCGCTCGTAAATGTCAAATGAACTCCCACGTCAAACTGAGGATTACGCGCACTCCACAGCGCCGCTTCCCTTGCCCAGCCGCAAGGCATCATTAGAGTAGCAGAGCTTACAATCTCATCTGTCAGCAGCTGCTGTACAGCTACATTTACAGAATGACACGATCCGAAATCATCTGCATTTATAAGCAAAAGCTTCTCATTTTCTCCATAACCCAGTTCACTAGCTAAATTCATCGATTTACATCCTCCCATTGTTCGTTAATCCAATGACAGCCATATAAAGATTGATCAATTATACTGCACAACACATCTTCCTTATCTAAACCGTCTCGAAGACGGATAGCAAAATGGAGTACTACATCCAATAATCGCAGCTTCATTAAGACTGGCAGCTTTTCAAGCTCATTGTCGGTTAATGTGATTGTTTCCGAATAACCATCAATTAGCGCTTTCACTTTTGCTGCACAACCAGCTACATCTGGTTTGATTAGATCTACAAGGATGACTGCCAGCTCCATTGCGCGTACATCAATCGTACTGAACTCAAAATCAAGCACGCCGATAATTGTTTCCCCGCGCGATACCGTATTATTAAATACGAGATCCCCATGAATCCATTGTTTAGGCAAATGGGAAATGCTTTCGCACTCCGCGGCGATCTCCTTCCGCTCTTGAAGGAGTTCAAAAACACTGTCATGTCTTGACCTGAGCGACTCATAGCGTTCCGTCAATTCCAAGAAAGCTGATTCATCAATCGAGGAGTACGTGCTCTCCAACAAATAATAAGGACTGTAAATCGCCTGACTACTCAGCTCTATCTCACTCAGTGCTAACGTTAGCTTGCCTGCTATATGGCCCAGTGCTTTGACATGAGTAAGAAGCGAAGCATCCGGTCTATCTCCTTCAATATAATGAAATAAGGAAGAAATCGTGCCATCCCTGCCAATTGTTACTGAATCGCCGCTTCTATTCCGAACCGGAACGGGAACTTCAAAATCGAGCCGCTTCTTGATCAACGATGTTAGCACATCATGTTCAAGCTTTACGATATGAGCATCCTTATGATTATTATAGATGCGTAGTACGAACCGGTGATCCCCTGAAACAATCATCCTAGTAGTATTGTTCATGCCGCTTTCCTGTTGCTCTACGATGCATGGCTCTTGAAATTCGTATGACTTTAAATAAATGTCGAAATCTGTTAAGCTGTTCAAGCCAACTAGCCTCCTTGATCCACCTGCTGCATCCGTTTCAGTCGATGCATATATCTTCTTCCGTCCAATCGGATGTGCTAATTCCGATGATCGTTTTAAAATGCCAGAAATAACTTCCTTAGTGCCGTAAGCGATTGCAACAGGTTCGCCGACGTCAAGTGAAACAAGTCTCGCCGACTCCCTTTCATCTGCCATCTGTTTAATCCTCCTCGACAATCTGTGTATACGACTATTATAGTCTTGATAGGGAGAAGTTGGCAAAGACAACTTATAGCATTAATTATTATTGCAGTTATTTGTAAGCTTCTATTAACATTCGACACTTTCTACAAAATATGAATCCACGTGGTGTCGAAAAGATTTCTTTCCTGTAGCTTATTGCGTATACCCGGGAAATGTTATCTGAAAATTCACTTATATTTCCCGCTTATTTATCCGTTCATTTCCCGAAATATTCGGAAATAAATACTAGCTCAATGAGTTTTTCCGCTCCATCCATTCTATTAGTTCTGACCCTTTGAATAGCTGAACTGCAACAAGCATCGCTAATGAAATGACAGCACACAGCCTGACGGCTTGAATTGGCGATTGAAAGCGTTCAGATACAACTGCCCACTTCGACTAAATGGGAGCATCGCATCTCTAGAAAAGCTGAATACGACGCGTGAGCATACCGTCATCGATTGAAGACCGCCGCCCCGAAATGAAATGATCACCATTACAACTAGGACTCCTGCGAGCACCCGAACACCCCCATTCGTTAATGTATGACTGGTGTTATGCTCAATGTTGAGCAAAAGTACTAGTCCTAAAAGCAAAAACAGCTGTAAACTCGAAAATCAAGTTTACAGCCCTCAAACTAATCGAAAAAGAGACTTTAAGCACAAATAACGTGCTGAAAGCCTCCTTTCTCATCAAAAACCTACCAATAGCTTTAAACTCGAAAATCTATCTTTTAGCCCTCATATTTGCTCATAAATCAGTTGTAAGCAGCATCTATACGGTACTTACGCAGCCACCTAAGACCAGAGCAAGTACGGCAGCTATGCCGTTAGTCAGCTCATCCTATTAACAAACTAAACGAAGAACCTCGTTCCTTAGCTCATCAATGTCAAATGGTTTGGACAATCGCTTATGTACACCTAGCTTCGTCGCTTCTTCTACTTTGGAAGGCTCCACATAAGCGCTTATTAGAATAACAGGCACATTACTATTGATTTTACGAATAAAACGCAGCACTTCAATCCCATCCATATCAGGCATTTTCAGATCAAGCAGTACACAATCCACTCGATTTTTTTCTAAAATCTCCAATGCGATATGACCATTCTTAGCCTCGTGAACGTCACAGCCAGCTGTTTGAAACAGTTCCGTAAGAAGCATGCGAATCGGTAATTGATCGTCAACAACTAAAATACATGGTCTCGCCCCACTCCGATCGACCACTGTCGATATGCTTGGCTGGTTTCCTGTATTCATCGAAGATGTAATCGTGTTAAATAAATTTTGATTCTCAGGTAGAACCGGTATAGTAACGGATTCAGCCAGAGCATTTAGTTGTTGCAGCTTATCCACTTTATAACGGCGATAAACTAGGAACGACACGGCGATAAATAGAGCCACTGCAACAAGAATGAGCATATAAGTCATTGTGTCGTCTCCTTAAAGCTTTACGGCAGCAAAGTCATAGCACGAAAGTAAGTATGATGTTCTCTCTAATCATTAACAAGCATCGGCCCCAACGGCCCATCCTCGCTTATAATATCTTGAAGCTCATAAACCGATATTGGAAAATACATAAAGCCGAACACATACGGCACCAGCTCGTAAAGCTGGAAATAAATAATAAGCGCTCGATCTGCTATATAATAGTCCTGGTCCGGTCGAATCGTCTTAAACGGTTCAAGGGTGTCGATCGCTCGAGCTTTAATCTGCGCAGCAATGATGGTATTCAACCGATTCACATAATCACTGCCTGGCTTAAACAATTGCTTAAGCGTATAGGTTTCGGCCGTTGACTGCTTAAATGTTAGCGAATGCTGCACCGTAATGCCGTGTGCGCCTCCTGTATAGGCATAATTAAAAATCGACAGGCTCAATATATCCTTTTGATTCGTCTTCTGCTCGTAATAACCGATCATCTGGGCTCTAGGATCATCGAGAGGGCCTTGGCTGTCCACTAGCAGCTGAACCTCTTTGAGTATGGTTTCGTTTATTTTCTTGTCCGCTCGATCGCTCGGTCCGCCGCTTATATAGGGGACAGCGAGATCTGCTTTTGGAAAAGTAGCTTTAGCTGTTTGAACAATTACGGGTGATTGAAACGCCATGTCGAAGACACCTTCCTACTCGGTAAGATGCTTCATTATATGCAGGCTGCGACTCATCTCATACCAAACGATTCCTCCATGTGTCGAGGATGATTCACCTTGCAGTTTAAAATTCTCTCGTTCATAGAATGAGATTAAATGCTGCTCGCACATCAGTATAATGGTATCAATCCCACTAGCTTCACACTGCTCCACAAGTTTCCTCAACAGAAGCGCCCCGATGCCATGACGTCTATGGTTAGAATCGACCGCTACCGTCAGTACGCAAAAGTTTGTTCCATTCTCAGCATCGGCAAGCTCGCCCTTCATCTCATCTCCGCATTTCTCTTGGGTAGTGCGAACGCCGTTAGTAATTCCAACTAAGGTGGTTCCACGCCAAGCTGACCAGAAAAATGAACGATACTGCTTATAGCGAAATTTAAAGCCGTTAATTGTTGCCGCAGCTTCGGGCGTGTAGCAGCTTTGCTCGAGCTTAAGGGCAGTCTCCAGCTCGTCCTCCGTAATTAAACGCAGCTCGATCTGACTCACAGCAGCGATTTCTCTCGTTCGGTTAGTCTTCTCCCGCTCACATCCAGCACGATTCTACCTTGATTCAAGCCGATAATGCGGTCAGCAAACCGTTCCGCCCAATCCCCTTGATGCATGACAGCGATAACGGTTACGTTCTGCTCCTTGCATAGCGCTTTCAGATCACTTAGCACTTGATCCGCCGTATGCGGGTCTAAACCTGATACTGGCTCGTCCGCAGCAATGACCTTTGCTCCATGCACGAGCGCTCTAGCGACAGCCATCCGTTGACGCTCACCGCCGCTCAGCGTGCTAGCCTTCTGATGGGCTTTCTCTAGCAGGCCACGCTTCTCAATCAAGTCCATAGCCCCCATATAGTCATCATTCCGCATCATGCCTGTCCACCTGCGCCAAGCCGGAGTTTGTGTGACGGAACCGATAATCACATTTTTCAAACCCGTCTTGTTAGGAAAGAGAAACGGTTTTTCTTCTAAATAAGCAACTTCGCGTCGCACCTTCATCTTTCCAGTGAAGCCTTGCTTGAACACATCATTACCATCAAATTGATAGGTTCCATCGGTCCACTTTTCCTGCAATGCAAGGCACCGAAGAAGTGTTGACTTGCCGCTGCCGCTGCTCCCTTTTATAGCAATAAACTCACCAGGGTATACATCGAAACTAATATCATTGAGAATTTTAGGTCCACCAGGAATTTGTTTGGTCAAATGCTTTATTCTAATCATTTTCCGCGCTCCTTCTGTTAGCAGCAATCGCTTCTATGAGTCTAGTTTACGGTAAACAAAAAACAGTTTCCACACGAACAAATGTTTGGTATAATAAAAACAAGAACAAACGTTCTATTGATCATCGAATTCAAATCATTGAAGGAGGCCTGATCACCATGAATAACATCTGCGAAAATTTCCGTTATGTAGAGAAAGGACATCCTTGGCGAGACTTAACTTTTAAGTTTTACGCTGATGGACGACTAATCATTATCGATAACCTTGCAGAGGAGGTGATCACCCCGAAAGATTTGAAGGGAGAGAGTAGAGATTTTTACGTACGCCGGCGTATTTCGTTTATTAAGAATCAGTTGGCAGCTTCACAGCTCAAGTATGCTTAACCCTTTGTGCAGTGCTTAGCTTAGCCCCTTATACCCATCACATTGACTGAGCACCTCCTTATGCGGTAGATTGATCTTACAGTTTCAAGTTTCAATAAGGAGATGCGCGTTATGAAACAGCAAATTATGTTTGACCTAGATGATACATTAATCCATTGTAATAAATATTTTTATTTGGTCATCGATCAATTCATTGACGCGATGACCACATGGTTTGCTGGTTTCGGCCCGATTACCGTTGAATCGATTCGGGACAAACAAATGGAAATTGATATTGCAGGTGTCACTGTATTTGGATTTAAAAGCGAACACTTCCCTCAGTCCTTCGTTGACACCTATATCCATTTTTCTCATGTAACTGGACGAAAGCGCTCCAGCACGGAAGAAAACTTTTTATGGAAGCTCGGTTTAAGCGTGTATGAGCACGAGACAGAGCCCTATCCACAAATGGAACAGACTTTATTCTCACTTGCCGAGGCTGGCCATGAGCTGCATCTCTACACAGGTGGCGAGGTGCTCATCCAACGACGCAAGATTGAACGTCTTCAATTAGAGCGCTATTTTGAATCACGCATTTATATCCGCAGGCTGAAGAATAGTGACGCGCTGGAGGATATATTGACAGCAGGTACATTCAATCGTAATCGTACTTGGATGATTGGCAATTCCATCAGAACAGACGTTGTTCCTGCCTTAACAGCTGGCATCCATGCCATTCATATGCGAGCTAAGTCAGAATGGGAATATAATGTTATTCAGATTGAAGTAGAACCAAAGGGTGCTTTTTTCACCTTAGATCATCTGCTCGAAGTACCGGATACGATTCATGGATACGTGAATGGCTAGACCTTAATTAGCACCAATAGACCCGAGTAAGCTTCATTCCTATGAAGTAGACTCGGGTCTATTGGTTTTCAGCAAGCTGATGCCTACTGTTCGATCCCCAGCTCGCCTGTCTCTTGGCTAATGACAACAATACGTCCTTCTGTTGCGGTACCATCATTCAAAATAAGCTTAAGTTTGCTTGTCTTCCCCTTTTCCACCAATGCCTTGACCTGAACATCCGTTAGACTGCGGCCAAAGCTTTCCTTCCAGATGACAAATTTACAGCCTTCCTTATAATGAGAGCAGCCATAGCCTTTTCTCCCCATAAATAAAGAGCCGCCGCAGCCTTCTCGTGGACAGTTAGCAATGAAAGCTGGTCCAGCCGCGTTAACACCTGCAGCTTTGTTAGCCCCAGATCTATCCGCAGATGCTGATGATTTAGCTTTTACTGTGCGGCTGCGTGTTGGAGATGCTTTAGCAGCCGCTCGGCCGCCACGCTCTTTCCCTGACTTACCCGCCTCTGATGCTTCGCTTTCAAACGATGTTTTATCAGCTCGAGATTGTACACGAACCTTATCAACGATCATCGTTGCAAATTTCTTCACATTTTCCATGAATGCGCCATCGGAAGCGGTCCCTCTGGATATTTCATTCAGTCGACGCTCCCAAAGTCCAGTCATTTCGGGCGATGTTAAAAGCTCAATACCAGCTCCCCGAATTAATTCGATAGCGGTACGGCCTTTTTGGGCAATTTGAATTTTTTTGCCTTGCATCTCAACATATCCGACATTTTTCAACCGCTCGATAGTCGCCGCTCGAGTTGCCGGGGTGCCGAGACCTGAGTCTTTCATCGCATCGCGCACATCTTCATCCTCGATCTGCTTCCCCGCACTTTCCATCGCCTTCAGTAATGTGCCTTCCGTATAATGCTTTGGCGGCTGCGTATCCTTTTCTTTCACGATAGCATCCTCGCATGTAATACCCTCCTGCGCATCAATGGAGAACGGTTCACTAACCTCGATTTCTTCCTCTTCTATGCTTTCCGAGTCCTTGCTTTTAGATGACTTTGCCTTATCCTTTTTCTGATCAGCATAAATAACCTTCCATCCTAAGCTAATAAGCTCTTTTACCGTCGTTTTGAAAGTTTCATTCTCCACTTCAGTCAGCACTGTATGCACTTTATATTCGGCTGGCGCATAGAACTGCGATAGATAACGTCTTACGATAAGATCATAAAGCTTCTGCTCATCAGGACTAAGTCCTGAAGCCTTACGATTGGTCGGCAAAATTGCATGATGATCCTCAACCTTTGTCGGATTACATATGAACTTATTACCTTTGTGAACAAGGCTTCTGTTCGCTCCCTTAACTAGATCGTCATAGATGGTACCTTGCAGAGCGGACAATGTTTTGTGCATTTCCGGTATGTTCTGCTCCGTCACATAATTGGAGTTCGTCCTCGGATACGAGATGACCTTATGCTTCTCATACAGCGCCTGAGCGGTATCGAGCGTTTTCTTTGCAGAAAATGAATATTTCCCGTTCGCTTCACGCTGCAGCAAAGTGAGATCGTACAGCTTAAAAGGATACTCCTTCGTATCCTTCACTTCATAGGAGGCAATCCGTCCCGTTTTCCCCTTAACCTTAGCTGCAAGCGCCTCAACTTTGGCTTGATCAGTCATACGCTCCCCTTGCCACATCCCCCGATACGACATTTCATTCTGAATAAAATGTCCTTCCAGGTCAAAAAACTTTAACGATGAGAACGCTTCGATCTGTTTCTGGCGATCATATATAAGAGCTAGAACAGGCGTTTGCACTCTTCCAACTGATAACAGCACATTATGTTTGGTCGTAAATGCACGTGATCCATTCATGCCAATGAGCCAATCCGCTTCACTTCGAGCAGTAGCCGCTCTGGTTAAGTTCTCATAGTCTGCACCTTCTCTAAGCTCCGCAAACCCTTTTCTAATCGTTTCTGGAGTCAAGTCAGAAATCCATAGCCGCTTAACGGGTTGACGCAGTTTAAGATGACGCTGAATGAGCGAGAAGATGTATTGACCTTCTCTCCCCGCATCACAGGAATTAACGAGCATATTGCTTCGTTTTGCCAACTCACCAATTACTTTCAATTGATCAATCGTTTTTACATTTGGAACAAGCTTGAATTGATCGGGAATAATCGGAAGATCATTGATGTTCCATTTCTTATAACGATCATCATATGCGTCTGGTTCAGCGAGACCAATTAAATGCCCAATCGCCCAAGTAATAATATACTGTTCACCTTCAATATATGAACGATGATTTTTCGCTTTGGGATCAATTGCGGCAGCTATATTTCGTCCCATGTCTGGTTTCTCCGCAATTATGAGTGTCTTCAAAAGATGATCGCTCCTTCACTAGGCACAAATCCAAAAAATATCTCTTTTTTTCATTATATCTATTCATAAATTTAATTTTTCTATAAAACAAGTGTGTTATGGCTTTTCCAGCTTATTAAGAATCATAGCAAATATCGAACGAACACCATTGGACCATTTTGGATCTTCCGCATATTTTCGATTAATCCATGTAATTGGGTCAACGTCCTTTGGGCGATTCTTACTTAAATTAACGATAGTCCGTGATGCTATTTCTGCTGACTCTTGTATGGTCGTATTATAATCCTTCCAGCTATGAAAAACGTTGAATGGATTGTTGGCGATTTGCTTGGACTGCTTATTCGTTGTTGGAACAAATGCCTGCTCCTGACCGGTAATAGCAAATAATAATACAGGATGAATATCAAAATCCTTTGCAGCTCCCACTATCGCATCGAAATACGGCTTTTCGGCCAGCAGGGATGATCTCGATTCCAGAAAATGAACAAGCCTCACTTCATCGATCGGTTGATAACGAAGCTGGGATGGAAGGCCATCATCAGCTACCTTAATCGTCTGCACAGGCATCAAAGCAACAGTAGGCTGCAGTTTATTTAATGACGACTTATTTAAAGACCATCCATATAATAATGTAGCAATAATTAAACAGACGCTAAGTGAACTGTACATAATAGCTCTTGCACGCAGCTTATTCTTCAAAAGAATGGATTGCGAATTCGGAAGCGTGATGACCTCTGCCAAATTTGCAGTTTTCGGCTTTGCGAGTACCGTCACAGATTCATGCTTTAATAAGTCTCGCAGCTGCGTCCAGAGACTAATCTTAGTATCATTGCTAAGTGCAGAATCAACATCCAAATCTGTTGAAAGCTTGTCCAACAGTCTATGAAGCACCGATTTATGACAGCTAATGTGAAGCTGCTCCTCAATCCACGCATGTAGCGGCTCATAAATATGCTCAGCAGCATGTCCGAGAGATAAGCATACTTTGAAAATATCATCCGCTTTAACAGGTCTTTGTTGTTCAAGTACAGCAGTTCGGATGAGCATCGCAGTAACTGATCGCTTTAGACTGTCTTCAAAGTCAGGCAATTGCTTATGGATAATTCGATTTACAGCATCTGCTACTATTTCTGCTCGTTTCTCATGAGGCATTGCAGCATATTTATGCTGCACATAAGCACGGATATTACGAACGTCTGTTGGTGACAGAACGTATGCTTCTTCGGATGGCATCACGAATCGCCCCTTCGCGTCAACTCACACCGATTTTACCACAACTTTCCTTATATTGTGGAGCTTAGTTTTTGAATGCTTGATTGGATAGACGGCTGCATTATAAATGCTGTGATTTGTTCCTTCTCTCCTGCCGTAAACTGGTATTCGCAATCACAGTCCTCATCCTGCGGAACCATTTGAGCGATCGTTCCGTCATGTGTACAAATAACTAGTGCTGTGAGGCTAATAAAATCATCTGGTAATGTGTGTCCCGGCGCTAATTCAAAACGAATAACAATATCTACCCATTGATCATCCCGGCGCTCGATCCGCGGTTGAAAGGATTGGAATTTCAACTCGGTCACTCGATCTAATTCATATTTAATCATATGTATCCCTCCTACTCGAAAACATTATTATACCTTATTTAAGCAAAAAAAGCGCCCGTAGGCGCTTATTCTTCCCGCATATTTTGCTCTCATTAAAAAAACTGTATACTTACCGTTTAAGGGAGCAAGGAGGAACCCATCAAGTATTTATCAACTTCACGAGCTGCTTCACGACCTTCGTTGATTGCCCATACGACTAAGCTTTGACCACGTCGCATATCGCCCGCTGCAAACACTTTTTCAACATTTGTGTTGTACTTGCCATAGGTCGCTTTCACATTTGTACGGCGATCCTGCTCAAGACCTAGCTGGTTGATAATCATGTTTTCTGGACCTTCAAAGCCTACTGCAATAAAAACTAGATCTGCAGGCCATACTTTTTCAGTACCTGGTATTTCACTATATATTTTACGACCTGTCTCATCGACTGTCCGTTTAATTTGAACGGTATGAAGCTCCTTCAGCTTGCCGTTGCCGTCTCCGACAAATTTCTTCGTCAGAACAGAAAACGCGCGCGGATCTTCACCGAACAACGCTTTCGCTTCCTCCTGCGCATAATCGAGTGTATACACGTTCGGGAATTGCGGCCAAGGGTTTTGTGAGCTGTCACGCACAAGCGGCGCTTTCGCGTGTGTACCGAATTGAGTGACTGATTTACAGCCATGACGGAGAGCAGTAGCAACGCAATCTGTACCTGTATCGCCGCCGCCAATAACGATAACGTTCTTGTCCTTTGCGGAAATATAGTTGCCGTCCTCCAAATTGGAGTCCAGGTAGCTTTTGATCGTGCCATTCAAGTAGTCCATCGCCATGTGTACGCCGTCAAGGTCGCGTCCTTCCATCTCGACGTCACGCGCTTTGGTGGAACCACCACAAAGCACTACCGCATCAAACTGTTCTACAAGTTCCTTCGCGGTAATATCTTTACCGATCTCTGTATTAGTTACAAACTCAACGCCCTCTGCTGCCATAATATCAACGCGGCGCTGAACGACATGCTTCTCTAGCTTCATCGTCGGTATGCCGTAAGTAAGCAAACCGCCAATACGATCAGCACGTTCATATACCGTAACGGTATGCCCTGCTTTGTTTAATTGTGCAGCAGTAGCCATTCCAGCTGGTCCAGACCCTACAACTGCAACTCTCTTTCCTGTACGCACTTTAGGCGGCTGCGGAACTACCCAGCCTTCTTCAAATCCACGGTCTATAATAGCTTGTTCAATTGTTTTGATTGTTACGGCGTCACCTATAAGACCAACCGTACAAGACCCTTCACATGGAGCTGGACATACTCGACCGGTAAACTCAGGAAAGTTATTCGTTTTATGCAGACGATCTAGCGCTTCACGCCATAATCCCCGATAAATTAAATTGTTCCATTCAGGTATTAAGTTATTGACTGGACAGCCAGATACTGTACCTGCGAGCTCAATTCCTGTATGGCAATAAGGCGTGCCGCAATCCATGCAGCGAGCACCTTGTGTTCTCAACTGCTCATCTGAGAAATGCTTATGAAACTCTTGCCAGTCTTTAATACGTTCCAGCGGGTCGCGATCCGCCGGCAATTCGCGTTGATATTCCATAAAACCAGTAGGTGTAGACATGATCGCAGCTCCTCCATCCATAATCCCCGTGTACCCTTATAAAAAAACTTCTCTTTCAAATATATCGGGAATCTATTTCATATTCAATAACAAACTTCATCCGCATAAATCAGAAAAAAAACGAGTCACTCATAAACTATTTTACAACATCCTAGCATTTCTGCTCTATTGTCGTTAATGGATTATCCGTACAATCATTTGCACTTTGTTACATATCGTTCGTCAAATGTTTAAGTTAGCGAATAAAAGTTAGTTAGAATGTCTAATGAAAGTTTGAAATGTAAAAGAATATGCATTTTTCTCATCACTTGGTCTACTCGTACTTTCCACAAGCTTCCAATCCGCTTCTGAGAAGGTTGGGAAGAAGGCGTCCCCGCCTGCGATTTCTACATCTACTGCCGTTAGCAATATAGTATCTGCAAAGGGGAGAAATTGTTCGTAAATCTCGGCTCCGCCCATAATAAACAATTCTTCATCTTTATAGAGATTTAGCGCTTCCTCGATGGAATGAACAATTTCACAGCCTTCCTGCTGGAAATCCTGCTGCCTGGTTAGAATGACATTTTTGCGATCTTTAAGCGGTCTTGGAAGAGATTCAAATGTTTTACGACCCATTAAAACTGTATTGCCTGTAGTCATTTTTGTAAAAAAAGCCATTTCCGCCGGCAGGCGCCATGGCATCTGATTGCCAATTCCAATCGTCCGATTGCGATCCATAGCTCCGATTAATGTAATAGACATTGAAGACCAATCCTCTCAATTTGTAAGCTGCTTGTATTAAACGGCTACCGGCGCTTTAATTCCCGCATGCGGATTGTATTGCTCTATGGACAGATCAGCGACATCAAAGTCGAAAATCGACTTTTTGTCCGCGTTAAGCTTTAATTGAGGCAAAGCTCTCATTTCACGTGACAATTGCGTCTCGATTTGCTCAAGATGATTTGTATAAATATGTGCATCACCCAGAGTATGCACGAAATCGCCTACCTCAAGTCCGCATTCATGCGCAACCATATGAGTCAACAACGCGTAACTGGCGATGTTAAATGGAATTCCTAGAAAAATATCCGCGCTGCGCTGATAAAGCTGACAGGATAACTTGCCGTTTAATACGTAAAACTGAAACATGGTATGACATGGCGGCAACGCCATATTACTGGGCACATCTTCCGGATTCCAAGCCGATACAATCAGTCTTCTTGAGTCAGGGTTACGTTTAATGGTCTCGATTACATCCTTCAATTGATCAATCGTCTCCCCTTGCGAGGTCTTCCAATCACGCCATTGCTTTCCGTATACATTTCCTAGCTCACCGAACTCAGCAGCGAAAGAATCATCGGTAAGCACATTTTGCTTAAATAGATCCATTTGCTCCTCATACAAGACTTGGAAGTCTACATCTTGTTGCGAACGTAAACCAAAGTTAGTCATATCGGGCCCTGTATAAGATGAGCTTTCCACCCATTTTTTAAATGCCCATTCATTCCAGATATTATTGTTATTTTGAAGAAGATAACGTATGTTGGTATCCCCTTGGATAAACCAAATCAACTCGCTCGCAACTAGACGGAAAGGTACACGCTTCGTTGTGAGCAAAGGAAATCCCTCTCTTAAATCAAATCGCATCTGATAGCCAAATGTCGAAATCGTACCAGTCCCTGTGCGATCTTCCTTTTTTGTGCCATGCTCTAATACATATTTCAACAGTTGCAAATAAGCTTGTTCACTGTTACTCATTCTGATACCGCCTCCTGCTAGCTTTAACCGAT
Organism: Paenibacillus sp. J31R122; assembly: GCF_056269185.1. Classification (NCBI taxonomy): domain Bacteria; kingdom Bacillati; phylum Bacillota; class Bacilli; order Caryophanales; family Paenibacillaceae; genus Paenibacillus; species Paenibacillus sp. J31R122. The sequence continues at coordinate 593,851 of NZ_JBWDNM010000002.1, forward strand.
ACATTAATTAAAATAACAATTATTATATCATTATTTCTGTTCTCTGTCCTGCTTCCGTTTCTTTCTAAGCTCATGGCGCTCAGGCGCAGATGCATTCAGCTGCTTCTCTAGTTCAGACTCCGGCACAACCGTTGGAACTGGAGCGGATTTGCCATTCTCATCAAGCGCAACGAAGGTGAAAAATGCGGTTACTGTCGTTTTACGATCACCTTTGAACAAATTTTCGGATTTAACAGACACATAAATTTCCATAGAGCTCCGATTGGTCCAAGACACAAATGCTTCTACCTCAATGACTTCCCCAACACGAATAGGTCCCAAAAAATCTAAACTGTCTGTTGAAGCTGTTACGACCTGCATACGTGAATGCCTCATCGCTGCAATAGCGGCTACCTTATCCATATATTCCATCACTTTACCGCCAAACATCGTATCATAATGATTGGTATCGAGCGGGAAAATGATCTGAGTCATTAATGTTCTAGATTCACTTGCTGGTTTAAACGTCTGCTCCATGTCGATGTCTGCTCCTCTAAAATGTTGTATGTAGCCCTTATAAATCACAAAGAGGCCCCGTGGCTGAAATAGCCGCGTGACCTCTAGTATAGCTAAACGGCGTCTATTTGAGCCATTTATTTAATGAATGTGTGGATTGGGTGACCTAGTGCAACTTCTGCTGCGTCAAGCACGATCTCGCCAAGTGTAGGATGCGCGTGAATAGTAAGTGCGATATCCTCAAGTGTTGCGCCCATTTCAATTGCAAGAGCAAGCTCAGCAATCATGTTGGAAGCTTCAAGACCGATGATTTGAGCGCCCAATACAAGACCAGTATCTGCATCAGATACAAGCTTAACAAAGCCTTCGTTTGCATTCAGCGACATTGCGCGTCCGTTAATAGCGAACGGGAATTTGCCGAGCTTCACGTTGTGGCCTTTATCTTTTGCTTCCTTCTCGGACAAGCCAACGCTTGCGCATTCTGGGTCAGAGAAGCAGACAGCTGGTACACATTTGTAATCAATAACACTAGTTTGACCTGAGATTGCTTCAGCAGCAATACGGCCTTCGTACATTGCTTTGTGCGCAAGCGCTGGTCCAGCAATGATGTCACCAATTGCATAGATGTGTGGAATATTAGTACGGCATTGCTCATCAACCTCAACTAGACCGCGATCGGACAGCTTCACGTTAATAAGATCAAGACCAAGCTCGCCATCTGTATTAGGACGACGTCCAACTGTTACAAGCAAGTAATCAGCTGTTACTTTTTCTTCCTTGTCGCCAACTGTGTAAGTTACAGTAACGTCTTTATCTGTTTGCTCCGCACCTTTTGCTTGTGCGCCAGTAATGATATCAACGTTTGTGCTTTTCAGTTTCTTAGCAACGATTGAAGACATATCTTTATCGAAACCAGGCAAGATAGCATCCGATCCCTCGATAACAGTTACTTTAGTACCGAATTTGGAATACATTTGTCCAAGCTCGATTCCGATATAACCGCCGCCGATAACGACAAGGCTCTTCGGAATTTCAGGTAGTGACAAAGCGCCTGTAGAAGACACGATGCGACCAGTGAAAGGGAATGCTTTCAGTTCAATTGGACGTGAGCCTGTAGCAATGATACAGTTTTTGAAACGGTAGCGAGGCGCTTCTTGATCGTTGAATACGCGCGCTTCGTTTTCGTTGATGAACATAACTTCACCTTGGAAATATTGAACCTTGTTGGCTTTCAACAATGAAGCAACGCCGCCGGTCAATTTTTTCACGATGCCGTTTTTAAACTCTTGGACTTTAGTGAAGTCAACCTTCGCTTCGCCAACCTCGATACCGAAAGCTGATGCGTGGCTGATTGATTCATATTGATGTGACGCGGAAATAAGCGCCTTAGAAGGGATACAGCCTACGTTTAAGCATACGCCGCCCACATGTTCTTTATCCACGATAAGTACATTTTGACCTAGCTGTGCAGCACGAATTGCTGCTACATAACCACCAGGTCCCGCACCGATAATTAGAGTGTCAATATCTAGGGAAGCATCACCTACGACCATGTCTTATACCTCCATTATGAACAGTTCTGGTTGGCCCAGAAGCTGTTTGATGTAATTCATAAAGTTTTGAGCAGTTGCGCCGTCAATTAGACGGTGATCAAAGCTCAGAGAAAGCGCCATAACTGGAGCTGCTACGATCTCGCCATTGCGAATGATCGGCTTTTCTGTAATCCGGCCCGTGCCAAGTATAGCAACCTCAGGGAAGTTGATAACTGGTGTGAAGAACATACCGCCGGCAGAACCAATGTTAGAGATAGAAATTGTGCTGCCTTTAAGCTCGCTTGCTGCAAGCTTACCGTCACGTCCACGTACAGCTAGATCGCGAATAGAGTCAGCAATCATGAATATACTTTTGCGGTCCGCATCGTCAATAACCGGAACGATCAAGCCGTTATCCGTATCTGTTGCGATTCCGATGTTGTAGTACTTGCGATACACGATCTCTTGGTTTGCCTCATCAAGCGTCGAGTTCATAATCGGGAACTCACGGCACGCTGCAACGAGCGCCTTCACGATAAACGGCAAGTAAGTAAGCTTGGAGCCTTTTTTCTCCGCATAAGGCTTATACTTCGCACGAAGCGCGACAAGCTCTGTAACGTCTACTTCGTCCATGATCGTTACATGTGGAGCTGTGTAGACCGATTTGGACATCGCATTTGCGATTATTTTGCGGATACCTTTGAATGGTACGCGCTCTTCTGGACGATGTGCTGTACCAGCAGCTGCTGGTGCTGCTTTAGTATCGCCTGCAGCCTGCACTACTGCAGCAGGTTGTGCTGTTGATGCTGCCGCTTCTGTTGCAGCAGCTGGTGCTCCACCAAATCCATTCACATCATCACGCGTGATACGGCCGTTCTTGCCTGTTCCGCCAACTTGCGTCAGGTCTACGCCCTTTTCACGAGCAAATTTACGAACGCTAGGTGTCGCAAGTACGATACCGCCAGTTGCTGTTGGAGCTGCTGCTGTAGTTGGTGCCGCTGCCGGAGCAGCAGGTGCTTCTACAACTGGTGCTGGTGCCGCTGGTTCTGGCGTTTTCGCTGGTTCAGCAGCTGGTGCTGCTTGCTCAGGCAATTCGCCTTCCGCATCGATAATTGCAACAATCTCGCCAACATGGCAAACTTGTCCGTCCTTCATAAGAACTTCTAACACTTTACCATTTACAGGACATGGCACTTCAACGATTGCCTTGTCATTTTGAACTTCCATAATAATATCATCGTCTGTAACCGTATCGCCGACTTTGATATGCACTTTAATAATTTCGCCCTCGTGCAATCCTTCGCCTAGCTCAGGAAACCGATATTCAAATTTAGCCATCGGTCGCAACCTCCTTAAAGTTTTGTGAATACAAAACTTGCATCGTAAGCATTATCTTAGTTTTGTGAATACAAAACTACTTCGTAAGCTTTATCATAGTTTGTGAAAACAAAACTTTTTTGATTTTTTATTTTAGAAGTTCAGTACTTTTTGTACGGCTGCTGAGATACGAGCTATGTTTGGAAGCCATTCATCCTCAACTTGAGCGAATGGATATACCGTATCTGGTCCAGCAACACGAAGAACTGGCGCTTCTAGGTGCAAGATTGCTTTTTCGTTGATTTGAGCAATAACTTCCGCAGCCACACCGGATGTTTTTTGTGCTTCTTGAACAACGATAGCTCTGTTTGTTTTTTTAATGGATGCTACAATCGTGTCGATATCAAGAGGAACAAGCGAACGAAGGTCAATTACCTCTACTTTAACGCCTGTTTTCTCCAGCTCTTCTGCCGCTTTTACAGCTGTGTGAACCATCATGCCATAAGTAATGATCGTTACGTCACTGCCTTCGCGAACAACATTAGCTTTACCAATCTCAACTGTGTATTCACCTTCAGGCACATCTGCCTTGAACGCACGGTAAAGGTTCAAATGCTCCATGAAAAATACAGGATCGTTATCACGAATTGCAGCTATCATCAAACCTTTTGCATCATAAGGATTGGAAGGAATAACGACTTTAATACCAGGTGTTTGAACAGCTAGTCCTTCAAGTGAATCCGTATGAAGCTCAGCTGCTTTCACGCCGCCGCCAAAAGGTGTACGGAATACGATTGGCGAATTGTAGCGTCCGCCTGAGCGATAACGCATACGTGCTGCTTGGACAAACATTTGGTCAAGCGCTTCATATATAAAACCAACGAATTGAATTTCTGCAATTGGACGGAAGCCTTGCAGCCCCATACCTACCGCCATACCTGCGAGTGCTGATTCAGCAAGAGGCGTATCAAATACGCGATCTTCGCCAAACTCATCCTGCAAGCCTTCTGTTACACGGAATACTCCGCCAACCTTACCTACGTCCTCACCGAAGATGACAACGTTCGAATCACGTTTAAGTTCTACTCGCATTGCATCGCGAATTGCTTCAAGCATATTCATTTGAGCCATGATCGTCAGTTCCTCCTCTACTATTGAAAATCAGCCTTTTGCTCTTCCAAGTATTGCGGTGTTGTTTCAAACATTGTATCGATCAAGCCAGCAACAGTCATTTTCTCAACTGCTTCAGCTTTTTTGATGTGTTCATTGACAGTCGCTTTCGCTTCTTCTTTCACACGGTTTGTATCTTCTTCGGTCCAAAGACCTTTTTTCTCCAAAAACTTGCCAAAGCGAACAAGCGGATCTTTCAATACCCATTCAGCTTCTTCATCTTTAGTACGATATTTTGTCGTGTCATCCGCCATGGAATGCGGACGGAAACGGTATGTTAATATTTCGATCAACGTTGCGCCTTCGCCATTACGTCCACGCTCAGCAGCTTCTTGAACTGCTTTGATAACAGCAAGTACGTCCATTCCGTCAACTTGTACACCACGGATACCAGCAGCAACCGCTTTATGAGCAATCGACAAAGCAGCAGTTTGCTTAGCGAATGGGGTAGTAATCGCATAGCCGTTGTTTTGAACAGCATAGATAACCGGCAGCTTGTATGCGCCAGCATAGTTCAAACCTTCGTAGAAGTCACCTTCAGAAGAACCGCCATCACCTGTATAAGTGATCGCAACACGCTTCTCGTTCTTTTTCTTAAATGCCATAGCAACGCCAGTTGCGTGCAAAATTTGAGCGCCGATAATGATTTGCGGCATCAAGACATGCACGTCCTGCGGGATTTGTCCACCATGCTGGTGACCACGCGAATATAGGAAAGCTTGGTATAGAGGTAGACCATGCCATACGATCTGTGGCATATCACGGTAACCTGGACAAATAAAATCGTCTTTATTTAGGGCATACTCACTACCAACCATCGATGCTTCTTGACCAGAAACTGGCGCGTAGAATCCAAGTCTGCCTTGACGTCCAAGATTAACTGCACGCTCATCCCAAGTACGGGTAAATACCATGCGATACATAACTTCTTTTAACTGTTCATCTGTCAATGTCGGCATCAAATCCGGATTAACAACTTCACCCTCGAGTGACAACACGGATAGCGGCGTTACCGGTTCCGTTTGAACTTCGTATGGCAATTTGCTCATTTTGAACGCTCACCTCAATTGAAATATTTGAAAAACTTTTACCTCTGTTATAGAATTATTATAACCCTGTTTAGCAAAAGTTCAAAGCGAAAAAGCAAAAAAACCGTTGTTTTTTAGCCGATTCTCGTCATTCTTTAAGAAATTGTATATGCTACAGACTTAAATTTTCTGTATAACAGCATAATACAACAAATTAAAAAAAATGATTTATGCCCAGAACACCTTTCTATTGTTTACCCACAACAGCCGCTTTCCATTCAATAATCCATTTTAGAGGGAGATATAGATATGACTGACAACAAATATTTAAAAAGAACAATTAACAAAGAAACGGTTCCTAGTCGCTACCTTCCAGAGCAATCACGTAATTTACGCGTCTTTTTACCGCCAGGCTACAATGAATTGCTTAGCTACCCTGTCGTATACTGTCAAGACGGAGAGGACTTTTTCAACTTTGGCCGGATCGCGACAACCGCTACTAGGTTGATTTTAGATGAAGGTTTAGAACCGTTTATCATTGTAGGGGTCGATGTCGATAAAAAGTTTCGCACCGCGGAGTATGATCCTGACGGGAATCGACATCAAGCTTACCTGCGTTTCTTTGCGGAGGAGCTTCTACCTTTTATAGAAGAGCGTTACTCGGTGAGAAGAGAAGCCGAGGATAGAATTCTTGCAGGAGATTCACTTGGAGGCTCTGTATCGCTTCACTTAGCGCTTGAATACCCACAGTTATTTACAAAAGTCATGTCATTATCCGGCGCTTACTATGCAAGCTCGCAAAGTATAATTGCCAATGTCGCAGACTTAAGCTGGTTAACCATCTATATGATCGTTGGCTTGCAGGAGGACGCCTATGAAACCGATACGGGCGTCTATGATTTCGTATCCTTAAATCGTAACGCTAAAGCGTTGCTGGATCTGAAGCAAGCGACTATCTTTTATGAAGAGAAGGATGGCAAGCACCAATGGGGCTTCTGGCAAAAAGAGCTTGCACAGGCTCTTTCCTACTTTATCGAGATTGAATAACTACCTGTTTTGTTTCCATAAGAAAGAGCTGTCCTTAAGGCCATGGCCGGGACAGCTCTTTCTCTTTTCTATAACTTATATATTCAGTTCGGTTTTTATTCGATTTAGCAATTGCTTACAACCTGCATCAACCAATTCATAAACGAACGAAAAATTCCCGTCATAATACGGGTCCGGTACGTCAACGATCTCGTTATCCGGAAGAAGCTCCATAAACGTGAGAAGCTGCTTGTGCGTGTTTTCAACATTGCTTAATCCGCCTCTTGCATCGTCCATTAGCTTCCGTACATCACGCAGATTATTTGAATCCATACAAACTATATAATCAAAGGTTTCAAAGTCATTATTAACGACTAGACGCGCCTTCATGCCTGCATGTGATATTTGATGCTCCTCCAATTGCTTTCGCGTGCCTTCATGCGGCGGGTGACCCAAATGCCAATCCCCTGTACCTGCTGAATCCACCTCGACCAGTGTAGACAAGCCGGCTTGCTCCAATTGATGCCGCATAACCGCCTCGGCCATAGGCGAACGACAGATGTTGCCTAGACAAACGAACAAAATGCGTGCTTTCATTGTAAACCTTCTTTCTGCTGTGATTCAGCGTTAAGCTTAAGCGAACGGCGCGGTAATTTCCATTTGAAATATACCGACAGCATTCGAAAAGTAATAATAACGACAAATAAAATTAATAATTCAAGATCCGTCTTGGCCCACCCTTGCCCAATCACCACTCCACCCAGCATCGCCCAAACGGCATAGATTTCATCTTTTAGTACAAGAGGCTTGCGTCCAGCAAGCACATCACGAATAATTCCTCCGCCAATACCAGTTAACATAGCCGCAACGAGTACAGCACTAAGCGGGTGTTTCATCTCGGTTGCATAAAGCGCGCCTTGAATAGCAAACGCAGATAAGCCGATAGCATCAAAAAAAGCTTCACTGCGCCGCCAGCGTTGAATCCAATTGAGCGGCAGCAGGAACGCTACCGTCATAGCGATAATCGCTATTTTCAGCAAATAGCCGTGGCTCCAAAGCGTTGTGATCGGCATGCCAATCAACATATTACGCACTACCCCTCCACCAAACGCGGTCACTAAGCCTAGAACGAAAACACCTAATATATCGTATTCTTCCTCCATCGCTACTATTGCACCACTGACCGCAAATGCAATTGTACCGATAATACTAAATATGCCGAAGATGTCCACCCCTGAATTTCCTCGCTTCCCGTCCTATGCACCACTGGCTCAATTGGTACTTCCTTCCCCATTTTAGCTGGGTGAATTCGACTTCGCAACGACAATTTTTTGGCATAGACAGTGCATGATTTCAGAGGCTGGATGGATTATACTAGTTTTTGTAGAAGAAAAAGCTTTATACTTATTTTCATAAACTTAGTTTTTGTACATAAGAAAGGACGATTATAGATGCATCAACCTCGAATTGTAATATTCACGGGAGGACAACTGGACACTTGGGCGCTTGAGCATATACAGCAAGGCGATTTGCTTATAGGTGCCGACAGCGGCGCGCGTTTCCTAATTTCGCAAGGATTCCGCCCGGATATAGCCATTGGTGACTTCGATTCCGTGTCTGAAGAAGATTTCATTGAAATTCGCCAAAAAAGCGGGCAAACGATTGATTGTGACCCTGTTGACAAAAATTATACGGATACCGAAATGGCAGTTCGACTTGCCCTGGATATGAAGCCAAGAGAATTAGTACTGCTCGGCGCGCTCGGAACCCGATTCGATCATTCCTTAGCCAATGTCCATCTGCTGGCGCTCGCTGCTAAAGATAATGTTCGAGCAGCTATTATCGATAACCATAATAAAATTTTTATCGCGACGGACCGACTAACGATTAATAAACAAGGGTATTCCAATGTTTCTTTACTTCCACTCACCATGCGTGTAACAGGAATTACACTAACTGGGTTTCAATATCCGCTTCATGATGCTGAGTTAACTATCGGTCAATCGCTCGGAATTAGCAATGTTTTGACTGATCAGACAGGTACCATCCAATTAAGTGAAGGATTGCTGCTCGTCATCCAAAGTAGGGACTAACTAAAATCGTTACATATCACCTGTAATACAGGAAGAATCTTTTGAAGACATAAACAATAGCCGCTCAAGGTATTTTCCTTGAGCGGCTTCATTATTATATACATCTACACGGCATGATCCTGCTCATTCTTTTTTCAAGCTTTCACATCTTCTAAATTTAAGTCAAAATCTGTTCAATACGCTCTAACATATCAGCACTTATTGTAATTGCAGATGCTTTTGCGTTTTCCTCAACTTGCTCTGGACGACTGGCCCCTATCAAAGCACTGGATACATTCGGCTGCCGCAAAATCCAAGCTAACGCAAGCTGTCCAACTGAGAGTTCAAGCTCTGACGCCAAATGACCTAGTTCAACCACTTTGTTAATTTTCTCATCGGTAACACCTTTTCGCATCCAATCCAGCTTAGCAGCGCGGCTATCCGCCGGGAAGTCAATGACTGAGCTATACTTGCCAGTCAGCAGTCCCTGTGCAAGCGGCGAGAACACAACCTGTCCGATGCCATTACGCTCCCCATAAGGAATTACTTCTTTCTCTATATATCGATTAAACATATTATAGATGGGTTGATTAACTACAATACGGTCGAGCAAATAGCGGTCCGCAATTGCGTGAGCTTCCGCCATCTGTGCTGCTGTCCACTCACTTACCCCGATGTAAAGCACTTTCCCTTGGCGAACCAAATCATCGAGCGCTCGGAGCGTCTCTTCCATAGGTGTCTCTGGGTCATGTCGATGACAGTAATACAGGTCGACATAGTCAGCTCGCAGGCGCTTCAAGCTGGCATGACATTGCTCTATAATATGCTTGCGAGATAGTCCTCGATCATTTGGACCTTCACCCATCTTGTTAAATACCTTGGTGGCGAGTACGTAAGATTCACGAGGGAATGCTTGAAGCGTTTCTCCGAGCAGCTTCTCAGCCTCCCCCCTCTCGTACACATTCGCTGTATCAAAAAAATTAATACCTAACCCATAGGCAGTTTGAATCGCTTTCACTGCATTTTCACGTTCCACATATCCACCATATGTCAACCAGCTGCCTAGACTAATCTCACTAACCTTCAATCCGCTTTTTCCCAGCTTACGGAATTCCATCTTTTTTCATCTCCTCTTAAATGTGATGACACTAAGCTGTAAAGCCGTTAGTTAAGCTTGCCCCTCTATTCTAGACAAGTTTCGTTCAACTTTGAAGTAGTGAAATAATTATTACTTTATTATTTCGAATATAGATACTATACAAAAAGTAACTTTTATCCGATAAGTGACACAAACTCATGAATCTGCTGGTTCCTCCAGAAATCAAAAAAATACAGAGCACAGGAGGCCGAACACCCTTTGCTCTGTATTTGTTAACTGCTATGTACTTCTATGTTTTCGATTCTAATGGTCTCATATCGTTATTGACAAACCAGTCGTGGCAAAAGTCATTCCTTCTGTCAATAAATATGACTTTCTCAAATCAATATCATGCGACATATGAGTGAGTACAGTCCTACTGACTCCCCACTTTTTGGTCAATTCAATGGCTTCGAGAACATCATAAACAGAACGAGTTTCGTAAGGAAACGGCTCATGGTAGAAACTAGTTCCAAGTACCAGTAAATCTAAACCATATAACGGAGCCTGCTGTTCTTCTGTTAATCCAATGGAATCAGAACAATATGCCCAGGTATAACCGCTTTTTATATTCTCGAATCGAAACGCATAAGCGTAACCATTTTTCCCGTGATGAACACGCCAGCTTGACGCCTTCCATTGTCCAAGACGAATGGCCTGATCGAAAGAATGAAACGTAATATGGTTTTCAAGCCAAGGAAAGCGATCTAAAATTTCACCGATGACCTCCGTTGGAGCATAAGCCACTCCCCGCTTCTTCAGCCAGCGACAAGCGTCAGCCCACTCGACTAAGCCGCCAATGTGATCAAAATGCGCGTGTGTGATAAGCATCGTATCAATAGCTCGAAGCTTTGCTGCTTCCATTTGCTTTGCCCAATCTGGTCCGCAATCGATCCAAATCGTTCCTGCCTCGGGCTCTTCCATTTGCAAAGAGGAACGTAGACGACGGTTTATCTTAGTAAATCGCGCTTCTTCGCATACCTCGCAACTACAATAGACGCGCGGCACTCCCATAGAGTCTCCGTTGCCCCTAAATATAAGCTGGGTCATAGTGGAAGCAGCTCTATCTGTTCTAAGCCCCGGATATGATCCATCATTGCAAGCCATTCCTTTGGTTTATTCGGCAAAGCGGAGTAATACCCCTCTAAGAAGGAAACGACAAGTGAGGCGTCAATAACCGACAACTCTTCATCCATCGGCAAGAAACAGAAGTCTAGCTCAGATACAGCCTGTCCTTCATGATCCCAAGACGGATGTACATACGAAATATTTAATCTCTTATAGCCAATATGCGACAGCACCTCACGACGCACGATCGGATTCATAGGAGAAACGCCGCCAAATTCATGCCTCTCCGCACGATACGGATCGTAAACCTCAGCGAACATGCCAAGGGACGTTGTTCCCGACAGTTCTGCAAGTCTCTCAAGATCACGTTCACGATTTCGGAGCAGGAACCTTCCGATTCCGAGTGACGGTTTTCCAATTATCGTAAAATCAGTCATAGCAACTCGTAGTTCTGGGTAGTAGCGGTATTCCGTTGAACCAACCACTTCTCCATCTTGAACAGCTACATACACATGAATTGTAGGATCTTCAAGAGGCTCCTTCCAAAGCTCGTATGCAAGCACCTCTTCGGGCGGGAATATCGTTTGCAGCAGCTGATGCAAAGCGCTGAAATATTGGTCTTCAATGGATGTTATACGATGATAAATTAACATAATAGCAGACTCTCCTCTAATTAAATGGATTCCGCCATTCCATAATGGCGGCATTATTGCAGGACTGAACATCCTCTAAGTAATGATTAGCAACCCCTGTCGGTGTCCGACCGCAGCGCAGAAGAAACGTAATGACAGGATCATTCATTTCCCCTAGCAGCACTTTCTCCAAATAAACCTCAGGGGAAATTTCAGCAGCATATGTATGGTATCCTGGCATTCGTCCGCCGCCTAGCAGTCTTTTCAATCCTAAATGCACGACCGTCTCATACATCGTTTGCATGAGCCATTTTCCAATACCCGATTTACGATACGCAGGAACGACGCAAATATCAATTACGTAAAGCGTATCGCCGCTACCATTGTGATTTCGAATATATCCTTCGTCAGCTATAGAATTCCAATTATGTGACTGGCTATAATCTTTCATATCAACTATAAGTCCTGTCATTGAACCAATTAATTTCCCATCGAGCTCCGCACATAACGCGCCCTCTGGAAAACGAGAAATATGCTCTGACAGCTGCTCTTGGTTCCACCATAATTCTTCCGGGTAAGGAGGAGGAAAGCTTTCACGCTGTATATCTATGAGTGCACTAAAGTCAGACTCGTTATAATTGCGAATAATGGTTTTTTGAGGCTTGCCATCTATAAATAAATATAATGACTTGCGCACTGCTTTTCACCTCTCATCATTTGCTGACTTTTAGAGTCGTTTGATTAATTCCAATCCGTGTAGAGGTCGGTTCTGCGATCTCTCCATGTTGTCACAGATCCACTTATTCTTACATCCTCCAGCAGATTTAAATCGAGATCAGCAACGACTAACATATCATCATTTATGATTCCTTCGCTTAAAATGCCTGCAGGAGGGAATGGAATATCATTAGGTGCAATAATGGCAGCTTGGCCAAAGTTCGAGCGCATGAAATCAACTTTTCGCAAGGAGCCTACCGTTCCTGTCGTCACAATATAAACTTGATTTTCAATTGCTCTTGCATGGCAGCAGTATCGAACACGATAAAAACCGTGTCGATCATCCGTGCAGGATGGGCAAAATATGACATCCGCACCTTTCGCTCGCGCTATCCGTACAATTTCGGGAAATTCAATATCATAGCAGGTCAGCATCGCAATTTTACCGAATGCTGTTTCGAACACTTCAACGCCTTCACCGGGTGACATATTCCACTCGCTGACTTCAGTTGGAGTAAGATGTATTTTATGCTGAATATCTATCTTCCCATTTGGATGGAAAAGATGTGCAGCATTTCGAAGCTTACCATTATCGACTTCAAGAACATGTGTCCCGCCAACAATATATACATCATATTCAACAGCTAATGCACCAAAAAGCTGCAAATAAGCTTCAGTAAAATCAGGAAGTCTCTCAATCGAGAGCGCATTTCCGCTCCCATCACCGATAGACAATAATTGGGTCGTCATAAACTCGGGGAACAATACAAATTGAACCCCATATTCAGACGCATTGCGGACATAATGAGTCACTTGTTCAGCAAATTGCTCAAAGGATTGAATGTCCTCCAGCTTATATTGAACGGCGGCCGTACGAAACTTCATAAAATTAACCTCCTGTCACTAATTATATGTCATTTATCTAAGTTCTACGTTGTTTAAACTGCAGCGTAATCGTAGTGCCTAGACCAGGCAAGCTAAATACATCTACTTTGCCTTCGTGCAAATCGACAATTCGCTTCGCAATGGATAAGCCGAGGCCTACACCGCCGGTAGTGCGGCTTCTTGCTCCATCTACTCGATAGAAGCGTTCAAACAGATGCGGTATCTCATTTTCAGGGATGCCCATCCCCTTATCCTTGACCTCGATTTTAACAATGTTTCTCATAAGAGTAATTGTAATATCAATCGGATCCTTGGAGTATTTAATGGCGTTATCAAGCAAAATAACGAGCAATTGTCTGATTTTGTCCTTATCGCCAACCATACGAACCACCTTGGATAATGCTTTAATACGAATAGAGCGTCCGAAAGTAGTTTGCAGCATCGTCGCGATTTCATCAACGACTTGCACGACGTCAAACATCTCCTGCTGCAACCAATCCTCTTGTTCGGCTTCGGCGAGCATGAGCATCGATTTCGTCAAGTTTTGCAATCGATTCGCTTCTTTATCAATCGCCTCAATCGCCTCGTCACGAAGACTTTGATCATCCCGTCCCCATCGCTTCAGCATACCCGCATAGCTGCTAATAACCGTAAGCGGAGTTTTCAGCTCATGTGAAGCATCCGCTACGAATTGCTTTTGTTTGGCGAATGTACGATCAAGTCGTTCAATCATTTGATTAAACGCGCGTACTAGCTGCAGCAGCTCTGCTGATTCCTCACGATTACTCAGCTCAATTTGCTTGAGTTTACCGCTGCGATCAATTTCTCGCATCGTATTAACCATCTGCTGAATAGGCGCAGTTAGCCTTGAAGTGAACCAATACGTCCCAAAAATAGCAAATAAAACAGCCCCGCCACTCGTAATACTTAAAGCAGCGACCAGCACCTGCAAATAATTGTCCAGTTCATCTAGTATGCGATTAACCTCGAGCATGGCAATGACATTGCCACCCTCATAAATCGGTACACGCATATATAGCACACGTTCTCCGCTCTTAGTAATCATACCGGTATGATGCTGCGTCTCAAAGGTTGCAGGCAGCTCAAGCAAGAGTGGATCCGTGCCTGATATATTGACCACTCGGTTATTCGGCACAATGATGCGGATCATTTCATTTACATTGTAATAATCGTTCAGAAGCTCTGGTGAATTAAGTCCTTGACCGCTCTGTATTCGAGGGTTCTCGAGCATTAGATTCACCTTATTGGATATTACTTCTTCTTCGCTCTCAGTCGTGATTTTTATCACATAAAAATACACGAAAATATTAAACAAAATCAAAATAAAGATAAGCCAAAAAATGGTGAAAAGCGTAAATCGTTTACGCAGTGTCATGCATCGGGCTCCTTTATCATATAACCTACTCCACGAACTGTATGAATCAGTTTATGGCGGTAACCCTTGTCCAACTTTTGGCGTAAATAACGAATATACACATCAACCAAGTTCGTCTCACCAATGAAATCATAGCCCCATACCTCAGATAAAATATCCTCTCGAGACTTTTCATCATTTTTGTTCTCAACTAAGTAAACCAGCAGCTCGAATTCACGCGGCGTCAATTCAATAAGAAGGTCTTTGCGATATACTTTGCGCGTACGCAGCTCAATCGTTAAATCTCCGACCTTAATCAAATCAGAACCTTCCCCTTCTCGCGGGTTAATCTGGAAAATACGTAAAATATTACGAACACGCGCAAGCAGCTCTTCCATTGCGAACGGCTTCGTAATGTAGTCATTCGCACCGTGCTCGAAACCGCTCACTTTATCCGGCACCGTATCTCTAGCAGTCAATAATATAATCGGTACAGGATTACCTGCTTGACGCAATAATCGCAGCACTTCAATACCGCTCATCTCAGGAAGCATAACATCCAACAACATAAGCTCCCATTCCCCTGTAGAAGCCATTTCGTAACCAGTACGGCCGTCAGCCGCTGTTCCTACTGTATAACCTTCATGCTCTAATTCAAGCTGCAATATACGTGAAATACCAGCTTCGTCTTCAACGACAAGAATACGTTCATTCATCTTAACGTTCACCTGCTTTTCGATTATCTTCTTATACACGAGCTTTTTCTTTCATCATAATGAAGCAACATCATAAAAGCAAGCAAGCCGATCTACTGGAAAAGTAGACCGGCGAGTGTTGCATGCAGTATGTCTTGCTTCGGAGACACAGCTGCTATTAGTGCTGTGTTTGCATCGACCAAGCTTCTACATCCCATACTTTGGTAACCCAGTCTTCATAGAAGTCAGGCTCGTGAGATACGAGCACTACTGTGCCTTTAAATGCTGTAAGCGCACGCTTCAATTCAGCCTTGGCAACGACGTCCAAATGGTTCGTCGGCTCATCGAACAAAATCCAGTTACTTTCGTGCATCAACAATTTGCATAGGCGAACCTTTGCTTGTTCCCCACCGCTCAGTTGATTAAGCTGACGAGAGATATGATCATTTTTCAGTCCGCAACGTGCTAGCGCTCCGCGAACCTCTGACTGTGTCATCGTCGAAAACTCATTCCATACATCTTCTAGCGGAGTCATTGTCGGTGCTTTCGACTCTTGTTCGAAGTAAGCTGGGTTCAAATAATCACCACGGTATGTTACTCCGTCAAGAGGTGGAACAACGCCTAGAATGGTCTTAAGCAGAGTAGATTTACCTACACCGTTACAACCAACAATAGCAATTTTATCACCACGTTCAATGAGCATATTCATTTTTGGCAGCAATGGCTTGTTATACCCAATTACCATGTCTTTTGCTTCAAAAACGGTTTTGCTGCTTGCGCGTGATTCTTTAAAGTTAAAAGTAGGCTTAGCCGCTTCTTCAGGTTTGTCGATTCGATCGATACGATCAAGCTGCTTCTCACGGCTCTTCGCCCGGCCAGAGGTCGAGGCACGTGCTTTATTTCGAGAAATAAAGTCTTCCTGCTTTTTAATAAAATCCCTTTGCTTCTCATAGGCGTCGATATGCTGTGCTTTATTCAGGTCGGCCATCTCAAGAAACTTCTCGTAATCGGCTGTATAACGCGTCATCTTCGTAAATTCAAGATGATAAATAACGTTTACTACTTGGTTCATAAAGTCCGTTTCATGTGAAATCAGAACAAATGCATGCGGATACGACTTTAGGTAATTGGTCAGCCAATTGATATGCTCTTCATCCAAATAGTTCGTAGGCTCATCGAGCAATAAGACCGTAGGTTTCTCCAAAAGCAGCTTTGCAAGCAATACTTTTGTACGCTGACCACCGCTCAATGCGGTTACGTCGCGATCTAAACCAATAACGCTAAGTCCTAAACCATTTGCCATTTCTTCTACTTTTACATCGATTAAATAGAAATCGCCTATTTCGAGCTCCTCTTGAATCTCACCCATTCGCTCAAGTAATTTGTCAAGCGTATCCGGATCAGCATCACCCATTTGCGCTGCAATTTCATTTAACTCCTGCTCCAAAACAAGCAGCGGTGCAAAAGCATCCTTCAACACATCGCGAATCGTTTTACCCGCTTCGAGCTTTGTGTGTTGATCCAAATAACCATAATGAACGCGTGGAGTCCATTCCACCTTACCTTCATCTTTCAAAAGCTTTCCTGTCAAAATATTCATTAACGTCGATTTACCAGTCCCGTTAGCTCCTACAAGACCTACGTGCTCCCCTTCTAACAAACGGAAGGATACATTTTTGAATAATACCCGATCCCCGAACGTATGTGATAATTGCTCTACAGTTAACAAACTCATTATTTTATCTCCATTCATGAATGATCACTAATTCTTGTCTTCAAGTTCTATCGTTTTAGCCCGTATTATTGTAACACAAATACGACTATTTTGTATTAATTTCATTGTAAAGTAATGCAAAAATAGGCTGAAAAGCACGATTCAACCTTTTTGCCAACCTTGTTTCGTCCGTTATCCATCGTCCGTTCCATTGAGCGGTTACCGCTGCTTCAGATTGGAGTAAGGGTACTGCGGCAGCCGGCTTTGCTGGAAATAAGGCCAGCCACTCACTCCGTTCGCGAAACCGCAAATCCTTATTAGCAATCCAAACAACGCGACATCCCTTTTCCTTCATCTCACTTGCAATGTCAGTAAGCTTATGAAGAGCTTTAAGCTCCCACTTGGCTACATAAGGATCAGCTACCACAAAAATCAAACGAGACTGCTTCAGCAGTTGAAGCGCACGCGGCTCTTGCCATCTATGAGACAGATCGATTAGAGTAAGCTCACTGCTTGTCTGACGAAGCATCTGATCGAATCTTTGATCATCAGATACGGTGTTCACAGGCTGCTCTGGTTGAAGCGTGATCCAGTTTACCGAGCTGCCTTGTTGCTTGAAAATCATATATCGTTGATCAAAAGCCGGCAGCCCCTTTTGATCAGAGTCTTTCGGTCTAGCTCGCCTCGGCAGCAACCCATGCCATTCTGGATTTAATCCGCTATACTCAACTGCTGTAGTCGATACCTCTAGCTTCTCAAGAAGCGCCGCTAAAGTAACTGAAACAAATGTTGCTCCTGCTCCAGAAGATATAGATAGGACACAAGCTTGAATCCGTTTTACTGGCATGATGTGAGGTTCTGTATGAAACGCTCCTTGAAGATACACCTGCTGCAATTGCTGGTCAAACGGCTTCAAAGCCCGTTCAACCTCATCCATAGATTGAAATCGAAGCTGAGGATTGGACTGCAGCATACGTTGAAGCATAATTTTGAACTCTGTTGGAACCCCGCTTAGCCAATGACCGAATGAATCCTGATTCCAAACATTTAACTTATCTGGAGTATAACTTCTGCCGCTGCTGAGCATGTAATACAGCAGAGCTCCGAAACCATATACATCCGTCCTTGCGTCGCTTTGTCCTAAGCCGGCCTGTTCTGGTGCCGCGTAACCAACTGTACCCAGCTGTTCGGTATCCCGATCCTTATCATCCTTATATCGTCGTGATATACCAAAATCTATTAGCTTTACATGTCCTTTACTATCGATCATCACATTCGACGGTTTCAAATCTCGATGGATGATAGGCGGCGTCTGTGCATGTAAATAACATAAAACAGTGCAAAGCTGAATGCCAATATTTATTATTTGACCAAAAGTAAAGCTGGTGTGGAGCGCTTCAAGTGCAGTAGAAATAGTCTGTCCATCAATATAGTCCATAACGAGTACTTCATATCCTTCTTCTGACAGGGTGAAATAATCAATGATTAATGGTAAATGCGGATGCTGGAGCTGCATTAACATATACGCTTCATCCGAGTACCTGCCTCTGCCATTCGAAACAGGAGCCGTTACCTTCATAGCTCTAAGAGTACCTTCCAGCCTCAAATCCTCTACGGCATATACAACACCCATACCGCCCCGTCCAATCGTACCGACAACACGATAGCGTTCACCAAACATTTCCCCCATCTGTAATGTATGCAAGGTGGTTTGAGGATTGTTCAAGCTAATTCCCCCTGTTTTGAGCACAAAAAAAGGAACCCAATACCGCCAGTTGTTACAGAAGCGGAATTGGGATGCTTTCCCGGTACTCTATCTTATTAATTACTGCTACTTTAGCATATAATTATAAGTAAAAACAACCAGTTTTACATTAATATACATGTTGTGCTTAATTCGCAAATTCAGAATGCGAGCAAAGCCTTCAAGTAAAATAGCAACCTTCATAATGAAGGGCACTTCCCGTTATTTTTTTTGTAAATATAACGTAATTTCCTCACGGTTGTGGAACAGCTGTTTGGCGCCTTCAAGCGAAAACACCGATCCTAGTCTCTCAATTACTTCTTTTATCGTTTGCAAAGGCTTGCGATGCATTAATTTTACAGTAATAATTGCTGATGCCCCTTCTGCGAGCGATGCTTCAAGATCAAGCACCAGCTTGCACATTAGCATAGGGCTCCAGCTCATATCACACACCAGCAGATCAAAGGTTTTCGGCTTAAACTTCACTTCAGACGCGTTACGCTTTAAGTGATTTAGTGCCGGATGCCCTATTAATGATGAATGCAAATCTGCCGGATCGACTGCGGTAACATGCAGTCCTCGCTCCAGCAGTAAAGAAGTCCAGCCTCCTGGTGCTGCACCAATATCTAATGCTCGACTAAACAAGGAGTAATCTAGCCCGAAAGTCCGCTCCGCTTCCAGCAATTTGAATTTAGCTCGAGAAACCTGTCCTTCCTCTCGTTGAAAACGAACAGCGCCTCCTGGCCAATCAGACAGCATGTCCGATGGCGTGCCGAAACCAATATACAGCTGCTGTACCGCAGCATATATGGCGATAATAATATCCGGCTGTTGAACGACAGGCTCCGCATCAATTTCTTCAAGCACCGCGTCTAGTACGGCCTTCGTATCCGACGCGCTATAATGAAATTCAGATTTTAAAGTACGTCTTATATGTACTGCAATCCGTTTATGCTGGAGCGTAAATACGGCATTCCGCACCAAATCGGATAACTGTTCCAGGTCATCTGCGCTCCCGGTTATTTCAATCATGCGATCAATCGGCTGTACATGCCGCAAGAAAATAGGCTCCTGTTGATGGATGGCTTCCAACGTAGCCTCGCGGCTTAGTGGACTATTCATCAAAAAAACTTCACCCGCTGAAAGCTGTGTGAAGGCCGCGCCTCCAACAAGCCTCCGAAGCTCTTCCATCGCATATGGCGAATAGCTCTGATTTGCTGTTCCTATCCATTGACTCACGTTTCTATGCCTCTTCCGTTATATATTCCCACACCCAAACCCTGAAGGGCTTTACTACCAAACCTTCAAAGGCTTTAAACCCAAACCCTAAAAGGCTTTACACCCAAACCCTAAAGGGCTTTTCGAACCCACCCAAACCCTCCCTTCCAAGGGAGGGCCCCGAGGGTTGCACCCTCTGGACACCTGCAATTGGAGTAACTATGGAGATACCCTGATGCTGGCGAGTTTCTTTTGGCGGTAGATCGCTTTCGTCCCGATGGGACACGCTTTCGTTTGGAGTGCTTTTGTAACCTAGAAACGCTGAGATCTGAGTTACGTTGCTGTTACTAAGGCGCTCTCAAGTTTCTGGCGGTGAAGCGCTTTTGTAACCTAGAAACATTGAAATCTGAGTAACTTTATTGTTACTCAGATCTCACAAGGTTAGCAATCTGATTTATTAATTCTACCGGCATGGGACCGTTGTGGAGCTTGGTTTCTGCCGGAACGTTTGATGATAGCAGATGATACATTTGCATTCGTCCCGATGCGCTGGAGGTGTGTAAGTAGATTTCCTCTGGGTAACGACCGCTCTCCACGATGTGTCGAACCACTTCGTAGCCCGTAGGCTGGGCCCAGCCTAGATCATAATCGAGCGACAAAATACCAATACTCTCGAGATCAAGCAGCTGTTTGCACTCATCAGCATTATGCGCGAGTACGAATCCTTCTGGACATACGCGATAATCATCTAAATAAACATGAATCATGATCAAATCCTCCATTCACGCAACGAATTCAAAGCAAGCTGTATCATTGATCCTTCTGACAGCCCAAACATACAAAAGCTTTGCGTGCAGAAACATTTATTCTCTCAATCGTCGCTCCACATCGAGAGCATGATTGACCTTCACGATTGTGAACTTGAAGATGAATATTATATCCACCAGTTAACTTATCGTCCTCGGAGAAAGGCTGGTCGCCTACTCCGCCATGTGAAATCGCTTCCTTTAGCACTTTATGCATAGCAGCGTATATACGTTCCCAAGTTTCAAGATTCAGAACAGGAATCTTCACGTCAGGACGAATAGCCGCTTCAAAACAGATCTCGTCAGCATATATGCTGCCAATTCCTGATAATACATGCTGGTCAATAAGTGCTGCCTTTAATGAGCCGCGTTTTTTGGCGAATCGTTCAATGAAACGATCTAAATTCAGTCTTTTATCAAATGGGTCAGGTCCGAACTGTCCAAGCTGTTCTTCTACACCTTTGACCATCAGCAGCTGCACGTCGTCTGCGCGCAGTCCGATGATATAAAGTGTTTCATTCCCGAACCGAATTACAACCTGTGCGGTGCGGCTACGCTGATCATCATCTGAACTTTTATATAAATAAGCCCCCTGTGACAAATGAAGCATAATCCGTTTGCCATTATCCAAGTGAAATAGCAAATGTTTGCCGCGTCGTTCAATGAACCATACCACTTTTCCAACGATGTCTCTCTCTAACTGCTCTGCGCTTGCTTGAAACACTTTTACATTCGTAACTTCTATACCGGTTATTTGGGCTCCGGCAAAATGCTCCGTCAGCGCAGCCCTATATACGTCCAGTTCCGGCAGTTCATGCATGAAAATCCGCTTCCTTCCTATAGTCTTCGATTGTTTCTCTTATATCCCCTTGTATTCGGAAATAAACGCACGAAGCTCCTCTAGATGATTGCAAATCACATCTGGCTTGCAGCCAGCTTGTTCCGTGTAAAAATTTAGATTGTCCACTGTTGTAAGACCTGTTAGAACGAGTATCGTTCCACACCCTGAAGCATGACCGAAAGCGATATCCGTGGCCATATTATCACCGATTACCCAAGTCTCATCAGCAGTAAGACCAATACTGTCCAAAGAATATTTCATTAAAATAGAAGACGGCTTGCCGATCAATGTCGGCTCCTTGCCTCCTGCAGCCTTTAGCATAGCGCCAATTGATCCAGCTCCAGGTATAAGCCCGTCAGCCGAAGGAATGAGCAGGTCAGGATTCGTTAGTACATATTGAGCGCCGCTATGGATATATCGAACCGCCTTAGTCAGTCTTTCATAGGTGAACGATCTATCTATGCCTTGCAGTACAAAATCGGGCTGATCATCTGTAATCTCTAACCCCGCCTGCGTGCATGCTTCTCTTATGCCTGCTTCTCCAACGATAAAAACCTTAGCGCTTGGATGAATCTCAGCTATATATTGTGCGGCAGCTTGCGCTGATGTACAGACATCTTCAGGTGACACCAAAATCCCCATTTTCGTTAACCTATCCGCTACGTCCTGAGGTGAAGCGGAAGAATTGTTTGTTACAAAGCGATATTGAAGCCCAGATTCCTTCAAATATGAAATAAGTGTATCCGCGCCTTCTATCCGGTGCGTACCGTGATATAAGGTTCCATCCAAATCAATAAGTAAACCGCGCATTTTAGGCCGTTTTACCATCATAGCTGCGTGCGCCTCCCATGCCAATTGCATCCGTCTGCTTTATACGTCTATTTTAAACGTTTGATTCTTGCAATCACATCAAATCGATCGATTTAGCTTCTCTGACTTGCGGTTCAGCCGAGAAATTCGATTACGCAGAGCATCTATCTCCGCTCGTCGTTTAGCATCTAAACGCTGAAGCATGGAATGACTTATTGCATCCTCTAATGCATTCTTAGCGAATTGTAGTGCCGTCTCATAATCTTTGACCTTATGCTCATAATACATCGCCAGCTCCACATTTGCTTCCAGAGCAGCTGAACTATGATGTGAAGTTGATTGAATAATAGCCTTCTGCCACAATAACACAGCACGCACCCAATTTCCAGCCTTCTTGTCACGTCCCGCCAGCATGAGAAGCGTTGATGCGTTTGCTTTCTCCGTATGAAAAGCAAGTTCAAACAATTGATCGGATAGCATCGATTTCCCCATCTTCTCAAGCCATAGCCCTGTGCGAACCATTTCCTCGGGCTCAGTCGGGAGCGGGATAAACTCTTGAAGATTACCATTCAATAAATGTCCGAAACGAATAGCCAAGCATGCAAGCGACAGCATATCCGTTTCATTATGAAGAAAAACCCCTTCGAGAGGCGCAGGATCACCTGTCGCCAAAAATTCAAAATACAATTGCGGCGCTAATGATCCAGGTACATCATCCTCACGATGAATACCAAGGCGTTCTTCCTCCACATGACTTAATTTGCATGAAACTAAAGTGTTCCGCCATATCGATCGAGCGGGATGGAGAAAGTCGAGATGCTTAGGCTCCCATAGATTTCGTCCCAGCCCATTCATAATGAATCGATTTTGTACAAGCGGCCAATCAAACGTCTTTCCATTATACGTAGCAAGAAAGGTATAGTTGCTTAGCTTTTGCTGCAAATAGGTAAGCATTGCCTGTTCCTCGGCTGGGTGGCGAATTAAAGCTTGCTCAATGACAAATTGTTCATTCAACATGTAACCTATCCCGACCATAAACGGCACATTGCCTGTTCCCACGCCTAATCCAGTCGTTTCCAAGTCTAGAAACAAGATTTGCTCAGGTGATGTGCTGGCAGTCGGATGAAAGCTTTCTAGGCCGGGAGCCGCATGATGGAGCTCGTCAATTGCGTGTAACCCATGCCGAAACGAAACGGGATAGATGATTTTTCGAAGCAAAAAGCTGCCGATTTCCGTTGCTTGCAGCTTAACGCCAAAGCTTGCCCATACCGGTGATATCCATTCCGTCTCTTCTTCCTCCGTCCGCAGTTGCTCGGCGGCAGTTGGCAGCTCAATCAATTCAGAAGCTTGTTCCAATTTAACTTGTTCAACGCTATGGTCAACGCTTCCTCCGCGCAGGCGATTCATTCTATCGCGAAGCCCGCTCATCGTGTGCCCCCCATCTCATTAAGAAGCTCTAACGCCTGTTGCTTACCGAGCAGACCAACCTCTTCAATTGGACCTACGCAGGCCGGACAACCGCTTAGACAGGAGCATGCGCGGATCAGCGACATCGCTCGACGAACAAGCTCATCATGAACCTCGAACAATCGTTCACTAAGGCCTATACCGCCAGGATAGCGGTCATAAAAGTAGATCGTCGGTTTCTGTGTATGCACCGCTTTCACCTGTGGCACGACCCTAATATCGAACGGATCACACATCAGATAAAGCGGAGCAATGTGAACAAGCACATTAGCGATGCCCAGCAAAGCGAATTGCATTTCATTCTTGCTCTTGCGCGCCGCAGCTTCCTCACTGAATGAGAACCAATAACCACTCGTATGCAGCTCTTCTTCTGGTAAATGAATCGGCCCGGAGCCGATATTTTCATGTGTGCGCAGTTTAATCTTCTTGAAAATAGTAGGCTTTGCATTCACGGTTAGCTCACCGTATTGCAGCAGTAATTCGCCAGCATCTCTTTCCTTGTCAACATGGAGCACCTTAAGCTCCGTGGCAAGATTCGCATCTGTATAATAATCAACATTAACCTCGCGAACATATGCTTTTTTCTCCGGGTAGTCGAGCTTCTCAACCTGATACTGCACACCTTCGTGAATATAAATAGCTTCTTCATGTATAAGCGTAGGCGCGCTGAAGCGATCCACCTCTCCGAGAACGCGGCTTCCATTCGTATTATCGATTATGACGAAATTTTCTTGAGCGGCGGATCGCAGCGATATATTATGAGCTGGAAATGATTGCTCCATCCAATACCAACGTCCTCCTGCTTTGTGAAGCACCTTCTCCTCAACAAGAAATTCCATCATGTCTTCCAGCGATTCTGATCCGAACGTATCGCCAACCTTGAAGGGCAGCTCATACGCCGCGCATTTCACATGATCGATTAGTACAAGTAAATTATCAGGATTAATCAACGCTCGTTCAGGCGGCCGGTTAAAGAAGAAGTCTGGATTTTGAATCATATATTGATCAAGAGGATTGCTGCTTGCCACCATAAAGGTTACAGAGCTCTCTTGACGTCTGCCCGCGCGACCTGATTGCTGCCAAGTGCTTGCAATCGTGCCTGGATAGCCATTTAAGACACATGCTTGCAGCTGTCCAATATCAATGCCTAGCTCCAAGGCGTTCGTGCTAACGACTCCGCGAATTTCACCTGAACGAAGTCCGCGTTCAATTTCTCTGCGCAGCTTGGGCAAATAACCGCCTCGATAGCCTCGTATTGTTTTGGCGTCCAACTTATCCTTTATTAACTCCTGCAAGTACGTTAACAGCAGCTCTACCCTTACTCGGCTGCGAGCGAAAACAATAGTCTGAACACCTTGCTTGAGCAGCAAAGCCGCCAGCTTGCGTGTTTCGAGCACGCTGCTTCTACGAATACCTAATTGCTGATTTACTACCGGCGGATTATAGAATACAAAATGCTTCTCTCCCATCGGTGCGCCATTGTTATCGATCAGCGTAACTTTCTCGCCGATCAATCGCTCTGCATGCTCCTTAGGATTATCTATCGTTGCTGAAGCACATATAAATTGCGGATTAGAGCCATAAAAATGGCAAATTCTTTTTAACCGCCGAATAACATTGGCAACATGACTTCCAAATACGCCACGATACGCATGTACTTCGTCAATTACAATAAACTTTATATTTTCGAACAGCTTTACCCATTTCGTATGATGCGGCAAAATAGCCGAATGCAGCATATCCGGATTCGTCACTACGATATGACCCGCATTTCTAATCGCGGTTCGTACCGTTGGGGGCGTGTCTCCGTCATATGTATGAGTCTTGATGCCAACCTCCATCAAATCGGCCAAAGCCTGAAGCTCAGCTACTTGATCCTGCGCTAGAGCTTTCGTTGGGAATAAGTAAAGCGCTCTGCCCTCTTCATTCTCCAGCAACGATTGCATGACAGGTAAATTGTAGCATAACGTCTTGCCGGAAGCGGTCGGCGTAACGGCTACGACGTGATTGCCTGCGCGCGCCGCAGCGTAGGCAGCCGCTTGATGCGTGTATAGCTCACTGATTCCACGGGAATGCAGTGCTTCCTTCCATGCATGATGCAGCCCGTCCGGCAGCGGGGCGGTATTCGCCTCGCGTGGAGCAATGGTTCGCCAGTGCGTCACATTTTCCATAACCTCGGTATTTTGGCGCACCTGCTCTAACCACTCCTCCAAGCCGGAGGTTCTACCCGTCCATCGGTTCATAACCATCCCACTCCTCATCTAACCCTCTTCGTATCCATTTTACAGAATACATGTTCGTGCTGCAATTTTAATTTTACTGGAAATCATTTGATCCATTGACAGCCGTTAAGAAAAACGATATATTGGACGTATGTTAGACATTTAGACAATTATCTAAACATCTAATAAATAGATCGTATGAGAAAGGACGGCTGCTATGTCCATCAACCTTGCTTTCAAAGCACTCTCCGATCCGACTAGGCGCAAAATATTGGATTTACTTCGTGATCGTGATTTGACCGCTGGAGATATCGCCGACCACTTTCAAATGACCAAGCCGAGTATCTCCCATCATCTTAATTTGCTTAAGTCAGCCGATCTCGTATGGGATGAGCGCCAGGGTCAGCACATTGTTTATTCACTGAACACGACCGTTTTTCAAGAATTGATGAAATGGATTGTTTCCTTTCAGCAATCAAAATCAGAAGGGAATGACGAAGTATGAATAAATCACTAATTTCATGGTTAATTATCGCAGTCGCCATCATCGCAGGAATTGTTGTGTACCCCGACATGCCGGACAAAATGCCGATTCATTGGAATGTAAATAATGAAATTGACAATTATGCCAACAAAGCATTTGCTTTATTTTTAATGCCGGGCTTGATGATATTAATGACGGTACTGAACAAGCTCAAACCAAAAATGGATCCAAATAAAAATAACATTTCCAAGTTAAAATCCAGTCTATATGTCATACAGAATACATTATTGCTCGGCTTATTGGTCTTACATGGGTTCAACATTGCTTTAGGCTACGGTATCGAGATTAACATTGGAAATATTGTAACCCCAATAATTGGTGTTTTATTTGTCGCAATCGGTAATTATATGCCTCGTTTTAAGCAGAATTACTTAATCGGTATTAAAACGCCCAAGACTCTAAATAGTGAAACAGTCTGGCGGAAAACACACCAAATGTCTGCTAAATTTTTTGTCATTGGCGGTTTATTGATGATCGGTACCGTCTTCATTCCTGCACCGTTACAAAGCATTGTATTTCTTAGCATCATCATTATCGTTTCGCTTTCCTCAATCTTTCTAGCATCCTATTATGCCAAAAAAGAAAAATAAGTGAAGAGAACCTC
Organism: Paenibacillus sp. J31R122; assembly: GCF_056269185.1. Lineage (NCBI taxonomy): Bacteria > Bacillati > Bacillota > Bacilli > Caryophanales > Paenibacillaceae > Paenibacillus > Paenibacillus sp. J31R122. The sequence continues at coordinate 620,971 of NZ_JBWDNM010000002.1, forward strand.
TGTTATTTTTATTTGTCCCTCACAGAAAAACTAAACCGGTAAGCTTTTGCTTACCGGTTAATTAGTTTACTTCTCTTGGAATTTCCGTCATATAAAAATCGGTCGCAGCTGTCACCGCACTAAAATGTATAGCGGCTTCCTCTTCTAGCTGACTCAAATCCTCATTACTATAACGTCCGCTGAAATGAGTCATAATAAGTCGTTTCGCTTTAGCAGCTGCCGCAGTTTTCGCCGCGTCTGTCGTAGTACTATGCCCGAATTCATGCGCTTTCTCTTCCATGCCTGCCGCGAAGGTTGCTTCGTGAACGAGCAAGTCAGCTCCCTTAGCAAGCTTTAACGCATTTGAACAGGGCTTCGTATCACCAAGAATAGTTACTACTCTGCCAATCTTAGTTTCACCTGTCACATCTTTTGTTTGAACAATAACTCCATCCGGCAGTGTAACCGACTGCCCCTGCTTCAGCTTTCCATATATAGGGCCTGCCTCTATGCCTAGCGATTTCAGTTTATGTACAAGAAGCTTGCCCGGTTGATTATGCTCTATTACTCGGAATCCATAGCAAGGCATCCTATGCTCTAGAGTATCCGCTTCTACAGTAAACCGTTCATTAGTGAATACAACGTTATCCTCATCAGCTATTTCGTGAATATTCAATTCATAATCCAACTGTGTTCCGCTTACAGCAAATACGATATCCATGTACTGCTTGAGCCCGACTGGCCCAATAAGCTGAACGGGTGTAACCCCGCCATCGAAGGAACGACTGCTTAACAAGCCAGGCAATCCATAAATATGATCACCGTGCAAATGCGTGACAAATACAGCCTCCAGTTTACTTAGCTTTAACGGCGTTCGCATAAGCTGATGCTGCGTTGCTTCTCCCGCGTCAAACAACCACCAACCACAGCTAGGCTCTGACAATTGGAGCGCAATCCCGCTCACGTTACGATATTTTGAAGGTCTCCCAGCGCCCGTTCCTAAAAACCAAATGTTCATTTCGTAGTTCACCTCTCCTTCTAGCATTTGCCGCGTGATCGTTATTTATGAAAGGAAGAACCCTCTCTTGCTCGGTTAACCGAACGATGGAGGGCTCTTCTTCTCATGATCTAGCTATATTACAATTTTTCAACGTTAAAATATTGTGCTTCCGGATGAGCGAATACCATCGCAGAAACGGACGCTTCCGGCTCCATCATATAGCCCTCCGTCAATTCAACGCCAATATCCTCCGGCTTCATCAAATCAAACAACGGCTCTTGATCTTCAAGATTCGGACAAGCGGGATATCCAAAGGATACACGTATCCCTTGATAACGAGCGCCATGGCGCTGCTTCATCGTCATTTCAAGCGGATCCGGATAACCGCTTACGTCACGCATAATATGATGCACACGCTCAGCCAATGCCTCGGCAACCTCAAGTGCGACAGATTGTAGAGCATGTGACCGCAAGTAATCGCCGTTATCCTTCCACTCATTAGCTAATTCGCGAATGCCGTGACCCGCTGTTACAACTAGGAAGCCCACATAATCCATAATGCCGCTTTCCACTGATTTTAAGAAATCAGCCAGGCAGAGATGTGGCTCAACTTGTTGACGCGGGAATGTGAAACGTTTGATCTCCTGTGTCTGGTCTTCGGGATGATAGATGATAATATCGTTGCCGGATGACTGCGCCGGGAAGAATCGATACATACCATGCGCCTTAACGATACCCTCTGTAGCTCCCTTATTCAAAATCTCATCTACCGTCGCTTTAAGTTGGATGGCTTTCTCGTTGCCTTCCTTAAGCAAGTTATCCACTGTACCCTTTAAGCCAAGGTGATGACCCAGCAGCATTTGCATGTTGATATAAGGCACGATATGTGGAATCGGTACATCACGCAATACGTGACGTTCCAAATCCGGAGGCGTAAATACTGGCGCATCCGGCGATATTTTGGATCGAACAGCGCGAGACAGCGTTGGCATTTGCTTCTTCTCTTCTTCTTCCGCTCCGCCTGACGCTTTGTAAGCGGCCATCTCCTCTTCCATTCGTTCACGATGACCCGCATCCATTATTTTATTGGCAATATCAAGGCCATCCATCGCGTCTTTCGCATAAAGGACAAGTCCGTCATACTCTGGACCGATTCTCGTTTTCGTAAATTTACGTGTCAATGCCGCTCCACCGACCAAAATAGGAACGTCAATTCCAGCTGTACGCAAATCCTGAGCTGTAACAACCATTTGTTGTGCTGATTTAACAAGCAAACCAGATAAGCCGATCGCGTCTACCTTCTCATTGCGGTATGCTTCGATCAACTGCTGCGGTGGCACTTTAATGCCTAGGTTTATAATTTTGTAGCCGTTATTAGACAATATAATTTCAACTAAGTTTTTACCAATATCATGAACATCGCCTTTTACGGTCGCTAAAATGATTTTCCCTTTGACGGAAGATTCATTTTTCTCCATGAATTGTTCCAAGTAGTTAACCGATGCTTTCATAACTTCAGCACTTTGAAGCACCTCAGCTACGATGAGCTCGTTTCCGTTGAATAAACGTCCAACTTCCTCCATCCCGCGCATAAGCGGGCCGTTGATGACGTCCATCGCAGAATACTTCTTGAGTGCTTCATCTAGGTCAGGAATAAGACCTTCCTTAGTCCCTTCCACTACGTATGAACCAAGCCGCTCCTCAAGTGTAAGGTTAGAAATCTTTTCTTTCTTCTCAACCTTCTTATCTCGAAACGCAGCAACGAACGTGGCCAGCGTTTCGTCCGTCGTGTTGTAAATGAGCTCCTCAGCAAGTCGACGCTCTTCAGCAGGGATTGAAGCGTAACGCTCAAGCTTCTCCGTGTTCACAATAGCGTAATCGAGACCTGCTTTCGTCGCGTGATACAAATAGACAGAGTTAAGCACTTCACGCCCCGCGTCAGGCAAACCGAAAGAAACGTTGCTAAGACCCAGAATCGTTTTCGCTAGCGGAAACTTTTCTTTAATCATACGAATACCTTCGAGAGTCTCTACTGCCGAACCAATATATTGTGGATCGCCAGAACCGACTGGGAACATATTCGGATCAAAAATAATATCCTCGGGGTTCAGCTTATATTTATCAACGAGCAATCGGTAGGAACGCTCAGCAACCTCTAGTTTTGCCTCGCGTGTAACTGCTTGCCCTCGCTCATCGATCAAAATTACAACAACAGCAGCACCATAACGGTGTATTAATGGAACGATAGATTCAAACTTGGATTCACCATCCTCCAAATTAATGGAGTTAATGATCGCTTTACCTTGTGAATATTTGAGACCCAGCTCAATAATATGGTCATAGGTAGAATCGAGCATTAGAGGCGCTTTGATTTTCTTAACAACCTGAGGCAAAAATTGATGTACCGCATACTCCTCATCAATATCCGTATCCTGCAGGTTAATATCGATAACATGAGCCCCGCCCTTAACCTGAGCTCTTGCAATTTCCGATGCTTCATCGAATTTTTCTTCTTTGAGCAGTCGTTTAAACTTACGCGATCCTGAGATGTTCGTACGTTCGCCGATCATAATCGGCCGATTCTCAGGCTCAATATACACAGTATCTATACCAGAAACCGCATTTGAATGCTCACCCATTTTCGTGCGCGGCGAATATTGCGCCATCGTCTCAGCCATTACACGAATATGCTCAGGAGTTGTGCCGCAACATCCGCCAGCAATGTTCAGCCAGCCCTGCTCAGCGAAAGCTTCCATTTTTTTAGCGAGTGACTGCGGTGATTCATGATAATGACCATTCTCATCCGGCAAGCCTGCATTCGGGTAGCAGCTGACTCCCGCTTTTGCGATTTCACTTAAAGTACGTAGATGGTCACGCATAAACTCTGGACCCGTCGCACAGTTCAGACCTATTGAAATCGGCTTCAAATGCTCAAGTGAAATGTAGAAGGATTCTATCGTTTGCCCTGCGAGTGTAGTACCCATAGGCTCTATCGTTCCAGAAATCATAATTGGCAGCTCTCGGCCCAGCTTCTCGAAAGCATTGCGAATACCGATGCTGCCTGCCTTAACGTTCAACGTGTCCTGAGAAGTTTCCAGCAACAGGACATCCACTTCTCCTTCAATCAATGCAAGCGCTTGTTCGTAATAGCTGTCTACAAGCTCATCGAACGTTACGCCACCCGTGACGGACAGCGTTTTCGTAGTGGGACCTAGTGCGCCAGCTACGTAACGCGGCTTATCGGGAGTACTGTATTTATCACATGCAATACGTGCCAGCTTTGCTGCTGCTAAATTGATTTCTCTCGCTTTCTCAGGGATATCATAATCTGCGAGTACAACGCTTGTAGCTCCGAAGGTATTTGTCTCCAAAATATCAGCGCCTGCTTCTAAATATTGCTCGTGTATGGATTGAATAACATCTGGGCGAGTCAGCACTAGCATTTCGTTACAGCCATCCAGCTCTGCTCCGCCAAAATCTGCCTCATGTAAATCCGCTTGCTGTATCATAGTGCCCATCGCGCCGTCCAAAATGAGGATGCGCTTTTCAAGCATTTGTTGTATCGTTGGTTTCGACAAAATTCTTCATCCTTCCCAAAAATCATTAACCAATAGTTTATCAGAATCCTAGCTGTCTGAACAGGTAAATCCATCGACAATCCATTTATTTTGTTTTATAATCATTATATCATCTAATTTCCATAGGAAAAGAGGGAAAGAGCATGGCTGAAATAAAAATCCGTAACACCGAGGAAAGAATTACAGGCGAGGAAAATGTCCGTGCATTTCTAGAAAAACAAGAAGTGTTATATGAGCATTGGGCTACAAGTAAGCTAGCAGAGAATTTACAACAAAAGTTTATTCTTACAGATGAGGATAAGGCAGAAATTCTATCTACTTACGATGAAGAAATTCGTGATCTTGCAGCTCGCCGCGGCTATCAAACTTGGGATATTATCGCTTTGTCCGACGCAACTCCTAATCTTGACGAACTTCTAAAAAAATTCGAAAACGTTCATACACATACCGAAGATGAGGTTCGCGCCATCACTGCCGGCAAAGGAATATTTATTATAAAAGGAACTGACGATGTTGGCTATTTCGACGTTGAGCTGGAGGCAGGCGATGTCATTTCCGTTCCAGAATACAAGCCGCACTTCTTCACTCTAATGGATAACCGTCAAATTGTTGCCGTTCGACTTTTCATTGAAACAGAAGGCTGGATTGCACATCCGTTTGCAGACGAAGCTTTTGCAGGCAACAAAGCCTAGTTTGGACATTTAAACAATGCAAGCCCCTCGTTCGCGGCAATGGCTGTGAACGAGGGGCTTTTAAGCTATTTCTGCTAAATTAGAAGCGGCAGCAGCTCTTCTAAATTTTCAATTTCATGAGTAGGTACGATTTCATCATTGCGAATCGCTCCATGACGATTTATCCATACGGAAGTCATACCAATCGTATTCGCACCCAATATATCAGTGGTTAGCTTGTCGCCAACCATGATGCCGTGATCGGGCTCAATGCCGAGACGCTCAAGCGCATGCTTGAAAATCGAAGCGGCAGGCTTACCCTCGCCAAACTCACCTGAAATAATAATATGATCGAAATAAGGAATAATTTGCGGTACACCAGCAAGCTTCTCTCTCTGCAAATCCGGTGAACCATTCGTTAGCAGCAGAAGCTTGTACTTGCCCTTCAAAGCATCAAGCACACGGAACGTTTCCTCATATACAATAGGCCGTGAACGGCGTTCTGCTGGAAAACGTTCTGCGAGTTCTGCACCAAGCTGTTCATTATCTACACCTAAAGCTCGCAAGCCTTGTGTCCACGCAGATTTACGGTAGCCTGGAGCTAGACTTTCCAGCTGGCGGAACTCTGGTTGTTCACCTTCGAGAAACGGCGCCCACAGCCCTTCAAAAGGATTGATTCCGATCATTTTCGTAAAAGGAAATGTCTCATATGATTCGTATAATGCTCGCGCTTCACGACGAACCGCCTCTTCCAAAGCGTCAGGATCAACACCAGACACCTCTGACGCCGCTTGACATGTCGCTTGAAAGGCTTCCTTAACACTGCGGTCGTCCCATAGCAGCGTGTCATCTAGATCAAATAATACAGCTTGTTTAGCCATTGTTGTTCAAACTCTCCTACAGGTTTATTTTTCTTGATAGGCAATTCCATGGGTTTGTGCAAAGCTTTTCAATTTCTCAGCAATTAGATCAGTCGGGTAACGATTCATAACTCTCGAGAACACCCAATTTGATCCTTTTTGCTGTTCAACAATTACGTAGCCCTTCTGAACACTAATCGCTTTGATCGCTTCTGCTGGCAGTCGCTTGTCACCAGTCATACGGCGAGTTTGCAAGAAATCCTTGCCGATCGTTATATAGGGCTTTCGCAAGAAGAATAGTGCGGCAAGAAAAATGTAACATCCTACCGTTACCCAAAACATAGTATTCGTTTCAAATGTTTTATCTCTTAGCATCATGAAGACGTACATGCCAATAAACACAATAAGTAAAATTGGCGCTATGTAATTACGTCCAACAATTTTTTGTGATTGCTCCGCATTTAGAATGATTTGGCCATTTCCTTGCTTTTTACGCTTTTTATTTACAGTATTCATATTTTTGCGCACCTTGCGCTCCCAAGAACGTGACAAATCATTACCTCCTATTATTTTTATAAAGCAAAACAAGCTTCATAAACAATCATCTCAAACGGCCAAGTAAACCCCTTGACCTCGTAAACTAATCGAATGCTCGACGAGATTTATCAATGAATCGATTAGGGTAATCATCCGGCAATGCACTTACTTCCTCGAGCTTGTCCCAAATTTTAGTCGGCATAGACCAGCCAATTGCCCCCATATTATCTTCGAACTGCTCCAAGGTGCTTGCCCCAAATATCGGTGACGTAATCCCTTCATCCCACACAGTATTGATATAAATCAATATAATCCGTTTGAAGACGATTTAAACTTGCTTCTACGCCGTCCATAATATGCTTTCGTGATAACCCAACTCATAGACACTCTTTCTTGGATTGGACATGAGTACCTTACTTATAAATTAATGTTTGACCTCATCTTCATTATCAACAATCGTGATTGTATCTAATTGTTGACGGAAATTACCTTTGAAAATCTCTAAATATTGGCGTCTTAATTGATCTCGTTCCTTTGTTTCCTCTTCACTCAAACCCGTTGTTTTATTTATACGAGAAAGTTCGTTAATTCTCGCGATAATCTTATCCATTTCCATTATCTTGCTTCTCTCCTCTCATGCTGAAAATGCACTATACTCTACTTTTACATTTCGAGCAATCAGTTGTCAAGAAGATGGATGCGGAGTCATTCGACATTTCACATGTTGTACATATTTATTTAGCGAAGTACAACCTGATCGCCTTCCTTAAGCCCTTCAAGCACTTCTGTCAGTTCTGCTGTCTCCAAGCCAATTTTAATTTCCTTACGCTCGTATTGTCCATTTCCAGTGTCCAGCATTACAAAATGCTTGTCATCTTCACGCGTTATTGCGATGGTAGGAACAACTGTCGCATTATCTTTGCGATCGATTTCGATAGCTCCATTCAAGGTTAAGCCGGCTATTAAATATTCATTGGGCTCAAGCGTAATGACAACCTCAAATTGCGCAGCTTGATCTAAATTATTTTGATCCGTACCCGTCTTAGCAAACTTAGACACCTTCAGAACTTTTCCAGACAGCTTTACGTCCTTCATTGCATTCATTTTTACTTGCACTGCCATTCCCGCTTTTATACGAAATACATCTTGCTCACCAACCAAAGCAATGAACTGCAGCTTATTCAAATCAACGACCTTACCAATATATTCATTGTCCGCTACGGCCTGAGGACGTTTATTCGGTTGATCAAACAGAAATATTCCTGTAGCAGGTGAACGGTAATTCGATTCTGTCAGCTCATTCTTTTTCTTCTGCAAATCCTTCGTTTGAATACCCGTTGTAACATCATTTAGCTCTTGGGTTAAGCGTGCGATCTCACGTTCGACCAGCTGCTTCTTACGGGCCTCCTCCGACCATTCAACGGGAGATGCTTCATCCTCCTGCTCGCTTAAATATTCGTTTAACTCCGCTTCAAGCTTTGCTTTACGCAAAGAGGCCTCCATCTGTAAAATTTCATTTTGACCTGCTGTCTGATCAAGCTGAAACAATACATCTCCCTTTTTAACCTGAGCACCGTCTTCAACGGACCATTTTGTAACCTCAGAGCCAAATGGAGCGTATACAAGTGTCTCATGCTCATATAAGGACTTCCCCTTAACTTCTACAGTGTTTACAAGTGAATCCTTCGTCACTTGAAATGTAATATCTTGAGATTCTGTTGTGAGATCCATCTGTTGTGACGGATTGCTTAGTTTGTACAGTCCAAAGCTGATTGCAATTAGAATAAGTCCGATAATGCCAAGCTTTATTTTCTTCTTCATCGTTATATGCCCCTTCTACTGCCAATTTCTAATCTCGTCTAATTGCGGTTAATGCATCTGTTCGGGATGCACTGATCGCCGGATAAATGCCGGATAACACTCCAGTCGCTAATGCGAACATCATCCCAATCGGTATCGCCAATAAAGGTATAAAGATAATAACTGCGTCCTGCTCACCCGAAAGCGCATGTATCAACCCATTGATACCCCAAACTATCCAATAAGAAAACAGCACACCGAGCAGTCCGCCCAGGAAACCTAATAAAGCAGCCTCTACAATAAACATATTGCGAATTTGTCCTAGATTAGCGCCAAGAACCTTCATAATACCAATTTGCCTTCTTCGCTGATAGGTAGACATCGTCATCGCAACAACGATCGATATCGAAGCGATAATGAGAATAAATACACCAATGCCGATTGCCGCTGCCTTAATGATTTTAAACTCATTCGCCAGCCTTTCCTTCTGATGTAAATTCGTTTGTGTTGTTAAAAACAGCTTTTGTATTTGTTTCTCCACCTGTTCAATATTTGCTTGACTGTCGACCTTAACAACTACCGAATTGTATGTATTCTCATTTTCATTGCCGAGCTTTAATTCCTTATTAAGCTGCTTAGCTGTCTCCATAGAGACATAAGCCTTCTTGTCATACATCACATTATTTTCGTTCATCCCATCTGGCTTCTTCAACACGCCAACAATTCGCAAAGGCGTGCTGTTATAGGCTTTTTCCATTGAATTATTGCGGAAAATAATCTGTTTCTGATACAACGGTGTAGGTATGCGATTTAAATTTTCATATTGCTTAATCAACTCTTCATCGAACGGGTTTTTGTCCATCTGTGTCAGTAAGCTTTGGCGCGCTTCCTCATCCGCCATACCAAGTGTCGCGCCGTAATTGAGAACAACTGTCCCGGTCAAATCAGAAGTTTTCCCTTGCAAAAAAGAATGGCCAAACGCAGACAGCATATCTAGATCGGTTGCGATAACTTCGGTGTGATTGGGCGATTTCGATTGATCAAGTGTAGACATCTGCATATAATTCAACTGCTGAAAGGGAGCCGCAGCTACGACATGTGGAAACTTCTTAATTAGATCCAGCTTTTGCTTTGTTAAGCTGCCCTTCTGTAAAGCTCCTGCTTCTGGAGCAGAGCCTTCTGAATTTGAGTGTCCGCCTGTATTGGCACTCACAGTAATTTCATCCATTTTCAAATAACTGTTCATTTCTTGTTCGATATAGACCTGAGCGGACTCGCCTATGCTCATTGCCACGATTATAGCTGCGCAGCCTATCGATATGCCTGCCGCACAAAGTGCTGTGACCACTTTTCGTCGCTTCACTTGATCCCAAGATAAACGGGTAATATCGCTAATTCTCAATGTAAACTCCCTTCCACAACCCTAGTTTCGGGGGCTGTTTCGTGCTCCGTAACGAGAAAGCCATCTCGCAATGTAATAATCTTTTGTGTCTGTATGGCTACCTCACGCTCATGTGTAACAATAATAAAAGTCGTCTTCATCGTATGGTTCAAATGCTTCAAAATAGCTATAATCTCTTCTTCCGTCTTCGTGTCCAAATTCCCTGTTGGTTCATCTGCGAATATGACCGAAGGCTCTGTAATAAGCGAACGCGCAATACTGACACGCTGCTGCTGCCCTCCCGATAGCTGAGATGGGAACAAATCCGCTTTTTCAGGAATACCGACCTGCTTTAATAAATCGAGCGCTTTTTGTTTACGAACTGATGGATGAATCGACTGAAATACTAGCGGAAGTTCTACATTTTCACGAACGGTGAGATGTGCAACCAGCTCATATGCTTGAAAAATAAATCCAATATGCTTTCGCCTAAATTCGGCTAATTGGTTCTCATTCATCGATACAATATTATGATCGGCAATGTAAATATTGCCTTCTGTTGGCTTCATTAAGCCCGCCATCAAATTCAATAAGGTGGACTTGCCGGAGCCGGAGCTGCCTAGCAGCGCGACCATCTCTCCCTTACTCACAGTAAAGCTTATCTGCTGGAGCACTGGAGTCGTTTCACTCCCCGTTTGGAAAGAATGGGATAAGCCTTCAACACGTAACATATAGGGTTCTCCTTCTACAAAAATTGACAATCTAATCTATTTTAATATAAAAGCTGTGGTATAACCAACTCTTTCGAGCCTATTACATACTTTGTTATTAACCTCCGTTCATTAATGTCCCTATTAATAGACGTTCTGAAAGTCTTCTTCCCCTTCACTTCAAACAAAAAAACTTTCCTAAACATGCAGAAGTCATTCATCCTGCTTGTTCGGAAAGCTATCGATTGTGTTGTATTTGCAAACTATTAATTAATGTTCCTATGTTCAATTCGGAATAATGAGCTGCTGACCAGGCTTAATATTTGCATTCTGCAGTCCATTCCGATCCTTAATTAGGTAAACTATATATCGAGTATCCTCACTGCCATCATTAAAACGCTTGGCGATTTCCCAAAGAGTGTCTCCAGCATTTACAATTACAACCTGTTCGTTCGTCGAAGCAGGTGTAATTTCACTCCCTGATGCATTAGTACCCATAAGCAAAAAGCTTGTAAACAATAAAACAAATAAAGCGATACTCACTACTATCTTCACAGCATGCCGCTGCATAACCGGCAGCAGACGGCGTCTAATTGTTGTTAAATTACTCTCTGGTTGTGTATGGATCGATTTGTAAAAACTTGGACTAGTTATCATCATCAGCACCCCAAACGTTTGTTCTGTTTTCAGAATACACGAACAAACGTTTGTAGTCAACAAAAAAATACGAACTTCTGTACTTAAGAACTTATGTTTGTACGAACTCCGGTTCTATGTTATAATTTCCTACAACAAACCTACTATTGGAGTGATCGCAGTGTCGAAGATTTCCAACCGACAACATTCGATTCTTGAATTTATTAAGAATGAAGTTCGGGAGAAAGGCTACCCGCCGTCCGTCCGAGAAATCGGAGAAGCTGTTGGATTATTATCCAGCTCAACCGTTCATGGTCATTTGGACAGATTGGAGAAGAAAGGGCTTATTCGCCGAGATCCAACTAAGCCGCGTGCAATTGAAATATTAGACAATGAAGGTGTAGATGGAATTATACCTCTCTCTGTATCCAAAGTGCCGATAGTCGGCAAAGTAACCGCAGGTGTACCTATTACTGCAACTGAAAATATCGAGGAGTACTTCCCCCTTCCATCGCATTTCGTAGGCGATAGCAGCGTTTTTATTTTGAGCGTAATGGGAGAAAGCATGATCGAGGCTGGTATTCATAACGGAGACTATGTTATCGTTCGTCAGCAGCCAACTGCCAATAATGGCGACATCGTTGTTGCAATGACTGAAGACGATGAAGCAACTGTCAAAACCTTCTACAAAGAGAAGGATCACTTTCGTCTACAACCGGAGAACTCCTCCATGGAGCCTATTCGACTTCACAATGTGACGATTTTAGGCAAGGTTATCGGAATATTCCGTGATATTCATTAATTAGCCTAAAACGTACATACTAACTAGACTGAATCCAAGCGCAAGCATACGGGATTCAGTCTTTTTTTTACCTATTTTACGTACGATCCCATCCTTCAATCACTCGAACAAAATGATTCCCCTCATCCCTCTCTATATATTTGTCCTCAATTAAATTATCCAATAATAACGCGATTTCTTTGTCTGACCACCCGGTTAACCGGCAAACTAATGTAAAGTCACTCTTTACCCATTCCAATTGATTCAAATTCCACAAAATTCGCAACAGCTTTCGCTCTCGGTCTCCAAGCATCTATACACAACTCCATTCACTTGAACCTTGCAAACGACATTTAACAATAAATAGAACACATGTTCTTATTATATACCAAACATTCGCTCTTATTGCAAGAAAATAAAAGCTATCCGATATACGAATATATCCAAAATAGGAGCAATCCCCTCTGCAACTGCCTTTTCAACATATTTCAGTGTAAGCTCTGGGCTTATGACACGGTTTATGTATCTACGTAACAAGAATCCAATCACATCGAAGAATACGTGCATAAATTACAGAGTACTCAATAAAAGGAGGTGGAATGAAAAATGTCTAGTGTAGGTGGAGCTTTTACAAACACTGGTACTATTCTGGTGCTCTTTATTTTATTGGTAATTATCGCTTGTAGCTGTGGCGTCTTTGGTGGAGGTTACTAATAAATTCAATTACGATATAAAGTCCCTAAGTCCAGGACACTAAACTTTGACTACAAACAAACAAAAGACCCTTCAATGGGTCTTTTGTTTGTTATAACGTAACTTCTCCTTCTTGAGAGCATATTGACTTTACAAATAATAAATCGAGGTGATCAAGTGTCAGGTTTCGGTTTTTTTGTTCATCCTCGGGCATATATTGATAGTTAGTTAGCCAATAAATTCTTGTACCCATTCACCGTTATAATAGGCTATTCCGATCTGGGTAAAGCTGTTTTTCAAAATATTGGCTTTGTGCCCCGGACTGTTCATCCAATCGTTCATAACTTGCGTAGGACTGCTTTGGCCCTTTGCGATATTTTCTCCCGCTGAGCTGTATGTGATTCCGAACTGCTTCATCATATCGAACGGTGATCCGTAAGTCGGAGAATTATGATCAAAGTAATTGTTATTATGCATATCCTGTGCTTTGACCATCGCCATTTTCGCTAATTCAGCATTCTTACTTAGGGAGTTCAAGCCCACTTTGGATCTTTCTTTATTAACCAAATCCAAAACTTGCTGTTCAAATTGAGACGAATTAGTGTTTTGATTTGGTGGATTATTTGCAGGTGGTTGTACTGGTGCTGGATTATTTGCAGGTGGTTGTACTGGTGTTTGATTCCTTGGATTTTCTACCGGTACCTGACCGAGATTTAACCAATCAAACCAGTTTGAAGCTGCACCCGGCACTTGTTTCATCGAAATAGATGATTTCCCTGCATTCGTCGTAGCAGTAGATGATGCCTGGGTTAAGTTTCGTGCTGGTGTAGTAGTATGAGCATGAGTTTGAATACGTGCTGGTGTAGTAGTATGAGCTTGAGTTTGAATACGTGCTTGATTAGGAGTCACTTGCTTTTGTGTCATGTTGCCATTACTCGTACAACCTGTTATTAGTAATAGTGCTGCCAATACAATCAATCTAAACATTAATCCAGCCTCCCCTATATTATCACACAGTAACGTTGCGATTTTATGGTTAGCTTTAGACCCTTCTTTTATTCCTCATACATCTTTCCTACATTATTTAGTCTGGTCGATCCTCTTTACTGTACAAACACCCAAACATGAAGCTAAAGTAGTGCATAACCTATAATGTACAAAAGAGGAAAGAGGTGAATGTTTAATGGGTGGATACGTTGGCGGTGTTAATAACAGCTTGGGATTTATTCTGGTGCTGTTCATTTTATTGGTAATTATCGCATGTAGTACAGGATTTGGTGGCTGGGGTTATTAATAATTAATGATTATTAATTGTAGATAAAGAATTCCTTTAACAAAAGGTCCATTCTATGGGCCTTTTATTTATTTTCATGAATCAATATTCCCAAGCAGCTATTTCTTAATACGCAACAATTGTTCTAACTGTATATATGTACTTAATCCAAAAACTCCTTTTTCATAGATCGTAGAAATACATATTTGGGCTGCTTTACCGCGATTCTAGCACTTGATGTTTCTTTAAAAATTTTGTCTCTAATACTTAATATCTACTTACCAAAAGCCCTATCAACTGAACAATAAATGAATATACTAATGGGGAACAAGTATAGGAGGTTTGGTTAATGAAAAAAGATACAGAAGGATTGACTGCTGATGACTTAGCAATAATAGCTGCGATTTTAATAATTATAACCGATGGAATAAGCTTGTTGTCGCTAATTAAAGCAAGACAAGAAAAGAAATAAAACCTGCTCTAAATCTTCAGGAGACACAATCTCAAAACCGTAGACTCATATACCTTCCCGGAACTTTCGCCAATTAAGATAGATATTAGTGATGCTATGCCATATGAAAGCCAGATTAGAGAATTATCAGAACAAGTTGTTTATACTTACGAAAGAGAAAATCTATCTTCCAAAGAAACAACTGCAGGAGCATGCTTTAAGGATCATGGTTTATGAATATTTACATCATAAATCTCCGTTGTACAAGCCTATAGATAAGGTATACGTAATTGCAACAATCGCGAATTGACTCACTCCTACAAAAAAATCCCTTAGCGCTCAAAGCGCTAAGGGATTACTTATTTTAATACATCAAATATTGATCGCGTTCCCATTGGTGAACCTGTGTGCGGTACATATCCCACTCAATTTCTTTCAATTCGTAGAAATGAGCAAGCGCATGGTCACCGAGCGCTTCGCAAACGATGTCGCTTCTCAGCATTTCGTCTAACGCTTCTTTCAAGTCAACAGGCAAGCTTGGAATGCCAGAATCAAGACGCTCTTCTTCTGTCATAATATAAATATTGCGGTCCGTTGGTTCCGGCAATTGGAGCTTGTTATTAATTCCATCAAGTCCCGCTTTCAGCATAACCGCTAGAGCAAGGTACGGATTCGCTGCAGGATCCGGATTACGAACCTCAACACGAGTACTTAAGCCGCGTGAAGCTGGTATACGAATCATCGGCGAACGATTGCTTGCCGACCAAGCTACGTAGCAAGGCGCTTCATAACCAGGTACAAGACGTTTGTATGAGTTGACTGTAGGATTAGTAACAGCCGCCATAGCACGAGCATGCAATAAGATACCCGCCATATAGTGACGTGCTGTCGCACTTAAACCTAGCTTGTCCTTCTCATCGTAAAACACATTTGTGTTGCCCTGGAACAAGGATTGGTGACAGTGCATACCTGAACCATTCACGCCAAACAAAGGTTTAGGCATGAATGACGCGTGCAAGCCATGCTCACGAGCGATCGTTTTTACAACAAGCTTAAATGTTTGAATTTGATCTGCCGCTTTAATAGCGTCCGCATATTTAAAGTCGATTTCATGCTGTCCTGGTGCAACCTCATGATGTGACGCTTCAATTTCGAAGCCCATTTCTTCAAGAGTAAGTACGATTTCACGGCGACAGTTCTCGCCCATATCCATTGGTGCCAAGTCGAAGTATCCGCCTTGGTCATTAAGCTCTGTAGTCGGTTCGCCATTCGCATCCGTCTTGAACAAGAAAAATTCCGGTTCAGGTCCGACATTCATCGCTGTATATCCCATTGCCTCAGCTTCTTTAAGCGCACGCTTCAAAATGCCGCGCGGATCTCCGGCAAATGGTGTACCGTCAGGCATATAGATATCACAAATTAAACGGGCAACTCTATCTTGTGCTACCCATGGGAAAACTACCCAAGTATCCAAATCAGGATATAAATACATGTCGGATTCTTCAATGCGCACATAACCTTCAATAGAAGATCCGTCAAACATCATTTTGTTATCGAGCGCCTTTTCTAACTGACTGACTGGTATTTCAACGTTTTTAATTGTCCCAAGCAAATCGGTAAACTGCAAACGGATAAATCGAACATTTTGTTCTTGTGTAATACGTCTGATATCTTCTTTGGTGTAACCCATAGAATCATCTCCTTTGATTGTAAAACAATAGTTAGCCTGGCTCTATTATCGCTTATTTAAGAAGCGAGTCAATTGACCTTGAATAAGTGAAGCTTGTCCTGGTCTTTTCTCTAGCAGCTGCTGCTTAAGTAATCTGTGCAGTTGTTGATCAGAAAGCTCCTTACGTTTAACCTCAGATTGCTCACTTACGATCGTCGCGTCATCAGATTCCTTAGATACAGGATTCATGACTTGCTTAATGCCGGCGATATTAACGCCCTTCTCTATTAGCGATTTAATTTCCAATAGTCGCTCTACGTCATTAAACGAAAATAAACGTTGGTTTCCTGCGGTACGCGCGGGAATAATCAACTCATGCTGCTCGTAGTACCGGATTTGGCGGGCTGTTAAATCCGTAAGTTTCATAACGATTCCAATTGGGAATAATGCCATATTTCTGCGAATATCATCAGCCATGTCGCATCAACCTTCCAGTTGCTCTAATATATGTCCATTCTAACGTCGCGCCTCAAATGTGTCAAGTCATGTTAGGTTTGGTCACAATCAAACCACTCTCCACAAGCTGGCTTAACGCCGTCAGAACACCATATTTCGCATGAGCGTAGGTTAATCCGCCTTGCATATAAGCAATGTAAGGCTCGCGAATCGGTGCGTCTGCAGATAATTCTAAGCTTCCGCCTTGAATGAAGGTTCCAGCAGCCATAATGACAGCATTCTCATACCCAGGCATATCCCACGGCTCTGGCACGACATAGGCATCAATCGCAGCTGCTTTCTGAATCCCTTGAACGAATGCGATAAGATGCTCAGCCTGTCCAAATCTCACCGCTTGAATAAGATCTGTTCTCGGCTCATTCCATCGAGGTTTAGACTCAAACCCCAGCTCCTCGAACATATAAGCTGCCAAAATACTGCCCTTAATCGCTTGACCGACCATATGCGGCGCCAGAAATAAGCCTTGGAACATCGAACGAAGTGTTCCGAGCATTGCGCCAACCTCGCCGCCAATTCCTGGGGCAGTCAGCCGATAAGCAGCTGCTTGTACTGCTTCGGCAGTTCCCGCGATATAGCCTCCCGTTTCGGCCAATCCGCCTCCGGGGTTTTTGATGAGAGACCCTGCCATTATATCTACGCCTACCTGAGTAGGCTCGAGCAGCTCTGTAAACTCCCCGTAGCAGTTGTCTACAAAAACAAGCACATCGGCTTTAAAAGCTTTAACTCGTTTTACAATTTCAGCAATTTCAGCAACCGTAAAGGATGCGCGCCAATCGTAGCCCCGAGAGCGTTGAATTCCGATCACCTTAGTATTGGCCGTTATCGATTGCTTGATCCGCTCCCAATCCAGACCTCCGTCAGGAAGCAGATCTACCTCTGCATACTTCACACCCCAGTCTTGAAGCGAGCCTTTGCCGTCTCCGGATTTGCCGATAACCTTGTGCAACGTATCATAGGGCTTGCCAGTAACATACAAAAGCTCATCCCCTGGACGCAGTATGCCAAACAAGGCACAACTAATCGTATGCGTACCGGAAACGAAATGAGGCCTAACGATAGCCGCCTCAGCACCCATTACATCCGCGTAGACTAGATCGAGTATTTCACGTCCGCTATCATTATAACCATAGCCCGTCGAGCCAGCAAAATGAAAATCACTTACTTTATGATGTTGAAATGCCCGAATAACCTTCCATTGATTACGCTCCGCTATACGATCCACGCTGCGAAAGGAATCCGCTACGTGAAGCTCAGCTTCATCCGCCAGCTTCTCAAGCTGTTCCCACACATTCTGTTTCTCATGTTGCTCATTCATGCCGATATCTTCTCCCTTTAGTAACGTAACCCATATCTGTTATTCTATAAATTGCTTCAAGCGTTGACCATGCTGCTCATATTGCTGCTTGCTTACATGTACAGTAAGACGTAAAGACTCTTCACTTACCTCTTGATTAATAACTTCTCCGCTCCGATAAGCAAGCGCGATTATATCACCTCGTTCTGCCGGCACGAGAAAGGTAAGAGTGTCACCGCTAAGCTTGTCTTGAACCGTTTGGAGCAGTAGCGCGAGATCATCCGCGTCATAAGCGCTGATAACCAAAGTATCACCGCCAGTTACTGGCAAATCGGATAATGAGCCGCTCTCTGTACTACACAGATCCTTCTTGTTAAACACCTTAACCGTCGGCTTATCGGCTGAGCCCAGGTCAGCTAAAATTTTCTCAACGACTACAATTTGTTCATCACGCATTGGTGAGCTGCTATCTATTACATGAAGAACGAGATCTGCTTCATTCACTTCCTCCAACGTCGCGCGAAAGGCTGCTACAAGATCATGCGGCAAATTTTGAATAAAGCCTACTGTATCGGTTAGAATTACTTCACGACCGTTTGGCAGCTCCAATGCGCGTGAGGTTGGATCGAGCGTAGCAAATAGTTGATTTTCAACAAGCACGTCAGCTTGTGTCATTTCGCGGAGAAGAGTTGATTTGCCTGCATTCGTATAGCCGACCAATGCTACTTGGATCGCACCTGCTTTTTTACGGCGCTCACGGTGAAGCTTTCGGTGGCGAACGACTTCTTCAAGCACCGTCTTCAGATCGAATATCCGATCGCGAATATGTCGGCGGTCTGTTTCCAGCTTCGACTCACCCGGTCCCCGCGTACCGATTCCCCCGCCTAGCCGCGACAAATTTTTGCCATGGCCAGACAGACGAGGCAGCAAGTAGCTAAGCTGTGCAAGCTCTACCTGTATAATACCTTCACGAGTTTTTGCTCGCTGTGCAAATATATCCAGGATCAACTGGGTTCGATCGATAATTTTCAGATCAAGAGACTCTTCTAAATTACGAACCTGTGCCCCCGAAAGCTGCTGATCAAAGATCGCTGTCGTAGCGCCTAATTCGTCCGCCAGCGCCTTCACCTCTTGTACCTTCCCCTTGCCAATCAGCCACTTAGTATCCGCTGATTCCTTATTTTGCGTCAGGGTGGTGAGCACTTCTACTCCTGCTGTTTCTGCGAGCTGTACAAGCTCTTGCAGTGAATGCTCAGGGTCCCCACCATTCCGTTTTTCGTTAGAAGTGACTAAGCTGACTAATATCGCCTTTTCACTAAGATTAGTATTCGTATCGAATGTTTTCTCGCTCATTTCATACTCCTTCTTATTTCACACTCTTTAAGACTTCGTATCCCATTTTAAATCCTCTGGCCTGATTGTCATGAGCTCCTGCTTCGCTGGGACGGAGCTAGCATATTGTGTTAATAAACGCACGGCTTGA
The DNA here is from genome assembly GCF_056269185.1 of Paenibacillus sp. J31R122. Lineage (NCBI taxonomy): Bacteria > Bacillati > Bacillota > Bacilli > Caryophanales > Paenibacillaceae > Paenibacillus > Paenibacillus sp. J31R122. The sequence goes on from NZ_JBWDNM010000002.1 coordinate 640,283, forward strand.
AATCTAATCGCTTTCTCGATTGAATTCCGCACATACCTTGCATTGCTAAACGAGAATAGCGTGCTCAGCTTCTCCTGCATTAAATGCTGTCTTAGCTTAAATATCGTCTGCGGCTGCAATATATAGTCTCGTTCTTTCGCCATCAATTCGCTTATTTGAATTAATTGATCCACCGAATAATCCGGAAATTCAATTTGTATCGGGAAACGTGACGGCAAGCCTGGGTTGGTCAGCAAAAAATCATCAATCTCAGCAGGATATCCCGCTAATATGAGAACAAACTGATTTCGGTAATCCTCCATCGCTTTAACAAGCGTATCAATGGCTTCCTTCCCAAAATCCTTCTCCCCGCCTCGAGCGAGGCTGTACGCTTCATCAACGAACAACACGCCGCCTAACGCTTTGCGCACAAGATCACGAGTCTTTTGCGCCGTATGACCGATATATTCACCGACGAGGTCAGCACGCTCTACTTCAATCAAATGACCCTTAGTCAAGACACCCATCTTCTGAAACAGCTTTGCCACAATACGTGCAATAGTTGTTTTCCCAGTCCCTGGGTTGCCCTTAAAAATCATATGATACACATGAGAGCCTCCGAATAAACCCGCTTCCGAGCGCATCCGGCTAATATAGAGCAAAGCATAAATTTCATATACTAGTGATTTTACGTTCTCCATGCCGATCATCGGCTCTAAATCCTTCTGTATATCCGCATAATGATCTACGCTTGGAAGCGGCTTTAAGGCAGCGTGATGATCCGGCTCCAAAGCTGGTGCAGACACTCCCGTCTGAAAGCTTTCTTGACTTCTAAGCACAACATTTATTTGACGGGAGGGTCTTGCAGATCCATTCCCTGGACCTGAAACGACGTTTCCATTCATTTGCTCTATCACCTATCCTTTACACCAGAAGCTGTGGCGGCTAACCGCACTACAAGTTTATTCTATCTTGCAGTCGCATATTAACAGATTCACAGCAACAGATCTGGAGGACTTAGGCCGAACAATAGAAATACCGAATCAAGCTTCCATTTCGTATACGCAAGTACTTCGCGGGACTCATTATAAAAAGCATCAAGCACCTCAGAATGGGTTCCCGCTAGTTCTACATGAGCAAAATCCAATTGTTTTGCCATTTCGCCGGCTCTCGCGGCATGATAATCATGCGTAATAATAATCAGCTTAGACAGCTGATGCTCCTTTGCAATCGCACTACTGAACAATAAATTTTCGTAGGTGCTTGTTGCTTTCTTTTCTAGCAACAGCTTGTCAGCCGTTATACCTTTTGCGATTAAATAGTCACGCATACCTTCTGCTTCTGTTTTCTTCGCGCCTTTGTAATCGAAGCCTCCGGACAAAATCAGTTTGTCCACCACACCTTGCTCATACAATTCGAACGCGTAATCCAATCTTTCCTTAAGCGCTGGACTTGGCACATTATTCCAAAGCGCAGCTCCAAGCACAATCCCTGCATCAGCTTTACCCAGCGGCTTGTCCGAATCAAAACCGTTAATCAACCATAGCATGTAGCCGCACCAAAACACGCCAGCGACAATCGACCAAGCAACTATGCGAAACAGGAGCAGCCACGGACGACTTTTTTTCGTTCGTTTACGCGGCTTGCTCCTCCGATTTGTTGCAGTCTTCATGATTCACTAAGCTCCCCAGCGCGCTCCATTAGGCTCTTCCTATGCTTTAGACTGAGTGTGAAGTAACGGAATCGGCCATTCCGAATACTTGAGAGCAGTTTACCGGCCGTCTTGCGTGCGAGCGCAACGTCCCGATTGTTTACATCCCCTTGCCGCAATGCATCCTCCAGCTCATCCTCATCCATTAGAAACACCTCGCCGCTAGGCAGCACTACTACATCCAAATACAAATCATCGAACCAAGGAACCTGCTGGTCGGTTAAGCCCTGCGTTTTGCAAATGTCGATATACCATTGTACAACGCGGCCTTTATCATCAAACATGGTCGTTACAACAAAATGCTCGCCTCTCGGGAAATGCTGCATCCATAAGTATCCGCGATCCGCCAAGCATAGCTTCCGTCCATCATACTCTTTCCAGAGCGGCTCTCTCAGTTCGTGAATCCGATAAAACGTAACTAACCCTTTGAACTCCTCGCCATCAAGCGCAAGACATGAATAGCTTCTACGTAAAATACGCCGCCAGTTTGCACGATCAGAAAATTTTCTCTTCATACGGAACGTACCCTTCCGTTCATTTGGGAAAAGCTCGCATCAATTAGTATGCGAAAATTCCTCTTTTCTCAACCACGAACCACTAAGTGACAAACGACTGTTGAAATCTTCCTATAAAAAAAGATTACCATATCTTAACGTCCATCTCCAGCAGACTGAGAAAATAAACCGAGCTATTTGTCCCAATAACAAAGAAACGCCGCCCCATTTGGGACGGCGTTAGCATTAAACTTCTTCGATTACAATTGACTCAATGACGATTTTCTCGGTCGGCGTGTTATTCTTGATCGGTGTTTTGGCTATAGCTTGTACAATATTCATACCGCTTTCCACCTTGCCGAAGATCGAGTAATTTGGTTCACGATTTAAATTAGCCGCGTCCGGACCCGTGCAAATGAAAAACTGACTGCCTCCAGAATTGGGCTTGCTAGCATTAGCCATAGCTACAATTCCTTCCTCATATTTCATTCCAGCGTCGAGCTCATCAGGTATGAAATAACCTGGCGTACCCGTTCCATTCCCCTTCGGATCACCGCCTAATATCATGTACGATTCAATGATACTATGAAACGTCAGCCCGTCATAAAAGCCTTCACGCACTAGGAAAACAAAATTATTTACCGTTACAGGCGCTTCATCAGCGAATAGCTTTACTGAAAAATCGCCTTTATTCGTACGGAACCTCGCTGTATAAGACTTGTTGAGATCAATGCTCATTTCAGGCATCTTCTCCCATCGAATTGTCTTCACAGGCGCGGCCTCGCCATTCCCGGCCGTTGTCCGTACATCACTCTTTGAGCCGCAGCCAGCTACAAGTATGGCAATGGATACAAGAGCTATAAAAAAACGAAATCGCGTAATTCTTTGCTTATTCATTAATTAACCACCTGTTCCTTACATATTGCCTTCCATTCCGGAATTCACCGTTGAATTATTACCGGTTCCTTCTCCTGGATTAGTCGTTCCGCCAGGCTCGGCACTGCCATTTCCTGTATCCGGAGTAGGTGTTACGCCCGGAATCTCGGTGCCATCTCCTGGTTCCGTCGTCCCTTGATCACCGTCCCCCTCGGTTGGAGGTGGTGTCTCTTCCACTGGATCAGTTGGAATAGGCTCCAAAGGAATATCTGGTTCGGTTATCTCGGTCTCTGGAATTTGAACGGTAATCATAGGAGATGGACTGCCTTCCAGCTTATTCGTTCCATCATTCGCAACCACATAATAGGAGTAGGTCATTCCTGGGAATGCACTCATATCATCGATACCAGCTTCTATAAGTCCGTCTACAAACAGACTAAATTCACTCTCTGAAGCTTCCTTGCGATATACCTCATACGTAATATCGCTTCCCTTTAACGGATCCCACGATAGCTGGACCTTCATTTCTTCGGGATTGAATACCGCCTTAAAATTTGTTATTGCTGCCGGCGGTGTATTCTCTTTGATTCCTTTCGGTTTCACGAAGCTGGACTTTGGTTCATTTTTTAAAGCGGATTTCATGACCTTCCCGAACAGTGCGGCCGATTTTGAACCGCCAGTTTGCAGAAAATGTGTTGGATCTGTAACATCGTAGCCCATCCATACTGCTGCAGTCCATTCCGGTGAGTAACCTACGAACCAAGCGTCTTTAATACCCGAATTTTTATTACTCATTTTTCCGTACTGAGTCGTACCCGTTTTCCCGGCAATAGGGCGATTAATAGCCGCCTTCTTACCTGTTCCGCCATTTACTACATCTTGCATCATCTCGGTCATATACCAGGCCGTTTCTGCTGACATAAGCTTCTTGGAAACAGGAGCTTTATAATCCCATTTCAAATCCTTACCCACAATCTTAACGATTGTATGAGGATCGACTGATTTGCCGCCATTCGCAAACACGCTGTAAGCAGTTGCCATCTGCAATGGCGTAGTTCCAATAGTTAAGCCTCCAAGCGCGGTCGCCAAGTTACGGTCTTCCGGCACTAGCTCAATGCCAAGCTTAGTTGCAAACTCAAAGCTTTTCTTCAAGCCTACTTCATTCAGCATCCATACAGCTGCAAGGTTGCGTGAATCCTTCAGCGCTTGATTCATCGTGACCGCTTGCGCTCCCCATCTATCAGTAGGACAATAATCGGAGAAGCATTTCTTGTCATTTGCCAGCACTGTCCATGGGTAGTACTTACCCGTTTCTAGTGCAGGACCATAAGAGATAATCGGCTTGATTGCTGAACCAGGCTGGCGTTTTACCTCTACACGGTTATGGCTAATGCCTTTCTTAACATAATCCCGACCGCCAGACATCGCTTGTATCTCACCGTCACGGTGATCCATAATAATCATCGCACCCTCAACCTGGCGCTTCGGATCATCGCTGTGTTCAAAGTTATTATCGTTATTAAATTCGGTATCGACTGCCTTTTGAGCATCCTGATTGAGCGTTGTATATATTTTATACCCGCCAATCCGCAATTCTTCCTCAGATTTTCCCGTTACCTTAATAGCCTCTTCAATTACAAAATCAACAAAAGCTGGATAGAGATCCGTCTTATTTTCTTCGTGATTAGCTGGCAGCTCGTACACAACGGCTTTTGCTTGTTCCATTTCAGCAGCAGTAATTTTTCCTTGATCGTACATTAGCTTGAGTACGACTGCGCGGCGATTCATCGAATCCTCCGGATTTTTGATAGGGTTGTAACGATTCGGCGCCTTCGGCATGCCGGCTAGCGTTGCGGCCTGCCACAACTCCAAATCTTCAAGCTCTATACCAAAATAGTATTTAGCAGCATTTTTCACTCCATATACACCTTTACCAAAGTAAATACGGTTTAGGTACATCGTTAAAATTTCTTCCTTAGACATCTGATGCTCCAGCGCTACAGCAATTGAAGCTTCAGTCGCCTTTCGAAAAAATGTCTTATCAGCAGTTAGAAATACGTTCTTAGCTAATTGCTGTGTAATCGTACTACCGCCCTCAACTGCGCTTCGAGCGATAACATCCTTCACAACCGCGCGTCCAATTGAGAAGAAATCAATGCCTGAATGCTCGTAAAAACGTTGATCTTCTGTAGCTACAATCGCGTCCAACATCGATTTTGGGATATCTTTGAATTCCGCCAGCTCACGATTATCATGCAAATTGTATAGTCTAGCGATTTCTGTTTCGTTCACATCGTAAATGATCGATGTTTCTCCTAGCTCCAACTTGCTTCCATGCTCAGCCAATAATCGTTCACCATTCAATATAATAAATAGGTAACCAATTATTCCACAAACGATTGCAATTACCGCGGTAAAAAATACGCCATAAAACAACTTGCGCCCTGATATCCGTTTTTTCTTTTTCTTTTTCGTTTTCGTCGCAGTCTTGCTGCTTGGTCGTTCAGCCATAGCCGACTCCCCTCCTGTTGTTCCAGAATCCATACACTTTATTTTTGCCATGAAATGAAAAGGACAACCCAGCTTGGAGCGGGTTGTCCTTGCCTGCCGCTATCTAGTTAAACGTAGCGCGATTATAGAATGTTTCACTTCCCAGTTTTCACCTATGCATCTGAACCGTTAAGCTCATGGTGCATAAGCGATACATTGCGCTGTGGAGTATAAGTAGAAATCGCGTGTTTATAGACCATCTGCTGACGGCCTTCACTGTCAATAATGATTGTGTAATTGTCAAAAGCTTTAATAACGCCCCGTATTTGAAATCCGTTCATCAAAAAAACCGTAACAGGTATGCTGTCTTTGCGCAGCTGATTAAGAAACGTATCTTGAATATTAATTGATTTGTTCATTGGACGTTACCCCCGTCTTAAAAAGAATGATTAGAAGTATATTCAAGATTAACTTGAAACTTTCCTGCTATTGTATCATGAATCAGTAGTAAATTGTTGTGAAAATTTTCATCCATGTCGATCCAATGAATATCACTCATATGTCGAAACCATGATAATTGCCGCTTCGCGAATCTTCGAGTATCTCGCTTCAGTCGTTCTACGGCAGCTTCCAAAGAACAGTTTCCTTGCAAATAGTCCGCTATTTCCTTATAACCAAGTCCCTGCATCGCCACAGCCTGCGGAGGCATATCCCGCTCCAGCAATTGTCTAACCTCGTCCACCAAGCCCTGCTCCATCATTAAATCTATCCGCTGCTCTATTCTACGATACAACTTTACACGGTCCATAGTCAAACCGATGATGCAAAGCTCGTATGGAGACTCTTTCTTTTGACCCTCCTGCTGCTCAGTAAACGTCTGTCCAGTCATATGATAAACCTCTAACGCGCGAATAACTCGTCGCAAATCATTCGGGTGCAGCCGCTGTGCGGCCTGAGGATCCACTTCCGCTAGCTTGAGGTGCAATGCTTCCGGCCCATTATCCAGTGCGAACCGTTCCTGCTCCTGCCGAAAAGCCTCATCTGAGCCGTTAGACGCAAATTGATATTGATAACATACCGACTCTACATATAGACCGGTTCCTCCGACGATGAAAGGCAGCTTGCCGCGTTCAGCAATTTGTTCAATCGTACGGATCGCCTCTGCTTGAAAATCTGCCGCTGAGTAGGATTCGTCAGGCTCGCAAATATCAATGAGATGATGCGGAATGCCTTCTTGCTCTTCCTTGCTGATTTTGGCCGTGCCGATATCCATGCCGCGATAGACCTGCATGGAGTCGCCGGAAATAATTTCAGCGTTCCATGCTCTGGCTATATCAAGACTCATTCTGGTCTTTCCAACCGCTGTCGGGCCAATAAGCACGAGAAGCGGCTGCTTGCGCTTCGCGGCAGGAGCGATTTCTAGCTGGTCGTTGTCTATAGATTCATTCAAAGCTCTATCACTCCATATGCAATTTTCGACGTGTTCACATGACGCCGCTCAAAGCCGAGTCTTATAAACTCTTCGCTCGCTTGATTTTCTTTCAATACAACCGTTTTGCGCGCTACCCTCACTGCCTGTTCGATGACCTCAGACGTCAGAGCATTCATATTCGCAATAGATCGAAGCGGCTCCATAGAGCTCGATTCGTTAATGGGCCGCCGGAACATCGGGTCGAAATACACAATATCTACACTTTTATCTGGCAATGTCATCAAGTAATCAAGATGATTAACGTTTCGTATATCGATGCGACGCATAGCGGCATTCACGTCATCCAAGCCCGTATCGTAGCTTGCCAGTCCTTCACGAACAAGTGCACAAAGCACGGGTTCGCTTTCCAATGCCACAACGCTGCCGCTCTCGCCTGCCGCGTAAGCAAAAACAAGAGAATCTGAGCCTAATCCAGCCGTACAGTCCAAAACGCTATCGCCTTCAAGGCAGCCAGACAGCTGTATGAGCGGATCTGTCTCACCTTTACGGAGCCGTTTTACCCGCACGAAGGCCATGCTTGGATGAAAATATAACGACGTTTCAGATTGTCCATCATAATACCGAACCTCTTGCTCAGTAACTACAATTAATCGCTCATCAGCGCTAAGTGTTATTAGCTTGCGAACTGTCAAATTTCCTCGTGCAACTAATTTAGCTGAGAGCTCCACCGCTAGTCGAGCTGCTTGATCCATCGTGTTGCTGGATGGCTTAGCTGTAGTTGTCACAATCACGACATCACCCGCTTAAACATTTTCTCCAACTGATAGGTAGAAAGATGTACAATAATAGGTCTTCCGTGAGGGCATGTATACGGCTGCTCGCATCTCGAAAGTCTTGCAAGCAATGTTTCGCCCTCCTCACGGTTCATCCGGTCATTTGCTTTAATTGACGCTTTGCAAGAGCACATGATCGCCGCCTTCTCTCGCAACTTCGCAATGTCAATCGACTTGCGATTTGAAATAATCAGCTCTGCCATTTCTTCGAGTATGGCCTGTTCATCACCCGCAGGCATCCATTCAGGATAAGCTCGAACAAGAAAGGTCTGCGCGCCGAACGGCTCTATTTCAACTCCTGCTTGAGAAAATAAAGGCATCAGATCCCGGAGCTGCTCCGCTTCTCCAGATGTAAATTCCATCGTAATCGGTACTAGAAGCTGTTGACTCGCGTCTTCAGGATTGCCAAATTTACGAAAATAATATTCGTAATTAATTCTTTCATGGGCCGCGTGCTGATCAATAAGATACAGTCCATCTTCTGCTTGCGCCACGATATAGGTGCCATGGTGCTGTCCAATCCAATGCAGCTCAGGAAATGGCGGCTCATCCGACTCCGTTTGCTGCGAGGCTACCTGGCTTTCCTGCAGCTCTGCATTATCGGGTGGTACTGCAAATTGATTTGATGCTATTGAAGCTGATGCAAGGTCAGATGATGCAGTTGAATCAGCTGACAAGTCTACTGATGTAGAAGTTTGCTCCAAGGCAGCAGTCTGCTCCCGTACTGTTAAGCTCTGTACATTTGAAGCTGCAGGCGCTGCATACAGTCTTTCCGTCGCATCGCGAGGAATATACTCTCGTGATACTTGGGGCATGCTGGGCAGCGATGAGCCAGTTGATCGATTCGGTGCGAATGGCTTGAATGACTCCGACTGCGGCTCAGGGCGATGAAATGATATTGCGTCCTGTACGAACAACGGCGTTGAGCGATCCTGCTTTGTACTTGATTCAGGACCTGGTATATGGCGCTGACGACCTAGAACGCTTTTTACAGCATCTTCTACTAATGAGCGAAGCTCAGGCTCCTTGCTGAAGCGTACCTCCATCTTGGATGGATGCACGTTAACATCAAGCAAGCTCGGGTGCATGCCAATTTCCAAAACAGCAAGCGGGAACCGATTGATCGGCAGCAAAGTATGGAAAGCTTGAAGCAATGCTTGATTAATGGCATGACTGCGAATGTATCGTCCATTAACGATGGCTGTTATTCCATTTCGGTTCGCACGCGTAAGCTCCGGCTTGGATATATAGCCGCGAAGCTCGTAATCCGCATTTTCCGCTTCAACTGGCAGCATCGCCTTTGCGGTACTTGAGCCATACACTGCCGCAATCACCTGCAGTCTATCCCCCGTTCCAAGCGTCCGAAGCAGTACATTTCCGTTGTGCTTAAAAGTAAAGGCGACACCGGGATGAGCTAGCGCGATTCGGTAAATATAGTCAGAAATATGGCCAAGCTCTGTTTGGATGGCTTTCATATATTTAAGACGAGCAGGCGTATTATAAAACAAATCTCTCACAGTTATATCGGTTCCTTGCGGAGAGTTAGCCGGTTCATCCGTCGTTATCGTACCACCCTCAATGACGATGCGCCTTGCAAGACCGGTTGTAGTGTCCGAAGAAATACATGTTAGTTTGGAAACTGCCGCGATACTCGGAAGCGCCTCACCGCGGAAGCCTAAGCTGGCTATTTTGAAAAGATCGCTGCTCGTAGATATTTTGCTCGTCGCGTGACGCTGGAACGCCGTAACAATATCGGATGCCTCGATGCCGAAGCCGTTATCGATTACTCGAATGAGCGTCAGCCCGCCTTCTTCAATCGTTATATCGACTGTCGTGCTTCCAGCATCGACCGCATTTTCCACTAACTCCTTCACAACAGCGGCAGGACGTTCTACTACCTCTCCCGCGGCAATTTGGTTGGCAAGCTGTTCATCTAGAACTTTAATTTTTCCCATGATGCTACGACTCCCCCTCTCGCTTCTATTATTCGTTCAGCTTGCCTTTCATATCATTCAGCCATTGCATCGCTTGCATCGGCGTCAAATTAAACAAATCAAGCTTGCGAAGCTGCTCGGCCAGCTGTTCCGCCTTAGGACTTGCCTTCCGTTTAACAGGCTCCGGTTCCAGTGCTGCAGCTGGCTCGTCGAAAATGGACAACTGTACAATGCCGTAATTTCCTGTACTCTCCTTAGCTTTGTGTTCAAGAGCGTGTTGATTTGATGTATTTAGACTAGGTGATTGATTATTAGCTAGATTAGGATCTCTTATGATCGCTATACTTGCAGCTTGTGCAGAATAGGGTTCAGCGCCTTCAAGCAGCTCATAAGCCCGTCCTATGATCGACTGCGGCAGGCCTGCAAGCTGAGCGCAATAAATGCCATAGCTCGTATCCGCCGCGCCAGGGATCAGCTTACGTAAAAACGTAACATTATCACCGCTCTCCTCAACCGCCATCCGCGCGTTTGTAAGTGCAGGCAATGATTCCTCTAAATGCGCAAGCTCATGAAAGTGGGTGGATACTAACGCCTTGCAGCCAATATGATGATGAACATATTCAATAACGGCCTGCGCTATCGCCATACCTTCACCAGTCGACGTTCCCCGGCCCAGCTCGTCAATAATAACAAGACTATTCGCGGTAGCCTTCTCCGTCATGATCTGAATATCTTTCATTTCCACCATAAAGGTGCTCTGACCGCCTATTAGATCGTCAGCGGCTCCGATTCGAGTGAAAATCCGATCGATGAGTGGTATGACAGCTGATTTTGCCGGTACGAAGCAGCCGATTTGGGCCATGATGCAAATTAACGCAACTTGTCGCATGTATGTGCTTTTCCCAGCCATGTTTGGTCCTGTAATAAGCAGCATCCACTCTTCGTCCTTGCTGAGTGAGGTGCCGTTAGCTATAAAAGGAGTACCATCCATCATAGCTTCTACAACCGGATGTCTGCCGTCTTCAATATGCAAATCGTAGCTTTCATTCACGCGAGGCCGTGAGAATCTGCGCTCGGCGCTTACCGTTGCGAGTGATTGATATGCATCCAGCTCCGCTATTACAGCTGCCGCTTGCTGCAGCCTATGCAAATGTAAGGCGAGATGGTCGCGCAGCTCGATAAATTGCGCATATTCCAAATCGACCATTTTGTCTTCCGCTTCAAGGATAAGACGCTCCTTCTCCTTCAGCTCAGGTGTAACGTAACGTTCAGCGTTCGCCAGCGTTTGCTTGCGTTCATATCGGCCTTCCGGAAGCATAGCGATACTTCCTTTGGATACCTCCAAATAATAGCCGAACACCTTGTTGTAGCCGATTTTGAGCGATTTAATTCCAGTTGCTTCACGTTCTTGCCGTTCAAGCTCAGTAAGCCATTTCTTCCCGTTCATGCTTGCCTCGCGAAGCGTATCCAAATAGGCATCATACCCAGCCCGTATGAGCCCTCCTTCACGAATCGCAACCGGCGGCTCATCAACCAGCACCCGCTCGATAAGGTCCGCCAAGTCCGAGCAATCATCTATTCCGTCTACAACCTTCTTTAGAACATCCGATCCGGACTGCTCACAAAGCGTAGACAAGCTTGGAATACGCTGCAGCGAGCTGCGCAGCGCTTGAAGATCTCTTCCGTTCGCGCTGCCAAACGCAACTCGGCCTACCAATCGTTCCAAATCATAGATAGGTTGAAGCTCTGCTCGAATATCATCGCGTAAAATAAGATCGCGATAGAGCGTCTCCACGGCGTCCAATCGCGCTTCAACCGCCTTGCTGCTTAGCAGTGGCTTGTCGATCCAGCGGCGAAGCATTCGCGCGCCCATTGAAGTTTGCGTGCGATCCAGAAGCCACAGGAGCGAGCCTTTCTTGCTTCGGTCGCGAACCGTCTCCGTCAATTCCAAGTTTCTTCTTGTGTAATGATCCAAAATCATAAATTGATTCGGTTCATATGTACTAATAGTCCGTACATGTCCAAGTGATCGTTTCTGCGTCTCGTCCAGATAGCCTGTCAAAATACTAACAGCGCGAAGACGCGCCTCCGATAGCCGCTCCAGCTCAGCTGCTCCGTAATGCTCGGTAAGCTTTTCCTCTGCCATTGGCTCCCGAGCAGTCAAGAGTACCTGTCTGTTCCATACAGCTGCAGCCTGCAGCTTGTCCAATAATTCAGAATCGCCAACGATCTCCGCTGGTTGATATACATTTATTTCATCGATCAACGCTTCCAAATGGTCTGGAAATGAAGTGACATACAGCTCGCCAGTCGATAAATCACATGCGGAAATGCCGAGCATGCCTCCGGAAAGAACGGCTGCTGTAATGAAATTATTGGACTTGCCCTCCAGCGCCTTTGATTCCATCACCGTTCCTGGCGTTATAATCCTCACGATTTCGCGGCGAACGATGCTTTTAGCAGCTGAAGGGTCCTCTACCTGCTCGCAAATGGCTACCTTGTAGCCCTTGTCTACAAGTCTGCTAATATAGTTTTCAGCTGAATGATGGGGAACACCGCACATAGGAATTTTTTCATCCCCGCCGCCCCCTCGACCCGTCAGTGTAATTTCAAGTTCTCGGGAAGCATTTATAGCATCTTCAAAAAACATTTCATAAAAGTCACCTAAACGAAAAAATAAAAAAGCATCCTTCGCTTCTTCTTTTATAGCAAGATATTGTTGAATCATCGGCGTATATTCAGACATGACGTCCTCCTAAAAATGAACGGGCCAATCCTTCTAATTATTAAGGAGGCTCGTTCCTATTATAGTTAACAGTAGAACTTCATTATACCAAGCGGAACAAGTGTGCGCTACAAGCGATACGGCTCTCTTTGTCCTCTACGGTAAAAGTGTTCGATTCATGGTGAAATGCAGGCGATGGAATTATCAGGAAAACCTTTTTCAGACAAAAAAATGACCCACATTGCTGTGGGTCTGTCCTAGCTCTATAGATCAACTGTGGGGTTGATGTTTTTATTTTATAAAAGAAAGCTTAAGCTAGCATTAAAAGAGTATGTCCGTTTATTGAAAAGTCAAGACTAGAATAAGAACATTTGTTCTGTATATAATAGAACCATTGATAATGAAAAGGTGGTTACGATCGTGAAAGTGAACAAATTATCTCCGGACAGCAACCTGATGTGGGATACCGGCTTTAAGCTGCTTTCTGAACACACCGAAGCAATGAAGGAGCAACGTCACGAGCACATTCGCCGGCAGCAAGTAAAGCTGCAGGAGCAGCAATTAATAGGTGTATCGCAAGCTCTCGAGCTATCTCTTAAACACAGAATGCAGATCAAGCTTCGCATGTATCACCCTTATGAAGCACTTGAAGTAATAGGCGTGCTGGACCGCATCGACCTCCCTAACAGCCGCTTTATGGTAGACGGCGAATGGTTTGATATGAGGAGCATTGAAGGAGCTTGGGTGGGTGAGTAATTGGTTTTGAAGTATTTCTCGCTTTCAATAATGAATCAACTAATATCGAAACAACTAATAAAGAATCAACAAATAACAAACCTCCATAACTGCTTTCATTGTGGCTTTGAGTCCGATTGATTACATGAGTTAAATAAATGCTGTCAACCTTTTAAAAAGGGGCAATCCGCCATTTCACGCGAATATCCGCGGCTTCATTCCATGTTGCGCCGCGACTGGCCGCGTCAAATAACGGCTCAATGTAAGGCGCTAGCTCTGAGTAGCTTGCAGTCGCCGTAATCGACGCAGCGACTTCGTCTAGACAGCCAGCAAGCTCTGTGCGGTCGCCGGTGTAATAAGCTTCAACATACCGCTCATTGAGAGCAGGTATGTAAAACAAATTGAACGCCTCGCGGGCGCATAAGAGCGCCAATGCGAAGGCTGCTTTTGCCGCTGCCGGCGAGACGAGCCAGCTTGGCAGCGTGCGGTATTCGAACCCGCCATGCGATTGCAGGCGATAGTCTCCGAGTGTTCCATATCGGGGACGACGAGCTCGCCCGGCGGGGTCCTCAACTAGAGCAAGCGGGAAAGCCGCGCAGCTGTCAAGAAGGCGGAGCAAGCGGCTGGTAAGCGGCGCTCCGCTTAGGTGAATGTGCCCGCCGAGCGCTAGCCCCGGCACGGGCATTGCTCCTGCGGCCCAGCGCAAAGCGGGGTCGCTGATGCGGTCGGCGGCGCGCAGCAATAGCCGCCGTACGTTCGCGGCGAGCGCGGCCGGGTCAGCGGCCGGCTCGGGCCGCAGCTCGGCGACGGGATAAAGGAGCCGCCGCCCCACAAGCACAGCGTCGGCTCCCGCAGCCCCGCCGACGCCAGCCCCAAAAAAACGTGACGCCGCCGCGACCTTCCCGCTCGGCGTCACAAGCACAAACTCCGGATCGGCGCCAATTAGAAGCGGCCGCCTCTCCGCTTCCCCCGCTCTCGCTGCTGCATACCACGCAGCGAATCGGCGCAGCGCAGCCGCCTCCAGCTTCGTCTCCCTCAGCCTCGGCCAAGCTGCTCGGACGGCTGTTCGCCCGTCCCCCCCAAGCGCGATCTCAGCCTCTCCAATATCGAGGCCAAGCGCGTAGAGTGCTTGCACGGCGGTGCGTACTACCCGCCGAAGAACCACATCCTCAGGCCATCGCCCAATGGCGTGCCCGACCTCCTCCCTCACCTGCGGCGCCAAATGATTAGCTCTCCAAGTATTCCCCGGATTGCTGCCCGCTCGGTTCTCGCCAATGCCCTGCCCTACCTCCTCCCTCACCTGCGGCGCCACTCGATCAGCTCTCCAACTATTCCCCGGATTGTTGCCCGCTCGGCTTTTATCGATGCTCTGCAAAGCTCCGCTTTCACCACTCCAAAATCCTCGCTGATCACTGCCCACCGGGCTTTCATCAACACCAGTCAATAATACCTGACCTTCCCCGATTGCTCTTCCCTGTCTATCCATTCGTTGTATCTCTATCGGCTCCAGGTTCACCACGCTTACACGATACAACCGTTCACTTTCAAAGGATACCCCGCTATATAAAGCAGCCCGCATCCAGATGCGCTGCTTCTCCTCGTATAACATGTGCTCTGCCACCAAACTGCTTGCGTTTAACACCCATACACAGCCGAAGCGGTTATCAATCGAACGTGTAACTGAATACGAAATGACCGCGTCCCCATCCTTAACGTCAGTCCAAGGCTTAGCATTGATGGACTGCCTATTTCGTTCATCGGATACGCGATCCATCCGCTCTGTATAATCGATCCGTTCCAGTCGGTCATAGCTGCCGCGCCATATCCACGTCGAAGCCATCGCTCTTACCGCCTTTATCCTATTTTACTTCGTAAGATTATGTGGGAATTTTCACTTCCCCACTCTTCACGTTAATAATATCAAAATAGCACCAATTTCTTTCCATTCTCAGTCTGCAGAACAAATCCAATCTTTTTTTAAAAAAAAGAAAAAAAAAGAGGGCTTTCGCCCTCTACTATGCTGCTAACGCAGCATATGATAACTTGACAGCAAAGCAGCCCGCTTGCTTACAGATCATCGTCCAGCAAGTCTGGATCCAAATCCTCATAATCGCTATCGCCGAGGCTGAATTCCAAATCCTTGCCATCCAGGTCACCGCAACCGCCTGGTACCACCGCTACACAAACCTTAGTCTCGGCAATTAGTTCAACCGAAAACTCACGTTCGACACGTACAACGACACCAGAGCCATTCGAAGTGATATTCGCTTCGATACAATTTGGCTCTTGAATCACGTCGGCAGACACTTCCTCTGTCGAAGCCCGATGTTTCGGATCTACATAGGAGAGACTGACATGCTCAACATAATGTACGGATTCCTTCGCTACGTCTGTTTGCGAGTTTTTGCTGTACGAATACCAAATGTTGATATCGTAAGTACCGATCACCTCAATGCCGTCGCCCGAACGAACCGCTTCATACTGATGATTGATAATCCATGCACCCAGAATACTGGTTGGATGATGAGGCGGCGTTACGGTATGGGTTACAGTGGAAAACTTACGACCTTTTCCGCAGACAGCTTTAGTGATAATTTCTCTGTAATGCAGCTGTTTATCTGCAATAGTCATTGATTTAACCTCCTCCATACAATCATTCATTTAAAGTGTATGCAGGACATTCGTCTAGGGTGACTGTTTCTTTTCCCGAAATATAAGAATATATAAGTTATACGCTTATATAAAATCTTATATTTCTTTGCGAAACATACGCTGTGTCGCCAAAGATCCGCATCAACCGTTTACGCTAGCTGCGCAACGAATTTTTTCCCTCTATATTCTATGGTCGAATTTCGGACAAAATTACTTTTTTTCTAAAAAAACATAAATAGGCTCATTGAGCATGATAGAGCCTATTCAGATTGATTTATATATGCCATATTAATAGCCAGCTTTACCATACTACCGCTCACGCCAGCCTTCCGTTAACCGTCGTTCTAGCATCGCTACCAGCTGATACATAACGGTCGCAACTGCAGCTATAACAAATAATGTTGATAGCACCAGCGTAAAGTTGAACACCTGAAAGCCATAGATGATCAAATAACCGAGACCGACCTGCGCAACGAGAAACTCCCCAACGATAACACCTATCCAGGCCAGCCCTACGTTCACTTTCAAAGTTGAAATGATGACGGGAAATGAAGCTGGTAATATAACGAGCCGAAATAATTGCGAACGTGATGCTCCGAGCAATCGAACAACCTTTACATAGCCCGTTTCAATCTCTCTAAACTGGTTGTAAATATTAAGAGTCGTTATGATAACCGTAACCGATAAAGTAATAGCTACTATAGACATAAAGCCCGGTCCAAGCCCTACAATAAAAATAGGACCCAGAGCGACCTTCGGCATACTATTCAAAACGACCAAATAAGGATCGAATACACGAGACAAAAATGGAAACCACCAAAGTATCGCTGCAATGGCTGTCCCGAGCAACGTACCTAACGCAAAGCCTACAATCGTTTCAAGGACCGTCATGCCGACATGCGGCCACAAGCTGCCATCAAAACTCATTTCCCATAGTAAACGAAATAGCTTTGTTGGGTAGCTGAATAAGAGCGGATCAATCCATTTATACTGACCAGCTGCCTCCCAGAGTCCAATAAATAGGAGCAGGATGACTATTTGGGTCACACCTACAGCAGCAGTTACACGACGCCCACGCAGCTTATACCGATTATGCAGCTCCTGCATCCAGTCGCGGCGATCCTCTTGAATACCGGTTATAGACGCGATGTCTCGGTCATTCGCTTTCGATTGCTTCACCCGCTTACGATCATCCAACGCGTCCTCCCCCTTCATTGTCCTCATCATCCAGCTCCGCCCATAGCCGTTCAAAAATAGGCTGGAAGCTTGGAAGCTTACGAGCATCCAGCGGCGATGCTAACCGAATATCCTCTGGCATCTCCAACACACACCGAATATGACCCGGATTTCGACCCAGTACAATGACACGATCACTCATCGCAACCGCTTCTGCTAGATCATGCGTAACAAGTACAGCTGTTTTGCCCAGCCTTTTCAACGTTTGCTGAACCAAATCCTCGAGCTGAAGTTTAATATGCAAATCCAATGCGGAAAAAGGCTCATCGAGCAGCAGCACTTCAGGCTCTGTTGCAAGCGTCCTAGCTAAAGCAACTCGTTGTCGCATTCCGCCAGAGAGCTCATGCGGATAACGAAGGGCCGAGTCAGGAAGACCCAGCTCTACAAGTAAGTCATCGACAGAAAGAAGTGTTTCATTTGTCCTGCGCCCGCTTATCTCTAGCCCTAAAGCGGCATTATCTCTTATCGTTCTCCAAGGGAACAAAAAATCTTGCTGCAGCATATAGCCTACCTTAGGGGATGGGCCAGTTACTCGCTCGCCATTTAGCAGCACTTGCCCGCGTGTCGGAGGAAATAGGCCTGCTAATAAACTCAGCACCGTCGTCTTGCCGCAGCCGCTTGGTCCTACTAAGCTGACGAATTCACCGCGAGAGACGGTCAGCTCAATTTGTTCCACTGCAAGTGAGGCGCCTTTTTCATTTACGTAAACATGAGATAACTTCTGCAGCTCAAGCACCGGTACGTTCATTATGCAAGCACCTCTTTTATTTCACGGCTTTAATCGCTTTTTCGGCATAAGTGGTATTCACTAGCTCACTATGCTCCGTACGTTCCTTGAGCTCACCCGCGGAGGAAATAACATCAAGCAGGTTATTCCATTCCGCTTCATCGATAATTGGATCTGAAGCGAAGGAGCCTTGTTGCTTGTAACGGTCGATTGAACTAATCAGAATTTCACGGTCTACTTTTGGGAAGTAGGAGATAACAGTGTCCGTTATCGTTGCCGCATCATTTTTGGCGACCCAGAGCTGTGCTTTATAGATCGCATTCGTAAAGGATTGAACGACCTTTTTGTTTTTGTTCATATAGCTCTCTTTCGTCATAAATACGGTGTACGGCAATTTCCCGCTTTCTGTACCGAATGATGCTACTACATGACCTGTTCCTTCTTTCTCAAAAATAGATGCCGTTGGCTCAAATAGCTGAACATAATCACCAGTTCCTGATGCAAAAGCAGCTGATATATTGGCAAAATCAACATTTTGAATGAGCTCCAAATCAGCATGAGGATCAATCCCTTTTTTCTTCAGAGCAAATTCTCCCGCCATTTGCGGCATGCCGCCTTTTCGCTGGCCAAGAAAAACTTTCCCCTTCAATGTATTCCAATCAAAATTGTCATCTGCCTCGCGCGCTACAAGAAATGTTCCATCGGTTTGTGTCAATTGAGCAAAGTTAATAATGGGATCATCCGTACCCTGTTGATTAACATAAATAGATGTTTCCGAACCAACAAGAGCAACATCAATTACATTTGAGAGCAAAGCGGTCATCGTTTTGTCTCCGCCTGGGGTAGTCGTTAATTCCACGTTGAGCCCTTCCTCTTCAAAAAAGCCCTTGGCAATAGCCACGTACTCAGGTGCATAGAATAACGACCGAGTGACCTCTCCGATTCGAACGGTTGTCTTCTCCGAACCTCCTTTGCCGCAGCCTGCAAGCACAGCTGTGGCGATGAGCACCACCGCTAGCAGCAGTGACATGAGATTACGTCTATTCATTTTCATTCCCTCCCGCTATTTCACTTTAATTGTTGTCATTCAGCCTATGCACCATGGGCCTAGGCGGTGAATAGCGGTACAAAAAAGAAGGCTGTCACCGGATCGTCAATGAGACGTTTCGGAACAGCCTTCGTAAGCTTACAGCTTATAAATATCTTTGTATTTCTTTTCTAAATATGTGACTAAATACTGCGGATCAAGCGGCTTGCCTGTTATGTTTTGAATGAGCTCAGCCGGTGTTCTTAGTTTTCCATATTTATAAATCCGTTCGGTCAGCCATTGCTTGATTGGCAGTAGATTACCCTCTCCTACGAGTGACCAGAAGCCCTGCAGATCACGCTCCATCGTATCCGCGATTTGGGCAGCGTACATGTTGCCAAGTGAATAAGATGGGAAGTACCCAAATGCTCCGCCGGACCAATGAACGTCCTGCAATATGCCTTCAGCATCGTTGGATGGTGTCACTCCAAGGTATTCTTTGTACTTTTCATTCCAAATCGCTGGCAAATCAGCGGCTTTCGCGCCTTCGTTGAAAATAAGCTTCTCCATCTCATAGCGGATAATAATATGCAAATTGTACGTTAACTCATCTGATTCTGTTCGGATTAGTGATGGTTGTACGACATTAATGCCTCTATAAAATTGATCAACTGAAACGTCAAGCTGACCAGGGAAATGCTCCTGCAAGCTGCCCATATACCTTCCCCAGAAAGGTCTGCTGCGACCAATTACATTTTCCCAGAAGCGGGATTGCGATTCATGAATACCCATGGATGTACCCGTGCACAAAGTCGTTTCGATAAGCTCATCCATTATATTTTGCTCATAAAGCGCATGACCGCCTTCATGAATCGTTCCAAACAGCGCACTTGTTACATCATTTTCTAAGTAATGTGTTGTAATACGGACATCGCCTGGGTTCAAACCGGTTGCAAATGGATGAGCGCTTATATCCAGTCGTCCAGCTTCGAAGTCGAAGCCCATTTGTTTCAATATGTGCATGCTAAATGCCTTCTGGGCATCTTTATCGTACTTCTGGCTGAGGAATGAAGTATCCGGTTGATGCGATGAATTAGCTATAGCAGATGCAAGCGGCACGAGCTGCTTACGCAAGCCTCCGAACACGCGGTCTAACTCAGATACAGTCATACCAGGCTCGTATTGGTCTAGCAATGTATCATAACGAGTTGCTTTTGCCCCCCATAGATCAATAAATTGATTCGTATAGGAAATGACTTTTTCCAAATAAGGCTGGAAGCTTGCATAATCATTATTTCCCTTCGCTTCCTCCCACTTCGATTCGGACTGTGAGGCAAGCACGACATATTCCTGATAAAGCTTCGGTGGAATTTTTATGCTGCGATCGTATTCCTTACGAGTCTCCGTTAATAGACGTTGATCGATTTCTGACAGGCCCGAGAAGACAGAACGCTCTTCAAGTTTCGACATCCATTCCCCAAGCTCAGGTGAAGTAGATACCTTGAACAAATCTCCAGATAGAACACCGATAACCTCTGATCGGTTATTCATTCCTTTACGAGGCGCGCCTGTTCGTAGATCCCAATAAAGGACACCAAGCGCTTCCTCGTAGCTTTTAATTTTGCGTACCGTTTCTCTAAAGCTTTGCAGCGATTCTGATTGTTGTACTGACATTAGTATTCCACCTTTCCTATGTAACAAAATTCAAAATCCATTCATTGGAACTTAACTTGAATGATAAGACTTTATAAGTTTCACACTTATAATAGGCTTATCATTCACCGCGAAACTTTGCTTTGCCGCAAGGACGGCGACAGTAGTTTACGCTTGATCTTACTTATTACAATCCTTATAATCAACTTAAACCTAATCAAACAAAACTGCAACTAGGCGTAAAGAAAGAGAGGTACTGCAAATGCACATTACATTTTCTAAAACGGCTGAAGATCGGCTAGCTCCTTATTTAAATGACGGGACTAAGCTGCTTAAGCTGCTCCACGATACAGAAGATTGCGGCTGTGTCGTCAGCGGCGTACCTAGCCTACAGCTTATAGATGAGCCTTCAGTTGATGACCAGCTGTCGCAAGGGGATCCCTTCCCTTTCTATTACGAGCCGCGGCATGAGGTTTATTACGAACCGAATTTACGCGTTGATTACGATCCTACTCACAACAGCTTCAGCCTGAGGAGCAACAATCAAATTTATACGAATAATCTTCGATTTCTAAACATGGCCTTATAATTCAGAATTGTACTAGGGAGGCAAACGCAAGTGAGCAACATCAACCAAATATTAAGTCATAATAAACAATTCGTCTCTAACCGAGAATATGAACAATATGCGACAAGCAGATTTCCTGATAAACGGATGGTCATACTGACTTGTATGGATACACGCTTAACCGAGATGCTGCCAAAAGCAATGAACTTGAAAAATGGTGACGCCAAAATTATAAAAAACGCTGGCGGCATTGTTACACAGCCCTTCGGCAATATTATGCGAAGCATAATCGTAGCGGTATATGAGCTGCAAGCAGACGAAGTATTTGTGGTCGGACATCACAATTGCGGCATGACTGGAATAAACCCCGAAGAAATCATTCAGCACATGGTAGATCGCGGTATATCAGAAGATACCATTAATACACTCAAGCATTCCGGTCTTAACCTTATGCGCTGGCTAACTGGGTTTGACAATATTAAGGACAGTGTCATAAATACCGTAAGTATTATTCGAAATCATCCCCTACTGCCAGCAAACATTCTTGTTCATGGACTAATTATTGATCCAGAAACTGGAGAATTGGAACATTTGGTAGATGCTAACGATGCAAGCTCGCACGAATAGAACAGGAGCGTTTCGGCTTTATGACAAGCCGTCGCGCTCCTTTTTTTTGGCTGAAAATGCCGCTTGTCTTGCCGCTATTACGTCTGAACGATCTCTTAACTTATGCCGATGAATAAGTGAATCATCATTTAACTGGCTGGACACACCCCATACCAGTCCACGCTCTATGCATTGTTGCTCGCATAACTGTCTTAATTGTTCATCAATGATTTGAAAATTCATATCGAAGTAACTCGTCGCAGCTTCTGTCTCAAAGCCATTTGTTCTTTTGCTTAGCTGTTCAAGTAGGCTTACTTTGTCTAATCCAAGCTCTTCCAATGGCGAAGCTTGCAGCCTTCTCTCTGCTTGAGCATACATCATCGCCGCTCCACGCTGATTGCCTCGACGTTCATGATATTGTCCGACAGCAAGCTGAATAAACCCTACCCATGTATCAGAAAGCGTATCCCCTGGATGCTCCTTCCAATACTCCTCCAGCAGCTCGTGACACTCGAAATAATCTCTTGTTGCATGAAATTCAACTAAATAGGAAACATATGCGACAGGAAACATTTGCATGTTATCCCTCCTATTAAGCGTAAACGGACTGACACTGGATCACAGACCTCAGTTCTCGATTCGCAATAATAATATAAATGAGTTTGTCCAAATCGTACGACTACTTTTCTACCTCAGCACATAGGCTAATAAAAAATTGAAACCTTCGTCTATATTAGCCGTATTTTAATGTGTAAGCAATGCTTGTATTACGGAAAATCAGGAGGAGAACTTACAGATGAAAAAGGGTTTATTATTGACAATTGCATTTGCGTTATTTTTCACATTAGGGTTTGGACAATATGCCGATGCTAAACCGCGTGGCGGTGGCGGCATTAAATCACCTAAACAAAGTATTACTACACCAAAGAAATCCGATGGCGCTACTCAATCGAATCCCGGAACCAAAGCACCAGCAAAAGCTGGCGCGAAAAAACCTGGATTTTTCAGCGGCGGTAGTTTAATGAAAGGCTTAATGGTCGGCGGCTTGGCCGGCTTATTGTTCGGAAGCATGTTCAGTGGATTAGGCGCTTTCGGAAACATTCTAGGATTTATGATTAATATGCTTGCCATCTTCGCGATCATTATGGTCATACGTGCGGCCTTTGTATATTTCCGCAGCAAGCGTAACCCGCCAGACCAACGGAGACCTTACTAATCATGCGAATTTATACGGACGAAATCATTAACGCTGTCTGTATGCATATGGCTGAACGTAGAGGTGTTAATCCTACGGACGTAGAAGTACAGCTGTCCTGGGAAGAGGAATATGGTTTTACGGCTGAAGTTTGGGTGAACGGCCGCTCCCAATATCTCCTTGAAGCAAATCTGCTGGAAGCAATCGAGCAGTATATGTATAAACAATACAACCGCCGAACATTCCGCTCCGAAATAAAACTCGACGCGGACGAGGATTTCTGGGCGGATATAGCTGACTAGTAATTAGATAAGAGAATCTAAGGCATTCATTAGCTGCACTTCATCATCGTGATGAAGCAGCTGATGGATGCTTTTTTTAATATAAAAGTGGATGGCAAAGCCAATTACGTTTGTAATATTACCTTCATAAAGATCTCCTGGGAAATATTACATCTAAAATATTCACACAATTCTAGCAACCTCCCTCCTCTTTTTGCGTCTAATAGAGAGACAGTGAGAGGAGCGTGTCGAATAAACGTATGAAAAGAAAGATAAGTACAGCACTATTGCTAGTTTTACTTTGCCAAACTTTGATGACGGTGACAACTAGCACAATCGACGCAGCAACAGCTGCAGCGATGACGAAATACCGTGTTTATCAGAATGACAAAGCTTTGAAAGAATTTGCTACAGAATCACAAGCGATCGCTTATGCCAAATCATTCACTTATTCTCATGTGGAGACGATTGCTGGACGTAGCTGGGTATGGGATAATTTCCCCCGCTATAAGGTTTATCAGAACGGCAAGCCGATAGCAAAATCAGATTTTAGTACATATGAGCAGGCATTGTCAGTTGCTAAGACGTTATCTAATGTACATATTAGAGACCTTGAAAGCATTGGCTGGAAGTATGAGGGGCATGCCAAATTTAGACTTTATCAAGGCGACAAAACGTTGCCTAATTGGTCGTTTACCACGCTTGATGCTGCCAAAAAGGAAGCTAAAAAGTGGGGCAACGCTCACATTATCGAGTTAAAAACGAACTCATGGGTTTGGAGTAACCTGACGGAGGCTCAAGTCAAAAGTCAGCATGCAGCAAAGCCTGTCTATCAAATAGTCGTTGATGGTCAAGCTGTTGGAGGAGATAAACTCTTCTCTTATCTGTATGACGCTATTAAAGCTTCGGCTTCAATTACAAACAGCCAGGTTGTAAATACAGCTTCCAGTGCAGTTGTTCATTCTAATGTTCTAGCTTATAAGGTACAGCAATACGGCGCTATACTTAAGACATTCATAAGTCTTGAAGCTGCCGTTGAGTTCGCCAAAAAAAATGTGAATTCCGAGGTTGTCTATAATGATTCGGTTTGGTGGTCAGGAGTTCCCTATTTAAGCGTCTACCAGAAGGACAAAAAGCTGAAAACATTCAGCTCGCTGAAAAGCGCTCTCTCCTATGCGAAAAGCTATTCCAATAGTACAGTTCGAACTGCTGACGGACGCATTTATTGGAGCAACATCAAAAGCTTAGTGTACTTGGGTTGGAACGGCAGCTCTGCGAGTTCAACTGTATTAAATCATGTTGCGAATACGCAAGGACTTTCGATCGATTCTCCAACTTGGTTCGAGCTATCCGCTGCTGACGGCTCTCTCAAAGATACATCTGACCCTACAGTTGTAACTACATTAAAAGAAAAAGGCATTCAAGTAATGCCACTTGTTCATAACCAGTTCAACCGAAAAATGACGACAGAATTTTTGGCGAATAGCGCTGCTCAGAAGCAATTCATTAGCAAGCTCGTTGATCGCCTAGTCGCTATCGGAGCTGCTGGGGTCAATCTCGATTTCGAAGAAGTAGCTGGCAATGACCGCAAGGCATACACTGCCTTCGTCACAGCTCTTGCTAATGCCGTGCATGCGAAGAAATTAACGATTTCAATTGACTTGCCAAGAGGCAGCGTTAGCTGGAATCATCTAACCGCTTATGATCATGCCGCCCTCGCAGCGGTCGTTGATACGATATACATTATGGCCTATGATGAGCATTGGAGCGGGAGTGATACTCCTGGTTCAGTCGCAGGGCTAAAATGGGTCGAAGAAGGTGTAAAGCAATTTCTTGATTACGGTATCCCTCGCAGCAAACTAATGCTGGGAATTCCGTTTTACGTACGGGAATGGAAGCTAGACGGTACTGGTAAGCTCGTAGGCAATCGTGCTATTTATATGAAAGAGCTACCAACACTTATTTCAGACACAGGTGCAACCGGTGTGTTTGATCCAGAATCCGGACAGATGAAATACAAGTATTATAAGGATGGATATACTTATCTGTTCTGGGCAGAAACTGAGGAAACAGTGAAAGCTCGTATTAACATTGCTAAGAAATACGATCTAGCAGGTATTGGCGCATGGCGCCTTGGTTATGAGAGCAATGATTTGTGGACATCTATGCTTCGTATGAAGTAGGAAATGGAATAACTTATGAAATAGTAAAAAAAAGACCTCCGATCTCCTGTATTGTACAGGAATCGGGGGTCTTGTTTTGTTATAGCTGTCTGTGTCCGCTGGCTTATCTTTCAGCTGTTCGAGAAATAGCTTCTAAAGTGCCCATCGGCAATTCTCAGAAAAGTTACCGGCTAGTGTGCTGCTGTTTAATGCTTGTTAAGCAAAGCAACTACTACCTCACCTGTAATGATTCACTTTCCAAAACGTGACACCAATGACAGGTACGTGTGGGTCAATAACTAGCTATATCCAATAGAAGGGAAGACGAGCCTGTTGTCGCGCTTCGCGATTTCATTCAATATCTCTTCCACAAAGGGAACCAGTTCACCGGATTTTTTACATGTTGCAGCAGATATGACAACTTTTCCTTGGCTAATCTATTAGGTACTTTTTGAGTTATTATGAGGCATCACCTCTTCGGTGGGATTTTGGTAAAGTATTGCTTAGGGTTATTTACCCAAAAAGGTGGGGGAAGGGCTCAAGTCGGAAAATTTTTCACTAGTAATCATTCAATATTTCTTGTATCTCATAAGGGTGTTCAATTTCCTGCAACAAACATTTCAGCAAATCACGATATTCCGAATAATTTGTTTCAATTATAAATGCTACTTGTTGAGATATTAAAGTAAAACTATTCATTGACACTAGGATACCAACAAGTAGCGATTGCGCCAAAAGATTATTAAATTTCAATGCAATATTCATTAATATCCTTGTAACATTTATTTGTAATGCTATATTTTGTGACTCATAGTAAATACAATCTATAAGCAAAGACACTTGATCCCAGTCCACTTCATTATTATTTGTTACATTTGATATATTTTCTTCAGTCATATGTACAAAAGGAATCATTAACGCGTCACATTTGGCACACTCCACAAATACATTTATCGGAATTGATTTGAATGGTACTATAAACTTTTCAATAACCCTATCAGAATCCTCGATTTGAACTGAAGCAATACACTGTAAAACATAATTAACATCGGCAGAGAAATCTTTAAATTCATATGTTTCCAAACTATAAAACGGAGAATTTTCTTTTCTCATACTTTTTCTATCTATAAGATTAATGTCGTCAATAAGTTCTTTAGTTGTCTGATACCGTTTAGTACGATCCTCCTCCATAGCCTTCATAATAATGAGCTGATGTGTAACCAATCGTCTGTATCGTTCTTCAGGTGGCTTTCCACTTAATAAGTAATAAAGAATAGCCCCCAATGAATAAATATCAGATAAATGATCAGCACTCTTCAAACTATTTAATTGTTCTGGTGCAGTGTAACCTGCTCTTCCATATCCATTAACAAATAATCCTGTTGATTTTGATAGTGAACGCTTGTCTTTTGCTAGCCCAAAATCAGCAACTTTTACTAGTATAGACCCGTCGCTTTCTTTAAATAACAAAATATTATGAGGAGCTAAATCTCGATGACTAATTTTGCGGTCATGAAGATAATCTACACCATTTAGGATATCTTTAAAGATACTTATTCTTACCTCTTCTGAGATGCAAGAATTTAATCCCAACCATTCATCTAAAGAAGCATCCGCCAGAGGCATCGTGAAAAAGACTGGCTCATTTACAAGTTGTATTTTGCTGATTTCAATTATATTTCGATGAGAAACTTTATTTTTTAGAAACTTAATTTCTCTTTTAAATCGAAGATACGGATCGTCGCCTCCTGCTACATTATTTTCAAACATATTGGATCTTTCAAAAAGCACTTTACATGCTAATTCACTTTTTAATACGGGATCAAACACTCTATATACTTCTGCAAAAGATCCCTCGCCGATCCTTCTCAAAGGAATCAATTGATATCTGTTTTCCTCTTCATTAAGAGTAACTGAAATCCACAAACGATGCGTTTTTCTATTAGCCTCTGGACAATATATAATATTATAACCTCGTAAAATCTCTTTGATCTGCTCCTCATTTGGTTTTGAAATGAGCACATTTCCTGATGTCAAATGATTTAATACTTGTAATGCAAACAGCAAAATTTTACCGCCATCAGATCTAGGATTCAAATCATAAAAATTATCAGTAAACTCATAAGCTAGCATAGGCAAATAGATGTTACTACTTAAAGGTAAGTAATCAAATAATTTTTTAATTAATTCAAGCAATTGTTTAAGGAGCTCGGGGTTCTTTTTGTACATAATATGAATAAATGGTGCATTTTTATAAGTCTTGATAAATAAAATAAATTGGTAGAATGAACTTTCCATCTGATGTTCACTCGAAAGTGCTTGGAAAAATTTCATCTTTTCTGCATCATAACGCTGCTTGTCTTCACTTTTTGAAGTTAACTTCCCCCCATAGTACATTTTTAAAAAATCATTTAGATCATATCCATCGAATAATTCTCGATATTTACTATTCCGAATTTCCTTCTCTATTTTGTCCGCAGCAATTGGGATTACCTCATCTTTCCCATAAGCCGAACCCAAAAATCCGTTTAATACCCGTAATTCATCAGGTGTTGGATCTTCAAGATTAACTGTCGTACTTTTGGTAATTCTTCCGTAACTTCTGTATTTTTGACGAAAAAGCAAGAACACTCTGTTAAAACCATCGATGTTTCGGAAAATCTCAACTAATTGCTGTAATGATGATTCCATCTATCCAGTTTCCTCCGGCAGGTTTTCTTATAAGATTTTAGCAAGCATATTAAAGCTAAGTTCTTTCATCTTTTTAAGCGATCGCAAGGGTGATCGTTCAAGATAAAGAAAACCCATCATCTTGTGACACTATTCCTCATGAATTTGTCCAGATTGCTGCCTTCATGAGGAATTTCATTCACCTACGCTGCACGTGGTGAACGCCAAATAACTCAAAACAATGTAACCTGAGCAAACGAAGATTGAACGTCCTCGCTTGTTTCATAAGGCTCTTCCACACGCGTCTTCTTAATGCCATTCCATGAGTATGAAATTGAATTAACAAGATTTGAATTCCCCATTCGATTCAGAACATAAATCGACAGATCAGGAACTTCCTCGTAACAACCCCATAAAGATTGTGAGTTTAATGTGTAATCAAAGTCGTACCTCTCAATTACTTTGAACGCTTCTTTGATATTGTTATCATCTACGCCAGCAAACGCTTCGTCTAATGCAAATATACGAGGAGCTTCACAGTGAGCATTTTGCAAACGTGCATCAACTGCTGCTAGGAGTGGTGTATACATTGCCATTGCTCGCTCTCCGCCGGAGAAGGTATTGTAATTGCTTTTCTTCATTTCTTTGCGCTTTTCGCCTGTTTTTTCGTAGTAAATAATGAATTCATACCAATCTCGATAATCCAAGACCAACTTAATATCTTCCATGAGAGTCTGTGTTCCGCTCAACTCAGATTTGTGTTTCGCTTCATACACCTTGGTACGAAAATGCTGGGCAATCCTTTTCCTATCTGGATCCGCAAGCCACATTGGGTCCTTCTCCAAAAAACGAACTAATTCTATTGTATCGAGTTCCTGTTCACTGTCACTCTTTTTCGGTGACCATTCGACATCAAACTTTAGTCCGCTGGAGTTTTGCGTCTTTTCCATTATTGTGTTGATACGTGTTACCCATTCTTTCGCATTTCGAATTTTGTTTTTTATTGTTTCTCCGACATGGTTAATTAGGTAGTCTTCGAAAATCTCGCGGTCCTTTTCAGCCATTACCTTTGAAAGCATTTCCTCATGCTCGATCAGTTTGTTTTTGGCATACGACGGCGAAGCACGACGGCCCTGATACTCTATTGTAATTTTTTCACGCCTAGCTATCATTTTAAGCATTTCAACTCGGCTTTCGTCTTCAATAGCGATATGTGAAAAATCAACTTCGAATTCCACCGGTTCCATCATTAAGTTGTATTCCGGCAATCCCTTGTCCGCATCCGAGAAGACGTTGCCCAACTCGCTTTTATTTTTAGTTCTATCCTTCTTCGTGAGGAGTTGCCCGATCTTCGACATGACACTCTCGGCAAGCGATTTCGTATCTGTTTCGGTTTCAAGCCCAAACTTTTCCCTGAATTCTTTTACATCTTGCAATAAGGCAGTTTCCCAAGCCGAAACTAGCTCCTTCATAAACTGTTCTTTCTGAGTTCCAATCGGAAGGCGGTCACGAGAATGTTTCAAATCGTTTTTCAGGTCATTAAGTCGCCTGTCCAGCTCCCTTTGTTCCTTTGGCAATTGTTCCAGTTTACTGTTAATACTTTTGGCAAGCTCACGATTATTATCCGTGCCAATGTCCTGTAATCGCTTTTCATAGTTTTCTATTCGAATATCTATGTTCTTGATTTGCCCTTCTAGTGACAAAACGGCGGCCCTCGCCTCATCCACACCATCTATAACAACACTAATCTTGTCATCTTGAATCTTTAAAAGATTTTGTTTATCCCCTCGTGAACGGTAGGAACTTTTTAGTTGTAATAACGCTCGCTCGAAATTACGTAAACCATCACACGCATCAGATACGACTTGCTCATTTTTCTCAATTGCGATGTCTTCGAACTCTGCGTTCAGGTTCCTGCTTTGCGTCTCCACGCTGGTTTTGAGTTCCTTGAATTTTTCGTTTATCGACGAGACTTCAGGTTCCAACAATTCTGCGATGCGTTTTGCAACGACTTCAAATTGTTGCTTAGCATCTTTTAGGGCCGAAAATTTCGGAAACGATTGATACTCAACTTCAATTTTCCTTTGTCGCGTTTTACTTTCATTAGAAAGCACTTCAAGCTTATCAATTTCTAACTCAAGTGCAGCAACTTTTTCTTTTAACGCTGCGATTTTACGGAGCCGCTCTTGTTCCCGAGCATGCTTTCCAATATATTTGGCTACACCATTCTGCGAAGCTGTTCCGGCTGTAAAAGAACTTTTAAATGATCCTTCATCCGTTACAAAAAAGGCGTCCGACTCCGAAACCGAAATCCCCCTCAGAACTGCTAGCACATCATCATGACTCACATCTCCGGCAGCCGAAATATCTAGATACTTTGTTAGATTGTTCGGCGCCTGAGCTTGATGAGTACTGAGAACCGTTGCGGACAACGCTTCGTTATAAAGGTTAGCGGGTACAATCAGCGAAGTTAGTACACCAGTTTCGGTTAGTACCGACTCCAAACGTGACTTCTGTTCTTCAGTAAGGTTCTTTTTGAAATCAACCGCAGCGTAAAATGGTACGTAAGGAATCCCTTTTTCTATGAACTCACGTAACTGGATTTGCTTGGCTACAGGAAATTCAGGTTCAATTTCATCAGTGCCCTCGAGAACACCGATATCTTCTTTAGTAAGCTTCCTTTCTTCAACCTTTGATTGCATTTGTACTTCTAGCGATGCTTGCTCCTTAAGGCACTGGGACACTTGTTCTTCGCGCGCAACCGAGATTGGAGACATCAACTCTTCTTCAGTCACGTTTTCTAGATATCCATTAATCATCCGTTTCACGCTCGTACTGCTATTAACGCTAAGCACGAGAGCTGTTAATTCGTTTATCCAGTTTTCAAGCTCTACATAAGCGTCGTTTCGTTCCGTATCATAGATATTCGCAAGGGTCGTACGCTTTTCTCTTTCGTTGTGAAGAACGTCTTGTTTCTCTTCTATTTGTTGTCTCATACCATCCAGATCGCGCTTCTTTTGTTCCAGTTCTCTAATTTGTTTGAGTAGCACCCCAAGCCTTTGAAGTCTAATCCTTATTTCAGATTCCCAATTCAAAAAATTATAATCGCCAATTTTTTCATTCCGCTCGAAATGGTCAAAGAATGCCAGATAGATGTCTTCAAATACCGAATCCATCCCCAGCTCCTCCAGACTTTCCAACGCGGCTTTTAGTTCTTTCTCAATTGTCCACAATTCATTTTCAATATTTCGCCGTTCGTAATTCGCATCCGTTAATAATGTTTTCTTCAACTCATAGCGATTTGTTTTGTCTGATTTTTCATTCGATATTCTGGTTAGTTCTTGTCTGGCAGATTGAAGAGTATCATCCAAATCCGCTATTTCATCATGCCCCAATTCCTGCCTTGCTTGCTTCAACCCTTCAATTTCATGTTCAATATTTCGGATTTTTTGCTCGGTCTCATCGTAGTCAACACTCTTGGTTTCAATATCACTTAGTATCGTCTGCTGTTCCAAAGCAATGGCATTCCACGTGTTTTCACTTTCCAAATAGTACTTAGCCTTCTCCGCAAATACGTATGAAACATAATCGTCATAACCTTTATCCAGTTTCGTTGCAAAACCAAGGTCGCTCAGTGTTTTGAAGATTTCCCGCTGTGTTTGGTCTTGCGCTTCTATGGTAGTAGTTAAAGCGGACAATTCATGGTCCGATAATGGCGGCAATGAATCGTTCAATGTTTCCTTTAAATCGTCAGGTCCCCCGCCTTTGGTTAACTTAGGGCTCTTAAGCCGTACGAGAACATCGGTAAAAAGCTTAAGTCCTGTTACATCCGGAAACTTGAACAGTTGCTTATTAATCAGTTCCGCGTAATCTTTACTATCAACGACCGTACCACTCTCGCCGATTGCTGTCGTTATTTGTTTTCTATCTAAGGGAATTTGCTCCGGTGAACCATCTAATACTTCTACCTTATAGAGTGAGATCGGATTTGGTCCACGCCCAATACGCCGATAACGGTCATGAATCACAAACCCCCAGGCATCTTCCAACCTTCTGTTTTTTCGTTTGGAATGCAGTCCAAATCCCGTCGTGATGTACTGCTCCGTGTTCGTCAACTTATATTCAATCACAACATAACCAATGCGCTCGATAATGTCCTTGTTTAACGACTCTTCTCCAAGCAAGATGTCATAAAACTTGCGGTCACTTGACTCAAATGGGTCCAACCGCTTAGGGTCTTTGTTTCCATCCAGCATGAATGTAAAAAGCGTATTCATGGCAATCGACTTTCCCGCACCATTATGACCACGCAGTAACAGTCTTCCGTTCTTGAAGTAATATTCTTCATAATTAAAATACCAATAGTTAAATAGGATGAAGCGGTGAGGCTTCCAACGCCGTGCATCGTTAGTCATCATCATACTCCTTTATTATTTTCTTCTTTAGGTTTTTCAAAAAATCTTCCGATTACATCGTATAGTTTCAAATCGCCTTCTTGCGTTGTCTCCGCTAATTTCCATTCAAATAGCGTATTTTTAATTGTATTCTTAACTTCAGTGATACTCATACTTTTTAGGCCCGTCGTCCATCCGTGGCTATTTTCATCTATAAGCTGCCGACACATAATATCCAAATCAATATTTGTTAAAATGACTGTCCCATCTTTTTGTTCAACGAGACTGTCATTATCGTCGATGATTTTAAGTCGCAACAACGTTGCAAACTGAACAATTAGGTTCGATTCAGCATTACTTGCTGGAAAGAACCGCCGAAACGTGCTAACGTTCTCTTTTACTAAAAAAGCACTGCTCCCGTAGACATCCACATTCATATCGTAGTATTTTTCGGCATGTTCATTTAGGTGGCGACCGTACTGTCTTAAGTAATCAAAATCTGCCGCCGATACTTCATGCCGATACAAGGCTGGCTCTAAAAACAATTTCCGGTACAGTAAATGCCTTCTTTCTATACCTAATTCCCGTTCCTGAGTTTCTTGAAGCAACACAATATCATTTAGCGTCAATTTTCCTTCAATATTAAAACTGATATTACGCATAAAATATTTCACAAGCCCGGTTGAACGCAGCAGTGCATCATTCGTTTCTCGGTCTTGGAAGTCTTCAATGTTTTTATCCATTACTTCTATCAGACACCGCCGAACAGCTTCTTTCAATACACGGACAAGTGATAGTCGGTTTTTATACCCTTCGTTACCCTTCCATGTTAATGGTAGAGGGTTTTCATTGACTGATCCCTTGGAACTTCTTGGGTAGTACGAAACGACCGCTTGGCAAACATCTGACAGCGTAAATTGTTTTGATGCCTTTCCATCCAAAAACGCAAGTACACAGTAAAAAATGACGTAATCTTTCACCTCTTTGAAATCTGATATGCCTGTTGACGGTTGAGGCGTTACTTGAAACTTCTCAACTTTTGCAAAATCTGTCCCAACTACCAACTTAAAACGGAAGTAGTCCTTAAAGTAATCCCGCAGAAACCCTTCGTTTTGTTTAATTTCATAAAAAAGCTCTGGATTTTCCTTGCGTACAACCCAAAAATTATCAAGCAATTGATGAATGCAATCAAGAGACTCCTGGGACAGCTTTTTCACGCGTTTTCACCTCCGTAAATGTCATTTCGAAATCGGGCAAGAAGAGGATTCCATCCAAACAATGCAGTTCAATAATATCGTTACTAACCTTATGAAGTTTAAATTTTACGCCCAGTTCTGTGGTACCTTCATAGATGCCGTAGCCAACTGGATTCAAGAACGCCGCACTTATCCAATCCAATAATGCTTTTCGAACAAACGGCTCAACTCTGGTGTCCAAATCCTTTAAGATTAAGCAAGGCTGCTCCACGAGCGCTTTTAATACACTTTCTTCGTATGCCAGTCGCTCCGCGAGCAACCGTTGCTGTTCGAGTGCCTCCTGGCTCACTTTCGATACCTTCAAATTCTGTTTTATGGTTCTCTCGGATGGTGGTCGAATACGATACGTCACATCTAGCTCATCCGGGTCAAAATCCCATACCGTACCATCATTCCTTTCCGACGGTTTCCGTGCGACTTTGAAATGCTGGATGCCTTCGAATCCGAATAGGTAAGAAAAAACTTTATGAGCTACTTCCAAGTTGCCGGACTCATGCACCATGTCTGCAAGTCGTAAAAATTCTGTTACTCGACTCTTTTTCACAAATTGTCGCTCCGCATAAAAATGTGCAAGCTTAGACATTTTACTAATGGCATCCCGAGTACGAAACTCAAGTTGAAACGCTTTGCTCGATTTAGTATTACTTGCCAAAAACCAGTTACGGATGCCTGTCCATACATCAAAAAAGGTATCGGAATACTCTTTATCCGACACGACCGTCGTGGTCGGCATATTTTTCTTATGACGGACGAGCTGCAATATGATGTTTTGAATTTTCTTCTCCGAAATGCGTGTAATAATATTAATTATCGCAGGCGAATTGCGGTTAAGTTCAACCATGAAATCCGTTAAATAAGAACAGAACTGATTTTTAAATACGATGAAGGCATCGGTTTCCATTTTGCTATCCAATTTATCACCGCTGATATGATTCAAATAATCCGAAGCATCATTATCAAGCTTTGTAAACCGTTCGAACAGCTCCTCCCACGCTTCATATAGTTGAACAAGCGAAGACGAATCCAACTCGGTTTGCACGGAGAATCCGTTTAATTTTACAAGCGCATTATATAGATGCTCAGTGAGTTTTTTATCCAAAGAACCACCACGTATACGGTGAAGTTTTTTCTCCATAAAAATAAGTATTTTTTCAAATTCAATCGTATATTCTGTTAGTGAATATGTTTTTCGATTCCTAATAAGTTCTTCCAATGTAACAGCATCTGTATTATCTTGGTTCAACACTAAGTTATTGTTTTCAACTAAAACCGATAAATCAGCATCTTGCTCTTCGAGCGTATAATCGCCAAATTCCGGAAATTGTTTAAGATGCGTGAAAATTTCTATCGGTAAAACTTCATTATTAAATATGCGATGTTGCTCATACATGTATCTTAATATTGGACGATATCGGTGCGTTTTTTGTGTTGACAAATAACTTGCTTCTTTTATAGCACGCGTCAATGACAAATCCAAACGAAACACTCCTTTTCGAAGTCCTGTTTTACATAATTTGATAAACGTATTCTCGTTTTTAAATATTTGGAAATATCGATATTGGAGATCGGCCGAATTCTCTCCCATTACCTTTGCCGGACCGAGGGGTGAATGCCCCGACGCTTGAATCCGAAGTTAACTGAAGTTCAGATCAGACTTCCTGATTAACTTTCAAGAATATTCTTTTTCAAGATAGATTTCAAAGTATTGGAACTATATTGTTTTTTTAAAACTGCTTCTTCGAGCCCAAGAAATCAAAGTTGCCCTAGATATGCCACCTACTTTACTGCATTCATATATTGCGTTATCATTGTCATTTAGCAAATTATGATAATGGTCTATGTAAGCAATTATCCTTTCTTAATTATTCTTTAAAAAAGTAATGTTAAAACTAGGATAATCAACAGTGCTGAACTCTAGTGATTTATCCTCGTAGTCATCAAAGAATAATATCATAAACGTGCTCGCATCAATATACCAATCGCGTTCAATATAGATCTCCATGTTACGCTGTTCTAAGAATTCCTGAAACTAATTGTCGTTTTTGACTTCGTCAATTAGATTATATAGATCTGCAAACTCTTCTCCGAAATAACCCGACCAGTAAATGTTCTCCTGATACCTAGCCAATTCTAGGGTTTCATTAATCTTCATAATTAGCTCATCCAATTTATATTAGTCAGTTCCGTCATTCATGAAAGAAGGAAATAAACTTGCAATAAGAAACTGTATTGTGTTGTTTATTGTTCCAATAACTTCATGAAAATCAATTTCTCTATAAATACCAAATTGTGTTACTTTATTTCTGATTTGTCCTATTACATCAAGTGATAATAGATTACTTTCCTTAATATTGATAAAGCTCTTTACTCTATTTATTGCCTCTTTATATGAAGTTGTAAATCTGATAATAGCTAATTTAGGTATATTGTACCATATTAAAAGAGGCTTCTGGAATTTTTTCCAGAAGCCTCCAAAGACTTATCCTAATTCAAATCACTTATAACAAACCGTCAACTCCACCCGATTCCCTTCCCGATTATACACAATCCGCTCAACCAACTTCTTCAACGCCCTTTCTTCTCTTCACTCGTCACCGCGACGCTCCACAACCCTAAACTGCTCTACCCGTTCATATATCTGCTCAACAGCCGGATAATTTCCTTCATCTACTACAACCTTCCGTAAATCCTTCAACTCTTCTCCCAACTTCTGAATTTGCCTTGAACGTATTGCCCTCCTCTCCAAAAACACTTGTTTCGTTATCATGTCCTCTTCATACGATTCATGTAGCTTGTCCAGCGCCCGCTTCTGCTTCTTCAAATCCTGCTCCTTGACCTCAATGATCGTCTGCGTATCACTATAACGACTTCCATGCAGTTCAATTTCCCGTAATATATCCGGGTCTACATGAATAATCCGATCATACAGAGCATTGAAAAAATCAGCGTCCATTACCTTGCCACGCTGTTCACATTTGCTGCCATCTTTGTACTGGTGATAGCACAATGCACTCCAGTGCTGCCCCTGCTTCTTGTTCTCTCCTACCCGGATCCTCATCCGCGAACCGCATTTTTCACAATAAAGCAAGCCTGACAAAGGAAAAATGTTACGTCTTGAATTGGGATTCAACATGCGATTCTTAAGCAGCCGTTCCATAATCGCTTCATGTTCTTCCGGTGTTTTCAGCTTATCATGTGTTCCCATGACTTTAATCCGCTCTTCTTCGGGTACAAGCTCCACCTGACCACGCTTGGAACGGGTTTTGCCATAAGTGATGTAACCCAAATGGATTTCGCTTGCCAGTAACCGTTGAACCGTAATATTTGACCAGCCCTTGTTCTTTCCATCAGGCTTAATGTTGTATGGCGTGGGTATCTTGTTATCCGTCAACCAAATGGCGATATGTCCCAAGTTTGTTCCATTAAGATATTTCTCTACAATCGCTCGGTAAATCGGACGCTTCGTTTCATCCACCAGTACCGACCTTGTGTTCTTATCATAATAGTATGGAAACGGTGGCTTTCCGTTTGTCCACATGCCTTTCTTCGCCCCAGCCTCTTTGCCCTGCTTCATTCTTCGCTTAATCGTTTTATATTCTATTCAGGCAAAAATAGACATGAAATCAAAGGATACATCGTCATTGTCTATTTCCAGATCGTATATCTTGTTTGGTGTAATGATTACCGTCTCGGAGTTCAAAAACGTATCTTTTATGAGTGCCCAATCCTTATTTTCTCCAGGCCCCAAACGGTCAATATCCATGACCACTACGCCATCATAGAGCTGGTCTTCAACATGCCGAAGTAACTTCTGCATTTCCTTACGGGACTCTATCTTTTCACCAGAGGCCACTTCTTCATATAACCTATAGGTCCAATTTCGATTCTCGACCAGGGCCAGAAGAGTATCCCTATGCTTCGAGAGAACGTCTTCAAATTCACCATCGTCCCGTGATTTTCTTAAATAGACGGCTACGTGCTTAATAGTTTTGCTTTCCATAAGTTCCTCTACTCCATACGTGTTAATATTTTTCCGCCTTCCAAATAGAATGTTGAGCATTTTTGATGACACATCATCGAATATGACAACTGTAAAATTTTGGAGACGTAATTCATGAATAAATGTGAATATATAATCAAAGAAGTTAATCAGCCATCCGACAAAGCGTTGCGGCAATTTCATGAGCATGTGGCCCGGATATTGAGCCAAACTGTCCAAGCCGAGGCCGAGATAGACATACCTCTCCCCAAAGTGCATCATTCTACGCAAGACAAGCAGAAAACTTAACAAAATAAAAACAAGCCGAAGCGCATGTCCATCCATGCTCCGGCTTGTTCTATTTCAGGTTATTTTGAATGAATTCTCGCTCAATTTCTTCAAATACCTTAATATATATTCAAAAGAATATAGATATATGTGCGAAGCATTCTCAGCTTTTCATTGGAGCCATCAGCAGATTTACCCCACATCGTTTGATACGAGCTCTCCATTTCTGGTTAAAGGCTTATTCATAAACATATCTAAACCGTCTCATTCAACTGCGTGCTCCATTCCGATTCTTTTCGTTAGATTTAAACAGAAAAAGAAGGATTCTTATCTAAACCTGTCTTATTCTATGCTAGAAGATAATTTTCTAAAAGGAGTGACTGACATGTGGAAACACTACGTAGCCATAGGTGATAGCATTACCGAAGGAATAGGTGATGAGGTTGATGGAGTCCCATTAAAAAGTTGGGTTGAACACTTTGCTGAGCTGCATGAGCCTACTTTAAAATTCACCAATCTAGCTAAACGTGGGTTGATCACTAAAGAGATTCGCGAAAAGCAACTTGAAGAAGCTTTAGCCTTGCAACCTGACTTGGTTAGTCTGATCGCTGGGGCTAATGATATTTTAAAAGGCCGTTGGAATCTCGATGAATATAGGAGCGAAATGGAACTAATAATCGATACATTAAGTAAGTCTGGGGCTGCCATCATATTAGGAAATCTTCCTGACTTTACTGTTAGATTACCTTTACCACAGGAAAAAAAACAAATAGTAATAGAACAGTTATTACAAGCAAATGAGTTCATTTTATCTCTTAGCAGTGCGTACAATTTAGATCATATTGATTTTTGGAATCACCCTATGTCAAGTGACAACACGATTTGGTCTAAGGATTTGATTCACCCAAACGCAACAGGATATAGAAAAATTGCTGAAATGATCTTTAATCGTTAATTTGTAAGTAAGAACAATGGAGGTGTTAATGTGAGCAATCGCTCACTCTACATGAAAAAAAGACACTGACGGATCAGTGTCTTTAGCAATATTCAATCTATCCCTGTTTCCCATCAATCGAAAGCAGCAGTACAGCGGCTGCAAGACCAAATCGTCGGTCTAACTGATTGGCAGTATCCAGTGAAAAGTCCACATTCAGCTTGCTGACAAAAGGGTTAAAATTTTGTTCGAAGACCGTTATCAGCTTAGAATTTATCTCTACATTGAATTTTTGTGGAATTAAGTTGCTAAGGAATCTTCTAAGCAGCGCCATCAGACGGCTATCTTCCTTGATGAACCCGATCTCAGCTTCTTTTGAATTTAAAATAACCCACTCATCCTTGAGAATCGACTTCATACCTTTCCGACGCAGTGTACCAAGGCGCTCTCCGCTCACGGCATCGACCACATCATAGGTTGCAGAGAAATCGATAACACTGCGCGCCTTAATGGTGATCAACTCTTCATTCATCGTTTCATCAGCATATAGCCGTATGTCCTCTTTGAGCTTGAAAGCTTTCATCTGCGAGAACAGAACCAATTGGTCGCTGTTATCGTAAATATGAAATTTGGCTCCCACAATAGTGAGAACTTTTTTCCTAACTAGATACTGCGTATGAGTGAATTTAGAATTCATTTCTTAGTCTCCTCTTTCTTAACTTTCAACATTTACTTCTTACTATGTATTTTTAACCAGTCAAGCTATGTATGTTTTTAATCATTGAAAAATCTTCGAGTCTCCAATATATTTCATTCAGCTCTTACGAGCCTCTACGTTTCCAGCCGAACACTCGCACGTGTACAATCCACTTCGTTACCCAATGTGCTAGCACATAAAGCAAAAGGAAGAGGATAATGAGTGGTTTGAATAATGCCCATGCGACTATCCATGAAACTAATATTTGCCACGGTTTCAGTTTGCGTAATATTTTGGTAGGCCATAAAAATACACGAAACAGCTTTTCACTTTGCTGCAGCGACTCTAAATATTCGTCTTGAAACTGTTTATCATCCGGATTTATCCTAACCGCGTTTCGCATGTATGTCTCTTTAAGCTTGTAATCCCCACGCAGACCCGCAGCCCATGCCAAATATAAGAGGACATATGGCATTTCGGCGTCATATTGAATCGCCTGTCGGTCTAATCTAGTTGAATCCGCAAAGTTTCCTAGCAACGCCTCTGTGTAACTCAGCATAGCCAAATAAAGCGGAGTTTCTGGTCTGAGCTCTAAGGCATGCAACAGCTGCTCCTTCGACTCAACGAATTTCCCCTTCTTATTTAACTTATTCGCTTTAAAGAAATAATAATTGGCTTCATATGGATCGATTCGCATAGCTTCCTGCAATGCTTCGTTGAACGCTTTTTCATTCTCTGTCTCATAATAAACAACGACACGCACATACCAGGCTAATTCTTGCTCCGGCTCTCGTTTAAGCGTCTCATTCGTCCAATGCAGCGCCTTCTCGTATTCATCCATTAAGAAATATATATGAGAAATAAGTGCATAAATGTCCGGATTCTCTGGTTCCTGTCGCAGAATTTGTTCTACTTCGACTAAAGCTTCCTTATAACGTTTCCATTCAATCAGCTGATGTACTGCTGCATAGGCTGCTTGATTAGAATGTTTTTCCACAGCCATAGACCTCCCGTTTCCAATCCTGTTACTTGATTCCGTGCTTTTTTACATAGTCCATTACGACTTGATAGTCTCTATTCACATCACTAAAAGTAGCATAATTTTTCGCCGTCGAGAACCAATCCAGCGTTGTTGCCTTCCGTGACTTCGCCACTTTCTTCAAATCATCATGCGTGATCGGTTGAATCTCACCTGTTTCGAAGGTGCGCTCCATTGCCAATTCCACAGCATCACTCACTACTTGCTCTAGATCGGCACCTGAAAACAACTTCGTCTCCGAAGCAATCTTTGCTAGATTTATAGAATCCGTCGGCTTCCCCGAAATTTTGAGTTGAAGAATCATCTCCCGTTCAGCTTCCTCCGGCGGCGGTACAAATACAAGATGATTGAAACGTCCCGGACGACGCAAGGCAGAATCAAGATACCAAGGAGTATTCGTCGCACCAATTACAAATACGTTATCGTTTTCTGCTTGCAAGCCGTCAAGTTCTAGAAGAAGCTGATTGACAAGCATTCGGTCGTGATGTTGACGCATCTGATGACGGCTTCCCCCCATGGCATCCAGTTCGTCAATGAAAATGACACATGGTTTGCTCTCCCTTGCCTTCTCGAAAATATCATGTAGGTTATGCTCGCTCTGCCCAGCGTACATCGAGAGAATTGCCTGTAACTCGATGTGCATGAAATTTGCGTCAATTTCTCCCGCTACTGCTCGCGCCAAGAACGTCTTACCGCAACCCGGCGGTCCAAAAAGCAGGAGACTGCCACCAGCCGCCTTTCCGTATGCTGCGAATATCTCCGGTTGTTTCAGCGGCAGAATAAAATTCATTCTGATTTTCTTCTTCACGTCCTCTAGGCCGCCCACATCTGCAAACGTCTCCTTTGGTTTATCCGACTCAACAAGTGCTTGATCATCTTTACTAAAATGAATGAGTTTTAAATTTTTTCGCCTTTGTTCGGCAAGTTCATCATGATCGGACATCCTATTCTCTCCCTATAGTTTTGAGATAAGTTTACCATATTTCAAGTTAATTTCTTCGTTTTTATAAAAACAACCGCATTGGGTACAAAAGTTTTAGGCTGGGGGAAAAGTTTGAGGACTTTCGAGGTTACAAAGAGCAATTCCAGAAAAAATTAGGCGACCTCTCTCCGATAGAATACCGAGAAGCGATCGCCGCTTAACAAACTCTTCTTACTACCGTCAACTTGACGGGGCTATGACCTATAAAGCACCTTTTACATTCCAACGATTATGTTTTATTTCTTATTTTTTCGAACTGGGGAAATAACCCAGTACGCCATACCAACGAACAGACCTCCGCCAACAATATTGCCTAAAGTAACCGGGATCATATTATGCAACCATCCAGCAATAGAGATTGTTTCTGGGTGATTCGGTAATAAGGTAGCAATACTTAATAGCGTCATATTAGCCACACTATGCTCATAACCACTCGCTATAAAGGCAAATAGACACCACCAAATGAGAATTAATTTAGCAACATCCTCCTTGGCCCGAATGGACATCCAAATAGCTAGACATACTAACCAGTTACAAAGAATACCTCGAAAAAACAGTTCCATTACGGGTAGTTGCATCTTTTTAGCTACTGCCGTAAAGATAAGGTGTTCAGCAGGTATATCCTTGAACAGCCCCGTACCTAGAACCAATAAGCAAAGCACCAAAGCACCTAGTAAATTACCTAAAAATACGATACTCCAGTTCTTAAGTGTATCCTTCACGGTTGTTTTACCTGCTAATGTACTCATCGTAAAAAACATATTATTACCCGTAAATAGCTCTGAACCTGCAAATATGACTAACGTGAGTGCGATTCCAAAAGATCCCCCCATAACGAGGGATTGATAAGGTGACTTCATTGCGGCTAATGGGGCACCTAATGTGAAAATTAGGATAATCCCAATTCCTACAAAGGCACCCGCTAATGCAGCAGCAATTGTATAGCGAAGTAAACTTTCGTTCATCTTTTCTTTTTTCTTAACCGCCGAATCTACTATGTTCTCTACACTTTGTGTATACAAGCGGACTACCTCCTAAATGCCTTTCGTTATTTATATTTTCATATGATAGATTGTTAGGCATAAACGCCAATTTGAATATCATCGTTACTCACAATAACAGGATATGTCGCGACTTGGCCTGTATCTGGTGCTTGCACAACTCCACTCGTTAAATCAATCTTCCAGTCATATAAGGGATCGTAAATATAATGTCCAGATACGATCGCTTCTGCCAAAGGCCCTCCCTTAGGGTGTGGTGACTTGTTTGCCAAAGCGTATACAGTCCCATCCGAAGTACGAAATATAGCAATCTCCTGACCTTCAATGATCACAACTCGACCCACTTGCACTAAACACTCCTCAATTGAACCAATAGAATAATAATTCGTTGTCATTTCCATTTGATCTCTCCCCTTTCCATTCAACACACTAATGGGTTATTCCACTAAAATTGCAGATTTTTTATTTTCATACAGAGCTGTACGTGTTTTGTCATCATTAAGCATCTTTCTCCATGGATCTTTCACCTGTTGTAGCGCAATTTCAATTCGATTAACGAGTTCTTTGCGGTTATCTAGATTATCCAATATCGCAGACTGAATCTGTTCAAGGCCTATCCGTTCTACCCATTCCGAAGTTCTCTCCAAGTATTTGCCGGTTTCACGATAATATTGCAT
Organism: Paenibacillus sp. J31R122; assembly: GCF_056269185.1. Classification (NCBI taxonomy): domain Bacteria; kingdom Bacillati; phylum Bacillota; class Bacilli; order Caryophanales; family Paenibacillaceae; genus Paenibacillus; species Paenibacillus sp. J31R122. The sequence goes on from NZ_JBWDNM010000002.1 coordinate 683,516, forward strand.
AATTGCTCCACAAATCTCAATCAATTCTTCATCACTTTTAACCTTACAGAAGCTATCAGCAATACGAGACTTAATCCCTCCATTGCCTCCAATAAAGATTTCCCAGCCTCCATCATTTCCTACGATACCGATATCCTTGGTACATGCTTCCGCACAGTTCCGCGGACAACCATTCACAGCATATTTAAATTTGGCAGGTAAATCGAGACGCTCAAATTTACGTTCTAAAAGTTCTCCCATAGACATGGAATCTTGTGTGCCGAATCGACAGAATTGGGAACCTACACATGTTTTGACCGTACGCAGCGATTTAGCATAAGCATAACCTGAAGGCATATCAAGTTCTTCCCATACCTTTGGTAAGTCTTCCTTCTTGACTCCAATCAGAGCCAGCCTTTGTCCACCTGTCACTTTAATGACCTTGACATCATATTTTAAGGAAACATCAGCGATTATCTTGAGATCTTTCGGTGTCGTAACGCCACCATACATCCGTGGAACAACAGTGTATGTCCCGTCTTTTTGAATATTCGCGTTCATTCGTTCGTTAACAAACCGTGATTCTTTCTCGTCTTCATAACTCTCTGGATAAATCATACCCAAGTAGTAGTTAATTGCTGGACGGCATTTAGAGCAGCCTTCCGCGTTACTCCACCCAAGTACATTCATAACTTCGCGTGTCGTTGTCAAACCTTTCGCCGTAATCTCTGCTACCACTTCATCTCTATCAAGCGAAGTACAACTACAAATCCCTTGTTTCGAAGAGATCTTGAAGCCATCCCCAAGAACATACTGCAGTATTTGCTCAACAACTGGTTTACATCCTCCACACGAACGGGTTGCGCCAGTACAAGCTTTAATTTCATCTACCGTCGTTAAACCCTGATCCGTAATAACATCGATAATTGTTTTCTTAGTTACCCCATTACATCCACAAACAATCTCATCATCAGACATTGTTTCTACAGAAGATTTTTTCTTAGCTCCACCACCACAGCATCCTGAACCCATGACTGTATTATAAACATCATCTGTCATTTCGGAATGTTGCTTAATTAACTTTTGCAGATTAGAAGACTCCGTTACATCTCCGAATAAGACAGCTCCGACAATGATATTGTCATGTAGAAGAACTTTCTTATAGGTACTTTTCCACTCATCTTTAGCAGCAATCACAGTGTGCTCCGGTCCCTCAACAAACTCACCTGCTGAGAATACGTCGATACCAGAAATTTTAAGTTTTGTTGCTACAATAGAACCTTCATATGGTAATGTGTCTACTCCGCAAATATGCTTTGCGAGCACATGTCCTTGTTCAAATAACGGGGCTACGAGCCCGTAACATACTCCCCGATGCTGCGTACACTCACCGACAGAATATACACCTTCAAATGAAGTACGCATATAATCATCTACAACAATACCTCTTCCTACTTCCATACCACTAGCCATGGCGAGTGCTATGTTTGGTTTAATACCCACCGCCATCACAACAAGCTCCGCTTCTAATACACTACCGTCGCTGAAACGTAATCCACTTACCCTATCCCCCCCAATAAGTTCAGTGGTTTGTTTTCCCATAGCGAATTTAATGCCTTGACGTTCCAATTCCGCTTGTAACATTGACGAAGCGCTGTGATCCAGTTGACGTTCCATAATATCTTCCATCAAATGGACCACCGTGACATCCATGCCCAAATTCACGAGTCCTTTAGCAGCTTCTAACCCTAACAGTCCACCACCAATTACCGCAGCCTTATTATATTTCTGAGCAGCATCAATCATTTGGTTGCAGTCGCTAATATCTCTAAAACCTACTACGCCTTCTTTATCGCTACCAGGAATCGGTAGAATAAACGGGTTAGATCCTGTAGCAATAATAATCTTATCGTAAGATTCCGTCATCCCATTGTCTGTAGTCACTTGCTTACTTCCCGCATCAATATGTGTCACCGTCGTTGTCGTATGCAGCGTAATTCGATTGTCTTTATACCAGTTCCAGTCGTTCAAGACAATATCATCGACCGTCTTGCTACCTTCCAGAACATATGAAAGCATAATACGATTATAGTTAGGATGTGGTTCACTACCGAATACCGTAATATTAAACGAATCACTTAATTTCAGAATTTGCTCAACTGTACTTATCCCAGCCATACCGTTACCAATCACTATTAGTTTCTCTTTTTTTTGTTCTTGCATGTTAGAATGCCTCCTTCTCTGCTTTGCTTTGCAAAATAAGTGTAGCATCCTAGAACATATTTATATGTGAATAAAATCACATTATTTTTAAATAGGATGGGCTATTCTCACTGTATATTTGCTTGTATAACAAACACACAGTCAGACCGTTAAGCTCATGCATAAATTATAGAGTACTCAACACGTAAGGAGGTGCTATAAAAATGTCTGGTAATGTAGGTGGTGCTTTTACAAACCTTGGTACTATTCTGGTGCTTTTCATTTTGTTGGTGATTATCGCTTGTAGTTGCATGCGTTTCGGCGGCGGCTATTAAATAAACGTCTAGGATGTAACCATACATTCTGGATGTCAATTCCCTTCATACACTTCTCAAAAAGACCCATTCTATGGGTCTTTTGCGTTCCGGTGAGAGCATATATTTAGTACATTATTCCGTGGTTAACTATCTCAACCGTCACTTTAGGAATAAACTCCACCCTCGGGTAATCCTCTTTCCAATGCAGCCTTTTCCATGTATTCGGATAGTAAGCCATTACTTTTCGACCGATCCCAAACCCGTCATGATTGGCCGACAGCATTTTCTGCGTAATCTCTTGCGCTCTTCTCGTCAATTCTTCCGATAGCTTCTTATCCAACCGATCCAAGTTTCGCTTATCATTCAAATGATCCTTAGCGTATTCAATTACAGTTACTTTTAATTTCAAATTGAGCGTCACTTTAATGTTTCGGTTGTTTTGGACGTTTACTTTCAACTTCCGTTTTAATTTTTGAATGTCTATTGCTATATAATTTTCTGGGTCCCGATTTTCCTCCGCATTTATTTTAAGCGTCAAGCTAGCGGTCTTGGCTAATTTATCGTTCATTAACAGGTACAACAATGAATCTTCAGATTTTAATTTGTCTGTCATTTTATCGCCATTATATAAAGCTATCCCGTAAATCGAAGGCGTCTTATTTTTAGAAATATAGGGGACAGCGAAATCATCACCTTGATCCAGCATGATCGGACAGATGAGTTGAACGTTAACCGCCGGAACTACCGTTCTACGCTCCGTACTTTGGATTAGCTTGTAAAAATGCTCGCCCAAAAGTTTAGTTCCTGTTTTTGTTGTACGGATGACATCATGAGCTGTACCCTCTACGACAGCAATATTCGCATTCAAAGCACTTCTGGGATCACGGTATAATACATCGAGATACGGATAAATACCTTGTCTCGCCAAAGCCTCTCCAATTAGAATGACACGGAGCTTGGAAGCCGAATATACACCGGACACCTCACGATCAAGTATATCCCGCAAATGTCTGGATATATTTCCTGTCGCCGTGTGGATTTCATCAATATCCTTCCTTCCGGATTGCGAACCGCTGACATCGATTACCGAAGAGGTAACCTGAAGCTTCCCTTCCGGATCCAAATCAAAGCCGACGATATTTACAATTCTAGTTTCCTTCAGCATTTGCTGGTCCCAACAGCCCGATAGAATTGCTACCATGGAGAAGGTTGCGAATAAGATTAACCCCGTTCTCACTTCGTTCTCCCCCTAGCTCCCTTTACTTTGAACAGAACGGAAATCATCAATAGCACAAATGGGATCCCAAATATAAACACATAATTTGCGATCGATATCATTTTATCCAGAGTATCCTTTAAGAGCGGAGAGTGAATGAACAGTGCAATTATAAAAACTAGTGCCGCTGTATAAGGCACTGCCTTGCGATGATCGCTCTGCTGCTGAAAGAGATTAGCAATCCCCCTGGAAGCCATGAACATATAACCCATCGCAGAAGTGGCTGCCACGACCACCCAAAGGGATAGAAAATAGATGTCTGGCCGCTCGAACACACTGAAAGAAAGCGCCTTAACCATGAAAAGAAAAGGTTGAGGAAGCAGTTCTAGCTCCGGCGGACTGAATACGATAAGACTGGTAAAAACCGCAAAGGTATATACCAATGTGGTGAAAATATTCGCAAAGGTTACCGCTTTGATTTTTCCCTCGCTGCCTCCTTCCACGAAAGGATAACAAATTAACAGAATCTCATACCCCGATAATGACGTCATGGTTTCATGCACGCCTTTCGATATATTCCATATTCCAGCTTGTCCAACCGGCAATATATATAGAAAATTAACATGGAGATACGCACAAATAAAGATGATGATCACCGCAATGTTACAGAAAAATACAAGTACAAAAAAACGAGCAATTGTTCGTAAGCTCTCTCGGACCAAATAGATACATACACTCGTCATCATACCCATAACGATCCATTTGGGCGTATCAATTAGTACCCAGTCACCGATAATATTAGCAAACCGCAAAATAATAATGCTTGACACAAATAGGAAGTAAGCAGAATATACGAGATGGACAAGTTTTCCAATATATCTTCCTAATAATATTGGCAAATAATCATACAACGTAAGCGAAGGAAATCTCTTGCTTAAACACCATATGATCACAATAAAAAATTGAACTAATAATCCGGCGATAAGGACGGATATCCATGAATCCCCTTGCGCTGCGCTATGCAACTTTGCAGGCAACATTAACAGCCCGACACCAATTTGAGTCTGGATAACCAAAAAAAACAATTGTCCTGGTGTAATTTGATCCCTCGCATTAATCATCACTCTGCTCTTCTTTCACTGAATGTGGCTGTTGATCTAGTTTTTGAGGAGCTGGATCATGCGGACGTTGGTTTAATTTCCACTGGGGCATCCGAATTATCGTATCCTTCCAGTCTTTCCATCGAAACGGTGCGACAGGGGCAAAATAAGGCGCCCCAAACGATTCTAATTTACAGAGATGAATTAGAATGATCATTAAGCTGAAGACAATTCCTATAAATCCGAATAGAGATGCGGCAACCATGACAGGAAAGCGCAACATTCGGACCGATGCACTCATCTCATGAGAAGGCACAACGAATGAAGCAATCGCTGTTAAGGCGACAACAATGATCATGGCGTTGGATACCAGACCTGTTTTGACAACCGCGTCTCCAATAACAAGACCACCGACGATCCCAATCGTTTGTCCCACCGGACCAGGGAGCCGAATGCCAGCTTCGCGTAGCAATTCGATAGTCAGCTCCATAAATAGCGCCTCAAGGATCGGCGGGAACGGAATGTGCTCAATGCTGCTTTTAATCGGCAGTAGCAAGTCCTGCGGGATCACTTCAAAATGGAAAGAAACCACCGCAATATAAAAAGCTGGAAGACCGATGGCGATGGCTAAACTAAATACTCGGATGAATCGGAGAAACGATCCTTGCAGTGAACGAAAACTATAATCGTCCGGCGATTGATAAAAAGCAAAAAAAGTCACAGGCATGATTAGTGCGGTAGAACTGCCTTCGGCCAACAGCGCGACTCTGCCTTCCAGCAGATTGCCAATAACTCGATCCGGTCTCTCCGTATGCAGCAGCTGTGGAAAGGGTGAGAAAGATTTGTCCTCAATAAATTCTTCGATAAATTCGGAAGATGAGATATTATCTGCATCAATATTCTGTATTCTGCGATCGACTTCATCGACAAGCTTGGGATTGGCCAGATTCTGCAAATAGACAATCACCGCTTCAATTTTCGTTTCATTTCCAAGTTTATACCGCTTCACAACCAAATTTCGATTCTCGATATGTTTGCGAACGAGCTGTAGATTAATTCCGACACTTTCCACAAAACCTTCGTGTGAGCCCTCCACAACTTTCTCATTGCTCGGTTCGGTGACATTTCGAACATGATTCGATTTCACCTCTATTACATAGCACTTTTCCATACCTTCGATAAATAGCACGGCATTCCCTTTAACTAACAAATCAACCACTTTCTCAAGATCATCGTGCTTGCTCGCTCGCATCGAGATCAGAATTTCTTCTAAATCTCCGTCTTTTTTTTCCGATATCGGCTTTAATATTTCCTCACGAATTTTACTCTGATCGCACATGGTGTACATAAAAAGGAACTCGCTCGTATACCCTGGGATCGATACGGTTTGGCCTACTAAATCGTCCGTATGAAACAGCGCCTCTTTCAAATATTGAATATTCTCTTGCACTGTGGGAAATACCGGTTGGAATGATAACGTGGTCTTTTTAGACATAGGTCTGCTCTTTCTTCGATTATTATTAAGCATTGTTCTAAAAAAGCCCACGACCCTGCCCCCTTACAATGATATGATAGCTACTTTGTAGATTCTCCCTGTTGCAGGATGAATATTCCATTATTTTCTCGAAAAGTGAATTCTATGATAGGAGATGAGAAGTCTAATATATATTTGGAAACTTTTTACAACCATTTGCGTCTAATAGTTGTGGAAATTATACGATTTTTGAAGGGTGGCTATGATGAAACCACTAAGACGGTCGTTCATTATTATTGTCTGCGCCAGCATTACATTGCTTGCTATTGTTTTCTTCATGTTAAACGGTAATAAGAATACAAATCATGTACCCGCGCTACAAAGCCCTACCCCTATACAGAATCCGGCTTCTATAGAACAAGTTTGGAAGCCCGCATATGGCGAATTTATGACGGATTTGAAGGAACCCCATGTGCTGTGGAAAAAAGACCGGAAAATGATTTACGTGCAAGACCTTAATCTCTACTACACTTCAGACGGAACAGCTAAGCAAGTTCTGTACGAATGGAAGGAATCTCTACCCTCACAGGCATGGCTGAACGGAGAGAACCTACTCATAGGTACTCAACTCATTGAGAGGGACCCCAAAGCTGAAGGGTATATTGACCATGGAGCTTGGATTGTTGTTCACATAGGGTCTACACCAATCGTTATAGAGATGAAAAACATCTTTTTTGGTCCTCAAGAGGTACTATCTGTCACTGTCGCGGAGGAACCGCGTTTATTTTTCTTGAAGGTGCTCAATGCATCAGGCTTTTCAGAGTATGTATTTGATCCGTCCCGTAACGAATGGGAGCGATTTAACAGTGCGTTAATGAATTCCATACCAATGGAAATACCGACAAAAGCCCATGATTTACAGTATTTTCCCAATACAAATGTATTTAAAATTCCGGAAGGTCCGACAGTTTACTCTTTTCATGATGGGGAAGGCGACATAATCTACTACCAAGATCCTATTTATATGGTGTCGCGTTATGTCGGTTATGATTTGGTTGATGCCAAATTAATGACATTCCTGGATGCTTCACCACAAATTATTGGACGTTTCCGCAGCCATTCCGGGGAGGAAGATATGTCCTTTCTCAACTATGATTTCACTTTATTTGACTTTGAACCAAGACTTTGGGAAGGAAATTGGCAAGCATTGAACCCCCACACCTTCACTAGTGTGTCGCCTGAAAAGTTGGAGGTTATTCAGTACAAGGACGGGTATTCCTTAGAAGATAATCCGCCTGAGTATACACAATTCTCAACAAAAGGGGGGAAGTGGATATCCTCACGAGGGGCGCTTGTGGAATACGAAGTTAACGATAAGACCAAATATATCTCCTTCCATGATCTGACTAACACTGAAGAAGCCGACCCGGAGACGATCTGGTCGACGCCCCTGAAGGATTTCATCATCAAGGAAGATAAGCGTACATTGGATTCCTATGAAACGTTCCGTCACAAGATACCCAAATGGAGCTTTCAGGATAATAATACGAACGAACCGATTCCGGATGAGCTTCATCAAGCTGTGGATCAAGTGCATCGTGATGGAGATTATGGCTATGCAAAAACATACCGTAAGATTGGATTCCAGTGGTTCGTTTTGGTGGAACGTCATTTTTACGAATACAAAGATGGGGTATTAGCTAAGATCGGAGAATTACCAATTACGGTTTCTGTTACGAATGGAGAAGGATCTTCAGGTCGTGGAGCCAGGGATTTCATTCGAGTGAATGATACTTGGATTGTTGCGGATACGGAAGGCTCTCGCGTGTTGAAGCTGAATGACAAGCTAGAGGTAGTGGCTGCGCTCGCCGTGCCTACTCCCTATCAGATAACAATTGAGAAAGACCAATTGTATATCGATTCTACTGCTAACCGCTTGACTGTTAATACGGAATTAAAGCTTGTGGATCGCGCGACGCAACCGTTTGAGTCTACAGTAAATATGGATAAGGTAGAGTTAGAGTATTTCCGACCGCAACAATTGTACGACGATGCAGAAATCGGGCTTACCTGGTATTATCTCAATGGTTCTCTGTATCAGTATCATGTACAGAAGCAGGAGTATCGTTCTTTCTATATAGGCTATAACATGAATGATACTGCAAATGTAAAAATTATTCCCTATCAAGATGAGGTGATTGTACTTCTTGATCACCGTTTAGAGAGTTTCGACCGACAAGGTAAATGGTTAAGCTCGTTAGCTTTCCCTCGCTCCGAGCCTGATGGAATCTATGACTATTCAACTCAGGGGGAAAACTCTCTTATCATTGACGAAGCGTCAGACGTCCTTTATCTTGTGCAAGGATATCGAATTCTCGGTATTGATTTGAAACGGAATGAGGTAGAAACGATCTTTCAGCAAAATTACGCTGACATTGGTGAACTTATTCAGCATGAGAGCAATCTGTATTTCATGCTGCGCAGTAACGTGAACGACCGATTAGGACAGCAGCAGGAAGGCCAAGTCACAAACGTGAAGATGTATACGGAGATCGTAAAGATTGATCTTCATGCTCTCAGCATATCCCGTTTTGTTGTAGAGGGATATTATGATTCCTTCGAATTGGAAACCGATTCTGGCGATCAGCCTACCTTCGTGCTACGAAGCTACAACTGATAAAGGAGCTGACGTCAATAATCCCGGATCGGCATATCATCGACATGTTACGAAGTTTGCTACTGGATCTAATCACGGTTTCTCTGTTATGTTGCAGTACTTGATTGTTTCTTCCCAGCTCATAGTTATACGGAATACATCTTTTTCCATTAGTTCGTTTCCGATTTGGATTTCTATATATTCGAGTGGACTAATCGCCTTCAACGCATGTTTGGCTCCCTTGGGAATTTGAAGGACGTCTCCAGTCTGTATCGAATAATTTACTCCTTCCAATATAAACTCACCGGAGCCGAAAATGATTGTCCATATTTCTCTTCTCTTCTGATGCATATGATAGCTTGTATTTTTTCCCGGCAACATTTCTACCTTCTTCGTTAAGGTTTCCGTTTCTGTGGTCGTATAGTCTAATACGCGGACCCTCCCCCATCTTTTTTCCTCATACATCGGAGTCGTCCAATCTTTAAGGATTCCCTTAATTTGATTCGATTTATCTTTATTAGCAACGAGAATACCATCGGGACTTGCAGCTACGATAATATTTGATAGACCAATAACATGAATCGGATACATGAGCTCATTAATTAGATGGGTATGGAGTGAATCGCTTGAAATTTGACCCTGACCGATGACATGGCTTCCAATGTAATTCGGGAGTATGCTCCAGTCCCCCAGATCCTGCCAGGCTTTGTCATAAGGTACAACAACACAATGGTTTGTTTTCTCTACGATCTCTTCATCGAAGCTCATCACGGGAATCAATTCATAGCGCTCAAGCAGCTCTTCATAATCAATGGGCAAACCTTTGTTAGTTAAACAAGAAATCATGAACCTCAACGGAAAAGCGAATATGCCACAGTTCCAAAATGCATTTTCTCTGATCAATTGGGCAGCTATCTCTTCACTAGGTTTCTCAACAAATTTTGACACATTGAAATAATCCTTCCCACCGGTTTCCTGGGGCACAATATAGCCATATTGAGTGGAGGGACGGTTTGGGACCGTTCCAATCAAAGATAACTCGGAACCCGATTGAGCTAGAATCTCAGGTAATTGGCATAGCAAATGATAAAATTCCGACTCAACGAATAAATCGACTGGAATGACACATATCGTTTCATCGGCATCCACCATCAGTTTGGAATGGAAATAACTTGCAGCTATGCCTACTGCCATAAAAGTTCCTCTCTTATAAGGCTCTGCGAGGATAGGAATCTGATCGCCAACATGATTCTGTGTAATTTCAATTTGGTTTATATGTGTTACGATGGAGGTAGATGGAAGCAATCCTGCTTTATCTAACTGTCCGCAGACTCTCTGAATCATAGATTCTCTTCCACCATCTCCTGTTGGCAGAAGCTTTAGGAATATCTTGGAGCGAATCTCGTTGGACATGGGCCAGAGCCTTTTTCCGGAACCGCCGCTAAGTAAAATAATTCGCAAGTTCATACCTCCTCGGGGGAACTGGGGAGCTGTGCTCCTTATTTCTTAATCCTGATCGTCTTTTCTATAGCTCTCTTTAATGAAAAGCCCGCATGGTTCCAAGACAGATTAAGCGAGTCACGCCTAGCTCGCTGCCCTTTCTCCTTACATAAATGAGGATTTTCATAAGCTTTTCTCATCTGCCTTCTTAAACTTCCAATATCCGGTTCTGCCCACAGTTGCCCCTTTCCCGAGAACAAATGGCGAAATTGGCGTGAAATAGAGGATTTACGATTCATGCCGATAATCGGGGGACGCAATTTATAATGAACTAGGAATGAATTATTTCTTGTTAAGAAGTGCATATGTCCTCCCCAACCGGTTGTTATTACGGGGACGCCGCTAGCCAACGATTCTAGGAATGGCAAGCCGACTCCTTCGCCTCTCGTAGGAAGAACAAAAGCATGCCCCTGTGCATAAATGCTTCTAAGAGACTTAGAATTTAAATGTCGGGCAATGATCCGAATGGGGGCTGTACTCTTACTAATGTTCAGTCTAGCTTTGTAGGCTTGTATACGGTCGCGGATCCAGCGTTCATTCTCATTGGGTGTATATCCATTTGTTTTGATGATCAGAAGGACATTATCGGTAGCGGAAAACTCTTCCCAATAGGCCTTTAGCAAGGCTTCAGGATTTTTTCGGTGCTGAAATCCGAATACGGAAATAAAAGTGAATTTCACATTTGTTTTTTTAGAAGGTATTTTTTTCTTATTTGGTGTAAACATACGAGCATCTACGCCATGAGGAACGATGAATATAGCGATTCTGATTCCGCTATTACGCATGGCCTGCTTGTTCTGAAGGGAAGGGACGCACAAGGCATCTGCCTTATTGATCGGCTTGATCCACCGCTTAGGGATACGGGTTGTCTCCCAGACGGTGTTTATGATAATCGTCTTGAAACTCTTCCTTTCCTTCCTTACGTTGAGAGTATTTGGGGAATAATGATAAATTAATACCTTTCGCTTCTTTGAAACTTTTGTTTTTCGGCTTCTCAATGCTCCGACAGCAGTATTGACCCCTTGCTGTCTTAACGCACTAACATACTCTCTGCTGGCAATTCCAAGACCAGTGGTTAAATTGACAGGCCCTTTCCATACGACTTGATAGGAGGAGATCATAGACTTTTCACTCCTGATTTTCTAATATAGCCTTTACGTTTATGGAACGAAATCGATCTGTACTTTTTCGAGAGCTCCTTTATCCCCTTCTGTGTGACCTGCCCAAAGTTAACATGTAGTCCCTTATTCAATGCTTTCTTAAGGATAACGTTTTTCGGATTACTAGAATAAAGAAAGTTGCCGTAAGTTTCAAATTCTGAAAAAGCGAATTGCTTGGATTTGTCCATCTTTCTTATGATCGCTGAGTACCAGCTTGTTTGATGTTTCGATTCAATTATTCTTTTTAACTGAGTCAACTTCGACTTGTTAAATAACATATAGTGAGTAACAAAGGAGGAAGGTGATGTTGGTTTTTTCCCTAGAAGTCTTCTGTAAGTTTTGAAGTACTCGGGCTGGCTCCAATCGCGGCAATAAAACACCGTATTTTTACCTTTTGTAAAAATATGTGGACGAATCAATACAGTATCAGCGTCAATGACCAGGAAGTATTCCGAGGTACATAGTGTGTCTCCGCTCATTTTCAATAATTGTTGGAAAAGCCAGCCGGATCTATCCCATTTCTTAGAGCGATAGTGAATGTTTTTTTTGGTGATGGGAATAATTTTATTCTCATCGACAAACGTACATTTTTTCTTTCTACTTAGTGCTATCATTCTTCTTCGATTTGGAGCAACGATAAAAATCTGGCCGATGGGATGCTTCACTTGTTTTTTTACAGCATCAATGACATAGGGAAGTGTTTCTAGATCTTTTTCAATCGCAGGTATCAGAATATCTATTTTTGTTTTGCTTGATAGACCCTTGATCATGGCAGCCACATCATCAGCTCCTTTTATAAGAATTACTGAATTATGATATGCCGGAATTGAACAAAAGGAATGGTCATCTATCTTTAAGGCGAAATCACTTGATTAAATCCCCTTCACGAATATGTCGAGCCTCTCCAATATTGAAAAGGAAGCCCTCTCACTTATTACCTCTTCTTCTCTAGGCAAATAAAAAACGCCCATGAAGGCGTTTTTTATGAATTATAGTATTGTGTCTGACTGAGCATTTTCGAGTATTCTCATATGGTGAAGGTTACGAACACGTTACAATGAACCGCTTACTAGACGCCCTTCGTAACAAACCGCTTGACGCTTCGATCTTCGTGCAACCGCTTCCGCCGAGCAGCTAGCATGAACCAATACAAAGCTTGCTTTATCTCCTACCTTAGGCCACACCTGATCACCTTCTTGGCTGAGTGGCGTCAACCCGCCTGTAATAAATCCTAGAGACTGAGACAATGATCTTTCATCATTACGCCCATATAGTTCTGCGAAACGTCCTACCTTCTCCAATTGATCTCCATTTCCAAAAGGTGACCAGTGATCTGTAAGGCTGTCTGTTGCAAGCTTTACTTTTACACCTTTTTTATGCAGCATTGGGAGCGGCATCGTTGTTCTTCCAATAGGGACAGTTGATGCAATAGACATGCCAAGTGATGCCATACGTTCTGCAAGTTCTTCCGCCTCTTGCGGCTGAGCACTTGCAAACCAGAAACAATGACTGACTGTCACTTTCCCCTGCAGTCCACCTTCTTCTGTCAAATCAGCTAGCCGAGTCAGCGTTTGCTTTCCTGCATCTCCTCCTTCATGCAAGTGAAGATCAATGCCAGCATTTTTCATAACCGCTAGTTCTACCATCGTCTGTAGTGACTTCTCTATATCTCCATCAACTGTGTAGGGATCAACTCCGCCTACATGGGTTGCACCCTCTGCCAAAGATTGCTTCACTAGTTGGACGGAATCTGAACGAAGCAGGCCATGCTGTGGAAAAGCAACAATTTCATATGAAATTTTACCAGAAAACGTGCTTAGAGCTTGCTTCGTTGCCTCTAAACGGCGCAGCCCACTAACAGGCTCGATATTACAATGGCTGCGGACATGTGTTGCGCCGAATCCTTGTATAAGCGTCAAGATACTTTCAGCTTGTTGCTTCGCCATAGGTAAAAGTTTAGGCAGCAATATCTTCTCTTCCTCAATTCGTTCGAAGATGCTGGATATTGGCTTCACAGCTTTCCACGATCCATTGAAATAAGTTTTATCCAAATGAATATGTGCCTCTTCAAATGAAGGCAGCATTAACAACTCTTTACAGTCGTATTTTGGAAGATTACTGTGCTGATCTGATAACGTGGCACTTATTTCTACAATAGCTCCGTCTTCTATTCGAATATGGCAAACCTTCGTTTGAGTACCAGCAACCTGCCCATCTTCCATAACATAACCACACTCTAATCGTACGTTCGTTAACCAATATGAAGCATTTAACATGCGATTCATCCCTTCCTTTTCACTCCATAAATTATACCTACATATCAGTCATAATGCCAAATTTCATTTCCAGGCGAACTAGAAGGGACGCAACCAGGTGTGAAGTGGAAACTGCCCGCTATCTTCTCATCGAACAAAGTATCTTTCATTGGATTTTCATTATAAGGGTTAAGACCAATTCCAAATTCACCAAAATATCGTGACCCTTGATCCGTATTCAGTAGTTTATTAATTCTGTCTGTATCATTTGCTGTAGCATTTACTATTTTACCATCCTTGATTTCAAAACGAATATTTTCGTATGTAAACCCCTCTTTTAGTGAAGGCGTATTATACGATATAACTCCGTTGACCGACTCTTTAACAGGCATTGTATATACTTCACCATCGGGAAGATTCATAACGCCAGCATCTTTAAATGAAGGCATATTTTTAATTGAAAACTCCAAGACGGTACCCGGTCCAGTAATCCTTACTTTATCCGTTTTATCCATCAGCATGAGTAGATTGTCCATCGCTTTATCCATTTTAGAATAATCTAAATTACATACATTAAAATATAAATCTTCAAAATCATCAATAGACATGTTCGCTTGCTGAGACATGGCATGGTTGGGATAACGGAGAATACACCATTTCGTATGGCTGTATCGTCTACCATTAATCTTTTGAAATAATGCTTCCTATATAATCCCATTTTCTCAGGAGGTTCGCTTACCAACATTGCACAAAGACCACTCCCCGTTTTAGGAAAATGGTCTTTGTCATTATGGCTCTACTAAATTATTGACCCTTATACCCATGAACTGGTAGTCCCCGTACACCTGGCATATACCGAAAACAGCTTCCGGCTAATGGTTCTTTGCTCAGCTGCTCTGCACTTAAACCTGTTCTTGCAGAAGTGATATACAATTCTTTCAGATTTTCACCGCCGAAGCAGCAGGAAGTTACTAGAGAGACGGGCAGCTCGATTTTATCCAACTTTTCTCCAGTACTTGGATTCCACCGGGTGACACAGTAGCCATCCCATTGGGCGACCCAGATCATCCCCTCAGCATCCACAGCCATTCCATCGGGAAGACCTTCTCCATCTCCTAATCTCACAACAACTTCCCTCTTGCCGGTTTCCCCAGTCTCGAGATTATAGCTGAGCTTATGTACCTCGCGAGTATTAGAATCAATATAATACATCATACGATCATCTGAACTCCAGCCGATTCCATTGGAACAGCCAATGTCAGTGAACACCTTTCGAGCAGACCCATCGGTCTCCAAACAGTACAACGATCCAGCTCCTGCTTCACCATTCAAGGACATAGTCCCCGCCCAGAATCGCCCGGCTCGATCACATTTGCCATCGTTAAAACGGTTGTTCGGCAAATCACTTTCTAGATCAACTATTTTTTCGAAACGCTCCGTTTTCAGATCTAAATAATAAATGCCATCGTACATTGCGCAAACCAATCGGCTATTAGTCGCAGGAACTGCTGCTCCAACAAATTGGTCTGCCTGAATTGTCCATTGTTTACCGGTACTTGGTTTATAGAAACGAATTTGCTTTTCAATGATGTCTACCCAATAGAAGGTCTTATCGTCTTCCAACCATACCGGACCTTCTCCAAGTGTGGATATCGTTCCCTCAATGACTTCAATACGTCTATCCATACCCATACCTCCCCATGTAAACCTAGTTTTTTTTGGACCTCTGTCAAGAAAGTAGACACTCCTTAAGGGTATCAAACTAGTGCTTTATAGTATTGTAATTCGAATTGCACTGGCGATAAGTAATCCAAAGAACCATGGATTCTC